>NZ_JBIVUG010000003.1:0-847461 GCF_044757065.1 Actinosynnema sp. NPDC091369 | reverse complement strand
GCTAACCAACCTCACCAACCTCACCACCCTCCGACTACGCAACAACCGAATCACCCAACTACCCGACTGGCTCGACAACCTCACCAACCTCACCAACCTCTGGCTCGACAACAACCAAATCACACACATCTCTAGCAGGCTTTCTGAAGTTGCAACCCTTTCCTTGAACGTCAATCTATTGACCGAACTTCCTGGATGGATCGGTGATCTTGCGCAACTAACCTCTCTTCGAGTTGGGCAAAATCAACTCACTTATGCACCCGACTGGCTGAGCAAGCTTACCGATCTTGTAGATCTCGACCTTTCAGGAAGCCACCTCGCCGAGGTGCCCTCCTGGCTAACCAGCTTGACGAAGCTCACGAACCTGCACCTCGACTACAACCAGTTCACTCATTTGCCTGACTCCATTGGCAACCTCACCAACCTCACCAATCTCCAACTCAGCAACAACCAGCTCACTCACTTGCCCGACTCCATTGGCAACCTCACCAACCTCACCAATCTCCAACTCAGCAACAACCAGCTCACTCACTTGCCCGACTCCATTGGCAACCTCACAAAAATGCGCCACATCTGGCTAGGGTACAACAAATTAAGCCGACTACCTGACGCGATTCGAAATTTCGCCGATCTCAGCCTTCTTTGGCTCGACGAAGGTCAGATTTCCGATCTACCTGACTGGCTAGGTGAGCTAACAAATCTCACGACGCTATGGCTCGCCAACAACCAAATCAGCCAAATACCCGACTCGCTCAGCAACCTCTCCGCACTGGGTTACATCGATCTCTCGGGCAACAAAATTACCACTCTACCTGACTGGCTAGGTGAGCTAACAAATCTCACGACGCTATGGCTCGCCAACAACCAAATCAGCCAAATACCCGACTCGCTCAGCAACCTCCATAATTTGAGCGATCTAAATATCGAGCAAAACCAACTGAGCCATCTACCGATTTCTATGGCGAAAATGGCGAGCCTTCAAAACTTGGCAGTTGCCGAGAATCCCCTCATTAGTCCACCTCCAGAAATTGCGGCAGGTGGATCCGATTCCATTCTTGCGTTTCTAGCCGCTCGCGAACGCGGAAGTTCGGCTCAATGGGTATCTAAGCTATTGGTTGTCGGCGAGGGCGGGGTAGGAAAGACCTCCCTAGTCAAAGCTCTGACCAATAAAGATCACGATGCCGGTGAACCCACTACTCATGGCATCACCGTAAGTAATCTAAAGTTGCCACATCCCAATACTCCGGATGCCCAAATGCAGCTAAATCTTTGGGATTTCGGTGGACAGCAGATCTATCACGCAACCCATCAGTTCTTCATGAGCAATAGGGCACTCTTTCTTTTGCTTTGGAATTCCCGCCTGGGTTGGGAACAGGGAAAGCTCCAATACTGGCTAGACATGATCACCGCACGAGCACCAGAATCTCCGATCATTCTTGTTGCGACCCACATCCATGGACGCCCAGTAGATCTTCCCCTCCAAGAGCTTCGCGATAATCATCCTATGATCAGAGGTAGTTTTTCTATCGATAATGAAACACGGGAGGGACTTGAAGGGCTGTCGAAGTTCATATCACGGGAAGCAGCACTTCTTCCGCTTATGGGCGCAGAGTGGCCAAGCGACTGGCTAACTGCAACAAACGCTATCAGAAGCACAAAAGAACCCTACACAACACCACAGCAACTATGGCAAATGCTCAATGACTCCGGCGTCGCCGATACGCCGCAACAAAAGTACATTGCGACCGCCTTGCATCAACTAGGTGATATTCTGTACTACCACGACGATGTCGAGCTTTCTCAAACCGTAATCTTGAAGCCTAGTTGGGTAAATGAATACATCAGTAAAGTGCTTGATAGTTCCGTCGTAGCAGGCGCCCACGGGATTCTCACTAGAGGTCATTTGGACGAGTTGTGGAGCGACCTCAACCGCGGGTTACGCGACCACTTCCTTGGGATGATGGACAAATTTGACCTTTCATATCGCATCGAAGGCGGAAGAAAAGGTGAAATAAGTCTAGTCGTAGAGCGCCTACAGTGGGATCCTCCTGACTTTAAGACCCAATGGGACACAGGCTATAGCACGGATAACGTGCATGAGATTCGCGTATTGTACCGCCTAAACACTTCACCACCTGGAATTCCGACGTGGTTTATAGCGCGATCACACCGGTTTAGCACGGGAATTCATTGGCGCACAGGAGCGCTATTGCGTAGCTCAGACGGCAAAAACTTGGCACTCGTCCGCGCTGACCGCCATCGAAACGTTGTCGAGCTCTCGGTACGCGGCCCGTCCCCCGCCGCTTTCTTCTCAGTGCTCGACGATGGACTAAATCTGACTCTCGAACGGTACCCAGGCCTCGAAATCCTTCGACAAGTACCTTGCCCGTGCGGTAGTGAAAACAATGACAGCGGCTGCGCAGAATTGTTTGACTATGACGACCTTCAAGCCAGACTGGAAAGAAACCCCCCTCGCGACGACATCGAGTGCAGAAAGTCCGGCACATTTGTTTCAGTAACCAGACTTCTGCACGGAATCGCACCAACCGACCGGGATGCGACACGCGCCAACATCGAAAAGCTTATGCGTACGATGACCAGTATCGTCGAAACCGTCGACAAAGTTGACCAGAACGTTAATCGCGTACATGACAAAATCGATTATTACGGCGGCTACGCCCAGCATATGTTCTTGAGGCTCCAACATTTGGCACAGCTGCAACAAGAAACACGCTGCCCCAGTGTAATCGCAATTGTACCGCTAGATGGGAAACGGATTGCCAGTACCCCCTACGAGGTTCGTTTATATTGCGAAGAACCTGGCGCCTGGCATAGGCTACCAGAATCAAACGGTTGCTACGGGATCAAGCAGCCGAACGAGTGGTTTCAGAAACTGGGGCCATACTTGCAATTTATGATTACCGCATTTAAGCATGCGGCGCCGCTTGCAGGACCAATTCTCGGTATTGCGGTTGATCAGTTGGACAGCCAGCTAAAGGCAGATTGTGACCTGATGAAGGAACTAGCAAATCAGGTGCCTGCCGAACTGGCGTATAAAGGTGAACTGTCAAGCGACCAGGCTCAAAGCGATGCCGCTTCTGCACGTGCTACGAACGATGCCGATTTCAGGGCACTGGAGGCGATGCTGGTTAAACTCGACCCAGAACGCCGGTGGGGAGGTCTTTCCCGGTTCACCACTCCCGAGGGTCTGACACTCTACCTATGCGACGAGCACTTGGCATCGTACAAGTCCCCGCGCCAAATTTGATAATTGCCCACTTTGGTACCAGACGAAGGCCCAATTGCAGCATCAATTTGCCGAACGCACAATTTTATTGGAACCTTCATGAGCCCGCCCGACCGACAGTCAGACCTTACGTCGGTGCCGTAATTTCGCTAATTCGCGTCCGAGAAAAACGACAGAATGGATAAACTGGTGTCTTGTGGGTGCGTCGTGCCGACTACCACTTTTACTCCCTATGGCATAGAGTCGATGCTGTGACTGAGTACCCGCAGAAACTTAGCTGGAAGGTCCGCGGCGAGCGCACCATATATGACAACCCGTGGGTGCAACTCAACCTGGTCGATGTCGAACCTCCGGATGGCACACGATTCGAGCACCATGTGGTCAAATTGCACCACGTCGCAGTTGCATTGCTGTTGAATCAAAATGAGGAGGTTTTGACGCTTTGGCGGTACCGGTTTGCTGTTGATCAGTGGGGTTATGAACTCATTGGTGGACTGGTTGAGGAAGGTGAAGATCCGGCTACTACGGCGGCGAGGGAAGCCGTCGAAGAGACTGGTTGGCGGCCGATCGGCGAGCCGGAGCACATCGCTACATTCCAACCGTTGCCCGGCATGGTGGATGCTCCAGTGAACGCCTACATCTGGCGGAATGCCGAGAAGGTGGGCGAGCCGACTGACGCTGAGGAAGCCGCGCGGATCGAGTGGATTCCGATTGATCGGATGTTGGAGCTGATCAAGCGTGGTGAGGTGCTTGGGTCGGGGGCGATTGTGCCGCTGTTGTTTTACTTGGCTTCACGCAATGCCGGGTCAGCCGATCTCGGGTAGTTGTAGTTTGGCTAGGCGCTGGCGTTGGCGGTCGGAGCCGATGCGGGAGGCTAGTTGGCGGGCTTTGGCCGCGTAGTTCAGTGCTCCCTTGCTGTCGGCTGCGGTGGCGTAGGCGAAGGCTAGGTCGGCGTACATGTGCAGTTGGGCGCGGATGGCGGAGTGTGGGGACGTCTCCAGTTCCCGCACTGCCGCTTCGAGGTTGGTGACGGCGTTGTGGTCGGCGAGGCGCACGAGTGCGCTGCCGCGCCATCTGGCTAGGTGTCCGTCGTTGAGCATGAGGTGAGGCAGCTCGGGGTCGATCGGGTTGGTGGGCAGAAGTGCTTGCGACTCATCGAATGCGCGTAGGGACTCGTCGTGGTGTCCGGCCGCTGCGAGTCCTTCTCCGTGTGCTGCGGCGAGCCAGCTTCGGAGGAGGGACGGGGCGCGGTTGTCGGCTACGTGGCGCGCGTGCTCCAGCAGCTCGACTGCTGCGGCCGGTTCGCCGATGTCCAGGAGGATCACGGCTTGCTGTGCTGTGGCGTGCGCCAAGAGGTGCGGTGAGTCGGCTTCGCGGGCGGATACCTTGGCGTCCTCGTGGTACTGCCACGCTTGTAGTTGTGAGCCTCGGTCGAGTGCTGTCCAGCCGGCGAGGGTGCGGGCGTCGGTGAGGATGGCTGCCAGGCGTTCGCGAAGGTGGGTGCTCACGCTGAACGTTTTGACGCTTTCCATTTGGCGGACGAGGTTGTTCAGTTGGTCGAGGACGACGACGGCTCCGAAGCGTGCATCGGAGTTGCGCAGGTCGTTGACTTGGCGTTGGAACAGGTCGAGTGTTTCGCGGTCGATGTTGCGTGCGATGACCAGGCGGTCGCGGAGTTCTTCGGCGGATTCGTTCAGATGCTCGGGCGGGAAGCCCAGTTCTTCGTTGGTTCGGCCGTAGAACTCGCGGAAGAGTCGTTGGTAGCCAGGGTCGGTGACTTCTACGCGGCCGTTCTCCCAGCGGGAGAGCATGACGGATAAGGCTGACTCGCTGGCTACGGGTATGCCTAGTGTCCTACCTCGTTCGAGGAAGTAGCGTACGACCTGTGCTTGGGTGCGTCCCGACTCGCGCCGGATGGCTTGGAGCCGTGTGATCGGTCGGTCGGCTCGGCGTTGTCCTGCCACGTTCTCCCCCGTCCCCTGAGGCCGTGACCTGCGAACTTAACTCCACCTAACACGTGGGGCGTTAGCCGCTGACAATTATCTCTACCCCCTGTTCGGCGGTCTGCTGTTACCATGACAGCGACGCAGGAACCGTCGAACGACCACCGCGAGTCAGTCTTTTCTTCGCGACTCGTCGTCAAGTCGATTGGTGAGCGTCCCGAGTTGGGCGCGCAGTCCGCGAATCTCCCGGATGATGGTGTTCAGCAGCGGGATCACCGGGTTGTCGACCTGTGCCGCGGTCGCGTCTGCTTCCGGCGGGTTTTGGCCGTTCAGAACCGCGGTCAGGTGCTGTGGGTGCCAGTCGAGCGCGATCGACAGCGCTTCGAGGGTGCGCGGGTTGCGTCGGCGTTGGATTCGGCCTTGCTGGATCTCACGCACGATCGCGAGCGATACGCCCGACTTCTCGGCGAGTTCCCGCTGCTTCAGTGCCAGCTCCGTCGCGCGGGCGTTGACTGCCTCCGCGACTGCCGACCAATCCTCTTTCACGTACGCCTCCGTGCTCCGCCCTCAGCGCCGACGTTAGCGCGCGACTGAGGCGGATTTAGGAGCGTTCACTGACATCAGCGGCTATTGGCCAATAATCACGGCTTATGTCAGCGCTTCGAGCGGTGAAATCAGTCTTTCGGAGGCGTGAGCATTGAGTACGACCACTGGTGTGGGCGCTGACTCGCCCACCTTCTACACCGTGCCTGAGGCTGCCCGCCTCATGCGCATCGATCCGTCCACCCTCTACCGGGCCATCCGGGAAGACGCCTTCCCGGCTGTCCGGGTGAGGACTCGGTACGTCGTTCCAGCGCGGGCTGTCGAGGAGATGGTTCGGCGGGCCGTCGACTCCGGCGGCGTGGTCGACGTGGCCGGGATGGCTGCCGAGCGACGGACCGCCCGTGAGATCGCTCGACTCACCGGAGGTGCCTGGTGAGCTCTGGCGACTACTACGAAGTGATCGCTGCGGATCTTGACCGGTTCGCGGCGGTGCCGGACGAGGTGCTGTGGGAGATCGTCACGCTGGATGGCCGGTGCCTGTGGTTGGTGCCGACTGACGAGGCGTCCGAGTGGGATGAGGAGGAGTCGACCGACCGGGAGTTGGCGGCCCGGTTGTGCGCCGAGTGCCCCGTGCAGCGCTCGTGCTTGGAACTGGAGTTGCGCACGGCCGGTGCCGAGACGGTGGGCGTGTGGGGTGGCCTGTCCGAGGAGGACCGGCGAGCCCTGTACCCGGTGTGGCTGGCTCGGCGTAGCCGGATGGGTGGGCCGTCGTCATGACGATCAACCTGACTGTTACGCAGGTGCTTGCCGGTGTCGGTGTGCTGTTGGCGTTGGTGATGGTGTGGCGGGCCGGTTCGCGCAAGGCGAAGGCTGCGGCGGACACGGCACGGGCCGGGGCGCGGTTGCTGTCGCTCACGGGTCGGGTGCTCGTGACGGCCGGCGTCATTGTGGGTGTGCAGTGGTTGGTGATCACCCATGGGCGGGACTCCACGCTGTTGTGGGTGGTGCTGGGTCTGCCTGCGTTGTTCTCGGCTTACACGCTCACCAGGGCGTTGACGGTGACCGCGGTGGACGGGCCGCGTCGCAGGGGTGATCGGCGGTGAGCACACCGAAGGGTGTGGGAAGGGTGGTCGCCTTCGGGCGGCCACCCGCCGCGCCGGACGAGAACACGGCGGCCAGGCTCGCGCGGGAGGCTGCCGAGGCGGCGGAGCTGCGGGCGCACCAGGCGCGGCCGGACGTGGTCGCGTTGCGGGTGGAGCGGGTGCGGGCGCAGGTCGACCGGTTGTGCTGGGCGGGGATCGTGCTCGGTCTCGGCTTCACCATGACCAACGTCCAGCACTTCGCGGCCGGTGACGCGCCGGTGTGGTCGCTGCCATGGTTGGCCGCCTGGCTGCTCGATCCCACGGTGTCGCTCGTGCTGCTGGCGATCCTGCGGGCGGAGCAGGTGACGGCGCGGTATCGGGTGCGGACGGGGCCGTGGGTGCGGCGGGCGAAGTGGTTCACGCTCGCGGCCACCTACGTCATGAACACCTGGGCCTCGTACGCGGCCGGGTCGTTGTCGGGGATCGTGCTGCACTCGGTCCCGCCGCTGGTGGTGTTCGTCGCGGCGGAGGCGGTCACCGACCTGCGGGACAAGCTGACCGAAGCGGTGTCGGCAGCGTTCACGGAAGCCGACCGGCGTGCTCCGGCGAGCGTTCATGAACCACGGCCGCGAACGAGGACTGGGAGCCGGACCACGTTCGGGGAGTACCTGGCGGCAGCACGGGCTGCGTGGACGCCAGGGACCACGGTGACGCCGTCGTGGGTGCGTGAGGTGACCGGGTGCTCGCGCGGGCTGTCACCACGGCTCGCCGCCACGCTCGTCCGTGAAGTGGGCGGAGCGGGTCATGAACGGTAGGGAGGTCGTGAGCGCGGTTTTGGAAGGCGAGTTCGTGAACGACGGGCCACCGCTGCGGCGGGGGTCGTGGGCACGGCGGCTGACGGACTGGTGGCTGCGTTCGCCGCGCGTACCGAGTGCCTTGAAGTCGCGGCGGCTCGTGGTGCAGGGCGTCAAGGATCTCGTGGTGGCGGTGCTGCGGTCGCCGTTCCGGTTCGTCGGCGCGGTCGTGCGTGGGCTGGTGGTGGCGTTGCGGTGGTGGCGGTCGTGGGTGCGGGTCGCCGACTACCGGGCCGCTGCGGAGCAGTCGGAGAAGTTGGCGGACAAGTTCACCGACATCCGGGCACTGGGGTTGTTCCGGTGGAAGGTCACCGGCGCCACCCTCGCGACCACCGGTGTGGCGGTCGCGGTGCTCGATCTCGTCTACGGGCACCGGGTGCTGTGGACCGGCGGCGGGGTGGTCGCGGTCGCCTTGGCGGTACTTGGTCGGCGCAAGGACGGCTCGCCGGGCCGCAAACCGGTGCTGGCGGGTCCACGGACGCTGACGTGGACGATGGATCCGCAGGTGCTGGTGGACGCGTTCCGGGACGCGAAGCTCATCGGCAAGGACGAGAGCTTGCGGCTGGTCGAACGGGCCACCAGGCAGGGTGACGGGTGGGCGGTCACGGTCGACCTGCCCGCGACGCGCAAGGCGGCCGACGTGGTGAAGAACCGGGAGGCGTTGGCATCGGCCCTCGCGGTGGACGAGGTACAGCTCATCGTGGAGCGGGTACGCGGCAACGGCGGCCACGCGGGCAGGGTCGCCCTGTGGGTCGCCGACGAGGACCCCTACGGCTCACCTCCACTGCGGACGCCGTTGCTCAACGTCGAGCGGTGGGACGCGTGGCGGCCGGTGCCGTTCGGCCGTGACGCACGGCAGCGGCGGGTGGACCTGCCGTTGGTGTGGACGTCGTTGCTCGTGGGTGCGATCCCGAGGCAGGGCAAGACTTTCGCGGCGCGGCTGGCAGCCGCGGGCTTGATCCTGGACCCGCACACCCGGCTCTACGTGGCCGATTTCAAGGCCGGGAAGGACTGGTACGCGGCGGCACAGGTCGCACACCGGTTCATGGCAGGCGACGAACCGGCCCACGTCCTGGCGCTCGTGGACTGGCTCGTGGAACTCGTCGCCGAGGTGCAAGGCCGCTACCGACGGATGCAGGACCTTGACGACGAGGTCTGCCCGGAATCGAAGATCACACCGGCCATGTCCCGTGACCCGAGTCTGAACATGCCGGTGACCGCGATCTTCGTTGACGAGGTGCAGATCCCGCTGGAGGACCGAACACCCTTGGAGGTGCAGGACAAGAAGCTGACCGCAGGGGAGTACGTCGGCGAGCTGCTGACGTGGCTCGCACGCAAGGGACCGGCGGCCGGAATCGTGCTCGTGCTGGCCACCCAACGGCCGGACAGCAAGACCATCCCCAGCAACCTGCGGGCCGTGCTGGGCTCGCGGTTCGCGCTGCGGGTCATGGACTGGCGTGACAGCAACATCGTGCTGGGCGAGCAGATGAACACACGCGGCTACGATAGCAGCCGCCTACTCGCCACCCACAAGGGCGTGGGAATCCTCCGGCCGGATGGGGAGACCACAGCAGGGGCGGATGTGCTCGCCACCATCGTCCGCACCTACTACATGCCCAACGAGGACTGGCGCACGATCTGCGCCCGTGGACGCGCGCTCAGGGAGTCAGAGGGCACCCTGTCCGGCCACGCGGCCGGACAGGACAACCGCCCAATGCTCGATCACGCGGCAGTGGCCAAGGCGGTTGGCACGGTCGCCGAACGCACCAAGGAACCGGAGGTGCCGGAACCTCTGGCGTCCGTTGTGGACTACCTCGGCGACGATCTGCAACCGGGTGGACGCGAGTTCGTCCCCACAGCGGAACTGGTGGCCGCGTTGGACCTCGAGCCGACCGCGTTCGGTCTGCGCATGGGTGAGTTCGGATGCCGTCCGACCCGCGACCGGATCACCACCGACGACGGCGTGCGGCAGGTGCGCGGCTACCTCGTCGCCGACATCCGCGCGGCAGTCGCCGCCGTTCAAGAGGGTGCGATCGTGGACGGGGAGGTGGTCGAGGATGACCGCTGACCCGTCCCGGACCCCGTCCCACGCCGGTGAACCCGTCCCATCGGCTGTGACACCTCACATAGCGCCTCTCACCAGCGCAAACACGCCCTTGTGACAGGTGGGACGGGACAGGGAAACCCGTCCCATACGACACGAAACGGCCGTGTGCGGTGCCATCCGGATGGATGGTTCGCACACGGCCGTCCCGTCCCACAGGTGCCGGGGGAGGCGTCCGGCACCCCATGCCCAACCGGCGGTGCGCGGTCAACGACGGTTGGAGGTCTCCAACAGGCCCGCCAACTCCGGCCCGCTCATCAGCCCGTCACACTCGGCAGGCGACACCAACCACTGCGTCCGGTGTCCTTCGACCACGGCGGGCGGCAGCGGCAGCATCGCGCCCGAAGGGAAGACCAACTTCTCGTCCAACCCCTCCGCCGACGACACCACGAACGCCGCCGACTCGATCATCAGTCCGAGCGTCGGAACCGGGAGCATCACCACCGGCGTCGGCGACGCCCGGAACGCCGCCGACGCCACCACCCGCCGCGCCGGCTCAGGCTCCACCACCACCGCAGCCAACAGCGATCCGAGCACCACCAACACCGACCGCGTGACACCCTCCTCCAACACCGGCCACAACCGCCGAACCTCCGCAGGGTCCAACGTCGCCATGACCGGAGACGCGAGGGCAAGGGCCTCACAGTCGGTGTTCGTCACCGGATCGACGTACGTGTCATCGATCCACAACGCGCCCGGAACCACCGGCCACCCGCGCGCCACGCACTCCAGCGCGATCTCTCGTCCGCTACCGCTCACCCCTTGCCCCCGACCCAGAAGATCCGGGGGATCGCACGCCCACGGGCCCGGTAGAAGATCAGCACGTTCTCCGCCGACCTCAGACCCATGCGCATCCCGCCGTGGACGTCGATCACCTCAACGCCCGTCCTGGTGGTCATGCCCCACGCCACGATCTGCAAGTCCTCCGGCGGCCCGAACGTCTCCTGAACCACCGCGAACACACGCGGAGCCTGATCGTCCACCAGTTCCTGAACCGCGCCGACGATCTCTGGGTCATCGAACAGCGAGACGGTCTTCTCGCTGTCCTCGTCATCCACCAGCGTCAGGCTCATGGTCACCTTCCCTCTGTTCCTCGCGGATCTGGCGCACCTCGTCGCGCGCCCACACCGCCGCTTGAGCGCTCTCCTGGCATTGCCGGACGTACCGCCGACCGATGACGACGAGGTAGAGCAGAGGGATCACGAGCCACACCAGGAACAGCCCGACCCCGCCGAGATCACTGGCCAACTCACTCCACGCCACGATCATCACCAACCTTCGACGATTCGCTGACTTCAGCTTTCCGAGTGGTCCAGTCGCGGTAAATAACCTGCCAGCGACCTACGCGGACCTATGGGGTCGTATAGTCGTCAGCGCTGACATTGGTGACATGGAGATCATCCGATGGAGTCAGGGCACCGAAGCACGCTGCTGGGCGAACTGCTTCACAAGCGCGGGCTGACGCCCGAGCAGTTCAGCGAACAGGCCAACCTGTTCGCTCACGAACACGGCATCGACGCGACGCTCAGCGCCCGCCACGTCAACCGGCTGGCAACCGGTCGACGCACCGACGGCCGACCTCTCGGACCGGTCAGGGCAGGCACGAAACGACTGCTTGAGGAAATGCTCGGCGTGCCGATCGACCGGCTGCTGAAGCCGGTCGCGCCCGCCTCATCCGAAGCGCAGGCGTGGTCAAGTGAGGCGCTGGAGCTACGGGCACGGATCAGGTCCGGTCGTGCCGTCGATCGGGCGACCGTGTCACTGCTTCAGCAGAAGCTCGACCTCACGCGGGTCATTGATCGACGGCTGGGCGCGTCGGCGCTGCTCGGCGAGCTGCGGGCACAGATCAGCCAGATGTGGAACTTGCTCGGAAACGTCCTCGACCCACAGTCGAGAACGGCGCTCGCCCGGGTCTTGGTGGACGCGTCCACGCTCGCGGGCTGGCAATCACTCGACCAAGGCTTGCTCCGGGAATCCTGGGAGCACTACGACCAGGCCCGGAGCGCGGCACGCGTCGCGGAATCAAGCGCGTTGGAGGCTTACGCCTGCGCAGGACAGGCCGTCGTACTGCTCGATATCGGCGAGACGGAATCCGCGGTGGAGTTGACGCGGTACGCGTGCGCTGTTGCGGAACACCGCGCGCCGGGGCTGCTCACCTCGTGGCTGCTGGCGGGTCACGGCGAAGCGTTGGCTGCGGCCGGCGACCGTGATGGCAGCCTTCGCACCTTTGACCACGCTGAGTGGATCATGCCTGCCGATTCCGCCGACACGGAAGCGCCATACCTCGTGTTCGACGGAACGCACCTCTCCAGGTGGCGAGGTAGTGCGCTCGCCCGACTCGGCGAACCTGAGGCAGTGGACGTGCTGTCGAGCGCGCTCGACCGGCTGCACCCTGACTTCGCACGGGCGGAAACGGCCCTACGAGTAGACTTGGTGCAGGTGCTGTTCGTGCACGGTGAAAGGCGCGACGCGTCGGCTCATGCGGAACGAGCGCGGCTACTGGCCGCGCAGGTCGGTTCAGTGCGGCAGCGCAGGAGGCTGGAAGCTCTAACCGGCTGAGATCACTTGCGCGCCCGCTTCGGCATCCGTGACCCGAGGATTTCGGCTGCCTTGCGGTCCGACGCTGCGACCCACGCGGCGTAGACGCGCAATGTGGTCGCGCCTCCCCCACCGTGCCCGAGACGTCCGGCGACCGTGCGGAGGTCCACGCCGGCAGTCAACAACTCCGTGGCCGAGTAGTGCCGTAGTGCGTGCAGGTGTGTGTCGATCCCCAGCCTGGTTGCCATGTCCTTGTATCGCTGCGTCACGGCGTTCGGCGAGTACGGCTGCCTGTGGTCGAGCGACCGGGTACCGCTGAACACGAACAGGTCTTCGGTGAACTCGCCACCGACCGAACGCACCCGTTCAGCCACGCGCTCACGATGCTCGCGGAGCAGCGCGACCGTTTCGGAGTCCAGCGCGATCCGGCGGTTCTGGTGTGTCTTGGTGTCCTTCTCCTTGCCACCAACCCAGTTACGACGCAGGTCGATCAGCTCCGCGTCGAGGTCCACTCGGTTGAACCGCAGGCCGCACAGCTCGCCGCGACGCATCCCTGTTGTCATGACCAGCCACACCAAAGTGCCCCAGTCGTCATCCATCCGGAACGCCTCTTCGGCCAAGCGAGCGGCTTCGGCAGGAGTGGGCGGGTCCGGCTGTGGCGGCTTCTGCTTCGGGCGTCGGGCGAGCTGCGCCGGACTGGCGTCAATCCACTCCCACCGCGCGGCGGCATCCAGTGTGCCGCTGAGGATCGAGTGAATCTGACGGACCGTCGAGGCAGCCATCCCCTTGCAAACATGAGACTTGCACTTCTTCTCCACGCAGTCGTGCGGCTCGTCGGTGACGTGCTTTTCGACGTGCGGCTTGCCGTCACAGCGCACCCGGCAGCGGCGAAGTTCCGTGTAGAAGCTCTCCAGGATGCGCGGAGTGATCTTCTTCACCGGGAGACCACCGACCGCCGGCTTGATGGTGCGCTCGATGTACCCGACGTAAGTCTTGCGCGTGCTGTCTTCGATCTCGCTGGTCCGCATCCACTCGTCCAGCGCATAGGACAGCGAGACGCTCGACTCGGCAGAGCGCTGCTTGTTCACCTGGGTGCGGAACTCGGCGAGCTTGTCCTCAGCCTTGCGGTACGCCGCGTCATCGCGGCCGGGGACCGTGGCGGTGAGGTAGACGTCCTTGCCCGTGACCGGGTCTCGTCCGGCGAAGTACCGGACCTGAAGAGAGTTCCCGCGCTCCCGGATGTTGCCCTTCGGGCGGCGCGCAGCACTGACTCTGCCCATGTCACTCAGTGTACTCAAGGACACCGTCATGGACAGAGATCATCAACTCTGCGTGATCTTCAGTTGTTCGGCCTGGTCAGACCTTGTGCCCCCGGTGCGACTCGAACGCACACTGGACGGATTTTGAGTCCGCTGCCTCTGCCGATTGGGCTACGGGGGCCGGCGGGAGCACTGTACTCGATCAGGTCGCCCGGCCGCCGTCCGGGGTGGCGGCCGGGCGGGGTGGCGTCAGGAGCGGACCAGGCGGGTGATGGCGGCGGAGGCTTCGGCGATCTTCTCCTCCGCCACCTCGCCACCCTCGGCCACGGCCTGCGCCACGCAGTGCTTCAGGTGCTCGTCCAGCAGACCCAGGGACACCGCCTGCAACGCCTTCGTGGCGGCGGAGATCTGGGTCAGCACGTCGATGCAGTACTCGTCGTTCTCGACCATCCGCTGGAGGCCGCGGACCTGGCCCTCGATGCGGCGCAATCGCTTGAGGTACGCGTCCTTGTCCGCCGTGTAACCGAGCATCGCTCCCGACCTTCCCTACCCTGGGCGGGTATCCGGGTCCAGGATAGGCCACTCGACCGGGTGTGACGGGCACCACGGGGTGACGGCGGACGGGGCCGCACATTTCGGCTCGGTGCGGTTTGTGTCGCGAAATGACCCGTCCGGGGGCATCAGTCACATTTTCACCGCGAAAGGTTAGGCGATATTCCTCTCGTGCACTATGGTGGCGACCTAAGCGTGTGGCGCAGAACAAGTCGAGGGCAGCACGCGCTATGCGAGCACACACGGAGGAACAGTGGCACAGCAGACCGTCGTCCAACTCATCGACGACCTCGACGGCAGCGAAGCCGCCGAGACCGTGACCTTCGCGCTGGACGGTGTGGAGTACTCCATCGACCTCTCGAAGGACAATGCGGACAAGCTCCGCGAGTCCCTGGCCGACTTCGTCGCCAAGGCGCGCCGCGCGGGCGGCCGCAAGCAGCGCAAGGGCACCGGCAAGAGCACGGTAAAGGCTGGTGACAAGGCGCAGGCCCAGGCGATTCGGGACTGGGCGCGCGCACAGGGCCACCAGATCTCCGACCGGGGCCGCATTCCCCAGGGCCTGGTCGTGCAGTTCCAGGAAGCCCACGCGTCCTGACTCGCCTCGTTTTCCCCTGCGGCAGGCCACCTCTGCCGCAGGGGAGAACAGCAGGTCAGCGGCTACTCGGGCGCGGGAGCGCGGCCCGGGAAGCCGACGCCTGCCAGCCGGAGCAGCGCGGTCGCCTTGACCGCGGTCTCCTCGAATTCCTCCACGGGGTCGGACAGCGCGATGACCGCGCCGCCGACCCCGAAACTCACCTTGTCCCGGTCCACCACCAGCGTCCTGATGACGATGCTGAAGTCGGCCGTTCCGGAGAGTGAGAAGTAACCGAGCGCCCCGGAGTACACACCCCTGGGCCCGGCTTCCAGCCCGTCGATGATCTGCATTGTCCGGATCTTGGGCGCGCCTGTCATGGACCCGCCCGGGAACGCCGCCCTAACCACCCGCACGGCGGAACTACCGGAACGCAGTCGGGCCCGAACGGTGCTCACCAGCTGGTGCACTGTCGCGTAGCTCTCCACCTCGAAGATCCTGGGCACCCGCACGCTGCCGACTTCCGCGCAATGGCCCAGATCATTGCGGACCAAGTCCACGATCATGAGGTTCTCCGCGCGGTCCTTCGCGCTGGCAGCCAAGGCCCTGCGCAAACCCTCGTCCTCGGCGGGGGTCGCCCCGCGGGCACGCGTGCCCTTGATTGGCTCGGATTCGACGACACCCTGTCGGTCGACCCGGATGAACCGCTCGGGTGAAGTGCTGAGCACGGAGAGCGCACCGAAACGGAGCAACGCCCCGAACGGCGCGGGGCTTTCCGCGCGCAGGAACCGGTAGGCGTCCCACGGGTCCAGCTCGCCGCGCCACGTCACCGTGTTCGTCAAGCACACCTCGTAGCTCTCGCCCGCCGTGATGGCCTCCTGGCAAGCCGCGACCAGCTTCAAGTAGTGCGAACGGCTGTGCCGCGCCTGCACGGAGTCGACTCGGGCCCGGCCGGGGGGCGCGGTCGGACCGGCGGCGAAATGACGCAGGAAATCGGCCGTTCGGCCCAACCAGCCGTCCTCGTCGGACAACGCCAACAGGTACACGCACCGCGAAACGTGGTCGAAAACCAGCGCCCGGTCGGCGAACACGAATGCCGCGTCGGGTTGCTCCGAACGGTGCGCCGCCGCGCCGCCGCATTCGGCCTTCAGCTCGTAGCCGAGGTAGCCCACCCAGCCGAGGGCGAACTCGAACGGCACGTCCGGCGGCGTCACGCGCCACGCCGCCAGGTCGGCCTCCAGCCAGTCGAAGAACGGCCCGTGGTGCGCCACCCCGTCCACCGTCACCTCGCCGGTCCACACGTCGTACGTCGCCACGCGCGCCAGCGGGCCGGACGCGTCACCCATCACGGAGAACCGGCCACGCTCGCCCTCGATGCTGCTGTCCAGCCAGAACGCGTCCTCGGACGCCCCGTGCAGGGCCGCGAACACCTCCTCCGGCGGCGGGTGCGCGTCCACCCGCCGCACCAGCACCTCACGAGCGGGCACGGACGCGGGCACCGGCGCCGACGGAGGGAGGACGGGCGGGGCGGTCGACGCCCCGGTCAGGTCGCGGAAGTTCGCCAGCAGCTGGTGGCCGTGCGACGTGCACACCGACTCGGGGTGGAACTGCACGCCCCACGCGGGCCGCGACCGGTGCCGCACGCCCATCAGCACGCCGTCGGACGCCGCCCAGGCGATCGGCTCCAGCGACGGTGGCAGGTCGGACACGGCCAGCGAGTGGTACCGCACGACGGGCAGCGGGGACGGCAGACCGGCGAACACGTCCACCCCGGTGTGCCGCACGTCGTCCACCACGCCGTGCCGGGGCGTGACCAAGCCCACGGACGCGCCGTGCGCCAGGCACAGCCCCTGGTGGCCCAGGCAGACGCCCAGGAGGGGGATCTCGGCGTGCTCGATCACCGCGCGGCACAGGCCGAAGTCGGCCTCGCGCTGCGGCCGGCCGGGGCCGGGCGAGATCACCACGTTGTCGAAGCGCCGCAGGTCGGACAGCCGGAACCGCGGGTCGTCGTGGGTGATGACGACCGGTTCGCGCCCGTTCACCTCGGCCAGGTACTGGAACAGGTTGAAGGTGAACGAGTCGTAGTTGTCGATGAGCAGTGTCCGCATGGCAAACAGCACGGTACCTGCACGAACACCCGAACGGAGGACCCTCGGACGCGCGACGAAGGGCACGCACAGGCACACCTGGGCGCACACGGCAGGCACACGGAGCCGGGCGCACACCGAAGAGGCCGGGCGCACTCGCGCCCGGCCTCCCCGTCCCCGGCGGTGGCTTCAGTCCAGGTGGAACTTCGGGTCCGCGGCGATCGCCGCGAGCTGCTCGCCGGTCAACGCCGGCCGCGACAGCGCCGGGTGGCCCGACTCCAGGTACTCGCTCGAGTACGCCACGGTCACCAGCGTGCCGTCCGGATGCCGGTAGAACGCCGCCGAGTCCATCGTGTTGCCATCGGCGTCCGGGGTCGCCCCGGTGACGAGGGCGACCTGCTTGCCGCCGACGTCGACCAGCGCGCACGTGCCGCCGGAGACCGGGTAGGCGTACTTGGTCGCCGCCGCGCACCCGACGAGGTCGCCGAGCCGCGTGTTGCCCTTGGTCTCGACCTGGATGAACAGCTCGCCGACGCCCGCCTCACCGGTGATGACGACCGGTGTGCGCGCCTCGTAGTCCCAGACCTCCAGCTCGCCGGCGTACTCGGCGAACTGCGCCTGCCGCCAGGTCATGGGCCCGTAGTCGGCGAACCCGATCCGCTGCCGGTCCTCGGCCTTCACGCCGGGCGGCAGCGACGAGGCCAGGTCGTTGAGCAGCTTGGCGCCCTTGTCGGCGCGCGGCCCGCTGGTCGCGGTCCGGTCGCTCTGCCCGTTCGGCCACTGGGTGCTCGTCCTGGACGGCGGTGGTCCGCTGGACGGCGGTCCGCTGGGCGGCGGCGTCACGGTCACCCACCGCGACTGCGACGGCGGCCCGTCCGTGGGCGTGACGAACGGGGCGGACGCCGACTGCCCTCCCGCCACCTGCAGGTCGGAGCCGCCACCGGTCAGGTTCGGCACCAGCACCGCGCCCACCGCGACGGCCACCACGGCGAGACTGGCGAGACCGCCCCCCACCGCGGTCTGCCTGCGGCGCTGCGCGCGGCGGCCGTGCTCCAGCGCAGCCTCGGGGCTCATGGGTGGCGGCGGGCTGCTCGCCACCATCACATCCTGCAACGCGCTCTTCAGCTCGTGCTCGTTCATCGCACCTTTTCTCCCTGCTGAGGGGTGATCAGGCCGCGCAGCGTCTGCAGCCCCCGCGCGGCCTGGCTCTTCACCGTTCCTTCGGAACAGCTCAACGCCCTGGCGGTCTCCTCGACCGACAGGTCTTCCCAGTACCGGAGCACGAGCACGGCCCGTTGCCTCGGGGGCACCTTCGCCAGCGCCGCGAGCAGCACCAGCCGGTCCTCCGCCGAGCCGCGCGAGACGTCCGCCACGTCGGCGGTGGTCTCGCTCACCCGTTCCTTGCGGAACCAGCCCCGGCGCAGGTCCGACACGAACGTCCGGACCAGCGTCTGGCGGGTGTAGGCGTCGAGTGCCTCGTGCCGGTTGATCCGCCGCCACGCCACGTAGAGCTTCGCGAACGTCGCTTGAACCAGGTCCTCGGCACGGTGCCAGTCGCCGCACAGCAGGTACGCCGTGCCGCGCATGGCCTCGGAACGCGCCGCGAAGTACTCCGCGAACGCGGCGTCCCGATCACTCATCTGTCCTCCCCCGTGCTGCGGTACGAGGTAATCACGCCCACAGGGCCCCGGGGGGTTGCATGCCCGCGCCGAGTTTCGTGGAGACTGGGTTCATCACCCCTGGGAGGCCCCGCGTTGTTCTTCTTCGTGCTGTTCGCGGTCGTGATGGGCGCGGCCCACTACTACATCTGGAAGCGGGCCGTGCGGGCCACGACCCGGCCGGGGCGCGGCCGCCGGATCGGCACCGGCGTTGTGGTCTTCCTCTACCTGCTGGTGATGTCGGCGCTGGCGGTGAGCAGGCTCGGCGGGTCGTTCGGGGCGGTCGTGGCGTGGCCGGGGTTCATCTGGCTGGCGGGCGCGTTCTACTTCTCGTTGATCCTGGGCGTGCTGGAGATCCCGCGGCTGGTGCTGAACCGCGCGGCGCGCGCGCACGAGGCCCCGGTCGCCGTCGGCGCGCCCGACGCGCCGGTCGAGACCCCCGCGGCCACGCTCGGCGGGCAGCCCGCCGACCCGGGTCGACGGCTGTTCATCGCGCGGTCGCTCGCCGTCGCGGGCGGGGTGGCCACGGCGGGCGTCGTCGGCTTCGGCACCACGCAGGCGCTGGGCGACCCGGTCGTCAAGCGGGTGCCGGTGACGCTGGGCAAGCTCGACCAGCGGCTGTCCGGCTACCGGATCGCGGTGGTGAGCGACATCCACCTCGGGCCGCTGCTCGGCCGCGGGCACACCGAGCGGATCGTGCGGATGATCAACGAGCAGCGGGTGGACCTGGTCGCGGTCGTCGGCGACCTGGTGGACGGCACGGTGGACGAGCTGGGCGAGGCGGCGGCTCCGCTGCGCGACCTCGTGAGCACGCACGGCAGCTTCTTCGTCACCGGCAACCACGAGTACTACTCCGGCGTCGAGCCGTGGCTGGCGGAGCTGGAGCGGCTCGGGGTCAACCCGCTGCGCAACGAGCGGCTGCGGATCGAGCGGGCCGGCGCGTCGTTCGACCTCGCGGGCGTCAACGACGTCACCGGCGCGGCCTTCCAGGACGGTCCGGACTTCGCCCGCGCGCTGGACGGCCGCGACACGTCCACGCCGGTGGTGCTGATGGCGCACCAGCCGGTGCAGGTGCGCGAGGCCGCCAAGCACGGCGTGGACCTGCAGCTGTCCGGGCACACGCACGGCGGCCAGATGTTCCCGTTCCACCTCGCCGTGGGCTTGCAACAGCCGGTGCGCAGCGGGCTGGAGACCGTCGACGGCACGCAGGTCTACACCAGCAACGGCGCCGGGTTCTGGGGCCCGCCGGTGCGCGTCGGCGCGGCGCCGGACATCACCGTCGTGGAGCTGCGTCACAAGTTCGCCGGCCGATAGCGCATTTTTCGCCTTCACCACCTAGAGTGGACGGCCGTGCCCGAACACGGTCTGACCATGCCTGCTCATGGTTGCGGAGGGGGACCCCTAGCGAGATGACGACGAGCTTTGCCGACGACCGGCTCAACGAGGCAATGGCTCGTATTCGTCGTTTCCTGGACCACGACCGACCGGACACGCCCTGCCTGGTCATCGACCTGCCGACGGTGCGCGACCGGTTCGCGGCGATCGGCGCGGCGCTGCCCCGGGTGGGGATCTTCTACGCGGTCAAGGCGAACCCGACGCCCGACGTGGTCGAGCTGCTGGCCGCCGAGGGGTCGAGCTTCGACGTCGCCAGCCCGGCCGAGATCGACCTGTGCCTGGCCCGCGGCGCGGCGCCGGAGGCCATCTCCTACAGCAACCCGATCAAGAAGGCGCGGGACATCGCCTACGCCCACGGGCGCGGTGTGCGACTCTTCGTGTCCGACAGCGAACAGGACGTGCGCACGCTGGCCGAGCACGCGCCCGGCGCGTCGGTGCTGCTGCGGATCCTGGTCAACAGCAAGGGTTCCACCTACCCGTTCGGGAAGAAGTTCGGCTGCTCGCCCGAGATGGCGACGGATCTCCTGCGGCTGGCCGCCGAGCTCGGCCTCGTTCCGCTGGGCGTGGCGTTCCACGCCGGTTCGCAGCAGCTCGACCCGAACGGCTGGGACGGCGCCATCGCCGACGCCGCCGACATCATCGGCAAGCTGCGCGCCGAGGGGCTCGCGCCGACCACGGTCAACCTGGGCGGCGGCCTGCCCGCGGGCTACCTGGAGCAGCCGCCGCCGCTGGCGGAGTACGGCGCGGCCATCACCGCGTCCATCGCCCGCCACTTCGGCGACTTCGCGCCCGAGGTGATGATCGAGCCCGGACGCGCTATCGTGGCCGAGTCGGGCCTGATCCGCTCCGAAGTGGTGCTGGTGTCCCGGAAGTCCTATTCGGACGAACGCCGCTGGGTCTTCCTCGACATCGGCCGCTACGGCGGCCTCGCGGAGACCGAGGGCGAGGCCATCGCGTACCCGCTGGTCACCAGCAAGGACGGTGGCCCGGTCGGCCCGGTCGTGCTGGCCGGTCCGACGTGCGACGCGGACGACGTGCTGTACCAGAACACGTGCTACGAGCTGCCGCTGGACCTGCGCGCGGGCGACCACGTCGACCTGCTCGGCGCGGGCGCCTACACGGCCAGCTACTCGTCGGTGGCGTTCAACGGCTTCCCGCCGCTGGCCACCCACTGCGTGCGATGAGCGCGCTCCCGCCTGTCCGCTGCTGTGCCCCCTCCTGAAGATGTTTGGAGTGATTGATGTCCGAACTCCCGTGCGAATCCGAGCCGGTCGGCTTGTTCGCAGGACAGCACGTGCTCGCCGAGCTCGAAGGCGTGAGCCCGGAACTGCTCGACGACGAGCAGTTCCTGCGACACGCGCTCGGCGAGGCGCTCACCCAGGCTGATGCCACGGTGTTGGAGGTGGTCTCCAAGCAGTTCGAGCCGCAAGGGGTCACCGTGCTGGCCCTGTTGTCGGAGTCGCACGCGTCCATCCACACGTACCCGGAAGTCGGTGCCGTGTTCGTGGACGTGTTCACGTGCGGCACGCGTGCCAAGCCCGCGCTCGCGGTGCAGTTGTTGGCCGAGGCCCTGGGTGCGGTGTCGGCACGGACGGACATGATCAGCCGGGGCCACCGGGTCCCCGCGCTCGTCGGTGAGGAGAAGGCGTCTTGATCCGCGAACCGCTCGCGGCCGGCATGACCAGGCACTGGGACGTCGAGGAGGTCGTGGTCGACACCAGGACCGAGTTCCAGCACCTGGTGATCGCCCGCACCGCCCAGGGGTTGTCGCTGTTCTGCGACGACGACCGGCAGAGCACCGAGTTCAGCCAGCTCACCTACCACGAGGCGCTGATGGTCCCGGCGCTGCTGCTGGCCGACCGGGTCGACCGGGTGCTGGTCATCGGGTCGTCGGAGGGCGTGGTGTGCCAGATGGCGGTGGCGGCCGGCGCTTCGGTGGTCGACCACATCGACATCGACTCGCAGGCCGTGCGGCTGTGCGCCGAGCACCTGCCCTACGGCTACACGCTCGACGAGCTCGCGCTGGCGGAGAAGGGCGAAGGCCCGGTCCACGTGCGCTACATCGACGGCTACGAGTACATCCGGACGACGTCGGAGCGCTACGACATCGTCCTGGTGGACCTGCCGGACGAGCGCGAGGAAGAGGCGCAGCACAACCGCTTGTACGGCGCCGAGTTCCTGGCCATGTGCAAGGCGCTGCTCACGCCGGGCGGCGTCGTGGTGTCCCAGGCGGGCTGCCAGACGATGTGGCGCAACACCACGCTGACCCGCATGTGGCAGCGGTTCAACGAGGTGTTCGACACGGTCGCGTACTACGGCTCGGACGAGCACGAGTGGGCGTACCTGTTCGGGCGCGCCGACGAGGTGGCCGACCCGACCGCGCTGATGGTCGAGCGGCTGCCCGAGTGCGGCTACCAGCCGGAGACGATCGACGACCTGGCCCTGGTCGGCAACTCGATCCCGCCGTACCTGGTGCGCCACTCGTTGGCCTGACGCCAGGCTCGAACGGGGCCGTCCTCCTCGCGGGGGACGGCCCCGTTCCGCGTCTCAGGCCAGCGCGCGGCGCAGGAAGTCGACCTGGAGCAGGAGCAAGTTCTCCGCCACCTGCTCCTGCGGGGTCATGTGGGTCACGCCGGACAGCGGCAGCACGGTGTGCGGCCGGCCGGCGGCGAGCAGCGCCGACGACAGGCGCAGGGTGTGCGCGGCCACCACGTTGTCGTCCGCCAGGCCGTGCACGATCATCAGCGGGCGCTCCAGCTTCGGCGCGTCGGCGATGAGCGAGTTGGCCTCGTACACCTCGGGCTTCTCGGCCGGGTGGCCCAGGTAGCGCTCGGTGTAGTGGGTGTCGTAGAGCCGCCAGTCGGTGACCGGCGCGCCCGCGATGCCCGCGTGGAACACGTCCGGGCGGCGCAGCACGGCCAGCGCCGCCAGGTAGCCGCCGTAGGACCAGCCGCGGATGCCGACCCGGGTCAGGTCGAGGTCCGGTTCGCCCGCCGCGACCGCGTGCAGGGCGTCCACCTGGTCCTCGAGGGTGGCGCCCGCGAAGTCGAACACGATCTCCCGCTCCCACGCCGGACCGCGACCGGGCGTGCCGCGCCCGTCCACGACGAGGACCGCGAAACCCTGGTCCGCCAGCCACTGCGAGGCCAGGTAGGCGTTGCGCGCCGACACCACGCGCTGCGCGTGCGGGCCGCCGTACGGGTCGAGCAGGACCGGCAGCCTGGTGCCCGGCACGTGGCCGCGCGGGAACAGCAGCGCCGCGCGCAGGTCGCGCTCGCCGACGGTGAGCAGCCGCACGTCCGGCGCCAGCACGGGCGTCTCGGCGAACGAGCCGATCTCGCCTCCGGTGGAGACGGTGACCTTCGGCCCGAAGTGGTCCAGCGACGACCGGGACAGCACCAGCACGCCACCCGCCCGGGTCGCGCCGTGCACACCGTCCTCAGTGGACAGTCGAGTGATGTCGTCGCCGTCGACCAGGAACACGTGCGTCTGGGTCGGGTCGTCCACGGACGCGGTGACCAGCACGCCGTCCCGGGCGACGTCGAGCACCGCGCGCACCTGGAAGCCGTCCGGCGTCCACGGCCGGTCGCCGACGACGAGCCGGTTCGCGTCACCGATCGGCAGCACGCGCAGCAGCTCGCCGGCCGGGGTCCAGCGCGGCGCGCCCGGCACGACCTCCAGCCAGTGCGGGTCGGTGTCGTCGGCGACGACCTCGGTGGCGCCGGTCGTCGGGTCGACCGCCAGGACCAGCACGCGGCGCTGGTCGCGCGACTGGACCTGCACCAGCGGCTTGCCGTACGAGGTCCACGAGACCGTGGTGACGTACGGGAAGGCTTCGCGGTCCCACGTCACGTCGGTGCGTCCGGGGCCGAGGATCGCCAGCTCCACCACCGCGTTGGCCTCGCCCGCGGCGGGGTAGGCGATCTCGGCGGCGGGCCGGTCCGGGTTCGCCGGGTCGGCGATGTGCCAGCGCGGCACGGGCGCGGTGTCCACCCGGGCCGCCAGCACCCGCTCGCCGTCCGGGGAGAACCAGTAGCCGCGGTAGCGGCCCATCTCCTCGGCCGCGATGAACTCCGCCAGGCCCCACGTGACGTCCGGGCCGTCCGGCTCGGCGACCACCCGGTCCGCGCCGGTCCCCAGGTCCACGACGTGCAGCGCGCCGTCGGCCACGTAGCCGACCTTGCGCCCGGTCGGGTCCAGGCGCGGGTCGATGGCCGCGCCGGCGACCGGCAGTTCCCGCACGGCGGCGGTGGCGAGCTCGACCACGAACAGCCTGCCGGACAACGCGAACACGGCCTGCCGCACGGCGCTGTCGGTGGCGTAGCCGACGATGCCGGCGGCCGACTCGCGGGTGCGCTCGCGGCGGGCCCGCTCCTGCGGGGACAGGTCCTCGGGGTCGGTCAGCAGCACGCCGGGGTCGGCCAGCAGCGTCTCGGCGCGGGTCGCGGTGTCGAACGCCCACAGGCCGTTCGCCCGGCTCGTGGCCGTGGCGGTGCGGAGGAAGTACACCTTCGTGCCGTCCGGCGCGGCGGTGAACGTCCGGGGTGCGCCGAGGGTGAACCGCTGGGTGCGCGCGTGTTGGCGCGGGAAGGAGATCTCGTTGCCCACCCGGACACCCTATGTCCCCGGTGCGGCTCCACGGGCGCGGGTGAAAGGGAACGGCGGGCGCAGATCGACCGGCGGCTTTTCCGGTGCGGCTTTATGGTGACGTCGTGGAGTCGGAGAATGGACGGGCGGCGCACCGGACCATAATCGTCGTCGACGTGGAGAAGTTCACCCACGGAAGCCGCACGAATGCGGATCAACTCGTGGTCCGGAACGTTCTCTACCGGTCGTTGCGCCGGGCTTTCGACGATTCCGGCATCCCGTGGGACGCCTGCCACCGGGAGGACCGCGGCGACGGCGTCTTCCTCCTGGTGCCGCCGGACGTGCCGAAGACCCTGGTGGTGGAACGGCTGCCGGGCGCGTTGGCCGAGGCGCTGGCGGAGCACGACTCCGCCGTGCGACGGGAGGGCGAACGGGTGCGGGTGCGCATGGCGGTGCACGCGGGCGAGGTCCACCCCGACCGGCAGGGCTTCACGTCCGCGTCGATCAACCTGGCGTTCCGCCTGGTCGAAGCGCCGCAGCTCAAGAGCGCGCCGGCGGGGTCGCCCGGTGTGCCGGCGCTCGTGCTGTCGTCGTGGTGCTACGACGAGGTGGCGTGGCACAGCCGGGTGCTCGACCCGCGCACGTTCCGGCGGGTCGACGTGGCGGTGAAGGGCACCACCGCCACCGCGTGGATCGCCCGGCCGGACCACCCCTACCCGCCGGCCCGGCCCGGTGACGCGATCCGGTGGGGGCGGGCGGCGCTGGTCCTCGTCTCGGTGATCGCGTTGTCGATGGCGACCGCGGCGGACCACCCCGGCACTCGCGGCGGCGCGGTCGACCACGTGGGCGAAGCATTTCCGGGTGAGCGGGAATTTCTCGCTCACGTGGTCAACCTGAAGACCGGGAAATGTCTCGCCCGCAACGGCGTCTACACCCAGCCGGACGATTCGGAGTCCGACGGCGGGGACATCTACCAATGGGACTGCGCCGACTCGCACAACCCCGGCCACCACGTGGTGCCGGCGCCCGCGGGAGGGGGCGACTGGGCGATCCGCAGCAGCGTGCGGGCGGACCTGTGCCTGGCGGCCGACGACGAGCCGGAGACCGACCAGCACTTCCGCGCCTGCCGCCCGGGTGACGACCGCCAGCGGTGGCGGGTGCGGCGCATCCGCGGCCGGGCGCCGGACGCGGTGGTGGTCGAGAACCGGGGCACGGGCGGCTGCCTCGCCCACCAGGGCGGTCGGCCGGACGTGCACATCCAGGTGTTCCGGCGCGACTGCCGCCCGTTCGGGCAGGACGAGGTCGCCTGGTCGATCCGGCCGTACGCGATGCCGGGCCGCCGGTCGTGCCGCGAGCCGTGGCGCGGCCCGGTGCGCGACAACGCCACCGGCCTGCACCTGACCGACGGGGACGGCGCGGCGCACCGGGCGGCGTCCGCGGCTCCCGCCGTGTCGGTCGTCGCGGTCGGCGAGTCCGCGCACGGCTGCCGCGTGACGATCTCCGGCACGCCGGGCACGTGGGTCCTCGAGTCGCCGGCCGCCGAGGACTGGGTCCGGGTGCACGCCGCCGGGAACGTCAGCGAGTGCCTGGCCGCGGTGGACGGCGCGGTGGTGACGCGGCGGTGCGACGGGAGCCGGTCGCAGCAGTGGCGGCTGGGGTAGGTCCGACCCCTGTCTTCGGCGCCGGCTGAACCGCGGCGGCGGGAGGGCCGTAGTCGTCGGTGGAGCGATTGACGGACCAAGGAGGAGTGAGTGTGATCCGACGAAACCGCATCGCCATCGCCGTCGCGGGCGGCATGGCGGCCGTGCTCGCGCTGGTCGTGTGGACTTCCAACGCCACCGGCCTGCAGGGCAGGACGGTCGCGCAGACCGAGCAGGTCGCCGCCGCGGCCCAGGGCGACTACGGCGACGTCCAGGAGCCCCTTGCCCCTCCGACCAGCGAGGAAGCGGCACCCGTCGAGCAGCCCGCGGCCGACGCCCCGGAGGGCCAGGCCGCGCCCGCGCCGTCCGGGCCGCAGGTGACGCTGGTGGGCAAGAGCGTGCCCAAGATGGGCGAGGTCGTGCAGGACGGCGACGGCCGCACGCTGTACCGGTTCGACAAGGACGCACCGGACCCGGCGAAGTCCAACTGCGAGGGTCAGTGCGCCGTGACGTGGCCGCCCGTGCTGTCCAACGGCAAGCCGCAGTTGCAGGGCGTCGACCCGGCGCTGGTGTCCACGGTGAAGCGGGCCGACGGCACCGAGCAGGTCACGCTGGACGGCTGGCCGCTCTACACCTACGCCAAGGACGAGGCGCCGGGCCAGTGGAAGGGCCAGGGCGTCGGCGGCACGTGGTTCGTGGTGCGGCCCGACGGCAAGCGCAACATCGAGTGCCTGCCGCCGGGGGTGACGCCGCCCGCCGCGTAGTCCACTGTGGAACGCCCCGATCCCCCGGCCTGGGGTTGGCCGGGGGATTCGGGCGTCGCGCAGCGGGCGTCGCGAAGGGCGTCAGATGGTGCGGACCGCGTCGGCGTAGTCCAGGCGCGCGTTGCGCGGGTGGGTGCCGGAGTGGTCCGGGTGACCGATGTTGACGACCACCAGCGGCAGCTGGTTGGTGTCGGCGAAGAACTCGCCGCGGACGCCCTCGGGGTCGAAGCCGCTCATCGGGCCGGCGGCGAGACCGGCCGCGCGGACGCCGACGATGAAGTAGCCGACCTGGAGCAGCGCGTTCGTCTTCGCCGCCTCGGCGCGCCGGGCGTCGTCCGCGAACGCCGCCTTCGCGCCCGGGAAGTGCGGGAACGTGGTGGCGAAGTGCTCGTGGAAGTCGGTGTCGGCGGCCAGGATCGCGGTCACCGGCGCGGCCAGCGTCTTGGCGCGGTTGCCCTCGGCCATGTGGGGCGCCAGGCGGGCCTTGGCCTCCTCGCCGCGGACGAACAGCACGCGCAGCGGCTGGCTGTTCATCGCGGTCGGACCCCACTTCACGAGGTCGTACACGGCGCGGAGCTGGTCGTCGGTCACCGGCTCGTCGGTGAACGCGTTCGCCGTGCGCGCCTCGCGGAACAGCAGGTCCTGCGCTTCGCGCGGCAGAGCCAGCGCGTCGAGGGTGGCGGTCATCGTGCCTCTTTCGGTTGTCCCGTACGGGTCGCGTACGGGACAACCTCCAGCAAGCGCGAGCTATTTCGTAACCTGGTTCACAGGGTGGGGTACAGCGGGTGCTTGGCCGCCAGCACCTCGACCCGGGCTCGCAGCTCCGCGAGGTCGGGCGAGGGCTGCAACGCCGCGGCGATGATGTCCGCCACCTCGGTGAAGTCCGCCGCGCCGAAACCGCGGGTGGCCAGCGCCGGCGTGCCCACGCGCAGGCCCGAGGTCACCATCGGCGGACGCGGGTCGTTCGGCACCGCGTTGCGGTTGACCGTGATGCCGACCTCGTGCAGCCGGTCCTCGGCCTGCTTGCCGTCCAGTTCGGACGCCACGAGGTCCACCAGCACCAGGTGCACGTCCGTGCCGCCGGTGAGCACCTTCACACCCGCCGCGGCGGCGTCGGGCTGCGACAGCCGGTCGGCGAGGATCTTCGCGCCCTCGACCGTGCGCCGCTGCCGGTCGGCGAACTCGGGCGACGCGGCGTGCTTGAACGCCACCGCCTTGCCCGCGATCACGTGCTCCAGCGGGCCGCCCTGCTGACCCGGGAACACCGCCGAGTTGATCTTCTTGGCCAGGTCGGCCTCGTTGGTCAGGATCACGCCGCCGCGCGGGCCGCCGAGCGTCTTGTGCGTGGTCGTCGTCACGACGTGCGCGTGCGGCACCGGGCTCGGGTGCAGGCCCGCCGCCACGAGACCGGCGAAGTGCGCCATGTCCACCATCAGGTACGCGTCCACCGAGTCGGCGATCCGGCGGAACTCGGCGAAGTCGAGCTGCCGCGGGTACGCCGACCAGCCGGCCACGATCAGCTTCGGCCGGTGCTCGGTCGCGAGCCGCTCCACCTCGGCCATGTCGACCCGGCCGTCCTCCGCCGACACGTGGTAGGGCACCACGTTGTAGAGCTTGCCGGAGAAGTTGATCCGCATGCCGTGGGTCAGGTGGCCGCCGTGCGCGAGGTCCAGGCCCAGGATCGTGTCGCCGGGCTGGAGCAGGGCGAACATCGCGCACGCGTTGGCCTGCGCGCCCGAGTGCGGCTGCACGTTCGCGAAACCCGCGCCGAACAGCGCCTTCACCCGCTCGATCGCCAGCCGCTCGATCACGTCGACGTTCTCGCAGCCGCCGTAGTAGCGGCGGCCCGGGTAGCCCTCGGCGTACTTGTTCGTCAGCACCGAGCCCTGCGCCTGGAGCACCGACACCGGCGTGAAGTTCTCCGAGGCGATCATCTCCAGCGTGCTCTGCTGCCGGTGCAGCTCGGCGGCGACGGCGTCCGCGACCTCCGGGTCGAACTCCGCGAGGGAGGTGTTGAAGTGCTCGGACATGTGTGGGGTCTCCCTTACGAGGTGCGCTTGTAGAAGGGCAGTGCGACGACTTCGACCGGCTCGTGCCTGCCCCGGACGTCGACGGACAGCTGCGTGCCGGGCTCGGTGTGGCCGACCGTGACGTAGGCCATGGCCACCGAGTACCCGAGGGTCGGCGACAGCGCGCCGCTGGTCACCTCGCCGATGGGGGCGCCCGAGGCGTCCAGCACCGGGTAGCCGTGCCGGGGGGCGCGGCGCGAGGCGGTCTTGAGGCCGACCAGGACCTGCTCCACGCCCTGCTCGGCGACGGCGGCCAGGGCGTCGCGGCCGACGAAGTCGCCCGGCTTGTCCAGCTTCACCACCCGGCCGAGGTTCGCGTGGAACGGCGTGCGGTCGCGGCCGAGCTCGTTGCCGTACAGGGGCATGCCCGCCTCCAGCCGCAGCGTGTCGCGGCAGCCCAGGCCCGCGGGCTTGAGGTCGTGCGGCGCGCCCGCCTCCAGCAGCGCCTGCCACACGTGCGCGGCGTCGTCCGGCGCGACGAACAGCTCGAAGCCGTCCTCGCCGGTGTAGCCGGTGCGGGCGAGCAGCACCGGCTTGCCCGCGACCTCGGTCGGGTACGAGGCGTAGTACTTCACCGCGCCCAGGTCGGTGGGCGTGAGGCCGGCCAGGATCGCGGTGGCCTTCGGACCCTGCACGGCGAGCAGCGCGTAGTCGGTGGACCGGTCCTCGACGGTGGTGTCGAAGCCCTTGGCCCGCTCGACCAGCGCCTCGTGCACGACGGCGGCGTTCGAGGCGTTCGCGACGACGAGGTACTCCTCGTCACCCGTGCGGTAGACGATCAGGTCGTCGATCACGCCGCCGTCGGCCTCGCAGACCATCGTGTAGCGGGCGCGGCCGACGCCGATCGCGGACGCGTGGCCGACCAGGGCGTGGTCCAGCGCGGCGCCGGCCTCCGGGCCGGTGAGCACGATCTCACCCATGTGGGTCAGGTCGAACAGGCCCGCCGACGTGCGCACCGCGTGGTGCTCGGCCAGCTCGCTGTCGTAGCGCAGCGGCATCCGCCAGCCCGCGAAGTCGGTGAACATGGCGCCCAGCGCCTCGTGCTCGGCGTGCAGGGGCGTGCGGCGGCTTTCCATCAGGCGGGTCCTCCCTGGGTGCGGACATGCCGAGGCGCCGACCGGTCGGGTCGGCGGGCGGGCACGTCCGAGAGATTCACGAGCGAAAGGATGACACGGCCCATCGGAGACTCCTCGTCGAGTGAGCCTCCCCCTCTGCCATGAGCCTGAGAGCTTCGCCACCGGGTGAGGGCGGCTTGCACCGTGGGCGAGGCGCACCGGGTGCGCCTGCTTTCCAGAGTTGCCTTCGTCGGGCGGTACCTGTGCCTGAGAGATTCCGGGGAGGAGTTGCTCCTTCGGCGCCCCGGTCGGGGACTCTCCCGCTCGACATCGACGGCCGTGTTCAGTTGGTACCGCCAGACGCTAGGGGTGGCCGGCGGGCGGGGTCAACCCCGGTCACAGGCTCTTCTCGGCCCGGACGCTCTCGACCACCCTGCGCTCGGCGTAGAACGACACGAACGGGATCGTGCCCGCGAGCAGCACCAGCACCGTGCCCTTGATCGACCACCGGGCCTTGAGCGCGAGGTCGACGGTGAGCACCAGGTACACCGCGTACAGGAAGCCGTGCACCGGGCCGACGACCTGCATCATGCCCTCGGTGCCGCCCGCGTACTTGGCGATCATGGCGACCACGAGCAGCAGCAGGCCGACACCGACCACGTAAGCCATGAACCGGAACCTGGTCAACGCGCCGCTCATCGCCCTACCTTCGCCTCACCGCTGGTCCCGCGCGTGCAGTTCGGCGAGCATGCGGTTGTAGGCCGCCAGCTCGTCGTCCTCGTCGTCGTGCGCGGGTGCTCTGACGGGCTCAACGGTAACGACCGGCCGCGACGGCACGGCCACCGGCTCCGGCGCGGCCTCGTCGGCGGCCCCGGTCGCCGCGGCGGCGGCCTCGGCCTTGCGGCGGGCGTCCAGCCTGCGGATGCGCCAGACCATGAACGCGGGGAAGAGGCCGAACAGCGGCCACTGGAAGACGTACCCGAGGTTCTGGAAGGTGCCACCGGCCTCGGAGAACCGCTCCCACTGCCAGTACGCCAGGCCGCAGCACACGACCAGCGACACCAGGCAGACGGCCGCGATCGCGAGCCGTCGGGGGGTGATGAGGCCGCGCACGCCTCAAGAGTACTTCGTGCGTCGCACAGGGCTGGGGCTCCCCGCGCAGGAGCCCGCCCCTCAAGGTGAGGGCTCCCCATCGCTGGAGGAGCCCGCCCCGACTCGTCGGACCTAGGCCACGCCGTCCCGGCGTTGCCTCTGCAACCTGGCCACGCACCAGGCCGCCGCGCTACCCCGACGCAGGTGCTGGAGCACCGTCATCGGGCCGAGGCGACGACCGAGGTCGGAGGGCGTGAGCCCGGCCGCCCGGTAGTCCAGAGCGCGCTGGTCCAGCGGGCTGATGCCCGCGTCCCACCACTGCTCCGCCTCGGAGAGGTCACCCACCAGCTGCCAGTAGCTGGCGGCGGCCGCGAGCAGGGCGTCGGGCACCTCGGGCGCCCGCTTCCGCATCGCCGCCACGTACGCCGGATCCGCGGACTCGACCTTCACCAGGCCGCGGGGACCGCCATTCGCCCGCTGCACCGGGATCCCCGGCGCGGACGGCGGGGCTTCCGCGAGCCACGCGTCCTTGATCCGGTTCACCTCCTGCAGCTCGGCGTCGTCCGAGCGCTCAGCCGCCCACTGCCGCAACAGCTCGTCGACTCCGGAGTCCTCGACCATTCTGCCTCCTCATCGGTCGAAGATCAGCCAATGCGACGCACCGTATTAGCGGGTACCGACAACCGCTAGACCCCGGTTTGTCTAAAACCCTGTTACCAGGGCGTTATAGCCCTCATTCCACCCGTACGGTGCAACGACGAGGGCGCATAGTCACCGATCGTGACCGCATTGAGCGGAGTTCGAGGGGACGCGGCGAGCGGGTCAGGCGAAGAGGCTGCGCACGAAGGTGATGATCGACTCCGCCCCGGACTGGAGCCACCCGAGCGCGGTCCGCACCGCTTCGGCGGACTCGTTCGGCCGGGTGATCAGGAGGAACAGCACCAGCGCGACCGCCGCCAGCGTCACCACCTTCTTGACGTTCACTGATCGGTCTCCGTCCGTGTCACCGGGTGGGGCGGCCGAGCGCCGCCCCGGTCGTGTCAACGGCCATGGTCCCCCATTCACCCGGATGATGACGATCGAACCCGCCGCCATCCCTCGACCGGTCGTGCGATCGCCACGCAACCACGCCTGGAACAGCCTGATCGTCACCCGAACGGACGATCAAGGGGACCTGCGGTCCCGCCGATCACCAAGGTACGGGCACTCGCCCACCCCCCTGGCACGGACACCGAGGTAGCGACACATCGTCTTCCCTTCACCGCCCATCACCTGATTGCGCCGAGGCACGCACCGAGCGTGACAAAGGTCGATGGCGGCTGCCACTCAATTCCGGTCCCCCTTCAGGTGATTTCCCGCGCCCTTTTCCGGGTCGCCCCGGCGGCCGATCGGGCCCGGGTCAGGCGATCACCCCGGCCCGCCGCAGCCCGGCCAGCTCGTCCTCGTCCAGCCCCAGCTCGCCCAGCACGTCGGCCGTGTGCTCGCCCACCGCGGGCGGCGGCGCCGGAGTGGCCGCGGGCGTCCGCCCGAACCGGGGCGCGGGCGCGGGCTGCGCCACCCCGTCCACCTGCACGAACGTCCCCCGCTCGGCGTTGTGCCCGTACCCGGGCGCTTCACCGGGGGCCAGCACGGGCGCGAGGCACGCGTCAGTGCCCGCCGCCAGCGCCGCCCACTCGTCCCTCGTCCGGGTGGCGACGGCCGCCGCGATCCGGGCCCGCAGCTCCGGCCAGTTCGCCGGGTCGTGTCGGGCGGGCAGGTCCGCGTCGGCCAGCCCGAGCACCACCAGCAGCTCGGCGTAGAACTTCTCCTCCAGCGCGCCGATGCTGACGAACCGGCCGTCGGCCGCCTCGTAGACGTCGTAGAACGGCGCGCCGCCGTCCAGCAGGTTCTCCCCGCGACCGCCGGGCCACGCGCCGGCCGACGACATCCCGTGCAGGAACGTGGTCAGCAGCGCCGCGCCGTCCACCATCGCCGCGTCCACCACCTGCCCGCGCCCGGACCGCTCCCGCTCGTACAGCGCCGCCAGCACGCCCATCGCCAGCAGCAGCCCGCCGCCGCCGAAGTCGCCCACGATGTTGAGCGGCACGGTCGGCGGCGCGCCCGCCCGGCCGATCGGCTCCAGCGCGCCCGCCACCGCGATGTAGTTGATGTCGTGCCCGGCGCGGTCGGCCAGCGGGCCGTCCTGGCCCCACCCGGTCATCCGCCCGTAGACCAGCCTCGGGTTGCGGGCCAGGCACTGGGCCGGGCCGATGCCCAGCCGCTCGGTCACCCCCGGCCGGAAGCCCTCGACCAGCACGTCGGCCCCCTCGACCAGCCGCAGCACCAGCTCGGCGCCCTCGGGCCGGCGGATGTCCACGCCGATCGACCGCCGTCCCCGGCCCAGCAGGGGCACCCCGGAGCCGGTCGAACCGGGCGCACCGCCCACGCGATCCACCCGGACCACCGACGCGCCGAGGTCGGCCAGCACCATGCAGCCGAACGGGGCGGGCGCGAGGCCCGCCAGCTCGACGACCTTCAGCCCCTCCAGCGGCCCCGCCACTAGAGGGACCTCGCGATGATTTCCTTCATGATCTCGTTCGTCCCGCCGTAGATCTTCTGCACGCGCGCGTCCGCCCACGCGCGCGCGATCGGGTACTCGGTCATGTAGCCGTAGCCGCCGAACAGCTGCACGCACTCGTCCACGACCTGGCACAGCCGCTCGGTGGCCCACCACTTGGCCATCGCCGCGGTGGGCACGTCGAGGCGGCCCGCCAGGTGCTCCTGCACGCACTCGTCCACGAAGGCCCTGGTCACGCGGGCCTCGGTGGCGCACTCGGCGAGCTTGAACCGGGTGTTCTGGAACTTGATCAGCTCGCGGCCGAACGCCGTGCGGTCCTTGACGTAGGCCAGCGTGAGGTCCACCGCCGCCTCGATGCCCGCCACCGAGGCCACCGCGATGATCAGCCGCTCCTGCGGCAGCTGCTGCATCAGCTGGATGAAGCCCTGGCCCTCGCTGGTGCCCAGCAGGTTCGCCGCGGGCACGCGCACGTCGTCGAAGAACAGCTCGGCGGTGTCCTGGCCGTGCATGCCGAGCTTGTCCAGCACCCGGCCGCGGCGGAAGCCCCGGGCCTGCGCGGTCTCCACGACGAGCAGGGAGATGCCCGTCGCGCCCTGGCCGGGGTCGGTCTTGGCGACCACGACCACCAGGTCGGCCTGCGCGCCGTTGGTGATGAACGTCTTGGAGCCGGACAGCACGTACTCGTCACCGCGCCGCAGCGCGCGCGTCTTGATGTTCTGCAGGTCCGAGCCGCCGCCCGGCTCGGACATGGCGATCGCGCCGACGTACTCGCCCGAGGCCATCTTCGGCAGCCACCGCTGCTTCTGCTCCTCGGTGCCGTAGGCGTTGATGTAGTGGGCGACGATCCCGCTGTGCACGCTGTTGCCCCACGCGCTGTCGCCGCAGCGCGCCTGCTCCTCCAGCAGCACGGCCTCGTGCGCGAACGTCCCGCCGCCACCGCCGTACTGCTCGGGGATGGACAGGCAGAGCAGGCCCAGTTCACCGGCCTTGTTCCAGAAGTCCCGGTCCACCTGCTTCTGGGCGGCCCAGCGCTCCTGGTGCGGGACCACCTCCCGGTCGAAGAACGTCCGGGCCAGCTTGCGCAACTGGTCCAGGTCCTCGGTCATCCATGCGGAACGGCGAGTTGGCATGGCTCGACGTTGCCACCGGCGGGCCCGCACCGCCATGACCGCAGCGCGCCAGGGTGACGGGTGATCGTGAGCGGATCGGTCATGTTTTCGGGACAATGGGCCCATGCGACTGCGGCGGCTCAGGCCCGACGACTGGGTGACCTGGCGCGACACCCGGCTGACCGCGCTGGACAGCGACCCGGACGAGTTCGGCTCCACGTTGGCGTTGGAGCGCGAGTACGACGAGGCGCGGTGGCGGGAGCTGTTGTCGCCCGAGCACGGGGTGAAGGTGGTGGCGGAGGACCCGGAGCCGGTGGGGCTGGTGGCCGGTGTGCCGCACGAGATCCACCCGGACGTGGTGTACCTGTACTCCATGTGGGTCAAGCCGGGGTTCCGGCGGCGCGGTGTCGGCGAGGCGCTGGTCCGGGACGTGCTGGACTGGGCGCGCGAGAACGGGTGGGCGCGGGTGCAGCTGCGGGTGTTCGAGGGCAATGTGACGGCCCGGCGGCTGTACGAGCGGCTCGGGTTCGCGGGCGAGGGCGAGATCATGGACCACCCGCTGGACCCGGTGAGCTAATAAGTCACCTCGCTCGGTCATGGGCAGGCCACCCGCCGGTGGTTACCGTTGAGTACATGAGCGAAGCCTTGATCTTCGACGCGGTGCGCACACCGCGTGGCAGGGGAAAGCGCGGTTCGCTGCACAGCGTCAAGCCGATCACCCTCGCCTCCGGGGTGCTCGCGGCGCTGGCGCGGCGCAACGACCTCGACACCTCCGCGGTGGACGACGTGGTGTTCGGCGTCGTGTCGCCGGTCGGCGAGCAGGGCGCGGACATCGCCCGCACGGCGGTGCTGGCGGCCGGGTGGGACCTGCGGCCGGCGGGCGTGCAGCTCAACCGGTTCTGCGCGTCGGGCCTGGAGTCGGTGAACCTGGCCGCGGCGAAGGTCGCGTCCGGGTTCGAAGACCTGGTGGTGGCCGGTGGCGTCGAGTCGATGTCGCGGGTGCCGATGGGCTCGGACGGCGGCGCGTGGATGGCCGACCCGGAGACCAACATGGCGACCAACTTCGTGCCGCAGGGCGTGAGCGCGGACCTCATCGCCACGCTGGAGGGGTTCAGCCGCGAGGACGTGGACGCCTACGCGCTGCGCTCGCAGCAGCGGGCCACCCTGGCGCGGGACAAGGGCTACTTCGACCGGTCGCTGGTGGCCGTGGTCGACCGCAACGGCTCGGTCGTGCTCGACCACGACGAGGCGATCCGCCCGGAGACCACGATGGAGGCGCTGGCCAAGCTCAAGCCGAGCTTCGCCTTCCACGGCGACCTGGGCTTCGACGCCGTGGCCATCGACCGCTACCCGACCGTGGAGCGCATCGACCACGTGCACACGCCGGGCAACTCGTCGCAGATCGTGGACGGCGCGGCGGCCATGCTGATCGGCACCGGGCGCATCGGCCGCGAGCTGGGCCTGACGCCCCGCGCCCGGATCGTCGCGACCGCGGTCGTCGGCACCGAGCCCACGATCATGCTCACCGGTCCCGCCCCGGCCGCGCGCAAGGCGCTGGACCGGGCCCGGCTGACCGTCGAGGACATCGACCTGTTCGAGATCAACGAGGCGTTCTCCTCGGTGGTGCTGAAGTTCCAGCGCGAGCTGGACCTGCCCGACGACAAGGTCAACGTCAACGGCGGCGCGATCGCGCTGGGCCACCCGCTCGGCGCGACCGGCTGCATGATCCTCGGCACCCTGCTCGACGAGCTGGAGCGCCGGGACCTGCGGCGCGGTCTGGCCACGCTGTGCGTGGGCGGCGGCATGGGCATCGCGACGATCATCGAGAGGGTCTGATGGCTATCCACTTCGAGCGGGACGACGACGGGATCGTCACCCTCACGATGGACATGTCCGGCTCGGCGAACGTGATGAACGCCGAGTACCACGCGGACATGGGCGACGCGGTCGCGCGGCTGGAGGCGTCCCGCGACGAGATCACCGGCGTGGTGCTGACGTCGGCCAAGAAGACCTTCTTCGCCGGTGGCGACCTCAACGTGCTCATCCGGATCACCCCGGAGAACGCCACCGAGGCGCTCGGGTTCCTGGAGGAGATCAAGGGCCAGCTGCGGCGGCTGGAGCTGCTGGGCAAGCCGGTCGTCGCCGCGATCAACGGCAGCGCGCTGGGCGGCGGCCTGGAGATCGCGCTGGCGTGCCACCACCGGGTGGTCCTGGACGACGACACGATCCGGCTCGGGCTGCCCGAGGCGACACTGGGCCTGCTGCCCGGCGGTGGCGGCGTCACGCGCATGGTGCGCCTGCTGGGCGTGCAGCCGGCGCTGCCCCTGCTGATGGAGGGCAAGCAGCTGCGGCCCGCGCGGGCGTTGCAGGCCGGGATCGTGCACGAGCTGGCGTCCTCCCGCGAGGAGCTGATCGCCAAGGCGCGGGCGTGGATCAAGGACAACCCCGCGCCGCAGCAGCCGTGGGACAAGCCGGGGTACGCGGTGCCGGACGTGCGGGTGGGCGACCCGAACCTGTACGGGCTGCTGGCCGCCGCGCCCGCCGTGCTGCGGAAGAAGACGCACGGCGTGTACCCGGCGCCGGAGAAGATCCTCGCCGCCGCGGTCGAGGGCGCGCTGGTGGACTTCGACACCGCGCTCGAGGTCGAGGCGCGGTACTTCGTCGAGCTGGCCGCCGGCCAGGTCTCGAAGAACATGATCAACACATTCTGGTTCCAGCTCAACGGGATCAACGCGGGCGGATCGCGGCCGGCCGGGGTCGAGCGGTCGAAGGTGGCCAAGGTCGGCGTGCTCGGCGCGGGCATGATGGGCGCGGGCATCGCCGAGGTCAGCGCCAAGGCCGGGATCGAAGTCGTGCTGAAGGACGTGACGCTGGAGGCGGCGCGGCGCGGAGCCGGTGACACGCCGGGCATCACGCCGACCGACTCCGACGCCGACCTGGCCGGGTGCGACCTGGTGATCGAGGCGGTGTTCGAGAACCGGGAGTTGAAGAACGAGGTGCTGCCGGCCGCGGAGTCCGCCGCGCTGCCGGACGCGGTGATCGCGTCGAACACCTCGACGTTGCCGATCACCGGCCTGGCCTCGGCGGTCGGCGACCCGTCGCGGTTCATCGGCCTGCACTTCTTCTCGCCGGTGCCGAAGATGCGGCTGGTGGAGATCATCCGCGGCGAGAAGACGTCGGACGAGACGCTGGCGCGGGCGTTCGACTACGTGCTGCAGATCGGCAAGACGCCGATCGTGGTGAACGACAGCCGCGGCTTCTACACCTCGCGGACGTTCGGCACCTACGTCACCGAGGCCGTGTCGATGGTGGCGGAGGGCGTGTCGCCCGCGTTGATCGAGAACGTGGCGAAGCGCGCCGGGATGGCCGTGGGCCCGCTGGCGGTGTCGGACGAGGTGACGCTGACGTTGCAGCTGAAGATCCGCGACCAGACGCTGGCCGACGACCCGACCGCGGCGGGCGCGCTGGGCGACCACCCGGCGTTCCGGGTGCTGGAGGAGCTGGTCGCCGAGGGCCGCACCGGCAAGTCCGGCGGCGCCGGGTTCTACGAGTACCCGGAGGGCGGCCGGAAGTTCCTGTGGCCGGGCCTGTCCCGGTACGCGCGGGCCGACGCGGGCGTGACGGAGCAGGACGTCGAGGACCGGCTGCTGTTCATCCAGTCGCTGGAGACGCTGCGGTGCCTGGACGAGGGCGTGCTGACGTCGACCGGCGACGCGAACGTGGGCAGCGTGTTCGGCTTCGGCTTCGCCCCGTGGAGCGGCGGCACGGTGCAGTTCGTCAACTCCTACGGCCTCGGCGAGTTCGTGGAGCGGGCCGACTACCTGGCCGACACCTACGGCGAGCGGTTCCGCCCGCCGGCGTCGCTGCGCGACCGCGCCGCCCGCAACACCCCCTTCTAACCCGAGAGTCCTACACCCGGCCCGCGAGAGTCCTACGTTCACGACCCGTGAGTTCAACGCTCAGTGTTGAACTCAGGTGTGCCGAACGTAGGACTCTCGCGGCGCGGACGCAGGACTCTCGGTGTGGTCAGCCGGCCGGACCGCCGCGGTAGGTGCCGGGGCTGGTGCCCGTCCACCGCTTGAACGCCCGGTGGAACGCGCTCGCCTCGGAGAAGCCCAGCCGCAGCGCCAGCTCCTCCACTGACTCACCCCCGCGCACCAGGCTCGCCACGGCCTGGTCGCGCAACAACTGCTCGCGCACCTCGCGGAACGACGTGCCCTCGGCGGCCAGCTTGCGCCGCAACGTCGGCGCGCTCACCCCCAGCCGCGCGGCCACGTTCTCCAGGCCGACCACGCCGCCGCCGAGCATCCGCCGCACCTGGCTCGACGCGTCCGCGCCGTAATCGCGGCGGGACAGCAACTCGGCGGGCGAATTGCGCAGGAACCGCCTCAATGCGGCTTCGTCCTGCACCACGGGCATGCGCAGGAAACGCGCGTCGAAAGTCAACGTCGTGGTGGGTGCGGAAAACCGCAGCGGCGCGCCGAAGATCAGGTGGTATTCCGCGCCGTGCGGCGGCTCGGGATAGTCAAGGTCGACCCCGCGCAACGGGATGCGCCGCCCGATCAGCCACGACGAGAACCGGTGCCACAGCACCAGCAGCGACTCGACCAGGAACCGGTCCGGGTCGTCCACGCCCGCGGTGGACAGGGTGAACGCGGCCACGCCGTCGTGCTCGCCCAACGTCATCACCGGCCGCGCGTCGAACAGGTCGTAGAACGCCAGACCCCGCCGCAGGGCGTCCTCCAGTGACGCGCAGTGCACGGCGAGCAGGCACATGGTCGGGAACGTCCCGCGCTTGCTCGGCCGCGGCCCCAGGCCCATGAACTCGTCGTCCAGCGCGTCCCACAGGGCCTGGACCAGCTTCGTGTACTGGGCGGGCGTCACGCGGGCGCGCTCGTCGGCGAGCAGGGCCTCGGCGATGCCCGCGGTGGCGAGCAGGTCGGTGACGTCGTGACCGCGCCGCACCGCGCCGCGCAGCGCGGCGTTGACGTAGTGGATGGCGATGGTCCTGGTGAGCATCACTCACAGTGTGCATCACGGTCGGGCACAGGCCGTGAGCGGCGGCGCGGAACGGGGAGAGAAAGCGCCGCGCCGCCGCCAACGGTTGGCCCACCCCAGTGAGCCGGCTCCTCGTCGATGGGGCATCCGCCCGCCCACCAACGAGGGACGTTGTGGTGCCCACCACTCTAGGTGGTCTAGACCAGATACGTCAATACGGCGAAAAGGCTACCAATGGCTCGCCCGCCACGCATTTGTTTCACGTATGTGTCAGCCCTGTTCCAGCGGCGCTACCGCGAAACCGGCGGAAAACCTCTTGCACCAGATCACGACGCTGCGCACGGTCGCGAGGTCGGTGCCCGCGGGCACCTCGTACACCTGATTGCCGCGATTGGCCTTCAGCGGACCGAGGTTCGTGAAACCGGAGCCGAACGCGGTCTCGGCCGAGTCCGACGGCTTGTCCGACAGGTAGACGTAGAGGTCCGGCCCGTCGCTGGTGTCCAGCGCCTCGAACTGCACGGCGTGCCCGCCGCCGGGCAACCGCACCAGCGTCGCGCTCCCGGTCGTCGCGTGCTCCAGCGACCGGAACGGCCCGCCGGCCAGCGCGACCGGCCCCGCCGGCGGCGGCGGGGTGGTCGTCGTGGTCGAGGCCGCCCCGGTCGTCGTGGTCGCCGCCGCCGTCGTGGTCGCGGCGGGCACCAGCAGCGCCTCGTCCGCGGTCCGGTCGGTCACCAGCCGCCACGGCTGGAACAGGTACAAACCCACCACCAGGGCGACCACCAGCACGCCGGCCACCCCGATCACCACTGCCCGCTTCGACATCCCACGCCTTCCGCCGTAGTCCCGTTCACGGACAACTCTGGCGAATCGGACGCCGGGACGCGGGCAAAACCCGCTTACGAAGTTCTGACGTCTGCCGGGCCGGCGTTGTTAGGGTCGCCACGTGGGTGAACGGGCCGGGTTGGCGATCGTGTGCGCGCTGATGGTGGGCTGCGCCGCGTTCGGGCCGTTCCCGCACCCGGTGCCGCTGCTGTTCGCCATCGCGGCCGTCGGCGCGGCCAACGCCGCGTTCCCGCTGATGCGGACTTTCGGGTCCGCGCTGCTCGGCGGGGTCGCCGCGGCCAGCATCGGGCTGGCCTCCGTGCCGTTCGTGACCTGCTCCTCGGACAAGTTCACGGACGTGTTCACCTGCACGGGTGACGCGCCCACCTGGCACATGACCGGCGCGGTCCTCGTGGCCGGCCTGTCGGGCGCCGGTCTCGTGCTGGCCCGCGTGCTCGGCACGGCGGTGCTGGAACGCAGGCTCTCGGCCGTGCGGGCCCGGGAGGAGCACCGGTGAGCGTGACCTGGCGGCAGGTGGCGGCCTGGCGCACCCGCCGGCACTTCCTCGACGAGCGGCGACCGGCCGCCGAGGCGTCGGAGGTGGTGTCGCGGCTGTGCGGGCTGCACGCGCAGCTCATGTCGTCGGCCGAGGCGACGTTGCGCGCCCGCGTTGACGGGCTCGCGGACGACGCCGTCGAACGGGCCCTGTGGACCGACCGCACGCTGGTCAAGACGTGGTCGATGCGCGGCACGCTGCACCTGCTGCCGGCCGCCGAGTACCCCCTGTGGCAGTCCGGGTTCGCCACCTACAAGCACTACCTCAAGCCGGTCTGGCTGCGGAACTTCCACGTCACGGCCGACGAGCTGACCGCGCTGGTGGACGCGGTCGACGAGGCGCTGCGCGACCGCGTGCTGACCCGCGCCGAGCTGGCCGACGAGGTCGCGGCGCGCACGTCCGCGCACATCGGGGAGAAGCTGCGGGAGAGCTGGGGCGCGTACCTCAAGCCCGCGTCGTTCCGGGGCGCGCTGGTGTTCGGGCCCGGCGAGGGGCAGTTCGTCCGGTTCACCCATCCCCGCACGTGGCTGGGTGTCGAACCGGCGGTGCGGGAGGGTGCGGTCGAGGAGGTCGCGCTGCGGTTCCTGGCCCAGCAGGGGCCCGCCACCAGGGAGGACTTCGCGCGATGGTGGGGCGTGAGCCCGGCGGACGGCGGGCGGGTGTTCAAGGCGCTGGGCGAGCGGATCGCGCCGCTGGACGTCGAGGGCGTGGCCCACTGGGCGCGCGCCGAGGACGTCGGGAGCTTGCGCGAGGCCGAGCCGGTGCGGACCGTGCGGCTGCTGCCCGCGTTCGACCAGTACGTCGTCGCGGCAACACGCCACGCCACCCACCTCCTCGACGGTGGGTCACCCGACAAGGTGTACCGACCGCAGGGATGGCTATCCCCGGTACTCATGGTGAACGGGATGCTGGCCGGGACGTGGTCGCAGGAGCGGAAGGGCGGGCGGGTGTGCGTCACCGTGGAGCCGTTCCGCTCGTTGTCCGCTGCGGCACGGAAAGCCGTGCTCAGCGAGGTGGACCGGATTCCGGGCCCGACCGAGGTGCACTGGGTCGGGTGAGTCCGCCTCGACGGGCGGTACTGTTCAGCCGCTCACCGTTGCGCCACAAGTGCGTTCTGTTAGGAGGCTTGCTGTGCGGGTGCTGTGGGCCACGTGCGGCTTGGCCGTCGCGGCGTCGGCGCTGGTCGGTGTCCTCATCGGGGTGTACATCGACGGGGTGAACGACGAGCAGCAGGCCGACACCCCGGCCTCGACGTGGATCACCGGTCGGCCGTCGACCAGCAGCTCGACCTCGGCGCCCAGTTCCGTCACCACGGACGCCATATCGGCGGCGCCGAGCTCGACCACCACCGTCCGCGCCACCACGACGACGACGCCACCGGCCGCACCGCCGCCACCGCCGGAGACCTCCGAGGAGGCTCCCGCGACGACGACCACCACCACGACGGTGAAGAACACCGAGTGGCCGTGCAGCCCGCTCAACCCGCTGCCGCCGCCGCACTGCCGGGACTGAGCGCGGCGGGACCGAGCACGGGCGGAACCGGGCGCGGGCGGGCGATCCCTCACGTCGTCGAAACGCCCGCGTCCCCGCGCGGCAACGTGGGGCCAGCAGCCTGGGCGCATGGACACCACACCGAAGACCTGGCGGCTGCGCGTGGAGCTGGACGACAGCCCCGGAGCCCTGGCCCGGGTGACCATCCGGCTGGCCGACCGGGACTGCAACGTGCTGGCCCTGTCGGTGATCCCGGTGCCCGGCGGCGTCCTGGACGAGCTCGTGGTCCAAGCCGGGCCCGGCCTGCTGCCCGCCGACCTGGTGGCCGCGGTGCGCGCCGAGGGCGGCCGGTGCGTCGGCATCACGGCCGCCGACCTGCACGACCTGGTCGACGCCCCGACCGCGGCCCTGCGCGCCGCCGCCCTCGCGCTGCACGACCCCAACGCCATCGCCGAGGCCCTGCGCGTCGTCATGGGCGCGGACTCCGTCGTCATCACCCCCACCCCCACCCCCGCCACCGACCGCGAGGTCTCGTTCCAGGCGACCTCGCCCGCGACGTCGGAGGCGGCGCAGTCCTACGCGGTGCGGCGCGGGTGGTCGTCGTTCACGCAGGTGGAGCGCGCCCGCGGGCAGGCGTTGATCGACCTGCTGGCGGCCCGGGGCGTGGCCGCGCCCCAGCCGACCGCGCTGCTCACCGACGACGGCATGGCGCTGGTGCTGCGACCCGGTCACGCCGGTGACGAGGAGGCGGTCGCCGGGCTGCACTCCCGCTGCTCGATGGGCACCCTGTTCCACCGCTACCACGCGGGCGTGCGGACCGTGCCGCGGCGGTGGCTGCACCGGCTGCTCAGCCCGCCGCGCGGCAGCACCGTGGTGGCGCAGTGCGCGGACCGCGTGGTCGCCCTCGGCCAGCTCATCCCGATGTCCACACCGGACGCCGCCGAGGTGTCGTTGCTGGTGGAGGACGAGTGGCAGGGTCGTGGCGTGGGCACCGCGCTGCTCGGCGCGCTGGCCGGCGCGGCCCGGGCGGCCGGTCGCCGCGAGCTGGTCGGCTGGTGCCTGCCCGCCGAGACCGGCCTGGTCCGCACCGCGGCCCGCGCCGGACTGCCGACGTCGGTGCGCAGGGAGGACGGGCTGCTGCGCGTGTCGATCGCCACAGGCGGTCCGCGCGTCACCGGTCCGGGTCGTCTTGAGAGCGCTTCCCGGCAGGTCGCGTCCGGCTAAGCTGGGTTCGCAGGCCGATCGTCGAGGAGTGGTGCTCGTGTCCGTTCAATCTCACTCAGGCACGAGGCCCACGCTGGAGGACGTGGCAGCGAAAGCCGGCGTCTCCCGCGCGACGGCGTCGCGGGTGCTCAACGCGTCGCCCCGGGTGAGCCCGGAGGCGCACGAGGCGGTGACGGCGGCGGTGCTGGAGCTGGGCTACCAGCCGAACCAGGCCGCGCGGGCGCTGGTGACCCGGCGTTCCGGCGCGGTGGCGGTGGTGTTCTCCGAACCCGAGCCGAAGATCTTCGACGACCCGCACTTCGCCTGGCTGATCCGGTCGGCGGCGCGGTCGCTGGCCGACGCGGACGTGCAGATGGTGCTGATGCTGGTGCACTCGACGCAGGACCAGGCGCGGGCCGAGCGGTTCCTGGCGGGCGGGCACGTGGACGGCGCGTTGTTGTTCGCGCCGCACAAGGGTGACCAGCTGCTGTCCGTGGCGCGCAAGCTGCCGCTGCCGGTGGTGCACGCCGGTCGACCGTGGGGGTCGCTGCGCGGGCTGCACACCGTCGACCACGACAACGAGGGCGGCGGGCTGCTGGCCACCGAGCACCTGATCTCGTTGGGGCGCAAGAAGATCGTGTCGATCACCGGCCCGCTGGACGAGCACTCGGCGATGGACCGGCTCAACGGGTGGCGCACAGCGGTCGGCGCGGACGACGAGACGACGGCGCTGATGACCGCGGACGGCGGCTTCTCCCGCGAGGGCGGCCGACGGGCGATGGAGGCGCTGCTGGCCCGCGTGCCGGACCTGGACGCGGCGTTCGTGGCGTCCGACTACATGGCGGAAGGCGCGCTGGACGCGTTGCGCGAGGCGGGCAAGCGGGTGCCGGACGACGTGGCCATCGTCGGGTTCGACGACCACCCGATGATCGCGCCGCACACCAAACCCGCGCTGACCAGCGTGCGGCAGGACACCAGCGCCCAGGTCCGCCACATGGTGACGCACCTGCTGCGGCTGCTGCGCGGCGAGAAGATCCGCGCGCGCCGCGAGGTGCTGCCGACGGTGCTGGTCCGCCGGGAGTCCGCCTAATCCTCCTCAGGACGGCCCCGTCCGGCGGGGGTCGGCACGACGTGGTGGCGTCGGGCGGGGGCCGCCGCGGCGACATGCGGCCCCCGACCGACGGGTCGCGGTCGACGGGTCACGCCACGTCGTAGCCGGTGGCCGGGACGGCGTTGGCGCCGATCACCCGGGCCAGCGTCCGACCGCTCCGCTTCACCGTGCGCACCTGGGTGTCGTAGTCGACGTGCACGATGCCGAACCGCTGGCTGTACCCCTCGGCCCACTCGAAGTTGTCCAGCAGCGACCACGCGAAGTACCCGCGCAGGTCCACGCCCGCCGCGATGGCCGCGTGCACCGCGCGCAGGTGGTCGACCAGGTACCGGGTCCGGGCCTCGTCCACCACCTGGCCGTCCTCGACCACGTCCGGGAACGCCGAGCCGTTCTCGGTGACCACCAGCGGCACGCCGACGTCGCGCTGGAGGCGGCGCAGCAGCCCGGTGAGCCCGCTCGCGTCGACCTCCCAGCCCATCCCGGTCACCTCGCCGCGCGGCGGCAGGAACTCCACGCCGCGCAGGCCCGGGAACGGCCCGCCGGTCACCACCAGCGGGTCGGCCGCGGCGGCGACCCTGGTCGGGCTGTAGTAGTTCACGCCCATCCAGTCGATCGGCGTGGCGATCACGTCCAGGTCGCCGTCGCGCACGACGGCCGTCCAGTCGCCCAGCCACGCGGTGTCCTCGACGACGTCGCGCGGGTAGCCGCGGCCGGCCAGCGGGTCGAGGAACAGCCGGTTCTGCAGGCCGTCGACCTTGCGCGCCGCCTCGCGGGACGCCTCGTCGTCGTCCGCCACGAGCGCGCAGAAGTTGAGCACGATGGAGAACCGGTGGTCGGCGGGCGCCTGCGCGCGCATGGCCTGCGTCGCCAGGCCGTGCCCGAGCAGGAGGTGGTGCGCGGCCTCCAGCGACGCCTTCGGGTCCACCACGCCCGGCGCGTGGACGCCGTTGGCGTAGCCGAGGAACGCCGAGCACCACGGCTCGTTCAACGTGGTCCACGCCGTGACGCGGTCGGCCAGCCGCTCGTGCACCAGCGCCGCGTACTCGGCGAACCGGTGGGCGGTGTCGCGGTTGCGCCACCCGCCGTGGTCCTCCAGCGCCTGCGGCAGGTCCCAGTGGTACAGCGTGGCGACCGGCTGGATGCCCTTGCCCAGCACCTCGTCCACCAGCCGGTCGTAGAACGCCAGCCCCCTGGGCTCCACGCGGCCCGCGCCGAGCGGCTGGACGCGCGGCCACGCCACCGAGAACCGGTACGCGCCCAGCCCCAGCTCCGCCATCAGCTCCACGTCGGAGGCGTAGCGGTGGTAGTGGTCGCACGCCGGCTCGCCGGTGTCACCGCCGAGCACCGCGCCCGGGCGCGTCGCGAAAGTGTCCCAAATGGACGGACCGCGCCCGTCCACCCCGGTCGCACCCTCGATCTGGAAGGACGCCGTCGCCGCACCCCACAGGAAGTCCGGTGGGAAGCGCAACAGGTCCTGTCCGACCTCGGTGTCCGGGTCGGTTGTCGTCATCTGCGAGTTCACCCCTTCACAGCGCCCTGCATGATCCCGCCGACGATCTGCCGCGCCAGCAGGATGAAGATCGCGACCACCGGCAGCACCGCGAGCGACGCGCCGGAGAGCATGAGCGAGTAGTCCGTGTAGTAGCCGCTGGCCAACGTCGACAATGCCACCTGCACCGTGGGGCTGTCGTTGGGGTCCAGCACGATCAGCGGCCAGAAGAAGTCGTTCCAGGCGGTCATGAAGGTGAACATGCCCATCACCGCCGCCTGCGGCCGCACCGCCGGGAACGCCACGTGCCAGAACGTCTTGAGCACCGAGCAGCCGTCCACCCGCGCCGCCTCGACCAGCTCGTACGGCACCGACTCCTCGCACGCCTGGCGCATCCAGAACACCGAGAACGCGCCGATCAGCGCCGGCACGATCACCGCCTGGAGCGTGCCGTACCAGTCCAGGTCCGACATCAGCATGTAGAGCGGGATCACACCGAGCTGCGTGGGCACCATCGAGGTTCCGACGACGACGAGGAACAGCGCGTTGCCGCCCCGGAACCGGAGCCGGGCGAACGCGAACCCGGCCAGCGTGCCCAGCACGACGTTGCTGATCGCCACCGTGCCCGCGACCACCAGCGAGTTCTGCATGGCGAGCCAGAAGTCGACGGTGTCGAACACCCTGGTCAGGTTGTCGAACAGGTTCCCGCCCGGCACCAGCGACGGCACCGCGTCGCCCAGCGCGGAGTTGTCCTTGCTGGCGATGAGGAACGAGTAGTACAGCGGGAACACCGAGGCGAGCAGGACCACCACCAGCAGCGCGTACGCGACCGGCCCCGAGCGAGTGAGACGTTTCGTGCCCACCGGCCTCACCCCTTCGACGCGATGCGCCGCGCCACCGCGAAGTTCACGACCGCGACCACCAGGATCACCAGGAACAGCACCCACGCGATGGCCGAGGAGTAGCCCGCGTCGAACAACCGGAAGCCCTTCTCGTACAGGTACATCACCAGGGTCTGGAACTGCCGGTCGTCGCCACCGGTGCCGGTGGCCGTGCCGCCCGGGTCGAACAGCTGCGGTTCCACGAACAGCTGCATGCCGCCGATGGTCGACACGATGACGGTGAACAGGATCGTCGGCCGGATGCTCGGCACGGTGATCGACCAGAACACCCGCCAGCGCGACGCGCCGTCCAGCATCGCCGACTCGTACATGTCCTTGGGCACCGACTGCATCGCGGCCAGGTAGATCAGCGCGTTGTAGCCCGTCCAGCGCCACATCACCATCAAGCTGATGGCCAGGTGCGACGCCCACGTCTCGGCCCGCCAGTCCACCGGGTCGATCCCGACGAAGCCGAGCAGGGCGTTGACGATGCCGAAGTCGCGGCCGAACAGCTGCGCGAACACCAGCGCCACCGCCGCCACCGAGATGACGTTGGGCAGCAGCACGCCCGCCCGCCAGAACGCCCGGCCGCGCAGGCCGCGGTCCAGCAGGGTGGCCAGGCCGAGCGCGGCGAACAGCTGCGGGATCGTGGAGAGCAGGAACAGGCTGACGGTGTTGCCCAGCGCGTTCCAGAAGTTGCCGTCCGACAGCAGCGCGGTGTAGTTGGCCAGGCCGGTGAAGCCCTGGTCGCCGTCGATGAGCTGCCAGTCGTGCAGCGACACCCAGGCGGTGTAGAGCAGCGGGTAGAGGCCGAAGACGCCGAACACCACGAAGAACGGCGCGATGATGACGTACGGCGTGTACTTCGTGTCGAGCCGGCCGAGCTTGTCCCGCCACGACAGGCGCTGCGCCGACGGCGGGACGGGCGTCGTGCCCCGCCCCGCCGTCGCCCGTTCCGGTGCGACCGTCACTTGGCGGCGTCCCGCGCTTCCCGGACGGCCTGGTCGAACGCCTCCGCGGTGGACTGCTTGCCGGTCTCCACGCGCGACAGGGCGTTGTTGAAGACCGGGGTCACCTTGGAGTCCTTGGTGCCGCGGTAGGTGGGCTTGAGGCTCTCGGCGGAGTTGCCGAAGATCTGGCCGACGGGCGCGGCGTTGAAGTACTCGTTGGTCGTCGCGGTGACCTCGGGGTCCTTGTACGCGGCGGGCTCGCTGGGCAGGTTGCCGGTCTCCTTGAAGATCCGCTTCTGCTGCTCGGGCGCGGTCAGCCACTTGGCCAGCTCGTAGGCTTCCTCGGGGTGCTTGGTCTGCTTGGGCACGGCCAGGAACGAGCCGCCCCAGTTGCCGCCGCCACCGGGCGCGGCGGCCACGTCCCACTTGCCCGCCGCCTCGTCACCGGCGCCGGCCTTGATCAGCGCGAGCGCCCAGGCCGGGCACGTGGTGGTGGCGAAGGACGCCTGCTTGAGCGCGACGTTCCAGTCCTGGCTGAACGGGGCCAGCGCGCCGGTCTGCTTCTTCTCGGCCAGGCTCGCGGCGAGCGTGAACGCCTGCTTCACCTTGTCGTTCTTGTCGCCGATGAACGAGTCGTCGGCCTTGGCGAAGTAGCCCTCCTCGGTCTGGTCGAGGATCGCCTTGTAGACGTTCTGGGCCGTGTCGACGAACTTCACGTCCGGCGTCTTCCGGCTGAAGGTGTCCGCGACCTCCAGGTACTCCTCCCACGTCGGCCACAGCTTGCCGACGGCCTCCCGGTCGGTGGGCAGGCCGGCGGCCTCGAACAGGTCACGCCGGTAGCACAGCGCGAGGCTGCCCATGTCGGTGCCGAGGCCGAGCACGAAGTTCCCGCCGTCGGTGGTGCCCTGGTTCCACTTCCAGGCCGCCCACTGGCCCTCCAGGTCCTTGGCGCCGTGGTCCGCGAGGTTCACGAACTTGTCCTTGGACTGGCGGAACTGCGTGATGTTGCCTTCCTCGATGGCCACGATGTCCGCCGCGCCCCGGCCGCCCGCGAGCTGCGTGGCGAGCTGGGTGTGGTGCTGCTCCATCTTGACCGTGCGCTGCTCGACCTCGATGTTCGGGTGCGCCGCCTGGTACTCCTTGATCAGGTTGGTGTAGCCGAAGTCGGAGAAGATCCCGATCGACAGCTTGATCTTGCCGTCACCCGCGTCACCTCCACCGCCACCACAGGCCGCCACCAGCGTGGCCGCCAGTGCCACCGCGGTGATCGACGTCGCCCGACCGGCCAGAGTCCTGCTCATCCGTCCTCCTCGACGCACTCGCCGGGTACGACCCGACACCGTGAGAGCGCTCTCATGAGAGCGCTCTCACACTCGTGAGTCCCGGTCCCCGCTGTCAACCCGGGAAGGACCGGTCGACACCGTTCCGCAACAAACTGAAGCGCTCTCGTGCGCCGACCGTGATGAGGAGATAACGATGAGTGAGACGTTCGAAGCCGGGTGGCCCGGCCCTCGCTCGGGCCACCCCGCACCCTGTTAGAGGCGATCCACCGCTGTACGTGACGCGCGCTCGCAAGAAATCTTGTGACCCGCGTCGCACCGCTGGGTTGAGCCGGTGGTCCGCGCGCACGACCTGGTCGTCACCGGGAACGAGCTGGTCAAGCGGTACTCGTCGTGGGCGAGGGGCGAACACGGCCGCGAATGGCTCGTGCTGACCGCCCTGCACGGCGCGTTGAGCGACGACCCACTGGACGCCCTGGAATCCGCGTTGCGCGCGCTGTGGTCGGTGCCGACCGACGGCCTGCCGCGCGATCCGAGGGGCGCGGCCGATCTCCAAGCCGCGCGCCTGCTGTCCCTCAGGGCGTGAAACCCGGTGGCCCGGCTCCTCCCCCGAAGAAGAGCCGGGCCACCGGGTTCCTCACGCCTCGGCCATCCCCGCGACGACCGAGGTCCGAGCGGCGCGCCGGGCGGGCAGTGCCGCGGCCACCACGGCGGCCACCACGGCACCCACGAGCATCACCCCGATCTGCCCGAACGGCACCACCAGGTCCACCGAGATCGTGTCGTTCGACAACGCCCCCGTGATCACCCAACCGAACCCGATGCCGAGCAGCAGCCCGATCGCCGCCCCCATCAACGCCATCAGCACCGACTCGACCACCAGCATCAGCCGCAGCTGCCCCCTGGTCAGCCCCAGCGCCCGCAGCAGCGCCGACTCGCGCGTCCGCTCCAGCACCGACAGCGTCAACGTGTTGGCGATGCCGAACAGCGCGATCACCACGGCCAACCCGATCAGCGCCCAGATGAACCCGAGCACCTGGTTGAGCTGCTTGTTCAACTGCTCCTTGGTCTCCGCCGCGCTGTCGACCAGCGCCAACGGCGACGGGTCGGTCACCTTCTCCACCGCCGCGCGCCCGTTGGTCACGCCGTCCTTCAGCTTGACCAGGATGCTCTCGTACCCCTCGGCGGCCCGGGGGAACCGCTGCGCCGTCTCCCCGGTCATGATGCCGTCGGACAGCCGCTGCCCCTCGACCACGGCGACCACCTTGAGCTGCTGCGACTCGTTCGACCCGCCCTCCTTGAGCGTCACCGTCGAACCGACCGACACGCCCTCGCGCTTGGCGTAGTCGGCGTTCACCGCGATGGTGCCCTCGCCCAGGTCGGCGATCGACCCGCTGGTGACCGTGGGCCGGAACAGCGTGCCGATAGCGTCCCGCGGCACGCCGGTGAAGTAGCCGCGCTCGCCGTAGATCACCGTGGTCGGCGCGACCCGCGCCACCTCCGGCACGGCGGCCAGCTCGTCGGCCAGCTCCTTGGGCAGCGGCCGGTCGTAGACGGCGGAGGTCACCGTGTAGTCGGCGGGCATCCGCTCGTCGATCTCGGCGTTGGCGGTCTCCTTGGCGCTGTTGGCGACCACGGTCACCAGCGACACGATCGTCACGCCGATGATCAGCGCCGCGGTGGTCGCGGCGGTGCGCTTGGGGTTGCGGCCCGCGTTGGCGGAGGCGAGCTTGGCGGGCACGCCGAGCAACGCCCGCGGCACCGCGCCGAGCACCCGGTTGACCGGGCCGACCAGCAGCGGACCCAGCACGAGCACCGCGGCCAGCAGCGCCATCGTGCCCGCGCCGCTGACGAACATCGCGGCGTCCTCGTCCTGCAGGTTCATCCCGAACACGACACCGCCGATCCCGACCACCGCGAACAGCACGGCGGTCAGCACGCGCAGCACCCCGGTGCGGGCGACCTCCTCGCCGCTGTCGGGCTGGCTGCGCAGCGCGGCCACCGGCGCGACCCGGGTGGCCTTGCGGGCGGGCAGCACCGCGGCGAGCACCGTGATCAGCGTGCCGACGGCGAACGCGGCGAGCACCGTCGTCACCGTCACCGGCAGCTGCACGGTCCCCGCACCGCCGTCGAACGAGAAGATCACGCGTTGCAGCAGGGCCGACACGCCGATGCCGCCGAACAGGCCGATCACCGACGCGGTCAGGCCCATCACCAGCGCCTCGGCCAGCACGCCCCGGAACACCTGGCTGCGGCTCGCGCCCACGCAGCGCATCAGCGCCAGCTCGCGGGTGCGCTGGGCGACCAGGATGGTGAACGTGTTGTAGATGACCATGGCCGCGACGACGAGCGCGATGATCGCGAACGCCAGCAGCACCGTGGTGAACTCGCCGGCCTGCGACTCGACCCGTTCCAGGGTCTCCTTCGTCAGCTCGTCGCCGGTCTGGATCCGGTAGCCCTGGTCGCCGATGGCCTTGCGGACGTTGTCGGCGACCTGCTGCTGGGTGAAGCCGGCCGCGGCGGTGGCGACCACCTGGTACGGCGGCCGTTCCGGTTCGAGCGCCTGGAACGCCTCCGGCGTGAGCCCGACGTGGTCGTAACCGGACAGCGAGAGCTGGTTCGTGCCCTGCTGGTACGTGCCGACGAGCGTGTACGTGTGCCGCACGTCCTCCTTGCCCAGCAGCACGACCGGCTGGCCGATCGTCAGCTTGGCCGTGGCGGCGGTCCGCTGGTCGACGGCGATCTCGTCGTCCGCGGTCGGGTAGCGGCCGTCCGCGAGGTCGAACTCGCGCAGCTCCTCGTTGCTCGCCAGCGACACGGCCCACGCGGGCTTCGCCTTGCCATTGGCCGCGACCAGCGGCACGGTGTTCGAGTCACGGGGGTCCGCGCCCGCCACGCCCGGCGCCTGGCGGATCTTGGCCAGCGTCTCCGGGGTGATGCCGCGGACCTCCTCGGCCGAGGACGGTTCGCCGGACACGGTGACGGAGACGTCGACGTTGCGCGCGCTCTTGGCGAACTCGTCGCGCAGGCTCGCGTTCATGGCGTCGCCGAGCACCAGGGTGCCGGTCACGAAGGCGACGCCGAGGGCGATCGCCACCGAGGACAGCACGAGCCGCGCGGTGCGGGCCCTCAGGCCCGCGATGATCGTGCGCAGCATCAGGTCACGCCCCCAGGTGCTTGAGCGCGGACAGCACGGAGTCGGCGGTCGGGTTCTCGATCTCACCGGCGAGGTGGCCGTCGGCCATCAGCACGACGCGGTCGGCGTAGGACGCGGCGACCGGGTCGTGGGTCACCATGATCACGGTCTGGCCGAGCTTGCGCACGGACATGCGCAGGAAGTCCAGCACCTCGGCGCCGGACCGCGAGTCCAGGTTGCCGGTCGGCTCGTCGGCGAACACCACGTCCGGCCTGGCGACCAGGGCGCGGGCGCAGGCCACGCGCTGCTGCTGGCCGCCGGACAGCTCGGTCGGCTTGTGCTTGAGCCGGTCGCGCAGGCCCAGCACGTCCACGATCGTGTCGAACCACTCGCGGTCGGGCTTGCGGCCGGCCAGCTCCAGGCCGAGCAGGATGTTGGCCTCGGCGGTGAGCGTGGGCAGCAGGTTGAACGCCTGGAAGACGAACCCGACCCGGTCGCGGCGCAGCCTGGTCAGCTCCTTGTCGCCCAGCGAGGTGATCTCGGTGCCGCCGATGTGCACGCTGCCGGCGTCGACGTTGTCGAGCCCGGCCAGACAGTGCATCATCGTCGACTTGCCGGACCCGGACGGGCCCATGATGGCGGTGAAGCGGCCCGCCGCGAACGCGACGCTGACCCCGTCCAGCGCCCGCACGGCGGTGTCGCCCTTGCCGTACACCTTCACCAGGTTCGCGGCGGCTACAGCGGTGCGGGTCCCGACGTCGGACACCAGTGCGGACATGCTCCCTCAATTCCTCGGGTCTGGTTGACGTCGAGAAAGCTATGGGGCACGCGCCTCGGCAGGCGTCACCTCGGCGGCGGAACCGGTGGTCAACCGGCGGGATGAGACGCCCTAGTCCCGAGGTCTGACTCCCGCGAGTCCTACGTCCAGAACGCGAGAGTCCTACGTTCGGAACGCGAGAGTCCTACGTTCGGAACACCCGAGTTCAACGCTCAGAACACGGCTGGGCCGTCCTGAGCGTTGAACTCGGGGTGCCTGAACGTAGGACTCACGCGGTGTGAACGTAGGACTCACGCGGGCTGGAGGTAGGACTCACGCGGGGTCGGGTTGGGTCGGCAGGTCGAGCAGGCCCCGGTCGAAGGCGTTGGCCACGGCTTCGGCCCGGCGGCTCGCGCCCAGCTTGGACATGATCCGGCTCAGGTGCACGCTGACCGTCTTCTCCGAGATGTAGAGCTCCTCGCCGACCTGCCGGTTCGTCCGACCCAGCGCGACCAGCTCCAGCACCGACCGCTCCCGCGGCGTGAACGGGTCCACCCGGTCGCGCGGCCCGACGTCGCGCAACGCCACCCGGGCCCGCCGGGCGACCAGGTCCAGCGCCTCCCGCAACGGCGCCGCGCCCAGCTCGTCGGCCACCGCGCTGGCCAGCCGCAACTCGGCCGCCGCCTCCTCGCGCCGGTCCGCGCCCAGCAGCGCCTCGGCCAGCCGCCACCGGCACACGGCCTGCTCGAACACCGACCCGAAGCCGAACGCGTCGACCACGCCCCGCCACAGCTCCGGATCACCCGATCCGGTCAACCGGGACTCCTCGGCAGCCACCCGCAGCAGCCACGCCCGCCCCTCCGGGCCCAGCACGCCCGAACGCGGGTTGCCCAGCTCGGACGTGGTGCGCGCGTACTCGGCCAGCTCCCGGCCCGCCCGCACGGCACCCTCCTCGGCCGCCCGGTCCTTGCGCCGCCGCGCCCGTGCCGCGATCTCCCCGTGCCCGGCCACGCCGAGGGCCGCCAGCCGGATGCCCGCCAGCAGCCACTCGCCCTCCTTGCGCGACCAGCTGATCGCGTCCGCGACCCGGTCCACGGCCAGCTCCGGCTGCCCGCGCCACAGCGCCAGCTCCGCGCCCGTGCCGCCGGTGATCAACGCGATCTGCAGGTCGCGGTGCCAGTCCGCGCGCAGCTCCCGGATCATCCGCTCGGCCTGGTCGAACTCGCCGCGGCTGACCGCCACGTGCGTGCCCGCCGCGGCCAGGCGCGCCGACACCGTGCTGGACACCCGCAGGCCGGGCGGTTCGGCGGCGGTCGCCGCGCCGTCCCACTCGCCGCGGTAGTACTTGGTCAGCACCTGCAGGATGCGCAGCTCCAGGCCGAACGAGCTCCAGGTCAGCCCGGTCGCCTTGGCCCGCGCCACGCCTTCGTCGAACACCCGCCCGGCCTCGTCCAGCTCGCCGAGGTCGTAGTGGTGCAGGCCGAGGAAGTACCGGGCCCGCAGCTCGGTGCTGACCGCGTCGGCCTCCATCGCGCACGCCACCGCGGCCGTCAGGTGCTCGCGGGCCCGCGACACCTGCCCGTCGGGCTCGTCGAGCAGGCCCAACGTGGTCAGCGCGTCCGCCACGGCCGACTCCGCGCACACCGCGCGGCCGTCCGCGACCGCCAGCTCGGCCCGCTCCCGCGCCTCGGCGTACTTGCGGTCGTGCCGCAGCGCCGCCGCCCACACCGCCAGCACCCACGCGCGGGCCGGGCTGGCGGGCCGGTCCCGGACCAGCCGCCACGCCTCCTCCACCGCGTGGTACTTCTCGTCGTCGGTGCCGTCGATCACCTGCAACGCCTGCGCGAAGCGCCGCCACATCTCGGCGGCCTCCTCGGGGTCGCTCCCGTCCACCGCGGTCGTGCCGGTGCGGGCGAACGCGATGGCCCGCTCGGGCTGGCCCGCCGTGCCCGCCGCCCACGACGCGCTGCGCAGCAGGGACAACTCGGTCAACCGCGGCGGACGCTGGTCGGCGGGCACCGCGTGCCACAGCTTCAGCGCCTGCTCCAGGTGCCGCAACGACTCGGCGGGCGCGCCCGCGGCCTGCGCCTCCTGCCCCGCTTCGACCGACGCGCGCAGCGCGCGGGCCAGGTCGTGGGACTCCAGGCTGTGGTGGGCCAGCGCGGCGGCGGCGCCCCGGTCGCCGGACGAGGCCAGCCGGTCCGCGTACGCGGAGTGCAGCCGCACGCGCTCACCGGGCAGCAGGTCGTGGTAGACGGTCTCGCGCAGCAACGCGTGCCGGAACGTGTAGACCTCCGCGCCGTCGACCAGCAGCACGTGGTGCTGCACGGCCTCGCGCAGCGCGGTGTCGAGCACCACGTCGTCCATGCCGGCCACGTCGCGCAGCAGGTCGTGGCGCACGGACCGGCCGCCGACCGACGCCACCCGCACCACGCGCTGGGTGTCCGGGGAGAGGCGTTCGATGCGGGCCAGCAGCACCTCGGCGAGCGTCCACGGCACCTCGCGGTCACCGCAGGCGGCGACGGCGATCAGCTCCTCGGCGAAGAACGGGTTGCCGTCGGAGCGCTCGGCGACCTCCAGCACGAGCTCGTCGGACAGGTCGTCGGCCAGCGCGGCGACGAACGAGCGCGCGTCGATCGCGCTCAGCGGGGTCAGGTCGAGCCGGCGCACGGCGGGCAGCCGCACCAGCTCGTTGAGCAGGGGGCGCAGCGGGTGGCTGCGGTGCAGGTCGTCGGAGCGGTAGGTGCCGACCACCAGCAGCCGCTGCGCGCGCAGCCGCGAGAGCAGGAACGACAGCAGGTAGCGGGTGGAGGCGTCGGCCCAGTGCAGGTCTTCGAGCACCAGCAGCACGGGCCGCTGCTCGGCCAGCTCGCCGAGCAGGCCGTGCACCGCGTCGAACAGCTGCAACTGGCCGATGTCCTGCTCGGGGCGGCGGCCGACCAGGTGCGACGGCAGGCCGGACACCGACGTGCTGCCGTCGTGGCCCGCCGGCAGCGCCAGCTCCGGCAGCAGCAGGCCCAGCGCGGGCCGGGCCGCGACGTCGAGCAGACCGGCCTGCCGCACCTGCCCCAACGCCTCGGTGAAGGGCAGGTACGGCAGACCGGTCTCGCCGACGTCCAGGCAGCGGCCGGTGAGCACGAGCGCGTCACCCGCCGTGGCGGACAGCTCGTCCACCAGCCGGGTCTTGCCCACGCCCGCGTCGCCTGCCAGCAGGATCGCGCCTGCCTCGCCGCGCGCGGCGTCGTCCAGGGCGGCGCGCAGCCTGGTCATCTCCCGGCTACGCGCCACCAAGGGGATTCCGGAACCGAGGCGTGCCACACCAGGCATGCTGTCACACCTCAGGCGGCGTCGCGGTGGTCATTTCCGCCGGCGGGCTGATCCGGGCCGGGGCGGTGGCCGATCCGCCGCCACCACGACCGCTTCGCCGCGTGCGACTGCCGGCCGACGCGGTAGTGCGCCGCGTCCGCGCGCAGCGCGGCCTGCCGGTAGTCGATCTCCGCCTTCAAGGACTCGGGCGTCCACTCCATGATGACTTGCTCCTCGTGTCGTCCTGCTTCTCTCTGGTGACACGAACAGTCGTCCTGAGGTGGGTGGCCCGGCATCGGGTGTTCACGTGGGTTGCGGCGCTGGTGCCCTTACCCGCCGCCGTAAGGGGTGGCAGACGGCGGGTAAGGGATGCCTCAGGCGCAGGTCAGCGCACGTCGAGGGCCCCTCAGCAGGCGCCGAGGTCGCGCCAGACGCCCCACTCGCCGGTCGTGCCCGGCTCGTCGCCCTGCGTCCACCACTTGGCCTGCCAGCGCTTGCCCCGGTGGGAGACCTCGTTGCCGCCGTTGTAGACCTTGGCCCGGTCCCACGCGGGCGCGGTGCAGCTCGGTTGGCCGGTGGTCGTGGTGGTCGTGGTGGTGGTCGTGGTGGTGGTCGTCGTCGTGCTGGTCGTCGTGGTCGTGGTCTGGTCGGAACCGCCGCCGCGCGGGTGGTCGGAGGCGATGGCGTAGGACTGGCCGCCGAAGGTCAGCTTGAAGTTCGACGGCGAGGCGATGGGCAGCTGGTAGCTCAGCGCGACGTCGACCGACGCGCCGGGCGCGAGCGACTGCCAGGTCGGCAGCGTCAGCTCGACGTGCTGGAAGTCGCCCTTGAGCCCGCCGACGTTGCCGCCGGAGTGGCCCTTGGCGGTGACCCGGAGCCCGAAGCCGGACTGGTCGGCCATGCTGCCGGGCGCGCTGGTGCCGTAGTCGAACTCGATCTTCGTGCCGCCCGGCAGGGTGGTGGTCGAGTTGTTGGTCAGCTTCAGCTTCGGCGTGATCGGGTAGTTGTTGTCACCGAGGGCGAACCCGGAGACGGTGGCGCTCACGTCGAGCACCTGGCTCGGCGTGGTCCCGGCGGCCTTCCGCGCGCCGTACGGCGCCGCGCCGCGCAACCCCTCGTTGATCTTGCTGAGCAGGGTGTCGCCGACCGTGTACTGGCCCTTGGCGCTGTCGAAGCGGTAGTCGCCCGCCAGCTCCCAGATCATGATGCCGCCGATGCCCTTGTCCGCCACGTACTTGGCCTTGGCCGCGATCGACTGCTCGTCCTCGGTGGACAGGAACACCTTCTTGTCGGCGTTCCACAGCCACGGCGAGGTGAGCGTGCTGTCGTAGAACCGGGTGTAGGAGCCGGAGATCCGGTCGGTCGGGTCGTTGGCCGGGTCCAGGCCGTGCTGGGCCAGGTAGTCCGGGGTGATCTCGTTCTCCAGGTTCTTGGCGTGCCACATGGGGTTCACGCCCGACGGCACTTCCGCGCCGCCCGCGGTGGAGTCGTGCCACAGGTTGTCGATGCCGACCGCGCCGTTGCCGCACGGGGTGGTCGAGCCGACGCTGGAACCGGTGCCGGGCGGGCACTTCGTCTGGTCCGGCAGCGCGGCCCGGCCCCACAGCCCGTTCGTACCGCCGGTGACGCCCTGCCAGCCGCGGCTGTAGAACGGGACGCCGATGTTGATCCGGCCGGCCTGCATCGCGCCCCGGTAGTAGTGGTAGGCCCAGTCGGTGTTCAGGTAGCCCATGCCCTCGTACTGCGGCGCGGTGTAGACGCCGCCCGCGGCGAGCTCGCCGTCCTTGCCGTCGTCGTAGAGCGCGGCGTTCGGGCCGACGAAGTGGTTCCACGAGCCGTGCAGGTCGTAGCTCATCACGTTGAGGTAGTCGAGGTAGCGGGTGACCTGGTAAGCCTCCTGGCCGCGCAGGAGCCAGCCCGAGGCGGGCACGGCGGCGGTGAGCAGGTAGTGCCTGCCGTCCTGCGCCGAGGCGCGGTCCAGCTTCTCCCGCAACGTCTTCATGATCTTCTCGTAGCCCGCCCACAGCGTGCCGCGGTTGACGTTGGAGATCCAGAAGTCGTCCGGGTTGCCCGCGTGGTTGTTCGACGTGGCGTACTCGTAGTCGATGTCCACGCCGTTGAAGCCGTACTTGCGGATGAAGTCCACGGCGGAGTCGGCGAAGGCGTCCACAGTGGCCTGTGGCTGCGCGCCGAGCTTGTAGAAGCCGCCGGAGGCGTTGCGCGTGCCGTCGGCGTTGAAGAAGCCGCCCGTCTCCGCCCAGCCGCCGACCGAGATCAGCGTCTTCACGTTCGGGTACTGCTTCTTGTACTTGGAGAGCAGGTTGAAGTGGCCCTTGTACGGCAGCGACGGGTCGAGGTCGACGCCCGGCCAGGTCATGCCGGTGGAGGCGTTGTCCGGGCCGTCGGGCCCCACGGACACCCGGTTCTGCGCGTCGATGTGCGCGAACGCGTAGTTGAGGTGGGTGACCTTGGTCCACGGGATGTCGGACGCCAGGTAGGCGGGCGCGCCGTTGCGGCCCGTGCGCCAGCTGGTGAAGTAGCCGATGACGCGGCGGGAGTGGTTGGGGCCCAACGACTCGCGGCCGTCGGCGTCGTAGGCGGAGCAGTACGGGACGGCGACGCCGGGGGTCTGGTAGAGGCCGTCGGGACGGCACTCCTCCCCCGCGGCGGCGGCGGTGGGCGACGACGGGGACACGACGGCGACGACGAGTCCGGCCACCGCGGCGAGCAACGCCACGAGCGGCGACAACCTGGTTCTCCTGGACAAGGCCAGCACACCTCCTGCACGAGGCGGCGGCCACGACGCAGCCACCGAACCGTAAATAGGTCTAGACCTCTCTGTCAATAGGTCCAGACCATGCAGGGGTGGTGCGATCAGGCGGTCGTGGTGGCGCGGGCGCGGGCCAGCCGTTCCCGCACCTGGTCGGACTCCGGCGCGCCCAGCTCGGTGAACAGCGCCAGCGCCCGCTGCCAGTGCGCCACCGCGCCGGGCAGGCCCTGCCGGTCGAACACGGTGGCCAGCCGGTCGTGCGCCATCGCCTGGTGGTACGGGCTGGCCGCCGCCGAGGCCACCGACAACGCCGTGCGCGCCGACGTGACCGCGTCGCCGCCCTCCCCCGACTCCAGCAGCACCATCGCGAGGTCGGTGTGGCAGGTCGACTCGCCGCACTGCTCGCCGACCTCCCGGTACATCGTCACCGCCGCCCGCAGCCACGTCTTGGCCTCGTCGTAGCGGCGTGACGCCAGGTGCAGCAGCCCGAGGTTGTGGTGGGCGTTCGCCTCGGCCCACCGCGACCCGGCCGCCCGGCTGACCTCCAGCGCCTCCCGGTACGAGGCTTCCGACTCGTCCACCCGGCCCAGGAACTGCAACATGTCCGCGACCGTGGTCAGGGCTCTGGCCTGCGCGTTCACGTCGCCGGACGCCCGCGCCACCTCCAGCGCCTCGCGGTGGCGGGACAGCGACTCGTCCATCCGCTGAAACTGGGCCAGCGCGATGCCGAGGTTGAACAGCATCACGAACCGCGCCTCGGGGTCGCCCAGCCTCGTGGCGGCCTCCAGCGCGGCCTCCGTCGTGCTCAGCCACGTGGTCCGGTCCGCCCGCAGCCACAGGAACCGCGACAGCGTGTAGGGCAGCTGCCAGGCGTGCACCAGCCACCCCGGGTCCGAGCCCGGCACGGCGGCCAGCTCGGCGGCGGCGATGATGTTGGCCTGCTCGGCGTCCAGCCAGGCGATCGCCTCGGCCGACGTGGTCAGCTTCGGAGTCTCGGCGGGCACGTGCTCGGGCGCGACCCGCACGCTGCTGCCCCGCGTCACCGGCAGCCGGCCGTCGGCCAGGTCCGCGCAGTGCAGGTAGTGGTCGAGCATCCGGCCGGTCGCCTCGTGCCGCTCGGCCCCGGGCAGCTCGGCGGCCAGCGTCCGCATGTAGACGCGCACCAGGTCGTGCGCCCCGTACCGACCGGGCTCGTTGACCGACAGCAGGTTCGCCGCCGTCAACGCGTCCAGCGCGCGCTGCGCGTCACCCACCCGCACCTGCGCCATGGAGGCCGCCACGAACGCCGTCACGTCCGGGCCGGGGTGCAGGCCGAGCAGCGCCAGCAGCCGCGCGGGCAGCGGCGACAGCGCCCGGCGGGACGCGTCCAGCGCCGCCCGCACCGTGGAGTCCTCGTCCTCAAGGCCCAGGGCGGCCAGCCGGCCGTGCTCGTCGTCCAGCTCGGCGACGAGTTCGGCCACCCGCAACGACGGCGCGACCGCCAGCCGGGCGGCGGCGATGCGCAGCGCCAGCGGCAGCCCGTCGCACAGCACCGCCAGCCGGCGCAGCGCCGCGGCCTCCGTCGCGTCCCGGCCCGCGACCCGGCTGACCACGGCCACCGACGCGTCCGGGTCCAGCATGTCCAGCTCGACCAGCCGCGCCTCCGCGTGCGCGACCAGGCCGACCAACCGCCGGCGGGACGTCACCAGCACGCACGACGGCGGTCCGGGCAGCAGCGGCAGCAGCTCGGTCGAGCCGCGGGCGTTGTCCAGCATCACCACCATGCGCCGGTCGGCGATGAGCGTGCGGAACAGCGCCGACCGCTCCTCCACCGTCACCGGGATGTCCGGCGACGGCACGCCCAGCGTGCGCAGGAACCGGCTCAGCACCTCGCCCGCGCCCAGCGGCTCCTGGTTCGGGTCGTAGCCGTGCAGGTCGACGTAGAGCTGGCCGTCCGGGAAGTCCTCGCGCACCCGTTGCGCCCAGTGCAGGGCGAGCGCGGTCTTGCCGACGCCCGCCGGGCCCGTGACGACGAGGACCAGCCCGCCCTCCGGGTAGGACGCCAGCAGGCCGTCCAGGCGCTTGAGCTCGTCGTCGCGGCCGATCAGGGACGCCGAGGCGCGCGGCAGCTGGGCGGGTGTGATGGCGGGCGCGGACTCGCCCACCGGGCGCAGCGCCATCGGCCGGGTCGGGCGGTCCGGCTCGGGGTTCTCCCCCGCCAGCACGGCCTGCTGGAGCTTGCGCAGCTCCGGCCCCGGCTCGACGCCCAGCTCCTCCACCAGCACCCGGCGCGCCTCGCGGTAGACGGCCAGCGCCTCGGCCTGCCGCCCCGCCTGGCACAACGCGCGCATCAGCAGGCCGTGCCCGCGTTCCCGCAACGGGTGCTCGCCGACCAGCGTGGTCAACGACGGCACCAGCTCCGCGCCGCGGCCGATCAGCAGGAGCAGTTCGGCCCGCTCCTCCAGCACGGCGAGCCTGCGCTCCGCCAGCCGGCCGCGCTCGACCTCGGCGAACAGGCCCGCGACCCCGCCCAGCGGTTCGCCGCGCCACAGGCCCAGCGCCTCGTCCAGCGCGGTGGCCGCCGCGATCAGGTCACCGGCCGCGCGCGACCGGGCCGCCGCCGCCACGCCCCGCTCGAACTCGTCCAGGTCGACCTGCTGCGGGTCGACGCGGAGCAGGTAGCCGTCGCCGACGGAGGTCAGCAGCTCGGCCGGCGCGCGGCGGGCCCGGCTGGGCTCCAGCGCGCGGCGCAGCCCGGCCACGTAGGTCTGCACGAGGTTGACCGCGCTGGTGGGCGTGTTGTCGCCCCACACCGCCTCGATGATCTGGTCGCGACTGACCGGCGTGTTGCGGGCCAGCAGCAGCACCGCCAGCACGGCGCGCTGCTTGGCGGCGCCGAGGTCGACCTCCCCGCCACCGCGCACCGCCCGGAGCAGGCCGAGCACCTCGAACCGCAAGCGCTCGCCGTCGCCGTCTGCCACCGACCGATCCTTCGCCGACACGTTGAGACCCAGACCGAGCCTAGGAGATCACTTCAGTCCGGCTCCAGTCGTCCTGTAGCCGCATTCTTACGCTAAGCGTGTCCGATCAACCACACAGGGCGAACCCCGGTGAGCGAGGTTGGACCAGACAGCGGAACATCCGCTGCTCTCCCTGAACGACGAGGGCAGGCCGGCGTGCAAGGGGCATCCAGCCCGCGGCGGCGGAACGCCGGCCCGCCCTCGTCCCCTTCTCCACCCGGAGACGGGTCGTCCGGTAGGGGACGGCCCACCTCCATTGCCCTCCCCCCAGTGGAAGGGGCCGCGACCGGGACCGAACCCCCGGACGCGGCCCCTTCGACCACGTCCGGGGTCAGGCGACCTCTTCCAGCTCACGCGGCTCGGTCGCGGCCTTGGCGGACTTGCGGCGGCGGCGCAGGGTGATCACGACGCCGACCACGACGGCGACGCCCATCAGGCCCCACATGGCGCCGTTGAACACCGACTCGATGTACTTCGCCGACGCGCCCGCGGCCGAGCCGATGCCGATGTGCAGCGCCGACCAGCTCACCGCGCCCGCGATCGAGGCCGGCAGGAACCGGCGGTACTCCAGCTTCGACGCGCCCGCCGACGCGGGCACCAGGGTCCGCACCACCGGCATGAACCGGGCGAAGAACACCGCCCACGCGCCGCGCTTGCGCAGCAGCGCGCCCGCCTTGTCCCAGTGCTCCTGGCCGAGCTTGCGCACCACCTTGCTGTCCCGCAGCCGGTCGCCGTACCGGCGGCCGAGGAAGTAGCCGATGCTGTCGCCCGCCACCGCGCACACCGACACCACCAGCCACATCACCAGGAACCGGGACGCGCTGGTGACCGTGGTGGCGGCCAGCAGCAGCGCGCTCTCCCCCGGCGCGATGAAGCCCACGCCCAGCGTGCACTCCGCCAACGTCAACGCGCCCGTCACCGCGAGCACGGCGGGCTGCGGCAGACCGGCCAGCCCTTCCAGGGCGTCGGTCAGCAAGGCCATGGTTCATCCCCCTGTGGATCATGACGAGCACCGGAGTGCAGGCTAAGGGGAGTCCACCGCAACCACGCCGGGGGGCGCATCGGACCGGGGGCTGACCGGCCACCAGACCAAGGTCGTACGGGTACCCGGTCGAAAGTCAGGGGCGCGCCCTGAGGCACGCCCCCGAGGTGAACGGACCGGCGGTCAGGGCCGGTCGACCGTGCCGCCCTTCGCGGCGTCCACGAATCGCGACCACTGCGCGAAACCGAAGTCCAACTCGCCGCCGGTTCGGTTCTTCGAATCGCGCACGCCCACCCCGTTCGGGTCGAGCGCGATTTCCACGCACTCCGGGCCACCCGCGGACGACCGCGTGCTCTTGCGCCACTGGCGTTGCATGGCAGTTCACCTCGGATTCAGGCGAGCTCCCGCGCCACCCTCCCGATCAGCGCGGACGAGGCGGCCGGGTCGAGCGAGTCGGCGCTGAGCCGAGCGAACATGTCGGAATACCGGGCGACGTCCGAGGGCTGTTCCCAATAAACGTCGCCCTTCGGGCTTTCGATGTATACCACGGCCGGATCCGACTGCTCGGGAAACGACAGGATGACGAACGGACCGTCCATCGCAGCGTGACCGCCCGCCTCGAATGGGACGACCTGGAGGGTGATATTCGGCAATTCCCCGACTTCGTTCAGTCGCGTCAGCTGCTCGGCCATCACCTCCCGGCCGCCCACCAGCCTCCGCAAGGCTGCCTCGTCCACCACCGCGTGCAACGACAGCGGGTCGTCCTCCACCAGCAGCGCCTGCCGCGCCTTGCGCAGCTCGACCCGCCGGTCCACCTCGGCCGGCGCGGCGTCCGGCAGCACCGCCCGGATCAACGCCCTGGTGTAAGCCTCGGACTGGAGCAGGCCGGGCACCATCAGGCCCTGGTAGGTGCGCACCCGATCGGCGTCGGCCTCGAACCCGACGTAGCGGCCCGGCGCGATGTCGCCGAACTCGTCCCACCACGCCCGCCGCCGCGCGTCCCGCGCCAACTGCACCAGCTCGTCCAGCGTGGCCCGGTCCGCGCCGTAGGCCGACAGCATGTCGCGCACGTCGCGCGGGGTGACGCCGACGCGGCCGGTCTCGATGCGGCTGATCTTCGACGCCGAGCACTCCAGCCGCCCGGCGACGTCCTCGATGGTGAGGTCGGCCGCCTCGCGCAGCCGGCGCAGCTCGCTCACCAGCCGTCGCTTGCGCAGCGTCGGGCTGCTGCCCCGTGGCATGCGGAACACCTTTCGTCGACGGCCCCGACCCGGGGGCCGCAGCCCAGTCTGTGGCCGTGCGCCAACGGAGCAAAGTGACGTCATCCATTCGTGTACTGCAACTTGCAGACGGCCGGACGCGGTAACAGGCTGCGGTGAGCACACCGCCCCCAGGGAAGGAGCGCTGAAGGTGTCCACCACCGTCTTCAGCCAGCTCGACCGGTCCCTCCGAGAACACCTGGCCACGCTGGTCCGCCTCGCCTCGACCGGCGACGACGAGACGGCGGTCGAACTCGCCCGCTGCGAACTGCCCAGGGTGGTGACCGCGGTCAAGGCCCTGCTCGACGAGCACACGCCCGACGAGCACGGCCGCTGCCCCACCTGCCGCACCCGCCGCTGGAGCCGCCGCCCGCCCTCGCCGTGCCGGGCGTACCTCGGCGCGCAGCTCGCCCTCACCGTCGGCGGCGACGAGCCGTCCGGCAACCACCGCAAGCACCTGCGCAGCGTCGGCTAGCACCCAGCCCGGTCGGGCGACGCGCCTCCCCCGCAATCGAGCCCCACCAGCGCCGCCCGACCCCATCCGAGCCCCCACGCGAACCGACCCCGAGCCCCCGACCGGGACCGGCTCGGTGGCGAGGCTCGGCACGGGGTGGTCGGTCCGGTGAGGGGGCCGACCACCCCGTGTTCCATGGCCGCTGCTCCGCAGACGGCGGGCGAGGTCGCCGGGAAGTCGACCGTTCGCGCCCTGATTTCCGACGATCGAAAAGCGTGATCGTCGGAAATGAGGACGCGAACGGTCGACGCGACCTCGCGGTCAGCCGGATATGAGGCCGGGGCGGGAGCAAGTGGGTCAGGCGTGGACCGGGTGGAGGCCGTCGTGGTCGGGGTCGACCAGGTAGACGCGGGCGGTGGAGATGTCGAAGTACATCCCGACCAGGCGCAGGGAGCCGGTGGCCACGGCCTCGCGCACGCTGCGGTAGGCCAGCAGGTTGTCCAGTTGCTGGGCGACGTTGGCGACCGACAGGCGTTCGACCACGGGGAGCTCGGACTCGCCCGCGTGGAAGCGGATCAGGCTCGGTTCGACCGCCTTCAGCCACGTGTGCAGGTGGGTGCCCGGCCGGGTCGAGCCCTCCACGACCGCCTTCATCGCGCCGCAGTCGGAGTGGCCGCACACGGCGATCGTGTCGACCGCGAGCACCTCCACCGCGTACTCGATCGCCGCGCCCACCGAGTCGTCGCCGTCCAGCGGCACGAGGTTGCCGATGTTGCGCACGCAGAACAGGTCGCCCGGACCGCTCGTGGTGATCAGGTTGGGCACGACGCGGGAGTCGGCGCACGTGATGAACAGCTGGCGCGGGCGTTGGCCGCGCGCGGCCAGCTCCGCCAGGAACGGGCGGACCAGCGGCGCGGTGGTGCGCTCGAACTCGCGCATGCCGCGGATCATCGGGTCGACGTCCGCACGCGGACGGGGCACGGTGACGTGCCGGTGGCGCTGCCAGTGCGACCACGGCGCGAACCACCTCGGCAGTGGCGACAGCGGTGTCTTGCGCAGCGCGGGGATGCCCTTGGTGGCCTTGCTGAACCAGGTGTCGTGGACCTCGTCCACCTCGACGTGGCCGCCCAGCCGCTCGTAGCCGACGCGCCAGTCGTCGATCGCCTCGTACGCGCCGTGGTCGAGGAAGTCGATGTGCAGCTCCAGGACGACGCGCTGCCCCAACGGGATGGCGCGCAGCCCGCGCACCAGGCGCCCGGCGCCGAAGAACACCAGCGAGCCGCGGATCACCACGCGCCAGCCGTCGGGCTCCTGCTCCACGCGCACCGAGGCGCGGGTCAGCCGGTGCAGCGACCGCAGCGCCGCCAGCGCGACGCCCAGCAGCACGCCCTCCACCAGACCGAGCACCACCACGCCCACGAGGGTGATCGCGTAGGCGGAGAACTCCCCGTGCCGCCACAGCGCGCGCATCCGGCGCACGCTCACCAGCCGCACGCCCACCACCAGCAGCACGCCGGCCAGCGCGGCCAGCGGGATCAGCTCCAGCACCGAGCCCAGCGCGATCACGAACAACGCGATCCACACGCCGTGCAGCACGGTCGACGCGCGGGTGCGCGCGCCCGCGGCGACGTTGGTCGAGCCGCGGGCGATGCCGCCCGCGATCGGCAGCCCGCCCAGCGCGCCCGACACGGCGTTGGCGGTGCCCTGCGCGATCAGCTCGCGGTCGAGGTCGGCGCGCGGCCCGGTGTGCAGCTTGTCGACCGCGACCGCGGACAGCAGCGACTCCATGCTGGCCACCACGGCCACGGTGAGCACCGCGAACGCGATCCCGCCGAAGCCGCCGGACGGCAGTTCCGGCAGCACGACCTGGCTGAGCAGCTCGCCGGGCAGGTGCACCCGGTCCACGTCGAACCCGGTCGTCGCGAGCGTCGCCACCAGCACGGCCACCAGCGGCGCGGGCACGACGGAGGCGCGCGGCACCAGCGGCCACAGCACCAGCGCGGCGACCGCCAGCGCGCCGACGAAGACGGCCGACCACCGCACCTCCGTCGTGGCCACCTTGGCGAGGTTGTCCAGCACGGAGGTGGCCGCGGTGCCGCCGACGACGACGGCCAGCTGCCCGACCGCGATGCTCAGGCCGATGCCCGCCAGCATGCCGTGCACCACGGCGGGTGAGAGGGACAGCGCCATCCGGCCGAGCTTGGCCAGGCCGAACAGCAGTTGCACGGCGCCCGCGGCGAGCGTGATGGCCGCGGTGGCGGGCCAGCCGTACTCGGCGACGAGCCCGCCGGTGATCACCACCAGGCCGGTGGCGGCGCCGCTGATCTGCAACGGCGAGCCGGACAGGGAGCCGGCCACGATGCCGCCGACGACGCCGGAGATCAGCCCGGCCATCAGGGGCGCGCCGGTCGCGGCGGCGACGCCGAGCGAGAGCGGCACGGCGACCAGGAACACCACCACGGACGCGGGCAGGTCGTGCCGCAGCACGGTGCCCAGACCGCCCGGGGGGCCTGCCGTGGTGTGCTCGCCTGCGTGGGACTTGGTGGGGCGTGGGCGGTTCATGCCGCGGTCCTTCCTCCTGGCAAGGGGGTATCGCCCCACGCGGCGCGCGGGGTGTCGTCGTTCGGAGAGGAGTGCCTAGGGACGCGCTAAGGGCGGCAGCAGGCGCGGCCAGAAGGCGGCGAGTCGGAACTCGGCCCCGGCGCGGTGGTGAGGGTTCGCCACGGTGGCACCTCCGTGTCGGCACAAGGTGTCGGCACAGCCCGCGTCGCACAGGTCGCGTCCAGACCATGATGGCGGAGGAGGTGGGCGGTCTGACAGCCGTTCCACCCGGTCGTGTTGATCACGACCGGGGTCGTCACCCCTGGTGACGGACCTAGCGCCCGACGGCAGCGTAGGCGCGGGCGACCGCGACCGCGCCGCCGCACAGTCCGAAGAGGACGGCCACCACGTGCCCGACGGCGGCGAACTCGGGCAGCGCGCCGAACCACTCGGCGTCCACCAGGGGGTACGCGACGAGCAGTGCCAGCCACGGCACGCGCAGCACCACCGGCCCCAGCACGGTGATGGCGCCGGCCGCGGCGAACGCCACGTAGCCGACACCGACGTCGACCACGGCGGTCAGGTCGGTCGGGTAGGCACCCGAAGAGATGACGAGGGCCGTGACGACGACCGCGCCGACGTGTCCGATGAGGACCACGGCGACCGCCCGCCACGGGCCCACCTCGCGTTCCAGCGCGCCGAGGCAGATCAGCACGGCGACCACGGCGAGGGCGGTGGCCACCAGCCCGTCGCCGACGGGGTCGAGCACGAACGCGCTGCCCAGCACCGCGTTCACCGGGTGGTCGGCCAGGTTGGCCGCGTTCGTGCTCAGCGACGCCCGCACCTGCGCGGACATCCCGTCGGCGAACACGAACCGCATCAGCAGCGCGAGCCCCGCCACGGCCGACAGGTAGCCGGCCGTGACGGGGTGGCGCCGGGCATGCTCACGCACCCGGCCATGATCGGGCCGGTGGTCTCAGGCGTCCACTTGAGACCTGTCACCCGACCAGAGGGTGTGGAAGCTGCCCTCGCGGTCGGTGCGGCGGTAGGTGTGCGCGCCGAAGAAGTCGCGCAGGCCCTGGATGAGCGAGGCGGGCAGCCGCTCGGACCGCAGCCCGTCGTAGTACGCCAGCGCGGACACGAAGCCGGGCGCGGGCACGCCCGCGGTCACCGCCTTCACCACGACCCGCCGCCACGCCGCCTCGGCCGAGCGCACCGCGTCCCGGAAGTAGTCGTCCACGAGCAGCGACGCCAGCTCCGGGTCCTTGTCGTAAGCCTCGCGGATGCGGTCGAGGAACCGGGCCCGGATGATGCAGCCGCCGCGCCAGATCGTGGCCATCGCGCCCAGGTCGAGGTCCCAGCCGTACTCGGCGCTCGCCGCGCGCATCTGGTCGAAGCCCTGCGCGTACGCCACGACCTTCGACGCGTACAGCGCCTGCCGCACGTCCTCGACCAGCGAGTCGGCCGTGCCGCCGACGACCTCGGCGGGCCCGAACGCCGCCCGCACCGCCTGCCGCTGGCCCGCCCGCCCGGACAGCGACCGGGCGAACACCGCCTCGGCGATGCCGGTCACCGGCACGCCCAGCTCCAGCGCCTCCTGCACGGTCCAGCGGCCGGTGCCCTTCTGCTCGGCCTCGTCCGCGATCACGTCCACCAGCGCCGCGCCGGTGTCGGCGTCGACGTGGCCGAGCACCTCGGCGGTGATCTCGACCAGGTAGGACTCCAGGTCGCCGGTGTTCCAGCCGCGGAAGACCTCGGCGACCTCGGCGGGCGCCATGCCGCCGACCCGGTGCAGCAGGTCGTACGCCTCGGCGATGAGCTGCATGTCGGCGTACTCGATGCCGTTGTGCACCATCTTCACGAAGTGCCCGGCGCCGTCGGGTCCGACGTGCACGCAGCACGCCACGTCGTCCACCTTGGCCGCGATGTCCTCCAGCACCGGCCCGAGGTGCCGGTAGGACTCCTTCGAGCCGCCCGGCATGATCGACGGCCCGTTGAGCGCGCCCTCCTCGCCGCCGGAGATGCCCGCGCCGACGAAGTGCAGCCCGGCCTCCTTCAGCGCGGCCTCGCGGCGGCGGGTGTCGGCGAAGTGGGCGTTGCCGCCGTCGATCACCATGTCGCCGGGCTCCAGCAACGGCACCAGCTCGTCGATGACGGCGTCGGTGGGGGCGCCCGCCTTGACCATGATGATGATCTGGCGGGGCGTCTGGAGGCTCGCGACGAGCTCTGCCAGCGTCTCGGCGGGCACGAAGTCGCCCTCGTGGCCGTGGTCGGCGATCAGCGCTTCGGTGCGGGCGTGGCTGCGGTTGTGCACGGCGACGCGGTAGCCGTGCCGGGCGAGGTTGCGCGCCAGGTTGCTGCCCATGACGGCGAGCCCGGTGACGGCGATCCGCGCGGGTGCCTCGGAGGTGGTCATCTGCACAGCCTGCCGAAATCCGCGCGCGAGCGCACGTGTGCGCGCCCCCTGGGCCCCAGGTGGGCCGGACTACGTCCACACACCCTGTAACATCCTGAAACAACGGGTGGAACGGGGGCGCGCATGGCCAGGGCGACGGTGCGGGACGTGGCACGGGTGACCGGGCTTTCCATCGCCACGGTGTCCCGGGTGCTCAACGGTCAGGCGAACGTCGCCGAGCACACCCGCGAGCTGGTGCTCAAGGCCGTGGCCGGGCTGGGCGGTGAGGCGCCGCGCACGCGGGGCGCGAAGCCGGCGGGCCCGGTCTACGTGCGCTGCCCGTACCTGCTCACCGACTACTTCGGGTTGATCGTGTCCAGCGTCGCCGAGACGGTGGCCCGGCACGGGCGGCAGGTCCTGCTCAGCGCGGGCGTGTCGGCGCAGCGGGAGTCGGCGCTGCCGGGTCTCGCGGCCCGCTCCGACGTGGGCGGCGCGATCCTGATCCTGCCACCGGAGCCCGCCGAGGAGCTGGTCCGGCTGCGCGACCGCCGGTTCCCGTTCGTGGTGGTGGACCCGCGCACCGAGCTGCCGCGGGACGTGGCGTCGGTGTCGGCGGCGCACTTCGCGGGCGCGCGGCGGTTGATGGCGCACCTGGTGGAGCTGGGGCACCGGCGGATCGGCATCATCGGCGGGCCCGCCGACTGGCAGGCCGGCGACGGCAGGCTCGCCGGGTACGCGGCGGCGCTGTCCGACGTGGGCGTGCTGCCGTCGGCGGAGCTGCTGCGGCACGTGGACGAGCCGACCGAGGAGAACGGCCACCGGGTCGCCCGCGACCTGCTCGGCCTGGCGGACCGGCCCACGGCGCTGGCCGCGTTCAACGACAAGATGGCGGTCGGCGCGTTGCGGGCGGCCCGGGAGCTGGGCCTGGACGTGCCGGGTGACGTGTCGATCGCGGGTTTCGACGACCTCGACCTCAGCCGCGCCACCACGCCGGAGCTGACCACCGTGCGGCAGCCGTTGCAGGAGATGGGCCGGATGGCCGTGACGCTGCTGATGCGGCTGCTGGACCGGCACGAGCTGGAGGCGCTGCACGTGGAGCTGGCCACGGAACTGGTGGTCCGGGCGTCGACGGGGCCCGTGCCGCGCGGCTGACGGCCCGCGTTCCACCGTCTTTTCACGGTATTTACCGGTCTGAATGCACGACCTTGACACGGGTTCGGCGCCATTGTTTCCTTCACGTGCGGACAAGTTCCACAAATGTTCCACGTTGTTTCAGACTGCCGACCCCTGCCCACAACGTCGTGAAAGGAGTCCGGGGTGCCCTCTTCCCACCGTCGGGCTTTCGTCAGCGCCGGCATAGCCGTGGTCACCGCCACCGCCGCGCTCGCCGCTTCCCAACCCGCCGCGGCCGCGGGTGAGACCGTGAACGTCTACCTGACCACCACCTCCGACAGCGGCGGCCGAGTCGTCACCCGCGGCCTCCAGCAGCAGCCGTCGATCGCGTTCAGCGCCAACGGCGGCAGCGCGACCCACACCATCACCGTCAACGAGGGCACGACCTACCAGCAGTTCGAGGGCGGCGGCGCGTCGATCACCGACACCACCGCCTACCTGCTGCGCGGCGGTCCGGTGTCGGCCGCGACGCGGGACGCGGTGATGCGCAAGCTGTTCCACCCGGTCGACGGCATCGGCCTGTCGTTCGTGCGCAACCCGATCGGCGCGTCCGACCTGTCCCGGCCCGGCAACGTCTCGCTCGACGACACGTGCTGCGACCTCAACGACTGGGGCGCGAACGGCTACGACACCAACGTGCGGCTGCTGACGCAGCAGGCCAAGCAGCTCAACCCGCAGCTGCGGGTCAAGGGCGTGCCGTGGAGCGCGCCGGGCTGGATGAAGGACAACGGCCGCATGGACCAGATGGGCTGGCTCAAGTGGGAGTACGCGCCGATGTACGCGCAGTACTTCGTGAAGTACGTGCAGAGCTACCAGGCCGCGGGCATCCCGGTCGACTACGTGTCGGTGCAGAACGAGCCCAACTGCTGCCAGGCGTCCAACCCGACCGCGATGGACTACCCCGGCATGAGCTGGAACCCGGCCGGCCTGGTCGAGTTCACCAAGAACAACCTCTACCCGGCGTTCCGCGCGGCGGGCATCAACACCAAGGTGCTGGTGCACGACTGGAACTACGGCGACTACGCCAACTTCGGCTCCGGCGTCCTCAACGACGCGGGCGTGCGCAACGACCCGCTGTTCGGCGGCATCGCGTGGCACGGCTACTTCGGCGACCCGGCCGTCGGCACGCAGGTGCGCAACCAGTACCCGAACGTGAAGCAGTTCAGCACGGAGCACTCCGGCGGCACGTGGATCTCGAACCAGCACAACGAGGACATGGCCGACATCGTCAACTACGCCCGCAACTACAGCTCCAGCCTGGTGAAGTGGAGCCTGGCGCTGAACCAGAACATGGGCCCGCACAACGGCGGCTGCGGCACGTGCACCGGCCTGATCACCGTGCAGGAGGGCGGTTCGCGGGCCGGCCAGGTCGACTACACCGTCGAGTACTACACGACCGGGCACCTGACGAAGTTCGTCAGGCCCGGCGCGTACCGGATCGACTCGACCGCGAACGGCACCGTGCAGAACGTGGCCTACCGCAACCCGGACGGCTCCAAGGCCCTGATCGCGCACAACGGCGGCACGTCGGCGCAGTCGATCCGCGTCAACTGGGGCAACCAGTCGTTCACCTACACCCTGCCCGCCCGCACCTCGGCGACGTTCACCTGGCAGGGCACGCCCGGCAACGGCGGCGGCACGGGCGGTGGCGCGATCACCGGCCTGGCCGGCAAGTGCGTCGACGTGGCCGGTGCGAGCAGCGCGGACGGCGCGGCCGTGCAGCTGTACACGTGCAACGGCACGGCGGCGCAGCAGTGGTCGCGGCCCGGTGACGGCACGCTGCGCGCGCTGGGCAAGTGCCTGGACATCAAGGACCGCGGCACGGCCGACGGCGCCCAGTTGCAGCTGTGGAGCTGCGCGGGCGGCGCGAACCAGCAGTGGACTTACACCTCGGGCCGCGACCTGGTGAACCCGGCGACCGGCAAGTGCGTGGACGTCACCGGCAACAACAGCGCCGACGGCACCCGGTTGCAGATCTGGACCTGCACGGGCGCGGCCAACCAGAAGTGGACCATCGCCTGACCGCTGTCGGGTGATCCGCGCTACGGGGTCCCGCTCCGGCGGGGCGGGACCCCGCTGACAGCCGGCCGCGACGGGGCGAGAGTCGGGGGAATGACCCGATTGCTCGTGCTCGTCGCGGCCGTGTTCGCGGCGTCCCTGACCGCGCCGGCGGCGGCCCAGGCGTCGTGGGCGCTGACCACCGCGCAGCGCCAGGCGTACCTGAACCACTACGCACCCGTCATCCTCAAGCGGGGTGACGAGAACGACGGCAAGCAGGGCCGCGACTGGCTCGCGAACTTCGACTTCGACCGGGACGGCGTCTACGCCACCAACCGGGCGAACTGGGAGCTCGTCCCCCAGTACGTCGCCAACGCCGCGGGCTACGACCGGTGGCGGATCCGGCCGACGCTCTACACCGCGCTGCTGGAGTTCACCGAGAACGGCAGCAAGTCGTTGGTGCTGCTCTACCACGTCTACAACGCGGCCGACAAGGACGGCGACGAGATCCACGACTGGGAACGGGTGGAGATCGTGGTGCGCGGGGTGACCGGCACGCCGGGCGGCGCAGGCGAGTCTTTCGCCAACGCCACCGTGACGCACCACAAGGACCACGTCATGCGGCGGTCCTACGACCCGGACGTGAACTTCCTCCAGACGTCGACCGGCAAGCACCTGCTGCTGTGGCAGGCCGACGAGAGCGACTTCGACCTGCCCGCCGCCGGACCCCACGCGCACGAGCTGCGGTTCGTCACCGACACCTGGGCCCACGTCTCGGGTCGGATGGCGGCGGGCGCGAACGCCGAGGTCCGCATCTCCGGCAGCGACGACCGGCGCAACGTGCACTACGCGTTCACGCCCGAGGGCGCGGCGGGCGCGGTGGCGGCCCTCGGCGCCGTGCCGCTGACCTTCGCCAACGCGTCCGCGCAGGCCAGCCGGGTGGACAACGGCACGAAGGTGGCGTGGCCGCGGGTCAAGCGGCTGACGTACGAGTTGCAGGACCTGGCCGACATCGTGCCCACGCACTGGTCGCAGGCGGCGTGGCAGCGGCACTGGCTGGCCACCGACGTGGTGGACGTGCGGTTCGAGACGCCCGCGCTGGGCATCGGCACGGGCGTGCAGCGGTTCTACACCCGGTCCCGCGACGACGCCGCCTCCGACCTCACCGACGGCCGCGAGGGCTACCTGTCGAAGGCGTGGTTCTTCGGCGCGTACTCGGCCGAGCTGGACGAGGACACGCCGTCCGGGTCGGACGACTTCGGCGGGTTCGCGGGCACGGGCCTGGACAGCTCGGGCCGCAGCCGCGGCGCGGTCAGCGGCGACCTGGCGTCGCACGGCGCGTACTGGCGGCAGCACGAGTACTTCGTGCACTCGGGCGGGATCGACGACAGCGCGAGCCGCGAGGTGGGCGCGTGGCTGCCGCCGGGCTGGCACCTGGCGGCCGTCGGCGGCTTCGACGGCCGGTGGCAGCCGCTGTTCGACGACCGGCCCGACGCCTGACGTGGTGCCGGCCCGCCGCTGCTCGACCAGCGGCGGGCCGGTACCGCGGAGCGCCCGTCGCCGCACGACCGGCTCCGGGCGCTCGCCTAACCGGTGGCGCGGTAAGCCTCGCCTGCCCGGTTCGGCGTCCCTCCGGGCAGGTACAGCCCGGTGCCCGGCTTGTCGGCGGGGAGCGCGAACCACGCGTAGCGCTCCAGGTGGGGCAGGTCTTCGAGCATCCGCGACGACGCACCGGCGAAGTCGGCCAACTGCTGCGCGTCCGGGTAGCGCACACCGCCGCCGGAGAAGTCCATCAGCGAGTACTCGGTCAGCCAGATGGGCAGGCCGTAGCGGGCGTGCACGGCGTCCAGGTAGTTCTTCAGGTGGCCGACGGCGGCCGGGCCGAAGTCCGAGCCGTACCAGTGCAGCGCGATGAAGTCGACCCGCAGGCCGCGCTGCCGGGCCCCGGTGAGGAACCGGTCGAGCCAGCCGCCCGGCTGGTCGCCGCTGTGCGCGACGGCCGGGCTGCCCAGGCGCATCCCGGTCGCCTGGAGCTGCGGCCACAGGTCCAGCGCCTGCTCCACGGTCATGTTCGCCTGCTCGGCGAGGTCCGGTTCGTTGAAGCCGAGCAGGGTGCTGCCCTGGCCGCGGACCGCCTGGAGGTTCGCGGGCGTCACCGCCTTCGCGCCCCAGATCATCGGCACGTACTCCACGCCGGCGGGCGGCTGCACGTTCTCCCTGGTCGGGGCCCAGTTGTAGAACCAACCCGCGCCGACGTCGGACAACGCCGCCGTCACGCCGTCGAAGTGCCAGGTGCTGACGCCCTTCTTCTCCGACCGGGCGACCGGCTGCACGACGGGTGCCGGTGCGGCCGTGGTCGTCGTCGTGGTGGTGGTCGTCGTGGTCGTGGTGGTGGTCGTGGTAGTCGTGGACGGGATGGTCGAGGCCATCCGGGTGGTCGTGACGGCGACCGGGGCGGCCACCGGCGTGGGCGGCGTCCGCTCGCCGGGCAGCAGCACGACCGCGGCCGCCACCGCCGCCACGGCCGCCGCCGCGATCAACGGCTTGGTCGCGGCGCTCGCCCGCAAGCCCTTCCCCGCCACCGCGACGACCGGCTGCGCGGCGAGGTCGAACCCCGCGGGCAGCGGCACGAGCGGGATCCGGGCCAGCAGGCCGTCCACCGCGGCCAGGTCGTCGAACCCGCGGGCGCAGCGGGCGCACTCCCGCGCGTGCCGCACGATCCGCTTGCGCCACAGCGCGCTCGGCCGCCCGTCCCAGTCGGAGATCACCTCGGCCAGCCCGCCGCAGCGCGGCAGGGCGAGCACCCGCACGACCACCCGCGCCCCGTCGAGCTGGGCCTTCATCCGCTGCACCCGCACGGCCGCGTGCTGCGGCGTGAGGTCCAGCGCCTCGGCCAGCTCGGCGCGGGTGATCCGGCCGACCTGCTCCATCCACCACAGCGACAGCAGTTGGCGCTCGTCGTCCCCGATCCACCGGGTGGCCGCGAGCACCTCCCGGCGCTGGCCGGTGAGCTGGAGCCGGGTGACGGCCAGGTCGGCGAAGTCCGCGCCGGGATCGGGCAGGTCGGTCAGCTCGGCGTCGGCGAGCGGCGGCCGGGTCCGGTGGTGGTCGCGCACCTGGTTCATCGCGATGGCCAGCAGCCACGACCGGAACGCCTCGGGCTCGCGCAGCTTCGGCAGGCCGTGCAACGCCCGGAGCATGGTCTCCTGCACGACGTCGTCGGTGTCCGGGTGGCCCGCCAGCGCGTGCCCCACCACGTTGTAGACCAGCGGCAGGTAGGCGGCGACCAGCGCGTCCAGCGCCCCGGGCTCGCCCCTCACCGCGGCCGTCACCGCCGCGGCGTCCCCTGGTGTGCGCATACCGTTCCTCTCCGCCGGGTCTGGCTTACCTCACCGGAGACTCCTCGGACGCGCCACGATAACGAGATTCAGGCGGCGAGCACCGAAGCCGCCATGCCGATCAGCGCCGCGCCGCACAGCCGCTCGAACACCGGCCGCACCTTCGGCCGCGCCAGCAGCGCCGCCAGCCGGCCGGCCAGCGGCACCACCGCGGCCCAGAAGCACGCGAACACGCCCACCGCCACCGCCGAGAGCAGCGCGGCCTGCGGCAGCGGCGGCGCGGACGGGTCCATGGCCTGCGGCACCAGGCTCAGGAACGTCAGCATCACCTTCGGGTTGAGCAGGTCGCACAGCAGGCCGCGCAGGAACAGCGACCGGTCGGACTTCGGCGCCCGCCGGATCGGCCCACCGCGCCGTGCCGCCCGCAGCGTGGCGACGCCCAGGTGGACCAGGTACAGCGCGCCCACGGCCTTGACCGCGAGCAGCGCCGCCGGTGCCGCCGCGACCAGCGCGGACAGCCCCACCGTGGCCAGCACGGCGTGCACCAGCAGCCCGGTCACCACGCCCGCCGCCGTCAGCGCGCCGTAGCGCACGCCGCGCACCGCGTTGCCGGTGACCAGCACGAAGTCCGGGCCGGGCACGACGGTGATGACCACGAGGGCGAGCAGGAAGGAGGTCCAGGCGATGTGCACGGCGGCATCCTGCGTCACGCGTTCGGGTGTATTCCACCTGACGGTTACAGTATTCGGTTGTGAGCGAGACAGCCGAACTGGATTCGGTCGACTGGCTGATCTTGGAGGCGTTGCAGAACGACGCGACGCTGCCGAACCGGAGCCTGGCCGAGCAGGTCGGCATCGCGCCGTCCACGTGCCTGCAACGCGTGCGCCGGCTGCGGGACCTGGGCGTGATCACCGGGTTCCACGCCGTGGTCGACCCGCGGACGACCGGCCTGCCGCTGGAGGCCGTGGTGTCGGTCAACGTGCGGCCGCACACCCGGCCGGTGGTCGCGGCGTTCCGGCGGTTCGTGATGGCGCAGCCGGAGACGCGGTCGCTGTTCCACGTCAGCGGGCAGGCGGACTTCCTGGTGCACATCGCGGTGGCCGACAGCACGCACCTCCAGGCGTTCCTGATGGACAAGATCGCCTCCCGGGCGGAGGTGCGGAACCTGACCAGCTCGGTGGTGCTGGAGCGGGTGGAGACGCGGGCCCTGACGCCGCCCGACGACCAGCGGCCCACCCACCGCAGGCGGCGCGTATAGATTTCCGGCCATGGACCCCGAGGAGTTCCGCCGGATCGGCCACGAGGTGGTCGACTGGATCGCCGACTACCGCGCGCGCGTCGAGGACTTCCCGGTCCGGTCGCCGGTCCGACCCGGGTGGGTGCGGGAGCAGCTGGCGGGGCTGCCCGAGCGCGGCGAGGGCTTCGCGGGGCTGCTCGCCGACCTCGACCGGGTCGTGCTGCCGGGGACGACGCACTGGCAGCACCCCGGCTTCTTCGCCTACTTCCCGGCGAACGCCTCCCTGCCGTCCGTGCTGGGCGACCTGCTGTCGTCCGGGCTGGGCGTGCAGGGCATGTTGTGGTCCACCTCGCCCGCCGCGACCGAGGTCGAGCAGCACCTGATGGACGAGCTGGTCGGCGCGCTGGGCCTGCCGTCGTCGTTCGTCGGCGGTGGCGTCATCCAGGACACCGCCTCGTCCGCCGCGCTGGTCGCCGTGCTGGCCGCCCTGCACCGCGCGTCGGCCGGGAAGTGGCGGCGGTCGGGCGTGGACGGCACCGAGACGGTGTACGTGTCGTCGCAGACCCACTCGTCGCTCGAACGGGCCGCGCGGATGGCGGGGCTCGGCGAGCAGGCCGTGCGGTCGGTCGACGTGGACGCGCGGATGGCCATGCGGGCGGACGATCTGGCCGCGCGCATCCGGGACGACGTGGCCTCGGGTCACCGCCCGGTGCTGGTGTGCGCCACCGTCGGCACCACGGGCACGGGCGCGGTGGACCCGGTGCGCGAGATCGCCGACGTGTGCGCCGAGCACGGCATCTGGCTGCACGTGGACGCGGCGTGGGCGGGCCCGGCGGCGCTGTGCCCGGAGTTCCGCGACCTGTTCGACGGCGTGGACCGGGCCGACTCGTTCACCGCGAACGCCCACAAGTGGATGCTGACCGCGTTCGACCTGTCCCTGTTCTGGACCGCCCACCCGGACGTGCTGGTCGACGCGCTCACGATCCTGCCGGAGTACCTGCGCAACACGGCCACCGACTCGGGCGCCGTCACCGACTACCGCGACTGGCAGATCCCCCTGGGCCGCCGCTTCCGCGCGCTCAAGCTCTGGTCGGTGCTGCGCTGGTACGGCCTGGAGGGCATCCGCGACCACCTGCGCGGCCACGTCGAACTCGCCGCCCTGCTCGAGTCGTGGGTCGACGCCTCCGACGACTGGGAGATCGTCGTCCCCCGCTCCCTGTCCCTGCTGACCATCGCCCACCGGTCCGGCGACGACACCACCCGTGCCGCCCTGGACCGCGTCAACGCCACCGGCGACGCGTTCATCACCCACACCGTGATCGACGGCCGCTTCGCCATCCGCGTGGCCATCGGCGCGGAGGCGACCAAGGAGCACCACGTGCGGGCGCTGTGGGATGCCCTGGCCCTTAGCGGCTGAGCAGCGAGTCGAGGTCGAGGGTGACGGGGAAGGGACCGGGGACCTCGACCTTCCCGGTGCCGCCCGCGACGTGCCGGTACTCACCGTCAACCAGGGTGAAGGCCACGAGCGTGATCGGCTCGTCGAGTTCGAGCAGCCAGTAGTGCGGGATACCCGCGTCGGCGTACTCGGCGGGCTTGAGCATGCGGTCCATGCGCCTCGTCCCCGGTGACACGATCTCGATGGCCAGGAGGACATCGTCGGGGTCCACGCGCTTCGGATACTCCAGCGCGCGTTCGGTCGGGACGACGACCATGTCCGGTGCACGCATCGTGATCGGAGGCACCGGGTTGATCAGAACATCGATCTCGGGCACCGCTACCACGTCGTGAGGTAGTTGCTCATCGAGCCAGGTACCCAACCGCTTCGCTGCCAATTGGTGTTTGAGTGCCGGCTTCGGCGACACGAGCAGAGCTCCCTCGACCAGCTCGACGTGGTGCAACTCGTCCTCGGGGAGGGCGTCCCACTCTTCCAGCGTGAGCCAGTGGTCAGGCCAGTGCATCGTGCTCATCGCGACCCACTTCCCGTGACGTCCCGTTGACTGCGCAGCGTAGCTGGTCGGCTACAGAACTCGCAGCAGACCCTCCTGCACCACGGTAGCGACCAGGTGGCCGTCGTGGCTGTAGAAGCGGCCCGTGGCCAGGCCCCGGGCGCCCGAGGCGGACGGCGAGGCGCAGTCGTAGAGGAACCACTCGTCCGCCCGGAACCGGCGGTGGAACCACATGGCGTGGTCCAGGCTCGCACCCAGCACCTTGTCCGTGCCCCAGTACACGCCGTGCCGGACCAGCACCGAGTCGAGCAGCGTCATGTCCGACGCGTAGGCCAGCACGCACACGTGCAGCAGGTCGTCGTCCGGCAGCTTGCCGTCCGCCCTCATCCACACCTGGCTGCGCGCCTCGGCCGGCCCGTCCTCGCGGGCGCGCCACGGCGGCTCGGTCACGTACCGGATGTCGATCGGCCGCGGCAGGCGGGCCATGCCCACCTTCTCCCGGTACCCGGCCGCGGACTCGGCGTAGGTCGGCAGCGAGTCCGGCGACGGCACGGACGGCATCGGTTCCTGGTGGTCCAGGCCCGGCTCGTCGAGCTGGAACGACGCCGACAGGGTGAAGATCGCCTTGCCGTGCTGGACGGCGACCACGCGCCGGGTGGTGAAGGACCGTCCATCCCGGACGCGGTCCACCTCGTACACGATCGGCACGCTCGGGTCGCCGCCGCGGATGAAGTACGAGTGCAGCGAGTGGACCCGGCGCTCGGGCGGCACGGTGCGGCCGGCGGCCACCAGCGCCTGGCCGGCGACCTGCCCGCCGAACACCCGCACGGGCGACTCGGCGGGTGACACGCCGCGGAAGATGTTCTCCTCGATGCGCTCCAGGTCGAGCAGCGCCACGAGGCGGTCGAGCACGGGCTGCCCGTGGGGCACGCCGTCGGCGTCCAGGGGAACGTCCGAGAACTCGGCGGTCGCCGCGGCACGGGCAGCCTCGGTCACGTCATCTCCTAAGCGTGGTCGTCCTCCCCCAGGCGGTGCACCCGGATGAGGTTCGTCGAGCCGATGGTGCCGGGCGGGGAGCCCGCCACCACCACGACGAGGTCGCCGGGCTGGTACCGGCCGATGTCGATCATCGACAGGTCGACCTGGCGGACCATCTCGTCCGTCGAGTCCACCTTAGGCACCAGGAACGTCTCGGTGCCCCAGGTGAGAGAAAGCTGACTGCGCACGCTGGGCTCCGGCGTGAACGCCAGCAGCGGCAGCGGCGTGTGCAGGCGGGCCAGCCGCCGCACGGTGTCACCGGACTGGGTGAACGCGACCAGCGCCTTCGCGTTCAGCCGCTCGCCGATGTCGCGCGCCGCGTACGAGATCACGCCGCGCTTGGTGCGCGGGACGTGGGTCAGCGGCGGGACCACGGTGGACTCGGTCTCCACGTGCTCGATGATGCGGGCCATCGTCTTGACCGTCTCGATGGCGTACCGGCCGACCGAGGTCTCGCCGGACAGCATCAGCGCGTCCGCGCCGTCGAGCACCGCGTTGGCGACGTCCGAGGTCTCGGCGCGGGTCGGCCGCGAGTTGGTGATCATCGAGTCGAGCATCTGGGTGGCCACGATGACCGGCTTGGCGTTCTCGCGCGCGATCTGGATGGCCCGCTTCTGCACCAGCGGCACGTACTCCAGCGGCAGCTCGACGCCCAGGTCGCCGCGGGCGACCATGACGCCGTCGAAGGCCAGCACGATCGCCTCGAGGTTGTCGACCGCCTCCGGCTTCTCGATCTTGGCGATCACCGGCCTGCGGCCGTGGCCCACGCGGTCCATGACCTGGTGGACCAGGTCGATGTCGGCGGGCGAGCGCACGAACGACAGGGCGATGAAGTCCACGCCCAGGTTGAGGGCGAACTCCAGGTCCTCGATGTCCTTCTCGGACAGCGCGGGCACGGACACGTCCATGCCGGGCAGCGAGAGGCCCTTGTTGTTGCTGACGGGGCCGCCCTCGGTGACCTCGCAGACCACGTCCGGCCCGTCGACCTCGATGACGGTCAGGCCGACCTTGCCGTCGTCCACCAGCAGCCGGTCGCCCGCCTTGGCGTCCTGCGCCAGCTGCTTGTAGGTGGTGGAGACCCGGTCGTGGGTGCCCTCGACGTCCTCGACGGTCACCCGGACGACGTCACCGGTGCGCCACTCGACGGGGCCGTGGGCGAACCGGCCGAGCCGGATCTTCGGTCCCTGGAGGTCGGCCAGGATGCCGACCGCGCGGCCCGACGCATCGGCCGCGTTGCGGACGAGGTCGTAGACCTGCTTGTGGTCGGCATGGCTGCCGTGGCTGAAGTTCATCCGGGCAACGTCCATACCGGCCGCCACCAGCTCGTTGACCTTGTCCTCGGTCGCGGTGGCAGGACCCATCGTACAGACGATCTTCGCGCGTCGACTCACGTCTAGTCAGAGTAGTCCCTGTCACTGGACCGATCAGGATGTACCGGGAAGTAATCTCGGCGAAACAGGCAGAATCTGCCCCGTGGGCCCCAGAATCCTTCCGTTCGTGGTCGCGGTGTTGCTCAGCGTCATCGTGCTGTTCACCCCGGCTTCAGGTGTGCCCACCGCGCCGCCGGGCACCGACAAGGTGGTGCACTTCGTGCTGTTCGCGCTGCTCATGGGCACGGGGAGGTACGCGCGGCTGCCGTCCGGACCACTGGTCCTCGGCCTGCTGGGTTACGCCGCGGTCTCGGAAGTGTTGCAGTGGCTCATCACCGCGCTGCACCGCGGCGGCGACGTCCTGGACGCCCTCGTGGATGTGGCCGGCATCGCGTTCGGGTACGTCGTGGCGCACTGGACGCGCCGGGAGCGCCGTACCCCTTCCGGGTGATCGGGGCCACGCCCGGGACGCGTCAGCGGCGGAAGCCGACCTCGGTCAGGCCGATGTGGTCGGCGCACCAGTCGACCAGCGGCGTCACCTGCCGCCAGGCCGTGCGCACCCGGTCCAGGCAGCCCGGCTCGTGCAGCACGTCGTCGGGCGGCCACACCTTGGCCACGTAGAGGCGCTTGTGCTTGAGCAGCTCGATCCGCGGGTGCTCGGGGTCCAGGCCGCGCGGCGCGCGCTTGAGCTTGTCGCCGCGCAGCTCCCAGCCCGCCTTCGCGAGCTTCGCGAGCAGCTTCTCCAGCGCACGACCCCGCACGTCGTCCGCGACCGACTCGCGGTAGCGGGCGAGCTGGTCGGAGGCCATGGCGAACGAGCCGCCGGCCACGAACAGGCCCTCGGTGCCGATCTGCACGTAGTGCGCGCCGCCGCCGCGGCCGAGTTCGACCACGCCGCCGCAGTGGTCTTTGTAGGGCGTCTTGTCCTTGCTGAACCGCACGTCGCGATAGGGCCGAAAGACCTTTCCCCTCCCGAACTCGGGATCCAGCGCGGCCAGCAACGCCTCCATGGGCGCGCGCACATCGCGCTGGTAGACGTGCTTGTTGTCGTCCCAGTACGCCTTGGAGTTGTCCGCGACGAGCCCGTCGTAGAAGTCGATGGCGTGTTCGCCGAAGCCGGTGAATTCCACGGCACACAGCTTACGTTCGTCCATTCGTGGCTCATTCGAACGCTCTATCGCAACGCATCACCGCGCGGTCACGTCCTGTGCATAATCGGCCGGGTGGGTAGGAAAACGGCGCTGGCCGGATGGCTGCGCGAGCTCGACGCCGGCCGGATCCGGGACATCCTGGCGCTGCGCAGGGACGCCGCCGACCGCCGACCCTCCTCGTTGCGGGCGCTGGCGGACGAGCTGACCACGACGGCGTCGGTGCGGGCCGCGGTCGACGGGCTCGACCAGGGGTGCCGGGACGTGCTGGACACCGTGCTGCGGCTGGGTGACGAGGCCGGTGTGGAGGCGTTGGCGGAACGGTTGCGGTGCAACGGGAAAGCCTCGCGGGCGGAGCTGAAGCGGGCGCTGGGCGAGCTGCGGGCCCGCGCGCTGGTGTGGCCGGCGGAGGGTCGGCTGGTCTGCTCGCCGGGGTTGCGCCCGGTGGAGGACGAGCCGCCGCGCCGCATCACGCCCGCGCCGCGCGCGCCCCGCCGCGTGCCGCAGGACCGGGGTTTCGCCGACCGGGCCGCGATCACGCCCGCCACGTCCACTGTGGACGGCGTCACGCGCCTGGTCGACCTGTGCGACGTGGAGCTGGTGGCGTGCCGGGGTGTCCTGGGGTTGCGGGAGCTGCGGCGGCTCGCCGCCCTGCTGCGGGTGGACGAGGGCCGCGCGCGGCTGTGGGTGGGGTTGGCCGTGGAGGCCCGGTTGCTCGCGGTGGACGACGGCAGGCTGGTCCCGACGGTGCGGTCCGACGCGTGGCACGCCGAGTCGCCCGCGCACCGGTTGGCCTCGTTGGCGGAGGTGTGGCCGCGGCTGACGTGGACGCCGGGCCGGCAGCGGCCGGCGTCGGCGGAGGTGTCCTCGGCGGACTCGGCCGACTCGGGCGACCGGACCAGGCGCGGCCTGCTGGAGCGGTACGCGCGGTTGGGCGAGGACGAGGCGTACGAGCACCGGCACGAGGTGGTCGCCGAGCTGGTGTGGGCGCTGCCGGCCGCGCACGGGCGCGCGGCCACCGAGGCGGCGCTGGTGGAGGCCGAGTCGGTGGGGTTGGTGGCGCTGGGCGCGGCGACCGCGCTGGGCCGCGCGGTGCTCGCGGGCGCGGTGGCGGAGGTGGCGTGCCGGTTCGTGCCGCCCGCCGCGACGACGGCCCACCTGCGGCCGGACCTGACCGCGGTGGTGGCCGGGCTGCCGTCGCGGGAGCTGAGCGCGGTGCTGGACCTGGCCGCGGACGGCACGGCGGGCGGCTGGCGGTTCAACGGCGGCAGCGTGCGGCGGGCGTTGGACGCGGGGCACGAGCCGGACGCGTTGCTGGCGCGGCTGGCGTCGGTGGCCGAGCACGGCGTGCCGCCGACGTTGGCGCACCTGGTGCGGGAGGTGGCGCGGCAGCACGGCCGGATCACCGTGACGCCGGTGGCGAGCTGCGTGCGGGCGGAGGACCCGGCGCTGGTGAGCGAGATCGCCGCGCACCCGGCGCTGGCCCCGTTGGGGTTGCAGCCGCTGGGGCCGACGGTGCTGGCGTCGACCAAGCCCGCCGCGGAGACGCTGGCGCTGTTGCGGGCGGCCGGCTACGCGCCCACCACGTCGACCGCGGACGGCACGGCGGTGGTGGAACGGGTGCCGCGGCGTCGCGTCGAGCCGCCGCCGGTGCGCGGCGCGACCGGCGGGTGGCGTGCGCCGTTGACCGAGCAGGAGCTGGCGAAGCTGGCGGCGGCGCTGGTGGAGCGGGAGCGGCCGAGGCCGAAGTTCGTGCTGCCGCCGGCGGAGTCGCAGCGGATGGGCGCGGTGCGGCTGCTGCGGGACCAGTCGCTGGTGCTGCGCGACTCGGAGGTCGTGCTGCTGGCCGAGGCGCTGGTCAGCCGCACGTCGGTGGAGATCGCGGTGGCCAACGGCCCGCGGACCACGGTGAAGCACGTCATCACGCCCGTGGACCACGCAGCGGGCAACCTGAAGGCCAACTGCGCGCCGCGCGGCGAGCACCGCGAGTTCCCGGTGAGCCGCATCCGCTCGGTGCGCGCGGTGACCGGCGTCTGACGGCGGACGCCCCGACCCGGGTCCTCGGGGCGGGGCGGCGGCACGTCAGGGCAGGCGGAGGTCGAGGTGGTCGGTCCGGCCCGCTGCGGTGGTCACGTCGGACGCGGGACCGACGCGGTCGTCCTTGGTGGCGGTGAACTCGTAGCGGCCCGGGGTCAGGCGCCACTCGTAGCGGCCGTCCGGGTCGGACAGCACCGCCAGTTCCGGCACCGGGTGGGGCGGGCTGTCCAGCGATCTCGGCTGCACGAGCGCGCCCGCGACCGGTCGACCGGCGGAGTCCGCGACCACGCCGGTGACGGTGGCCCGCGCCGTGGTGGGTGGTGGGGTGTCGGCGTCGGACGTCGGGGCCTCCCCGCCGCACGCGCCGAGCGCCAGCACGCCGATCAGCAGCGCGAGGTGTGCGCGTCTCACGATTCGCTCCTCTCGGTCACCGCTGGGACGGAACGGGCGGCGCTCGGGGTTGCCGCACCCGGCGAAGCTCACCGGATCGGGTCAGCGCCAGCCGACGACCAGGTTGAACCGGCTCTCGGTGATGCGCGGCCCGCTGTTGTGGCCGTTGGAGCCGACGCCGTAGGCGTGGAACGCGAGCGAGCACCGGCCCGAGCAGCCCGACGAGCCGGACGCCCGCACGGTGTGCACGGAGCTGCCGCTGTTGCCGCCCACGGTGTCGTTGTCGTAGTAGAGCCGCAGCGACGCGCTCTCCCGCACCTGGTCGGTGTGGGTCCACTGCTGTTGGCCCTTGTCGCCGGGGTAGCCCTGGATCGTGGTGGAGGTGCCGTTGAGCGACGCCGTCGTCCAGTACGCGCCGTACCAGCCGGTGGTGTTGCCGACCGAGCAGTTCAGCGTCGCGCCGCCGTAGTCGGCGTCGGCGCTGCCGTCGGTCGTCCAGCCGGTGTTGGACCGCAGGGTCGCCGCGGTGCAGGAGCCGTACGGGTAGGTGGTGCCGTTCGCGCCGGGGTAGAACTTGAGCTGGCCGGTGTACCAGCCGCTGGTCTGGTTGTAGACGCAGTGGCCCGCGGTCAGCACGAGGCTCGCGCCGAACATCCAACCGGTGCAGTGCTGCGACTCGACGCCGTTGACGGTGCGGGTGATGAGCACGGTGGCGCTCGCCGGGAAGCCCGTGGTCGGGTCGACCCGCACCCGGTTGTCCGCGCCGATGATCGACTGGACTCCGACGTCGCCGGTGGGCGTGGCGTAGCCCCGGATGCGGTGGCCGGCGGGCACGCGCTGCGCGCCGTACGCGGTCACGTCGGCGGGCACGCCGGTGCCCTCGTACGCGGAGACGCCCCGCAGCCCGCTGTGCCGGGCCGCCGTCACCCCCGCCTCGGTGTCGGCGGAGCCGAGCTCGACGCCCTTCGGCGTGCCCGCCGACGCCGTGGACACCAATCCGATGGTGGCGAGCAGCGCGCTCGCGAACACCATTCCCACTCGTCTGGAAGTGTTGTGAACCGTCACCGGGAATCCCTTCGTGCGGAGAAAGTCCTCACCGCAGGAGTCGTCGGGAATCCGGATCGATTACGAAAAAGGTAAAACTTCCGCCACCCGCCGGCTCATATGGGCGCAACGGCCCACCGCGCACCGCCCGATGCCCTGACCTGCCCGGGTGACGCGGAATCGGTTCGCACCGGAAAAGGACAAGGCCGCCCCGACGTCGTTGTCGGGGCGGCCGGGCATCCAGCGAACAGCGGGGTCTACACCACGGCGAGTGGCAGCATGTTGGGGATCACCGGGGACGGCAGGTCGGACGAGCCGGTCAGGAAGCGGTCCACCGCGTTGGCCACCGAACGGCCCTCGGCGATGGCCCACACCACCAGCGACGCGCCGCGGTGCGCGTCACCGCAGACGAACACGCCGGGCGCCTGGGTCTGCCAGTCCGAGCCGCACGAGATCGTGCCGCGCGAGGTCAGCCGGATGCCGAGCCGGTCGAGCAGCGGCATGTGCTCGACGCCCTCGAAGCCGATGGCCAGCAGCACCAGGTCCGCCGGCAGCACCTCGACCTCCTCGGAGGTCGGCACGACCTGGCGGCGCCCGGAGGCGTCCTTCTCCACCCGCACCTTGCGCAGCTGGATCTGCCGCACGTGCCCGTCGTCGTCGCCGATGAACTTCTCCACCGCGACCGCGAACTTCCGCTCCCCCGCCTCCTCGTGCGCGGGGTAGGTGCGCAGGATCCACGGCCACGTCGGCCACGGCGAGCGCGCGTCGTCCCGGGTGGACGGTGGCATCGGGTACTGGTCGAGCTGCAGCACCGACGCCGCGCCCTGCCGGGACGCCGTGCCGTAGCAGTCCGCGCCGGTGTCGCCGCCGCCGATGATCACGACGTGCCTGCCCGCCGCGTCGATGGCGGCCGGGCCGTCGCCCTCGCACGCCCGGTTGGCCGGCACCAGGTGCTCCATGGCCAGGTGGATGCCCCGCAGCTCCCGGCCCGGCGTGGTCGTGTCGTCACGGCCGCGCAGCGCGCCGACCGCGAGCACCACCGCGTCGAACCGCTCCCGCAGCTCCTCCACGGTCAGGTCCACGCCGACCTCGCAGCCGGTGACGAACTTCGTGCCCTCCTTGCGCAGCTGCGCGAGCCGCCGGTCGAGGACCTTCTTCTCCATCTTGAACTCGGGGATGCCGTAGCGGAGCAGCCCGCCCAGCCGGTCGTCCCGCTCGAACACGGTGACCTCGTGGCCCGCCCGGGTCAGCTGCTGGGCAGCCGCGAGCCCGGCCGGGCCGGACCCGACGACCGCGACCTTGCGGCCCGACGACACCTGCGACTGCGTGGGCTTGACCAGTCCCTGGTCCCACGACACGTCGGCGATGGCCTGCTCGACCCGCTTGATCGCGACCGGGCCGCCCGCGTCGTGGCTGATCGACAGCACGCACGCCGCCTCGCACGGCGCGGGGCACAGCCGGCCGGTGAACTCGGGGAAGTTGTTCGTCGCGTGCAGCCGGTCCGCCGCGGACTCCCAGTCGCCCCGGCGCACCAGGTCGTTCCACTCGGGGATCAGGTTGCCCAGCGGGCACCCGGCCGCCCCCGAGTGGCAGAACGGGATGCCGCAGTCCATGCACCGCGTCGCCTGGGTGCGCACCTCCGCGTCCCGCTGCTCGGCGGGGACGTCGAGGTACACCTCGTTCCAGTCGCCGAGCCGCTCGGCGGCGGGCCGCTTCTTCGGCTCGGAGCGGGAGTGCTTGAGGAAACCGTACGGGTCAGCCACGGGAAGCCTCCATGATCGCCTGGTCGACGTCCCTGCCTTCCGCGCGGGCGAGCCTCATCGCTTCGAGCACGCGCTGGTAGTCACCGGGCATGACCTTGGTGAACGACGCGGAACGCCGGGGCCAGTCGCCGAGCAGCGACGCGGCCACCGCCGAACCGGTGAGCTGGTGGTGGCGTTCCACCACCTCGCGCAGCCAGCGCAGGTCCTCCGCGCCGGGCCGCTGGAGCTCGACCATCGCGGTGTTGACCGCGGCCGGGTCGAGTTCGAGCACGTAGGCGATGCCGCCGGACATGCCCGCCGCCAGGTTGCGGCCGGTCGGCCCGAGCACCACGGCCCGGCCGCCGGTCATGTACTCGAACGCGTGGTCGCCCACGCCCTCGGCGACGGCCAGCGCGCCCGAGTTGCGCACGCAGAACCGCTCGCCGACCCGTCCGCGCAGGAAGATCTCGCCGGACGTGGCGCCGTAGCCGATCACGTTGCCCGCGATGACCTGCCGCTCGGCCGCGAACGGCGCGTCCGGGTGCGGTCGGACGATGATCCGGCCGCCGGACAGGCCCTTGCCGACGTAGTCGTTGGCGTCGCCGATCATCTCCAGCGTGACGCCGCGCGGGATGAACGCGCCCAGCGACTGGCCCGCCGAGCCGGTGAACGTCACGTGGATCGTGTCGTCGGGCAGCCCGTCGCCGCCGAACCGGCGGGTGACCTCCGCGCCGAGCAGCGTGCCGACGGTGCGGTTGACGTTGCGCAGCGGGAGTTCCAGCCGCACCGGGCGGGCGTCGTTGAGCGCCGCGTCGGCGAGCTGGAGCAGCGTGCGGTCCAGCGCCTGCGCCAGGCCGTGGTCCTGCTCGCGGACCTTGCGCTTGGCCGTGCGGTACGGCGTCTCCGGCACCTCGAACACCGGCGACAGGTCCAGCCCGGCCGCCTTCCAGTGCTCGATCGCCTCGTCGGTCTTGAGCAGCTCGGCGTGGCCCACGGCCTCGTCGATCGTGCGGAAGCCCAGCGACGCCAGCAGTTCCCGGACTTCCTGGGCCACGAAGTGGAAGAAGTTGATCACGTGGTCGACCTGGCCGGTGAACCGCTTGCGCAGCTCCGGGTTCTGCGTGGCGATGCCGACCGGGCAGGTGTCGAGGTGGCAGACGCGCATCATCACGCAGCCCTCGACGATCAGCGGCGCGGTCGCGAAGCCGAACTCCTCGGCGCCCAGCAGCGCGGCCACCACCACGTCGCGGCCGGTGCGCATCGCGCCGTCGACCTGCACGGTGATCCGGTCGCGCAAACCGTTGAGCAGCAACGTCTGCTGGGTCTCGGCCAGGCCGATCTCCCACGGCGTGCCCGCGTGCTTGAGCGAGTTCAGCGGCGACGCGCCGGTGCCGCCGTCGTGGCCGGAGATCAGCACCACGTCCGCGTGCGCCTTCGCCACACCCGCCGCGACCGTGCCGACGCCGACCTCGCTGACCAGCTTCACGTGCACGCGGGCCTGCTCGTTGGCGTTCTTCAGGTCGTGGATCAGCTGCGCCAGGTCCTCGATCGAGTAGATGTCGTGGTGCGGCGGCGGGGAGATCAGGCCCACGCCCGGCGTGGAGTGCCGGGTCCGCGCGATCCACGGGTACACCTTGTAGCCGGGCAGCTGGCCGCCCTCGCCGGGCTTCGCGCCCTGCGCCATCTTGATCTGGATGTCGCTGGCGTTGACCAGGTACTCGGACGTGACGCCGAACCGGCCGGACGCGACCTGCTTGACCGCGCTGCGCCGCTCCGGGTCGTACAGGCGCTCCGGGTCCTCGCCGCCCTCGCCGCTGTTGGACCGGCCGCCGAGCCGGTTCATCGCGATGGCCAGCGTCTCGTGCGCCTCCGCCGAGATCGACCCGTACGACATCGCGCCGGTGTTGAACCGCTTGACGATCGAGGAGACCGGCTCGACCTCGTCGATCGGGATCGGCGTGCGGCCCTCGGCGTCGAACGAGAACAGGCCGCGCAGCGTGCCGCCCTGCCGGGCCAGCCGCTCCACCTCTTCGGTGTAGCGCCGGTACACGTCCTGCTTGCCGGTCTTGGTGGCGTGCTGGAGCAGGAACACGGTCTCCGGCGTGAACAGGTGCAGCTCGCCCTCGCGGCGGTAGGCGTACTCGCCGCCCACCTCGAGCCGGCGGTGCGCCCGGTCGCTCGGGTTGTCCGGGTGCGCGCGGCGGTGGCGCAGCGCGACCTCCTCGGCCAGCACGTCCAGGTCCGCGCCGCCCAGCTTGGACACCGTGCCGGTGAAGTACTCGTCCAGCAGGTCCTTCGACAGGCCGACGGCCTCGAACACCTGCGCCGCCGTGTACGCGCCGACGGTCGAGATGCCCATCTTCGACATGATCTTCAGCGTGCCCTTGACCAGCGCGGTCACGTAGTTCCGCACGGCCTTGCGCGGCTCGATGCCGGTCACCGCGCCGGTGCTGATCATGTCTTCGATCGTCTCGAACGCCAGGTACGGGTTCACCGCGGCGGCGCCGTAGCTCAGCAGCGCGGCGATGTGGTGCACCTCGCGGGCGTCACCGGTCTCCACGACCAGCGCCACGCGCAGCCGCTCCTTGGTGCGCACCAGGTGGTGGTGCACCGCGGAGACCAGCAGCAGCGACGGGATCGGCGCCATCCGGTGGTCGGAGTCCCGGTCGGACAGCACGAGCGTGCGGGCGCCGTTCGCGATCGCCTCGGACGCCTCCCGGCGCACCCGCTCGATCGCCGCGGCCAGCGCCGCGCCGCCACCGTCCACCTCGTACAGTCCGGACAGGACGGTGCAGGCGAAGCCGGGCAGGTCGCCGTCGTCGTTGATGTGGATGAGCTTGGCCAGCTCGTCGTTGTCGATCACCGGGTAGGTCAGCTTGATGTGCCGGCAGCTGACCGGGCCCGGCTCCAGCAGGTTCTGCTCCGGGCCCATCACCCGGGACACGCTGGTGACGATCTCCTCGCGGATCGCGTCCAGCGGCGGGTTCGTGACCTGGGCGAAGTTCTGCACGAAGTAGTCGTAGAGCAGCCGGGAGCGCTGCGAGAGCGCCGCCACCGGCGTGTCCGTGCCCATCGAGCCCAGCGGCTCCGCGCCGTTGGTCGACATCGGGGCGAGCAGGACGCGCAGCTCCTCCTCGGTGTAGCCGAACGTGAGCTGGCGGCGCACCACGGACTCGTGGCTCTGCACCACGTGCTCGCGGTCGGCCAGGTCGGCCAGCTCCAGCAGGCCCGCGTGCAGCCACTCGTCGTAGGGCAGCTCGTCGGCCAGCTTCGACTTCACCTCGTCGTCCTCGACCAGGCGACCCTCGACCGTGTCGACCAGGAACATCTTCCCGGGCTGCAACCGGCCCTTGGCCACGACCTGGTCCGCCGGCACGTCGAGCACACCGGTCTCCGAGGCCAGCACCACGCGGCCGTCGGCGGTCTGCCACCAGCGGGCCGGGCGCAGGCCGTTGCGGTCGAGCACCGCGCCGACCAGCGAGCCGTCGGTGAACGTGACGCACGCCGGGCCGTCCCACGGCTCCATCAGGCTCGCGTGGAACTCGTAGAACGCGCGCCGCTTCGGGTCCATCGAGGTGTGGTTCTCCCACGCCTCCGGGATCATCATCAGCACCGCGTGCGGCAGGCTCCGGCCGCCCAGGTGCAGCAGCTCCAGCACCTCGTCGAAGCTCGCCGAGTCCGAGCCCTCCGGGTGGCAGATCGGGAACAGCCTGCTCAGGTCGCCCGGGATCAGGTCGGAGGCCAGCAGCGCCTCGCGGGCCCGCATCCGGTTCCGGTTGCCCCGGACCGTGTTGATCTCACCGTTGTGGGCGACGTACCGGAACGGGTGCGCCAGCGGCCACGACGGGAACGTGTTGGTGGAGAAGCGGGAGTGGACCAGGGCGATCGCGCTGGCCAGCCGCTCGTCGCGCAGGTCGGGGAAGAACGCGGGCAGCTGGCCCGTGGTCAGCATGCCCTTGTAGACGATCGTCCGCGACGACAGCGAGGGGAAGTACGTGCCGACGTCGGCCGCCGCGCTCTCGTGCTCGACCCGCTTGCGCAGGGCGAACGTGAGGCGGTCCAGCTCGACGTCGCGCCGGCCGGTCTCGCTGCGGACCAGCAGCATGGCGAAGTGCGGCATCACCGACCGGGCGGTCGGGCCGACCCCGGCGTGGTCGGCCGCCGTGGGCACGTCGCGCCAGCCCAGGACCTCCAGGCCCTCCTCGGCGGCGATCCGCTCGGCGAGCGCCACGGCCTTGGCGCGCTGCTCCTCGTCGGCCGGCAGGAAGGCGATGCCCGCCGCGTACGCGCCCGCCTCGGGGAGCTGGAAGTCCAGCACCTCGCGCAGGAACGCGTCCGGCAGTTGCAGCAGGATCCCGGCGCCGTCACCGCTGGTCGGCTCGGCGCCCGCGGCGCCGCGGTGCTCCAGGTTGGCCAGCGCGGTGAGCGCGTCGACGACGATGTCGTGCGAGCGCCGGCCCTTGATGTCGGCGACCATCGCCACACCGCAAGCGTCACGTTCCGCGGTGGGGTCGTAGAGCCCCTGCGGGGACGGGATGGCGGAGAAGATCACTGCGCAGACCTCCTTCGTCGTCCTTGGTGAAAGAACGAGTCCTCGTGTCCAGGTCCTGGAATCCGGGTGCTGGGCACGGGACGACGATGGCCCGCGTGTTGACGAGACTTTAACAGTCGCGAAACGGATCCACACCATCCTTCGGGTGATCTTCGTCGGCGACTGGTAACGATTCGACCGGTCCGAGCGATACCTCGGCCGGCTTGTTACGCGTTGTTAAGCATAACGGAGCGATGCCCGTCGCGCGCGCCGGTGAGAGCCAGCCGACACGCCGGGCCGCGCCGCCGGTCCGACCGAACCCGCAGGTGAGCCCCCGTGCGCGCCGCCGGTGGGCGACGGCACAGGGGCTCACGGCGTCGCCTCAACGGGTACCGGCCGCCACGGCGTCACGCTCCGTGGCCTTCTCGTCACTGTGCTGGCGCTCGAGGAGGTCGTCCACGTCGACCGACGACGGGTTGTCCATCACCTCGCGCAACCGGTCGCGGTCCAACTGGCCCTGCCACCGTGCCACCACGAGGGTGCCGACGCCGTTGCCGATGACGTTGGTGATGGCCCGCGCCTCGGACATGAACCGGTCGATGCCCACGATGAGGGCGATGCCGACCGCCGGGATCGCGCTGTTGCCCTCGAACGCGCTCAGCGACGCCGCCAGCGTGACCAGGCCCGCGCCCGTCACGCCCGCCGCGCCCTTGCTGGCCAGCAGCATGAACAGCAGCAGCCCGATCTGCGTGCCCAGCCCCACGTCCGTGCCGGTCGCCTGGGCGATGAAGATCGCGCCCATGGTCAGGTAGATGCACGTGCCGTCGAGGTTGAACGAGTAACCGGTCGGGATGGTCAGGCCCACCACCGACTTGTCCGCGCCCGCCGCCTCCAGCTTCACCAGCATCCGCGGCAGCACCGTCTCCGACGACGACGTGCCGAGCACGATCAGCAGCTCGTCCTTGATGTACCGGAGGAACTTGAAGATCGAGAACCCGGCGTAGAGCGAGACGCCGCCCAGCACCACGACGACGAACAGCAGGCACGTGGCGTAGAACGAGCCCATCAGCCACGCCAGCTTGCCCAGGATCGAGCCGCCGAACTTGCCGATCGTGTAGGCGATGCCGCCGAACGCGCCGATCGGCGCCGCGTACATGACGATCTTGATGACGCCGAACATCACCTTGGCCGTGGTGTCCAGCGCGGACACCACCTTCTCGCCGCGCTTGCCCATGCCCGCCACGGCCACCGCGACCAGGATCGCGACCACCAGCACCTGGATCAGCTGGCCGTCGGTGAACGCGCCGAGGAACGACTTCGGCACCAGGCCGAGGATGAAGCCCGTGACGCCGGTCTCGGCGCTCTTGGCCTCGGCCAGCGTCTTGTCCGCCGCGCCGTCGCTGATCGGGACGGACGCGCCGTGGTGACCCGGCTGGACCAGGTTCACCACGATGAGGCCGATCGCCAGCGCCACCGTCGTCATCGCGGTGAAGTACAGGATGGTCCGCAGCGCCAGGCCGCCCGCCTTGGCCAGGTTGCCCAGGCCCGCGATGCCCACCACGACGGTGCAGAAGATCGTCGGCGCGATGACCACCTTCACCAGGGCGATGAAGAAGTCGGCCAGCCACTTCATGCCCGACGCCTGCGCCGGGAAGGCGTAGCCGACGATCACGCCCAGCACGATCGACACCAGCACCCAGAAGTAGAGGTGCTTGTAGATCGGTTTGCGCTCACGTGTTTGCGCGCTGACCACGTCTCCTCCAAGGGGGACCGATGGGAGTTGGTTGGTGATCCTGAGCACAGCGAGCGACCACGACAAGGAGTCCGCCGGAAACTTCAGATCCCTCTGACGTAACACCCCGTTCACCCCCGCCGGCGGGGTTAGTCTGCTGGTCGTGCGGGTGTCCCGGCGTTCGGTGCTGCGCGCCGCCGTCACGGCGGCCGTGCCCGCCTGCGTCGCCGGCTGCACGTCCACCCCACCGCCCGCACCGCCGGAACTGGTCCTGGCGACCGGCCCGGACGGCGCGGTGTTCCGCGAGATCGGCGGGGCGCTGGCGGCGGCGCTGGCGGACGAGCTGCCCGCGACCCGGGTGGTGGAGCGCCAGACCGGCGCGTCGGTGGAGAACGTTCGGCGGCTGCGCGCGGGCGAGGTGCACCTGGGCCTGTCCTCTTTGGACCCCCTGGTGGACGGCGCGGCGCTGCTCAGCGCCGAGGACCCGGGCGGCATCAGCGCGGTGGGCCGGCTCTACGACAGCTTCATGCAGGTCGCCGTGCCCGTGGACTCGCCGGTGCGGACGTTGGCCGACCTGGCCGGCCGACCGGTGTCGTTCGGCCCGTCGGAGTCGGGCACCGAGTTCACCGCGACCCGCCTGCTGTCGTTGCTGGGCGTGGAGGTGGACGCGCGCCGCATGACCCACGCCGACGCGGCCGAGGAGCTGATCGCCGGTTCGCTGGACGCGTTCCTGTCCCTGACCGGCATCCCGACCCCGGCCATCGCCGACCACCTCCACGAGTTCCCGCTGAGGCTGCTGGACCTGCCCGCCGAGGCCGAACAACTCGCCGAGACCTACCCGGGCCCGTACGTCCCGGCCACCATCCCCGCCACCACCTACGGCAACCTGGGGCCGTGCCACACGTTCGCCGTGCCGAACCTGCTGCTGGCCAGGACGTCACTGGACCCGGACGTGGTCGAGGTGGTGACGCGGACGGTGTTCACGCAGTCGGCCCGCATCGCCGCCGGCCACCCCGAGGCGAGTCGGATCAACGTGCGCACGGGCATCGCCACGGGCCAGATCCCCCTGCACCACGGCGCCGCCCGCTGGTTCCGCTCGACCAAGCGCTAGCCGGCACCGGGATGCCCACCCTCCTCGCCGATCACCCAATAGGGCGAAGCCGCGTGAGTGGAGAAACTTCCGGCACACCATTGACGTTGCCGGGATGGAAGGAGGCGGCACCCCACGGCGCACGGCACGCCCCCCAGGGCACCCGCCCCAGTGGGCACCGTGCAGCAGCGAGCACAGGGCGCACAGAGCGCAGCCGGCTAGCAGCGGGCCGGACGAGCACCACCCAAGCCGCCCAACACCACGCCCCCGCCCGCACCCCCGCGCCCACACCCGCGCACTCACGCCCCCCACACCCGCGCGCACCGATGCCCCGCGCCTGCGCCGCGTCCGCGCCGAGGCAGCCCCGTGCCGGCGTGTTGGGTGTTTGTCCGGGTGTCGGGTATCCGGGTGTCGGCGTGTCGGGTGTTCAGGTGCCGAGGTGGATGACCGCGTCCAGGCCGTGCGGCTCGACCGGGCGCAGGGTGAGGTCGCCGCCGGCCGAGGCGATCAGCTCGGCGCAGATGGCGAGTCCCAGGCCGGTGCCCGCGATGTTCTGGTGGCGCGGTGCGCGCCAGAAGCGGCTCAGGGCGGCGGCGCGTTCGTCGGGTGACAGGCCCGTGCCGTCGTCGGTCACGTGGAGCTCCACGCCGCCGTCCGTGGTCCTGCCCCAGACCTTCACCGCGGTGCCGCCGGAGAGGCGGATGGCGTTGCCGACCAGCTCGTCCAGCACGCTGCCCAGACCGCCGGGTGGTTCGAGGGCTCGCAGGCCCGGCGGGACGGCGATCTCCAGCCGCATGTCCCCCGCCAGCGCCCGCCAGCCGGGGACGTGGGTGGCGAGCAGGCCGTCCACGTCGACCGGTTCGGCGGCGGAGGCGCTGTCGAGGCGCGTGGCGGCCAGGAGGGTGTCCAGGACGCGCCCCATCTCCTCGGCCTCGTCCACGGCGATGCGTTGCGCCTCCCGGCCCTCGTCGTCGGTGACGTGGGGTGCCAGGTTGTCGACCGCGAGGCGGAGGCTGGCCAGCGGGTTGCGGAGCTGGTGGGAGGCGTCGGACACGAACGCGCGTTGGCGGCGCAGGGCGCGGCCGACGACGTCGACCATCGCGTTGAAGCTCGCGGCCAGGCGGCGCAGCTCCGGAGGCCCGCCCAGCTCGTCGGCACGCGCGTCGAGCTGCCCTCCCGCGACGGCGGCGGTGGCCTCGTCCAGCTTGCGGACCGGGCGCAGCACCCAGCGCGACATCGGCCACGCCACCGCGACCACGCCCAGCATCGGGATCATGCCGATCAACGCCAGGACGCCCCACTGGCGCAGGACCGCGGACCTGAGGCCGTCGGTCGGGGAGATGGTCACGACGGCCGCCACCACCTCGCTGTCCCGGCCCACCGGTTCGACCACGACGAGGTCGACCTGCTCCCACGGCCACACCGACTGGTCGGTGTCACCGCGGTAGCCGCCGAACGCCGCCTCCAGACCCACCTCGACGTTCCGGTCCGTCAGCGGGAACGGGCTGCGCGACGACTCCAGCACCGTGCCGTCCGTGCCGACCAGCGCCGCCGAGATGCCGTAGAGCTGGTCATAGCGGACCAGCTCCTCGCGCAGCGCGGTCAGCCGGCCCGACGCCAGCGCGTTCTCCGCCAGTGACGCGAACCGGCTCGCGTCACCCAACCGGTCGAGGTAGGTCTCCTGGCTCTCCCGCTGCACGACCGCGAACGCCAGCGGCACGCCGAGGGCCGCGACCAGGGCGACCAGCAGCGGGACGACGAGGACCAGCAGGCGGCGCAGCACGCGGAGGCAACCTCCAGGGGGTGACGTGCGTCATGTCGACTGCGGGCTGTTCCGGCCCGCGGAAGGGGGAATGAGCATGCTACGCAAGGTTGCGGTGTTACTCGCGGCGGTGACCGCCTTCGCCGTGGTGGCGCCGGTGGGGGCGTCGGCCGCGCCGGTCGCGTGCGCGCCGGTGGACTGGGGGTCGGGCGCCAAGTACGCGTCCCAGACCACGACCGGGCTGCTGACGAACATCCGCGCGGGTCAGCAGGAGTGCTACGACCGGCTGGTGTTCGACTTCGCGGGCACGAACGACGGCTACACCGTGCAGTACGTGTCCGAGGTGACGCACGAGGGGTCGGGCAAGCCGGTGCCGTTGCGCGGCGGCGGCAAGTTGCAGATCACGGTCAACTCGCCGGCCTACGACCAGGACGGCAACCCGACCTACACCTACCCGAACGGGTCGGAGCTGGTCGACGTCACGGGCTACCAGACGTTCCGTCAGGTCGCGTGGGCCGGGTCGTTCGAGGGCCAGACGACGGTCGGGCTGGGCGTGCGCGCCCTGCTGCCGTTCCGGGTGTTCACGCTGAGCAACCGGGTCGTGGTGGACGTCGCCCACGTGTGGTGACCGCCGGTCAGGTGTGGGCTGCCACCCGGTAGCCCACACCCCGGATCGTCTCGATGCGCAGCGCGTCGCCGAGCTTGCCGCGCAGGGCGGCGATGTGGGTGTCCAGGGTGCGTGACGGCGCTTCCCAGTGCGCCTGCCACACCTGGTCGACGATGAGGTCGCGGCTGACGACCGTGCCCGCGCGGCCGACCAGCAGGGCGAGCAGGTCGAACTCCTTGCGGGTCAGCGGCACCGGTTCGCCGTGCAGCCGGGCTTCCCGGCCCGCCGGGTCGAGGGTGAGCGGGCCGAGCGTGATCTCGTGCTCGCGTTCGGCGGCACGGGCCGCGCGGGTGCGACGCAGCACGGCTTCGATGCGGGCCAGCAGCTCGGCGGTGCCGAACGGCTTCACCACGTAGTCGTCCGCGCCGAGGCGCAGGCCGAGCACCCGTTCCCGCTCCTCGCCGCGGGCGGTGACGGTGATGATCGCGGTGCCGGTGCGGCGGCGGAGTTCGCGCAGCACGTCGAGGCCGTCGCCGTCGGGCAGCCCCAGGTCGAGCAGTACGACGTCCGCCGGTGGTGCGGTCAGCGCGGCGGCGGCGGTGGCCACGCGGTGGACCTCGTAGCCGGCGTGCCGGAGCGCGGTGAGCAGGCCACGCGCCACCCGGTCGTCATCTTCGACGACGAGGATGCGCATGGCGGCTACTGGTCCGGCTTGTCGCCGGTGTCCGCGGGCTTCTCGGGCGTGGCCTTCGTGTCGGGGACGGTCGTCCCTTCGGCGTCGGTCGCCGGTTCGTCGCCGCTCGCGTACGGCGACTCGGCCGGTTCGGCGGCGGACGGGTCCTCGCGCACGATGACCTCACGCTCGCCCTTCTTCGCGGCGAGCAGGAAGTAGACGACGGCGCCGAGGAACACCACGACGGAGGTGATGACGTTGATCCGCAGCCCGAACACCTGGGTGGCCGGGTCGGTGCGCATCAGCTCGATCCAGAACCGGCCGGCCGTGTAGCCCGCGACGTACAGCGCGAACACCCGGCCGTGGCCCAGCCGGAACTTCCGGTCGGCCCACACGATGAGCAGCGCCACGCCGAGGTTCCACAGCAGTTCGTAGAGGAACGTCGGGTGCACGATCTCGATCGGCGTGTGGTCCAGCGCCACGCCGGCGAGCTCGTCCTTGAAGCCGGTGTCGGGGTCGACGCGCTCGTAGATCTCCAGGCCCCACGGCAGCGTGGTGGGACCGCCGTAGAGCTCCTGGTTGAAGTAGTTGCCGAGGCGGCCGACGGCCTGCGCGGTGACGATGCCGGGCGCGAGCGCGTCCGCCATCGCGGGCAGCGGGATGCCCTTGCGGCGGCACGCGATCCACGCGCCGACGCCACCCAGCGCGATGGCGCCCCAGATGCCGAGGCCGCCGTTCCAGATGGCCAGGGCTTCGAGCGGGTTGCGACCCTCGCCGAAGTACTTGTCGTGGTCCGTCGCCACGTGGTACAGCCGCCCGCCGATCAGGCCGAACGGGACCGCGAACACGGCGATGTCGGTGACCTCGCCCTTCAGCCCACCGCGCGCCACCCAGCGGCGCTCACCCCACCAGATGGCCAGGATGATGCCGAGGATGATGCACAGCGCGTAGGCGCGGATCGGGATCGGTCCCAGTTGCCACACGCCCTGGTCGGGGCTGGGGATCGTCGCGAGGTAAGTCGTCACCACGGCCACCACCGTAGTGGGTGCGGCCGTTCGTCCTACGGCGACAGCTCGATTGTTACCGGGAAGGGTCGTTCGAGCTTCAGGTACCCGCCCTCGCTGCGCGCCGTCTCCACGTACTTCCCGGCCTCCAGTTCGAACATGGTCGCCACGGGCTCGCGCCCCGCGGGGTCGACGAGCAGGTAGAACGGCACTCGGCCCACCGCGTACAGGTCTCGCTTGAGCGTCAGGTCCTGCTGTCGCGTGCTCGGTGACAGGACCTCGCCGGCCAGGACCAGGTCCTCGACGGGCAGCACCAGGCCGGTACGTCCGCGCACGACGACGCCGAAGTCGGGGATGAGCATCCGGGTGGGAGACAGGCCGAGGTTGAAGCCGGGCAGCACCTGGTAGTCGGGTGGGCAGGCCGTCCGCAAGCCGAAGTACACGTCGCCGACGAGGCTCTGGTGCAGGAGGTTCCCGAGGGGGCTCACGATCAGCGCCCCGTCCACCAGCTCGACCCGCTGCGACAGGTCCTCGGGTAGCGCGAGGACGTCGTCGAGGGTCCAGGGCCCTTCGTGGCGGAACCAGGGGGCAGGATGACCGACGTCGTGTTCGTAGTCCGCCGGCAGAGCCATGCGACATCACCTCCGGGGGCAGCCCGACGCACGCCAGTGTCGCACGTCGGGTCGTGGGTGGGCTTGATCACGAGCCCAGGATGCCCACGACCACCGACAGTTTCGAGCCTCGGGAGCCGCCGAACGGACTAGTTCACTCGAACGTGCGTGCTACACGGCCGCTGCCGCTTGGCGCACCCCACTGGCCAACTCCTCGGTCAGCGCCGCCACGGTGTCGTCCTGCACCGCGGACACGAACGCCGAGCCCACGATGACACCGTCCGCGAACGCCGCGAGTTCCGCCGCCTGAGCGCCGTTGCGCACGCCCAACCCGACCCCGATCGGCATGTCGGTGTGCTCGCGCACCCGCTTGACCAGCGCCGGAGCCGCGGACGACACCACATCGCGGGCACCCGTCACGCCCATCACCGAGGTCGCGTACAGGAACCCGCGCGACGACCGGGCGGTCAACGAGATCCGCTCCTCCGTGGACGACGGCGCGACCAGGAAGATCCGATCCAGGTCGTGGGCCTCCGTGGCCTCGATCCACTCGGCGCCCTCGTCCGGCACGAGGTCGGGCGTGATGACGCCCAGCCCGCCGGCCGCCGCCAGGTCGCGCGCGAACCGGTCCACCCCGTAGGCCAGCACCGGGTTCCAGTACGTCATCACGACCGCGCGCCCACCGGCCGCCGCCACCGACTCGACCACGCCGAACAGGTCGCGCACCCGGAACCCGCCGCGCAGCGCCTGCTCGGCCGCGCGCTGGATCGTCACGCCGTCCATCACCGGGTCGGAGAACGGCAGGCCGACCTCGACGAGGTCGCACCCGGACGACACCATCGTCCGCAGCACGTCCTTCGACCCCTCGACCGTGGGGTACCCGGCGGGCAGGTACCCGATCAGGGCCGCCCGCGACTCCGCCCGACAAGCCGAGAAAACCGGATCAAGCCTGCTCACGACTCCACCCCCAGCCCGAACCACTTGATCGCGGTGTCCATGTCCTTGTCGCCGCGCCCGGACAGGTTCACCAGGATCAACCCCTCCGGGCCCAGCTCGCGGCCGAGCACGAGCGCGCCGGCCAGGGCGTGCGCCGACTCGACCGCCGGGATGATGCCCTCCTCGCGCGACAGCAGCGCGAACGCCTCCATCGCCTGGGCGTCGGTCACGGGCCGGTACTCGGCGCGGCCGCTGTCCTTGAGGAACGCGTGCTCGGGGCCGACGCCGGGGTAGTCCAGGCCGGCCGAGATGGAGTGCGCCTCGGCGATCTGCCCGTCTTCGTCCTGGAGCACGTAGGACATGGCGCCGTGCAGCGAGCCGGGCGTGCCGGCGGTCAGCGTCGCGCCGTGCCGGTCGGTGTCGATGCCGTCGCCGCCGGGTTCCAGGCCGACCAGTCGCACGGACGGGTCGTCGATGAAGCCGTGGAAGATGCCGATGGCGTTCGACCCGCCGCCGACGCACGCGGCCACCACGTCCGGCAGCCGGCCCGCCTTCTCCAGGATCTGCTCGCGCGCCTCGATGCCGATGATCCGGTGGAAGTCGCGCACGAGCACCGGGAACGGGTGCGGCCCGGCGGCGGTGCCGAGCAGGTAGTGCGTGTCGTCGACGTTGGCGACCCAGTCGCGCAGCGCCTCGTTGATGGCGTCCTTCAGCGTGCGCGAGCCGGTCTTGACCGGGATGACCCGCGCGCCGAGCAGCCGCATCCGGGCCACGTTGAGCGCCTGCCGCTCGGTGTCGACCTCGCCCATGTAGACGACGCAGTCCAGGCCCATCAGGGCGCAGGCGGTGGCCGTGGCCACGCCGTGCTGGCCCGCGCCGGTCTCGGCGATGACCCGCTTCTTGCCCATGCGCTTGGTCAGCAGCGCCTGGCCCAGCACGTTGTTGATCTTGTGCGAGCCGGTGTGGTTGAGGTCCTCGCGCTTGAGGAAGATCCGCGCGCCGCCCGCGTGGGCGGCGAACTTCGGCGCCTCCGTGAGCAGCGACGGCCGCCCGGCGAAGTCGCGCAGCAGGCGCGCGAACTCGTCCAGGAACTCGGGGTCGACCCGCGCCTTCTCGTAGAACGCGGCGAGCTCGTCCACTGCGGCGATGAGCGCTTCCGGCATGAACCGGCCGCCCCACGGCCCGAAGTGGCCCCGCTCGTCCGGGTCGTGGGGTGTCGGAGCCAACTGGCCGCGCGCCATGCGCTCTCCTTCGGGGTCTTACCGACTGGGCCGGGGGCACGCCGGGTGCGACCCGGCCGTCACCAGCTTGTTCACCGCGACCTTGGGGTCGCCGCTCGTCACCAGGCTCTCGCCGACCAGCACCGCGTCGGCGCCCGCGCCCGCGTACGCCATCAGGTCACCCGGTCCGGTGACACCGGACTCGGCGATCTTGATGGTGTCGAAGGGCAGGCCGGGCGCGATCCGCCCGAACACGTCCTTGTCCACTTCCAGGGTGTGCAGGTTGCGCGCGTTCACGCCGATGACGCTCGCGCCCGCCTCCAGCGCGCGATCGGCCTCCTCGGCCGTGTGGACCTCGACCAGGGCCGTCATGCCCAGCGACTCCACGCGGTCGAGCAGGGAGACCAGCGCGTTCTGCTCCAGCGCCGCCACGATCAGCAGCACCAGGTCCGCGCCGTGCAGGCGCGCCTCGTGCACCTGGTAGGGGCTGACGATGAAGTCCTTGCGCAGCAGGGGCACGCCCACCGCCGCGCGCACCGCGTCGAAGTCCTCCAGCGACCCGCCGAAGCGGCGCTGCTCGGTCAGCACGCTGATCGCCCGCGCGCCGCCCAGCTCGTACTGCTTGGCGAGGTCGGCGGGCTCCGGGATGTCGGCCAGCTGCCCCTTGGACGGGCTGCGCCGCTTCACCTCGGCGATGACGCCGACGCCCGGCCCGCGCAGGATCGACATCACGTCCTGCGGCGGCGGCACCTTCGCCGCCTTCTCCCTGAGCACGTCGAACGGCAGTGCCGCCTCGCGCGCGGCGAGATCCTCGCGGACGCCTTCGATGATCGACTCCAGCACGGTCATCCGAGCACCTCGCTCGACTCCGTCAGACCTTCCGGTTCAGTCGCAAGCTCCCGCACGTCATGCTCCCCTTCCCGCCACGAGGATGCTAACCCCGCCGCGAACCCCGTCCGGCCACCGGGTGGGCCCGTTCCCGCAGTTGACCAGGGTCCTCGCGAGCCGACGTGCGCAAACGTGCGCCGCCGGCGCGTCAGCGGGACGTCAGCCGGTCGTCAGTCCCGTTCCGTGGGATCATCGCCGCGTTCCAGGGCGTTCCACAGCTCGCGCTCGGGATCGGCGGTGCGCTTGGCCGCGCCGGGCGTCTGGTAGCCGCCTCCCAAGCGGGGCATGGCCGATCCGCGCACGACCAGCAGCACGCCCGCCGCGACCGCCGGCGCCGCGCCCAGCAGCACGAGGCCGCGGGCGGTCACCGGCCCGTCGACGTCCACCCCTTGGAACGCCGCCGCCGCGCCGGCGAGCAGCACGACGACGCCCAGCACGCGCCGCACCCAGCCGCTCAACGCCACCACGGCGGCGATCGCGGCCAGGCACAGCAGCGCCAACGGGGTCAGCGCGGGCGCGACGTCACCACCCCTTCGGTCCGCCGAAGCGTCCCAGGACATGGCCGACGCGCCCCACAGCGCCACCGCGGCGAGCAGCAGCAGCGCCACCACGATCCACAGTGGACGCCTCGCGGACGGCTGCTCAGACACGGGCCGGGTCCACCGCCGGCGCCATGGTCTGCGCGGTCGCGATCGCCGACAGCACCGCGCCTGCCTTGTTCAGGCACTCGTTGTCCTCGGCCACCGGGTCGGAGTCGGCCACGATGCCGCCGCCCGCCTGCACGTACGCCACGCCGTCGCGCACCAGGGCGGTGCGGATGGCGATCGCGGTGTCCGCGTCACCCGCGAAGTCCAGGTAGCCGACGACGCCGCCGTACAGGCCGCGCCGGGTCGGCTCCAGCTCCTCGATCAGCTCCATCGCGCGCGGCTTGGGCGCGCCGGACAGGGTGCCCGCCGGGAAGCACGCCGCGACCGCGTCGAACGCCGTCCGCCCCTCGGCGAGCTCGCCGCTGACCGTGGACACGATGTGCATGACGTGGCTGTACCGCTCGACCTTGAAGAAGTCGACCACGGTCACCGAACCCGGCTTGCACACCCGGCCCAGGTCGTTGCGGCCCAGGTCGACCAGCATCAGGTGCTCGGCGCGCTCCTTGTGGTCGGCCAGCAGGTCCTTCTCCAGCAGGGCGTCTTCCTCGTCGTCGACGCCCCTCCACCGGGTGCCCGCGATCGGGTGAGTGGTGGCCTTGCCGTCGCGCACGGTCACCAACGACTCCGGGCTGCACCCGACGATGTCGAAGTCGTCCAGCCGCAGCAGGTACATGTACGGGCTCGGGTTCGACGTGCGCAGCACGCGGTAGATGTCGAGCGGGTCGGCGGTGGTGCGCATCTCGAACCGCTGCGACAGCACGACCTGGAACGCCTCACCGGCGCGGATGGCCTCCTTGGCCTTCTCCACGACCGCGTAGTGCTCCTGCTGCGAGCGGCGGCGCACGAACTCCGGCTTGGGCCGGGCGAACACCGCGACGGTGGGCGGCGCGGGGCTCTGGAGGTCCTGGGTCATCGCGTCGAGCCGGGCCACCGCGTCGTCGTAGGCCGCGTCCACCCGTTCCGGCGAGTCGTCCCAGTTGATGGCGTTGGCGATGAGCGTAACGGTGCCCTCGTGGTGGTCCAGCGCGGCCAGGTCGGTGGCCAGCAGCATCACCAGCTCCGGCACCTCCAGGTCGTCCTCGGCCAGCGACGGCAGCCGCTCCAGCCGCCGCACGGCGTCGTAGCCGATGTAGCCGACCATCCCGCCGGTCAGCGGCGGCAGGCCGGGCAGCGGGTCGGTGCGCAGCACCTCGATCGTCTCGCGCAGCGCCACCAGCGGGTCGCCGCCCTCGGGCAGGCCGACGGGGTGCGGTCCGAGCCAGAACGCCTCGCCGCCGGTCGCGGTCAGCGCGCCCGCGCTGCGCGCCCCGACGAACGACCAGCGCGACCAGGAGCGGCCGTTCTCGGCCGACTCGAACAGGAACGTGCCCGGCCGGTCCGCCGCGAGCTTGCGGTACAGCCCGACGGGCGTCTCCGCGTCCGCCAGCAGCCGCCGCACCACCGGGATGACCCGCCGCTGGGCGGCGAGCTCGCGGAACTCCTCGCGCGTCGGGCTGACCTCGCCCAGACCCGCACCTGCACCGATGACGCTCACCATGGCGACATTGTGCCGGTTCGACATATACGGGTGTTCGGCCGGTCCCTATTTCAACGTGCGTTGAAAAAAGGGGGGCGTTATCGCATGATGATGGCGTGAACACCGGCTCGAACCAAACCGAACCCAAGCGCCGCGGTCGCCGGGCGGGCGGCGAGGACACCAAGGCCGCGCTGCTGGCCGCCGCCCGCGAGATCTTCGTCGAACGCGGCTACGAAGGCGCCACCGTCCGGTCCATCGCGGCCCGCGCCGGGGTCGACGCGGCCATGGTCAACCACTGGTTCGGAGGCAAGGAAGCCCTGTTCGCCAAGGCCGTGCTCCAGGTGCCGGTGGACGTCAACGCGCTGGTCGACCGCATCCTCGACGGCCCCGACGAGGGGATCGGCGAACGCATCGTGCGCAACTTCATCGGCATCTGGGACCCCATCGGCGGCGGCCAGTTCGCCGCGATGGTGCGCAGCGTGACGGCGCACGACCAGGTCGCCGAGGTGCTGCGCGCCTTCTTCGTCGGCACGCTGCTCAAGAGGGTCGTCGCGCACCTGGCCGTGCCGGACGCCGAGCTGCGCGCGACGCTGGTGGCCAGCCAGATCTTCGGCATGGGCATGGTGCGGTACGTGCTCCGGTTCGAGCCGCTGGCCTCGGCCGACGTCGAGACGATGGTCAAGGCCATCGCGCCCAACCTCCAGCGCTACCTGACCGGCGACCTGGGCTGAGCCCTCAGCCGGCGTGCCCGGGTTCGGCGGGTCCCAGCAGCACCGCGGCGTCGAAGCAGGTCGCGTCACCGGTGTGGCAGGCCGCGCCGACCTGGTCCACGACCAGCAGCACGGTGTCGCCGTCGCAGTCCAGCCGCACCTCGTGCACGTACTGCGTGTGCCCGGACGTCTCGCCCTTCACCCACAGCTGCTGCCGGCTGCGCGAGTAGTACGTCGCGCGGCGGGTGGTGAGCGTGCGGTGCAGGGCCTCATCGTCCATCCACGCCACCATCAGCACCTCGCCGGTGCCGCGCCGCTGCGCCACCGCGCAGACCAGGCCGTCGGCGGTGCGCTTGAGCCGTGAGGCGATGGACGGGTCGAGCGCGCTGGTCAACGCTGTCCTCCGAGGAAGTGGATCCGGGCGGGCTTGGTGTTGAGCATCACCACGGCGAAGACGTGCGCGGCGGACAGCACGCCCGACAGCACGCGGATCCACACCGGGCCTTGGTTGAGGACGGCGAGCAGGTGGATGAGCGCCACCAGGCCGAACAGGAACGCGGCGGTCAGCCGGGCCGGGCGCAGGCCCGCCACCAGGCCGCCGACCGCGAGCAGCTCGAGCACCGCGACGATCACCGGGAACTTGATCCACGTCGGGTCGTCCTCGACCTGCCACTGGACCAGCCCCATGAACACGAACGCCAGGCCGCCCGCCGCGCCGATCAGGATCGCCAGGAACGCCTCGGTGGGCGCGTTGCGCGGGGTGAGCATCAGCGCACCTCCACGCCCGCGTCGCGCAGGCTCCGCTTCACGTCGCCGATGCGCAGCGTGCCGAAGTGGAAGACGCTGGCCGCGAGGACGGCGTCCGCGCCCTCGGCCACCGCGGGCGGGAAGTGCTCGACCGCGCCCGCGCCGCCGCTGGCGATCAGCGGCACGTCGACCACCTTCCGGGTGAGTCGGATCAGCTCCAGGTCGAACCCGGCCTTGGTGCCGTCGGCGTCCATCGAGTTCAGCAGAATCTCGCCGACGCCCAGCTCCTGGCCGCGCGCGGCCCACTCGACCGCGTCGATGCCGGTGCCCTTGCGCCCGCCGTGCGTGGTGACCTCGAACCCCGAGGAGGTCGGCCGCTCGCCCCCGGGCACGCGCCGCGCGTCCACCGACAGCACGATGCACTGGGCGCCGAACCGGCGGGACAGCTCGCCCAGCAGCTCCGGACGGGCGATCGCGGCCGTGTTCACGCTCACCTTGTCCGCGCCCGCGCGCAGCAGCTTGTCCACGTCCTCCGCGCTGCGCACGCCGCCGCCCACGGTCAGCGGGATGAACACCTGCTCGGCCGTGCGGCGGACCACGTCGAACGTGGTCTCGCGGTCGCTGGACGACGCCGTCACGTCCAGGAACGTCAGCTCGTCCGCGCCCTCCGCGTCGTAGGCCCGCGCCAGCTCGACCGGGTCGCCCGCGTCGACGAGGTTGGTGAAGTTCACACCCTTCACGACCCTGCCCCGGTCGACGTCCAGGCAGGGGATCACGCGCACCGCGACTGACATGGCCAAAAGCCTACGTGGACGCCCTGAGCGGCCGGCTTCCGGTGCCCGAGCGCTCAACCCGCGTGTTCCGGACGCACGACACGGGCGACCCGGACGGAGGACACGCCGGTGCTGAAACGTGGGCCTCATGACACCTGAACGTGGGATTCGTGGCGATGAGTGGGCGACGTGGCGGCGAAAGTGTGGTTCACTTGTGGAGGTCGCAAGTTTTGTGTTCGTGTCATCCACGCTCGCGAAACATTGTTTGAGCGTGTGATTCCTCAGGGTCAGCGTTTGGACCGGCCCCAGCGGGTGCGTTCGCCCCGTTGGTAGCTGTATGAGGAGTACAAAGATGGCGCAGGGCACCGTGAAGTGGTTCAACTCGGAGAAGGGCTTCGGCTTCATCTCCCCCGAGGATGGCGGCGCGGACGTGTTCGTGCACTACTCGGAGATCCAGAGCGGCGGCTACCGCAGCCTGGAAGAGAACCAGCGGGTGAGCTTCGACGTCGGCCAGGGCGCCAAGGGCCCCCAGGCGACGAACGTGACGGTCATCTGACCTGAGCGTGACCGGAAGAGCCCCGTTCCCCCCGAGGGAGCGGGGCTCTTCCGCATCCCGGCGGCTAACGTTGCCCGACATGGACCTCGCTGCCGGCAAGTACCTGCTGTTGACCACCTTCCGCAAGGACGGCACCGCCGTGCCGACACCCGTGTGGGTCGCGGGCGAGCACGGCACGCTCTACGCGTGGTCGGCCGCCGACGCGGGCAAGGTCAAGCGCATCCGCCGCAGCGGCGACGTCCGGATCGGGCCGTGCGACGTGCGCGGCAAGCCCACCGGCGAGCAGGTCCCGGCCACCGCGCGGCTGCTCGACCAGGCGGGCAGCGACCGGGTGCGGTCCCTCATCGCGAAGAAGTACGGCGTGCTGGGCAGGCTCACGCTGCTCGGCAGCCGGGTGCGCCGCGGCCGTGAGGGCACGATCGGCATCGAGATCAAGCCCGCCTAGCGTCAACCCGAGGTTGACCCGATCACCAGCGTCAACCTACAGTTGACGGGTGGTAGCGCCGCCCGTCCAGCTCACGGACCTCATCGTCACCGTCGCCTCCGAGCACCCGGACGTGCTGGGCAGGCTGACCGCCGCCGTGGAGCTGAGCGGCCAGCTCGACGAGCTGGGCGACCACCTCATCGGCCACTTCGTGGACGAGGCGCGGCGCGCCGGCGCGAGCTGGACCGAGATCGGCGAGAGCATCGGCGTCACCAAGCAGGCCGCGCAGAAGCGGTTCGTGCCCCGCGAGTCGCCGGACCTGAAGCCGAGCTTCGACCGCTACACCGACCGGGCGCGGCGGGTCGTCGTGCTGGCCCGCCACCACGCCCGGTTCAGCGAGCACATCGGCACCGAGCACCTGCTGCTCGGCCTGCTGGACGAGTCCGGCGGCCTGGCCGCCAAGACGATCGCCGCGCTGGAAGCGGCCGAGGGCACCACGCGCATGGCCGTGCTGAACGAGCTGGACGGCGCGGTCCGGCAGCGGCCCGACCCGCAGCCGTTCACCGCCCACTGCAAGAAGGCCCTGGAGCTGGCCGTGCGGGCGTCACTGCGCCACGGGCACACGTTCGTCGGCACCGAGCACCTGCTGCTCGGCCTGCTGGCCGAGGGCGAAGGCGCCGCCGCCAGGGCCCTCGACCGCACGGGCGTGACCCTGGAAGCGGCGCAGTCCTACGTCGTCCGGGAGATCGAGGACGCGATCAGCCGCGGACCGCGGCCAGCGCCTCGGGGAGCGTGAACGCGCCCGCGTAGAGCGCCTTGCCCACGATCGCGCCTTCGACGCCGTCGCGGGACAGCGCCGCCAGCGCCACCAGGTCGTCCACGCTGGACACACCGCCCGAGGCGATCACCGGCGCGTCGGTCCGCGCGCACACCTCGCGCAGCAGGTCCACGTTCGGGCCCTGGAGCGTGCCGTCCTTGCCCACGTCGGTGACCACGTAGCGGGCGCAGCCGTCGCGGTCCAGCCGCTCCAGCACCTCCCACAGGTCGCCGCCGTCCTTCGTCCAGCCGCGCGCGGCCACCCGGTGACCCTGCTCGGTGATCCGCACGTCCAAGCCGACCGCGACCTTCTCGCCGTGCTCGGCCACGACCTTCGCGCACCACTGCGGGTCCTCCAGCGCGGCTGTGCCCAGGTTCACCCGCGCGCAGCCGGTCGCCAGCGCCGCGGCCAGCGACGCGTCGTCGCGGATGCCGCCGGACAGCTCCACCTGGACGTCCAGCTCGCCGACCACGCGGGCCAGCAGCTCGCGGTTGCTGCCGCGGCCGAAGGCGGCGTCGAGGTCGACCAGGTGCACCCACTCCGCGCCGTCGCGCTGCCACGCGAGCGCGGCCTCCAGCGGGTCGCCGTAGTTGGTCTCGGTGCCGGCCTCGCCCTGCACGAGCCGAACGGCCAGGCCATCGGCCACGTCAACGGCCGGGAGCAGCGTGAAAGTCACGCGTTCAGCCTAGTTGACGCTCTTGAGCCAGTTCTCCAGCAGGTGCGCGCCCGCGTCGCCGGACTTCTCCGGGTGGAACTGGGTCGCCCACAGCGGCCCGTTCTCCACCGCCGCGACGAACTCGTCGCCGCCGTGCTCGGACCACGTCACCAGCGGTGCGCGGAGCGAATCGGACTCGGGCAGCTCCCACTTGCGCACGCCGTAGGAGTGCACGAAGTAGTACCGGGTGTCCGCGTCGAGGCCCGCGAACAACCGGGTGTCCTCGGGCGCGCGGACGGTGTTCCAGCCCATGTGCGGCACGACGGGGGCCTCCAGCCGCTCCACCGCGCCCGGCCACTCGCCGCAGCCCTCGGTGAGGACGCCGTGCTCGATGCCCCGCTCGAACAGGATCTGCATGCCGACGCAGATGCCCAGCACGGGACGGCCGCCGGCGAGCCGCCGGCCGATGAGCCGGCCGCCCTTGATCGCGTCCAGCCCGGCCATGCACGCGGCGAACGCGCCGACACCGGGCACCACGAGGCCGTCGGCGTCGAGCGCGGCCTGGTGGTCGGCGGTCACCTCCACGTCGGCGCCGACGCGCTGGAGCGCGCGCTCGGCGGAGCGGATGTTGCCGAATCCGTAGTCCAGCACGACGACCTTGGGCACGGTTCCAGCCTACTAGCCCGGCCGGCCCGCCCACGGATCAGGCGAGTCCGCCCTGGGTGACCGGAACCACCGGGAGAACCGTGTTGATCGGCAGGCCGGCGCGGTCCGGCAGGGCCGTCACCCACGTGTCGGCACGACCTTCGTCCACCAGGGACCGGACCTCGGCGACGTCCGCGGGCAGCTCGACGGGTCGCGGCCGGGCGTCCAGGCGCCACCAGCGCAGCAGGCCGACCAGCCGGCGCGCCGATCCCGTCGACCCGGCCCGCTCACCGTCGGTCCACACCTCGGCGGTGGGTGACCAGCGCAGCAGCAGCGCCGCCGCGCCGGTCTCCCGCACCTGCTCGGCCAGCCGGCACGCCGCCGGGAACCCGATCTGCCTGCGCGGCAGCAGCACCGTCCCGGAGGCCACCGGGACGAGTGCCGCGGGGCCCGCGGCGGCGCGGTGCAGGTTCAGCTGCAGCTCCGCGGTCGGCGCGGGTGTCCAGATCAGGGTTCTCGGCACGCTCACAGGCGGAGATCATGCCGCAGCGACCGGGTGCCCGAACATCCGACGCACGGCCGCGGCGACGCCGAGCACGTCCAGGTCGTGCGCCGAATCGTGGTCCTCGGCCGTGCCGTAGGCCCGCAGCTCGGCGTCCCGCCGCACGCCCAGCGACCGCAGCCGGTGCGGCACGTCCGCCAGCGCCTCGGCCGCCAGGTGCGCCGACGTGCCCTCCAGGTACGGCTCGACCAGCAGCACGTCGGCCCGCTCGGCGCGGTCCACCGCGGCCCGCAGCCCGGCCGCGTCGAACGGCCGCACGGTGGTCGCGTAGAGCACGGTCACGTCGGCGTCCCCGGTGGCCGCCAGCACGGTGTCGAGCATCGGCCCGACGGCCACCACCACGCCCCGCGTGCCGCGCCGCACCTCGGTGAACCCCTCGACCACCGGGTGCGGCGCGGCGTTCTGCCGCAGCGAGAGCCGGATGTAGAGCCGGTCCTCCCGCGCCAGCGCGTCCCGCACGATCGGCCCCACCTCCTCCGGGTGGCCCGGCACGCGGACCGTCCACCCCGGCAGCGTGTCGAACAGCGCCACGTCGCCGGGCGCCTGGTGCGTGCGGCCCCACACCGGGTCGTCGTACGAGCCGCCGATGCTGACCAGCACGCCGCCCAGGTCCTGGTGCCCGAAGTCCAGCTTGACCTGCTCGAACGGCCGCTCGACCAGGAACGGCGCGTAGGTGTGCACGACGGGCCGCAGCCCGCTCAGCGCGAGCCCCGCGCCCACGCCGACCATGGCCTGCTCGCGGATGCCGACGTTGATCACCCGCTCGTGCGGTGCGAACGCATCCCGCGAGATCTCCGCCAGCACGACCGCGACCCGCGGGTCGTGCCGCATCACGTCCTCGACGGTGTCCACGAAGACCTGCCGCATCGACGTCATCGTCGCTCCCCCTCACCGATCTCCGCCACCACGACCAACGGCCGGCCGGGGTGCTCCTGCGTGAAAGCGGCGTGCAGCGCCTCGTGGTCCCGTCCGTCCACTGTGGAGGACTGCCAGCCCTCGACCTCGAACCGCTTCGCCACCCCGCCGGGCCAGCCGTGCGTGCCGGAGGCGTTGTCCACGACCACCGCCACCAACCGGTCCAGGCCGAGCCGTCCGGCCAGCGCGATGGCCTCGTGGTTGCTGCCCTCGTCCAGCTCCGCGTCGCCGACCAGCACGAACGTCCGCGCGGTCCGGCCCTGGAGGCGCAGACCGAGCGCGGTGCCGACGGCGATCGGCAGGCCGTGGCCCAGCGAGCCGCTGCTGATCTCCACCCCGTTGACCAGCACGCGGTCCGGGTGCTGACCCAGCGGCGAGTCCCACGCCGTCCAGTTGTCCAAAGTGGATGGATCGAGGTAGCCCTTCGCGGCCAGCACGGCGTAGTACGCCATCGGGCCGTGCCCCTTGGACAGCAGGAACCGGTCGCGGTCCGGGTCGTCCACCCGGTCCGGCGAGACGTCCAGCACCCGGTCGTAGAGCACCCACAGCACGTCCAGCGTGGACGCCGCCGCCCACTCGTGCTTCTCGTCCCCTGTCATCCGCCGGAACAGCGCGGGGATCTCCGCGAAGCCCGACTTCTCCTCGACTGCCATGACCCCACGAAACAACTTCGACTTAAGTCGAGGTCAAGCACTACCATCGGATCGTGAGCAAGTTGCCGGACATGTTGACCATCGGCCAGGTCGCCGAGCGCAGCGGGGTGCCGCACACCGCGCTGAGGTTCTACGAGGAACGCGGGCTGATCACGTCCGAGCGCACCGCGGGCAACCAGCGCCGGTACCCGCGGCACGTGCTGCGGCGGCTGGCGTTCATCCGCACCGCGCAGCGGGTGGGGCTGTCGCTGGAGGACGTGCACGCCGCGCTGGCGACCCTGCCGGACAACCGCACGCCGACCAAGTCCGACTGGAGCAGGCTGTCGGCGAGCTGGCAGCTGGAGCTGGACGCCCGGATCGACGCGCTGCGGCGGCTGCGCGACCGGCTGACGTCGTGCATCGGGTGCGGGTGCCTGTCGCTGCGCAGCTGCACCCTGCACAACTTCGACGACGAGCAGGCCGCCGACGGACCGGGCGCGCCCAAGCTCAAGCCCGCGCTGGAGGGCGGCACCTGAGATCCTGAAATGCGGTTGTGGCCCGTGGTGCACTGGAGGTCGTGCAAGAGAAGAAGCAGATGGTCCGCTTGTCGAAGCGGATGGCGAAGACGCTCCGCCACGAGCCGCAACGGCTCGGCCTGACCCTGGACCCCGCGGGCTGGGTGGACCTCGACGAGTTCGTCCGGGCCCTGGGCGTGAGCAAGGCGCAGGTGCTGGAGGTCGTGGCGGACAACGACAAGCAGCGGTTCGCGATCGAGGACGGGCGCATCCGCGCCAACCAGGGGCACACCGTCGAGGTGTCGTTGGAGCTGCCGGTGGCCGAGCCGCCGGCCGAGCTGTACCACGGGACGGTGGGCCGGTTCCTGCCCGACATCTTCCGCGACGGGCTGCGGCCGATGGCGCGGCACGACGTGCACCTGTCCGCGACCGTCGAGACGGCCGTGCGGGTCGGGTCGCGCCGGGGCAAACCGGTGGTGCTGGTCGTCGACGCCGCGGCGATGGTCGCCGACGGCCACGAGTTCCGGGTCAGCGCCAACGGCGTGTGGCTGGTGCCCGCCGTGCCCGCTAGCTACCTGCGAGAACACGTCTCGTGAGCCAGTCGAGGCCCGCGACGACCTCGTCCGGGCCGAGGCCGCGCACCTGTCTTTGGTACTGGTAGACCTCGGGTGCCAGCGGCGCCATCAGGGCGTCCACGACGGCGGTGGGCGCGCCGTCCACCAGCGCGGCGACGTGACGCCGCCAGAAGCCGTAGGCGCCCGCCCGGAACCGCGCCCGGCCCGTCTCGGCGCCGAGCACCAGGTGCAGGTGCCGTTCCAGCAGGCCGACCATGGTCCGGTAGAACGCGGCCAGCCGCTCGTCCGGCGGCGCGCCCGGACCCAGCGGCGGCGGACCGGTGAGGATGCGGTCCTGGATGTCGGCCTCGTGCTCGTCCAGCAGGGCCTGCGCGATCGACGTCGTGTCCGGGTAGCGCCGGTACAGCGTCGCCCGACCCACGCCCGCGGCCCGGGCGATGTCCTCCATCGTCACGCCGACCGCCCCACCGGCCGCGGCGAACACCCCTTCCGCGGCGGCGAGCACCCGGGCCCGGTTGCGGGCGGCGTCGGCCCGTTCCCGACGGCGACCGACGATGGTGGCGGCCTGAGCCGGTGACGACATGTGACCAACCATACGCAGAGCGCCAAACCGCCCGCGCACACCGCCCCGAACGTCGAACTCACGGGACCTGAGCGTTCGACACGCGGGACCTGAGCGTTCGACACGCGGGACCTGAGCGTTCGACTCACGCGTGCCGAACGTAGGACTCGCGCGAGAGTCCTACGTTCGGAACGCGCGTGTCCTACGTTCGGGGCAGGCGAGGTGAACGCTCAGAGCAGCCAGGCGAGGGCGGCGCCCACGGCGACGACGGTCAGGACCAGCAGGACGATCGCCAGGCCCCGGGCCGTCTTCCACGTGCTGTAGACGCCGCCACCGAGGAAACCGGCCAGCGCGATCAAGCCGATGACCACGTACTCCTTGGGCATCTACAGGACGCCCTTGGTCGACGGCACGCCACCTACGCGCGGGTCCGGCTCGACGGCCGCGCGCAGCGCCCGGGCGATCGCCTTGAACTGCGCCTCGGTGATGTGGTGCGGGTCGCGCCCGTACTCCACCCGCACGTGCAGCGCGATGCCCGCGTGGAACGCCAGCGAGTCGAACACGTGCCGGTTCAGCACGAACGGGTAGTTGCCGCCGATCGTGAAGGTGTTGAACTGCTCCGGCTCGCCCACGTGCACGCAGTACGGCCGCCCCGACACGTCCACCGCGGCGTGCGCCAGCGTCTCGTCCATCGGGATCCACGCGTCGCCGAACCGGCGGATGCCCGCCTTGTCCCCCAACGCCTCCCGCAGCGCCTGCCCGAGCACGATCGCCACGTCCTCCACGGTGTGGTGCGCGTCGATCTCCACGTCACCGGTCGCCCGGACGACCAGGTCGAACGACCCGTGCACGCCCAGCGCGGTCAGCATGTGGTCGTAGAACGGCACCCCCGTCGCGATCTCGACCTGCCCGGTGCCGTCGAGGTCGACCTCGACGTACACCGACGACTCCCTGGTGGTCCGCTCCACCTTGCCGACCCGGCTCACCGGCCAACCTCCTTGCTCGCCGCGAGGAACGCGTCGTTCTCCTCCGGAGTACCGACCGTCACCCGCAGATGTCCGGCGATGCCGACGTCCCTGATCAGCACACCGCGTTCCAAATACGACCGCCACGTGGCGTGCGCGTCCTCGAACCACCCGAACAGCACGAAGTTCGCGTCGCTCGGCACCACCGAGAAGCCCAGGCCCGCGAGCGAGTCCACCACCCGGTCCCGCTCGGCCGCCAGCTTCGCCACCGACCCGAGCGTCTCCGCCGCGTGCCGCAGCGACGCCCGCGCCGCCGCCTGCGTCAACGCCGACAGGTGGTACGGCAGCCGCACGAGCTGCAACGCGTCCACCACGGCGGGCGCGGCGGCGAGGTAGCCCAGCCGACCGCCCGCGAACGCGAACGCCTTGCTCATGGTGCGGCTGACGATCAGCTTCGCCGGGTGGTCGGCCAGCAGCGCGACCGCGCTCGGCCGCGACGAGAACTCCGCGTACGCCTCGTCCACCACGACCATGCCGGGCGCGGCCTCGATGAGCACGCGCAGGTCGTCCAGCGGCAGGCTCTGCCCGGTCGGGTTGTTCGGGCTGGTCACGAACACCACGTCGGGCGCGCGCTCGGCCACGATCTCGGCCGCCCGCGCCACGTCCAGCGAGAAGTCCGCGCGACGCGGTGTCGGAGCCCACTCGGTGCGCGTGCCCGCGGCGATGATCGGGTGCATCGAGTACGACGGCTCGAAGCCCAGCGCGGAGCGGCCCGGCCCGCCGAACGCCTGCAGGATCTGCTGCAGCACCTCGTTCGACCCGTTCGCCGCCCACACGTTCGCCGAGGTCAGCTGGACACCCGTGGACGAGGACAGGTAGGCGGCCAGGTCCTCGCGCAGCGCCACCGCGTCCCGGTCCGGGTAGCGGTGCAGCTCGCCCGCGATCGCCGCCACCTCGCGCACGACGTCCTCCACCAGGGCGGGCGTGGGCGGGTACGGGTTCTCGTTGGTGTTCAGCCGGACGGCCACGTCCAGCTGAGGCGCGCCGTACGGCGTACGGCCGCGCAGGTCGTCACGCAGGGGCAGGTCGCCGATCTCGACCTGGTCGCCGAGGGGCCTCATCCGCCGAACCTCGCCGTGACCGCCTGGCCGTGCGCGGGCAGGTCCTCGGCGTTCGCCAGCGCCACGACGTGCGGCGCGACCTCGCGCAACGCGTCCTCGCTGTAGTCGATGACGTGGATGCCGCGCAGGAACGTCTGCACCGACAGCCCCGACGAGTGCCGCGCGCAGCCGGCGGTGGGCAGCACGTGGTTCGAGCCCGCGCAGTAGTCGCCCAGCGACACCGGCGAGTGCGCGCCCACGAAGACCGCACCGGCCGCGCGCACGCGGGCGGCCACCTCGCGGGCGTCGGCGGTCTGGACCTCCAGGTGCTCGGCGGCGTAGGTGTCCACCACCCGCAGCCCCTCGTCCAGGCTCGACACCAGCACGGTGCCGGACTGCCGGCCGGTCAGCGCCGTCCGCACGCGCTCGCGGTGCTTGGTCGCGCCGACCTGGCGGTCAAGCTCGGCGTCCACGGCGTCCGCCAGCTCGACCGACGTGGTCACCAGGACGCTCGCGGCCAGCGTGTCGTGCTCGGCCTGGCTGATCAGGTCGGCGGCCACGTGCACCGGGTCGGCCGTGCCGTCGGCCAGGATCGCGATCTCGGTCGGCCCGGCCTCGGAGTCGATGCCGATCAGGCCGCGCAGCAGCCGCTTGGCCGCGGTCAGGTAGATGTTGCCGGGACCGGTCACCAGGTCCACCGGCTCCAGCAGCCGCCCGTCGGTGTCGGTGCCGCCGTAGGCCAGCAGCGCGACGGCGAGCGCGCCGCCCACCGCCCACACCTCCGTGACGCCGAGCAGCGCGGCGGCGGCCAGGATCGCCGGGTGCGGCAGGCCGCCGAACTCCGCCTGCGGCGGCGAGCACACCACGAGCGACTCGACGCCCGCGATCTGCGCCGGCACCACGTTCATGACCACGCTGGACGGGTAGACGGCCAGGCCGCCGGGCACGTACAGGCCGACGCGGGACACCGGCACCCAGCGCTCGGTGACCGTGCCGCCGGGCACGACCTGGGTGGTCGTGTCGACCCGGCGCTGGTCGGCGTGCACCTTGCGGGCGCGGGTGATGGACTCCTCCAGCGCCGCCCGCACGGCCGGGTCCAGCTCGGACAGCGCGCGCTCCAGCTCGGCGGCGGGCACGCGGACGGACTCCGGGCGCACCTTGTCGAACTTCTCGCCGTGCTCCAGCACAGCCTCGACGCCCCGTTCGCGCACGTCGTCCACCAGCGGCCGGACCTGATGCAGCACCGCGTCCACGTCGACCTCGGCGCGCGGCAGCGCGGCGCGCAGTTCGGCGGGTGACGGGACACGACCTCGCAGGTCGATGCGGTTGAGCATGCCCTCAAGGGTAAGGCGTCGCCAATTCCGTCAACTGTCAGCCCGGCCCCGAGTTGTGAACCCGACAAACGGCGGCTACCTCGATCCGTGACCGGCGCGCCACGCTGCGTACGCATCCGTCGCAAACCCTGCTGATGATGGAGGCTTGATGTTCACCAAGCGGCGCGGCCTTGTGGCCGCCGCGCTGGTCGCGAGCGTGGCCCTGGTGCTCCCCGCGCACCCCGGGTCCGCTCAGACGGCGACCGCGCAATCCACCGAGCGGACCGTGTTCGAGGTCACCGCCACCACCCCCGAGGCGCGCACGAAGGTCGCCCGGACCGGCGTCGACGTGCTCGGCCAGAGCGGTGACACGCTCACCGTGCTCGCCGAACCCCGCCAGCAGTGGCTGCTGCGGGCCACCGGCCTGCCCCTGCGCGCGACCGGCGACGCGGACGCCCAGCTCGCGGGCCTGGGCAAGGCGGACTTCGCCGACCCGCAGCTCGGCACGCTGGACTTCCCGTCCGGCTACACCGGCTACCACAACTACGCGGAGATGGTCGCCGAGCTGAACCAGACCGTCTCGGACCACCCGAACCTGGTCACGCTGCGCAGCATCGGCAAGTCGTACCAGAACCGCGACCTGTGGATGATCAAGATCAGCGACAACCCGTCGGTCGACGAGTCCGAGCCCGAGGTGCTGTTCACCTGCAACCAGCACGCGCGGGAGCACCTGACCGTGGAGATGTGCCTGCACATCATCAAGCGGTACACGGACAACTACGCCTCCAACGCGGCCATCAAGGGCGCGGTCGACAGCCGGGAGATCTGGGTCATCCCCAGCGTCAACCCGGACGGCTCGGAGTACGACATCGCGACCGGCTCGTTCCGGGCGTGGCGGAAGAACCGGCAGCCGAACTCGACCTCGACCGGCACCGACCCCAACCGCAACTGGGGTCACCAGTGGGGCTGCTGCGGCGGTTCCAGCGGCAGCGGGTCGAGCGAGACCTACCGCGGCCCGTCGGCGTTCTCCGCGCCGGAGACCGCGCGCGTCCGCGACTTCGTCAACGGCCGCGTGGTCGGCGGTGTGCAGCAGATCAAGTCGCACATCGACTGGCACACGTTCTCGGAGCTGATCCTGTGGCCCTACGGCTACACCTACAACGACACCGCGGCGGGCCTGGACGCCACCCAGGCCAACGTGTTCCAGACCATGGGCAAGCGGATGGCGTCGCTGAACGGCTACACGCCGCAGCAGGCCAGCGACCTCTACATCACCGACGGCAGCGTGGACGACTGGATGTGGGCCGCGCACAAGATCTGGAGCTACACGTTCGAGATGTACCCGGCCTCGGCGAGCGGCACCAGCGGCTTCTACCCGCGCGACACCGTGATCGCGGCGCAGACCTCGCGCAACGACACCGCGGTGCAGCTGTTCCTCGACTACTCCGACTGCGTCCCGCGCATCACCGGGCGCACCTGCTGACGGCCGCCACGGCCTGATCGATGAGCGCGGGCTCGACGAAGTAGTGGGGCGAGGCCCTCACGACCTCGTCGAGCCCGCGCCGGGTCATGTCCAGCAGCGTGGACGACGCGCCGCTGACGGTGACCGTGACGCCGTCGCGGGCCAGCCGGTCCCGCACGTCGGCCGCCGCGACCCCGTCCACCGTGAACGTGACCAGGCCGGCCTTGCGCACGCCCGGGTCGCGCACCGTCACGCCCGGCAGCGCGCCCAGCCCGTCGCGCAGCCGCTGCGCGCGCTCGCCGACCTCCCGTTCGATCACGTCGATGCCCTTGGCCAGCGCGTACCGCGCCGCCGCGATGAGCCCGAGCCGGTCGGCGACGCCGCACTCCCAGATCTCGTAGACCCGCGCGTCGTCGCGCAGCCGGATCTCCTCGGGCGCGACCCACTCTGCGCTGTGCAGGTCGACCAGCCTCGGCCGCATCCGCGCGGCGGCCTCGCGGCGCACCACCAGCACACCGGTGCCCCGCGGCCCGCGCAGCCACTTGCGGCCCGTGCCCGCGATGAGGTCCACGCCCAGCTCGTCGGCCCGCACGGGCAGCTGCCCGATCGACTGGCACGCGTCCAGCAGCACCAGCGCGCCCACCTCGTGCGCGGCCTCGGCGACCTCGCGCGCCGGGTTGACCAGCCCGCTGTTGGTCGGCACGTGCACCAGGGAGACCAGCTTCACCCGTTCGTCCAGCATCTCCTTGAGCGCGTCCACGTCGACCTGCCCGAACGCGTCGGACGGCACCGCCTCGGCCGTCGCGCCCACCTCGCGCGCCCGGCGCAGGATGGGGATGGCCGTGCCCGCGTACTCGGCCTCGCTGAACAGCACCCGGTCCCCCGCGGCCAGCGGCACGGCGTCGAACGCGGTCAGCCACGCGCGGGTGGCGCTGTCGGTGAACGCGACCTCGTCCGGCCGCGCGCCCAGCAGCTCGGCGAACACCCCGTACCCGGCCTCCAGGTCGTCGGCCCGCTCCCGCGCGGCGACGTACCCGCCGACCTCCGCCTCCCGCCGCAGGTGGCCGATCACCTCGTCCAGCACCTCGCGCGGCGGCAGGGAGGACCCGGCGGAGTCGAGGAAGATCGTCACGGCGTCCCCTTAGCTCGTGGACGGCACCACTGTCGCCACAAGGATGCAGCAGGACCGGCCCTAGCGGGGCGTCCACTTCTCCAGGTTCCACCACGGACCCCAGCCCAGCGCGCCGCGCGCGTGCGGGTCGACGACCTCCTGGTAGCCGTTCCAGTTCTCCCGCACCACGTACGTGTGCTGCACCGAGGCCAGCACCACCATGCCCGGCGCGGCCACGTACGCCCGCTGGAACTGCTTGTAGGCCGCAGCGCGCTGCGGCGGGTCCAGCACCGTGCGCCCGATGTCCAGGGCCGCGTCGACCTGCGGGTTCGAGTAGCCCCACGGGTTGGGCGTGTGCAGCTCCTCGTAGGTCATCAGGTCCGGGTCGAACGGCGTGCCGCCGCCGTGCAGCAGCGCGTCCGCGCCCAGCCTCGGCGTGACGGCGTCCCAGCCGAGGCCGGCCAGCTGCACGTCGATGCCCACCGCCTTGGCGTCCGCTGCGAACGCGGTGGCCAGGTCGGCGCGCACCACGTCGCCGATCGGGTACATCAGGGTGAACCGGGCGGCCACGCCGTCGCGCGCCCGCACGCCGTCCGCGCCGCGCACCCAGCCCGCCTGGTCCAGCAGCAGCTCGGCCAGCGCCTTGTCGTAGGCGAACCGCGCGCCGGTCTCCACGAACTCCGGCAGCGCGTCCGGCACCGGCGTGGTCGCCACCGCGCCCTTGCCGCCGAGCAGGTTGTCCACCGCGCCCTTGCGGTTGACCGCGTGGTTCAACGCCATCCTGATCGCGCTGTCACCCGTCACGGGACCGCCCGGCAGGGTGACGGCGCGCAGGTCGGCCGTGCGGTGCGTGATCACCCTCATGCCGTTCGCGGTGCCGAACGACGCGGCCAGCCGGGGCGGCAGCTCGGTGCCGTCGAACTCGCCCGCCTGCATCCGCTGCGCGCGCGTGTTGTCGTCGGGCACGAACACCACGGTCAGCTTGCGGATCTTCGGCTCGCCGCCGAAGTAGGCGGCGTTGGCCTCCAGCACCATGCGGTCGCCCTTGCGCCACTCCACCAGCTTGTACGGGCCCGTCCCCACCGGTTTCACGTCGCGCAACGGCCCGCCGAGCGCCTCGCTGGGCAGGATGCCGAGCACCAGCGTGTGCGGGAACGCCGCCCACGGCCGGGACAGCGTGAAGCGGACCGTGCGCACGTCCAGCTGCTCGACGCCGGTCAGCTCCGCGTACGCGGCCCGCTCGGTCGAGCCGGACGCCGGGTCCAGCAGGGCCCGGTAGGTCGCCACCACGTCCTCGGGCCCGAACGACGTGCCGTCGGCGAACTTCACGTCGTCGCGCAGCCCCACGGTCCAGCTCAGCCCGTCCGGGGCGGGCGTGGGGGCGTCCGCCGCGAGCTGGGGCCGCACCGAGCCGTCCGCGCGGTGCTCCACCAGGCCGTCGTACAGCTTCGACACGCCCTCGCGGCCGTAGCCGAGCAGCGGGTTCAGCGTGGTCGGCTCGATCGGGTCGGCCAGCACGAGCGCGCTGTTGTCCGAGGTGCCCTCCGCGCTCGGTGTCGTCGTGCCCGTGCACCCCGCGGCGGCGAGCAGGGCGACGAGGACGAGCGGGGGCAGGAGGGAGCGCACGAGACCCGACACTACCTAGAGTGGGCCACATGCGTGTCGCCCTCTGCCAGATCACCTCGTCCAGCGACCCGGCGGCGAACCTCGACCTGGTGCGGTCGCAGACCGGGGCCGCGGCGGCTGCCGGAGCCCGCGTGGTCGTGTTCCCCGAGGCCACGATGTGCCGGTTCGGCGTGCCCCTGGGCCCGGTGGCCGAGCCGCTGGACGGCCCGTGGGCGAGCGCGGTGCGCGACATCGCCGACGAGCACGGCGTGGTCGTCGTGGCGGGCATGTTCACGCCCGCGCCCGACGGCCGGGTGACCAACACCCTGCTCGTCACGGGCGACGGCCACCACGTCGGCTACGACAAGATCCACCTGTTCGACGCGTTCGGGTTCACCGAGTCGCGCACGGTCGCGCCCGGCGCCGCGCCGGTGGCCGTCGAGGTCGACGGCGTCACGTTCGGCCTGGCCACCTGCTACGACGTGCGGTTCCCCGAGCTGTTCCGGGCGTTGGCCGACCGCGGCGCGACGGCCGTGCTGCTGTGCGCGTCGTGGGGCGCGGGACCGGGCAAGCGGGAGCAGTGGGAGCTGCTGGTGCGCGCCCGCGCGCTGGACTGCACGTCGTGGGTGCTGGCCTGCGGCCAGGCCGATCCCGGCGTGGACCACGGCGCGCCCACGGGCATCGGCTTCAGCACGGTCGCGTCGCCGCTGGGCGAGGTCGTCGAGCAGCTGGCGGGCGAGCCGGGCCTCGTGCTGACCGAAGTGGACACGGAGAGTGTCACGCGGGCGAGGAATGCCTTGCCCGTCCTGGCCAATCGCCGACTCTGAAGTTCTTTCGGAGGACGTTGCCTCACACGAACGGGTGGCAGCCGAATAGGTGGCCCTTCGCGCCGGGAAGCCTTCTGCGGGACCAAAACGACACGCGAAGGGACCCGGCCATGATCAACCAGGCCGAAGTGGACCGCCTGTACGACTGCGACGTGATCGACGAGCACGGTGAGCGCATCGGCTCGGTGAAACAGGTGTGGCTCGACGATCAGGACGGGCGGCCGATGTGGGCGTCGGTGCACACGGGCCTGTTCGGCCTCAAGGAGTCGTTCGTGCCGATCCAGGACGCGACCCTGGGCAACGGGGTGATCACCGTCCCCGTGGACAAGCAGCAGGTCAAGGACGCGCCGCGGATCGACGTGTCCGACGAGCACATGTCCGACAAGCAGCAGGACGAGCTGTACGAGTACTACGGCCTCATCCCGTCGCACCGCACCGGCGACCACGACCGGCTGCCGAACCGCGGGCGCGGCGAGACCAAACCCACGCCGATGCCGGGCGCCGGGCGGACGTCGGGGCTGACCCGCGGCGAGATGCGCGGCGGCGGGATGCCCGGTGAGACCCGCGCCGAGGGGCTCGGCAACGTGCGCGGCGAGGCGACGACCACGGGCAAGCCCGCGGCCCCCGGGCAGCGCGGCCGTCACGAGGCGCGCTCCGGCGACTCGGTGACCCGCTACGAGGAGGAGCTGGACGTCGGCACCCGCGACGTCGAGGCCGGCCGAGTCCGGCTGGTCAAGCACACCGTGACCGAGCAGAAGGACGTGACGGTGCCGGTGTCGCACGAAGAGGTGCGCGTGGTGCGCGAGCCCGCCGACGGCGCGCCGACCGACCGCGCGTTCGCCGACGAGGAGGCCGAGGTCACGCTGCGCCGCGAGGAGCCGGTGGTCGAGAAGAGGACCAAGCCGGTGGAGAAGGTGCGGCTCGACAAGCAGACCGTGACCGAGCAGCAGCACGTCGGCGGCGAGGTCCGCAAGGAACGGGTGGACGTGGAGCGCGACGAGCAGACCAGGCGGCGCGACTCCTGATCCGGGCGCGCCCGCGCCCCGTGCCCCGGGCGCGGGCGCTGCCCGACGTCGGCGGCTAGCGCAGGTCCAGCCCCAGGTCGAGCGCCGGGGCGGAGTGCGTGAGGCCGCCGACGGCCAGGTAGTCCACGCCGGTCTCGGCGTAGGACCTGGCCACGTCCAGCGTGAGCCCGCCGGACGCCTCCAGCGTGACGCCACCCGCCCGGCGCACCGCTTCCGCGCACTCGGCGGCGGTGAAGTTGTCCAGCAGCACGAGTTCCGCGCCCTCGGCGACGGCCTCGTCCAGCTGGTCCAGCGAGTCGACCTCGACCTCGCACGGCAGGTGCGGCGCGTGGGCGCGCACGGCGGCCAGCGCCGCCCGCACCGAACCCGCGGCGCGCACGTGGTTGTCCTTGATCAGCACCGCGTCGCCGAGGCCGAGCCGGTGGTTGACGCCCCCGCCGCAGCGCACCGCGTACTTCTCCAGCAGCCGCAGGCCCGGCAGGGTCTTGCGGGAGTCGCGCACCCGCGCCTTGGTGCCCGCGACCTCGTCCACCCAGGCGGCGGTGAGCGTGGCCACGCCGGACAGGTGGCACAGCAGGTTCAGCGCGGTGCGCTCGGCGGTGAGCAGGCCGCGCACCGGGCCGCGCAGCACCAGCGCGGGCTCGCCGGGCACGGCCTTGTCGCCGTCCCGTCGCTGCTCCAGCACGTCCACGTCGGTGACCTGCCGGAACACCTCCAGCGCCACCGGGATGCCCGCGAGCACACCGGCCGCGCGGGGCGTCAGCTCCGCCACGGCCACCGCGTCCGCGGGCACGGTCGCCTCGGTCGTCGCGTCCGCGCCGTACCGCAGGTCCTCCTCCAGCGCCGTCGCGATCACGCGCCGCGCGTCGTCCAGATCGAGTTCGAGGTTCATGCCACTCCCCTGGCCACTGCCGGATCGGCCAGCACCGGCTGGCCGGACGGGTTGAGCCGGACCACCTGGCTGCGCTGCCAGCGCACCTCGTCCCGCTCGGTGAAGTCGGTGCGCACGTGGCAGCCGCGCGACTCCTCGCGCTGCGCCGCCGCCGCGATCAGCGCCCGCGCGGCCACCGTGAGCGCCGCGTCCTCGACCAGTTCCCGGCTGTCCAGCTTCCGGTCCGCAGTGGACAGGTCGAGCACCGAGCCGACCACCGCCAAGCCTTCCGCGTCACGGCCGATCGCCGCGTACCGGGACATGACGCGCTGCAACGAGTCCCGGGCCGCGACCGGCGCCGTCGGCAGCTCCACCGCGCCCGACGCCGACGGCTTGGCCAGCACGCCCAGCGCCAGGTCCGCCGCGACCGCCTCGGCCGCCCGCGTGCCCACGACCAGACCTTCGAGCAGGCTGTTGGACGCCAGCCGGTTCGCGCCGTGCAGCCCGGTGCGGGCCACCTCGCCCGCCGCGTACAAGCCGGTCACGCCCGTTCGTCCGTCCACATCGGACACGACACCGCCGCACGCGAAGTGCGCCGCGGGCGCGACCGGGATCGGCTCGCCCGCCGGGTCGACGCCCGCCGCGAGACAGGCCGCGTGCACGGTCGGGAACCGGCGCGCGAAGTCGGAGATGCCCGTGGCGTCGAGGAACACGTGGTCGTCCACTCCGCCCGGACCGCCCGCCATGTGCCGGGTGATCGCCGCCGCCACCACGTCGCGCGGCGCCAGGTCCTCCAACGGGTGCACGCCGCGCATGACCCGCGCGCCGGTCGCGTCGACCAGCACCGCGCCCTCGCCGCGCACCGCCTCCGTGACCAGCGGGCAGCGGCCACGCGCGCCGCGACCGGTGTAGAGCACGGTCGGGTGGAACTGGACGAACTCGACGTCCGCCGCCACCGCGCCCGCGCGCAGCGCCAGCGCCAAGCCGTCGCCGGTCGCGACCTCCGGGTTTGACGTGGCCTGGTAGAGCTGGCCGAGGCCGCCGCTGGCCAGCAGCACCGCGGGCGCGCCGAGCACGCCGGGCACGCCGTTGCCGTCCAGCACCAGCAGGCCGCACACCTGGCCGAGCGGCGTGCGCACCGCGTCCACCGCCACGTGGTTCTCCAGCACCGGCACCCGACCGTCGGACGCCGCCGCCAGCAACGCGCGCTCGACCTCCGCGCCGGTCGCGTCACCTCCCGCGTGCACTACCCGGAACGCGCTGTGCCCGCCCTCCCGCGTGCGGGCCAGCCGACCGGTCGGCGCGGCGTCGAACACCGCGCCGCGCTCGCGCAGCCGCGCCACCGCGGCCGGCCCGCCGGAGATGATCGCGTCGACCGCGGCCTCGTCGCACAGCCCGGCCCCGGCCACCAGCGTGTCGCGCACGTGCGCGTCGACCGTGTCGCCCTCGTCGTGCTCGCCGGGCAGCACGACGGCCACGCCGCCCTGCGCCCACCGGGTGTTGCCGTCCTCGCCGGCGGCCTTGGTCACCACCAGGACCCGCAGCCCCAGCTCACGCGCGCGCAGCGCCGCCGTCAGACCGGCCACACCCGTGCCGACGACCAGCAGGTCGGCGCGGGCCTCCCACAGGGGGGTGTTCATTCCCCGCCGCCGGGCTGCCCGATCTCGATCATGCGCTGCACCGCGCCCTGGGCCCGCTTCGCGGTCTCCAGGTCCACGTGCACCTCGTCCTTGCCCTCGCGCAGCCCGCGCAGCAGGGCGGCCGGGGTGATCATCTTCATGTACCGGCACGACGCCCGGTCGTTCACCGCGCGGAAGTCGATCTCCGGCGCGGCCCGGCGCAGCTGGTGCAGCATGCCGATCTCGGTGGCCACCAGCACCGTCTTCGCACTGGTCCGCCGCGCGGCGGTGATCATGTCGCCGGTGGAGAGGATCTTGACCTTCTCCGCCGGGACGGTGCCCTCGCCCGCGAGGTAGAGCGCCGACGTGGCGCAGCCGCACTCGGGGTGGATGAACAGGTCGGCTTCCGGGTTCGCGGCCGCGCGCTCGGCCAGCTCGGGGCCGTTGATGCCCGCGTGGACGTGGCACTCGCCCGCCCAGATGTGCAGGTTCTCCCGGCCCGTCTCGCGCTTGACGTGCGCGCCCAGGAACTGGTCCGGCAGGAACAGCACCTCGCGGTCGGCCGGGATCGACCGCACCACGTCCACGGCGTTCGACGAGGTGCAGCAGATGTCGGTCTCCGCCTTCACCTCGGCCGTGGTGTTGACGTAGGAGACGACGATCGCACCGGGGTGCTCGGCCTTCCACGCGCGCAACTGCTCGCCCGTGATCGAGTCGGCCAGCGAGCAGCCCGCCCGCTCGTCCGGGATGAGGACCGTCTTGTGCGGCGCGAGGATCTTCGCCGTCTCGGCCATGAAGTGCACGCCGCAGAACACGATGGTGGACGCGTCGCTCGCGGCCGCGATGCGGCTGAGCGCCAGGGAGTCCCCGGTGTGGTGGGCGATGTCCTGGATCTCGGGCAGCTGGTAGTTGTGCGCCAGGATGACCGCGTCCCGCTGCCGCGCCAGCTCCAGCACCTCGTCCCGCCATGCGGCGTCCGGCGCGATCCCGTCGTAGGCGCCGTCCGAGGTTCGCTCCACGTAGGCGGTAGCGACCATGGGTTCCTCCCTAGAGCCAGGTTTTCGCCTATCGGTCGAAAACGTGGCCGATAGTATCAGCCGAGTGGGACTGGCGGAACATGAAGTACTGGCCGCGGTGCTCCAGGTGAGAGCCGGATCACTCCAGGTCATGCTGTGGGAGCGCGCCCGCGAACCGCACGCTCACCGCTGGTCACTGCCCGGTGGCGGACTGGGCGACGACGAGGACGTCGAGGCTTCGATCCGCCGTCAGCTGGCGGAAAAAGTCGACGTGCGACAGTTGTCACACGTCGAGCAGCTGGCCGTGTTCAGCACGCCCTCGCGGGTGCCCGGACCACGCGTGGTGGCGACCGCGTTCCTCGGCCTGGTGCCGTCGCACATCGACCCGGTGGTGCCGACGGACACCGCGTGGCACCCGGTGGACGCGCTGCCCGCGACCGCGTTCGACCACGAGGCGATCTGCCGCCGCGCCCGGCACCGGCTCGCGTCGAAGCTGTCCTACACCAACCTCGGCTTCGCGCTGGCGCCGCCGGAGTTCACCATCTCCGCGCTGCGCGCGCTGTACTCGGCGGCGCTGGGCTACAAGGTGTCGGCGACCAACCTGCAACGCGTGCTGTCGCGGCGGGGGTTGCTGGAGCCCACCGGCGGGACCGTGCAGCCGGGGCCGTCCGGCGGCAGGCCCGCCGCGCTGTTCCGGTTCGTGTCCGGCGAGATGCGGGTCACCGACCCGTTCGCCGTGCTGCGGCCACCGTCCACCCGTAGCTTGAGTTCGTGACCACGACGCTCCCCCTGTTCCCGCTGGGCACCGTGCTGCTGCCCGGGGCGTCCCTGCCGCTGCACGTGTTCGAGCCGCGGTACCGGCAGTTGACCGTCGACCTCGTGACGGGCGCGGTGCCGGAGAAGACGTTCGGCGTGGTGTCGATCAAGCAGGGGTGGGAGGTCGGCGCGGAGAACGTCGAGGCGCTGTCCGACGTCGGGTGCACGGCCGTGCTCCAGGAGGCGCGGCGGCTGCCGGACGGCCGGTTCGACCTGACCACGAAGGGCGGCCGGCGGTTCCGGTTGCTGGAGGTCGACGAGGAGAGCGCGCCGTACCTCGTCGCGACGGTGCAGTGGCTGCCGGACACGGCCGCGCCGCCGGAGGTGGAGGCGGTGCTGCCGCTGCTGGCGGAGAGCGCGCGGGCGGCGCACGAGCGCTACCGGCAGGCGGCGTACCAGAGCGTGGGGCGACCGCCCGGCCCGGACACGGCGGTGGCGGACCTGGCGTACGCGTTGGCCGGGGACTGCCTGCTGACGCTGGAGGACCGGCAGCGGCTGCTGGAGGAGACCTCGCCCGCGCGGCGGTTGCGGATGGTGCGGAAGGTGCTGCACCGCGAAGCGGGCATTCTGGACGCGTTGAGCGCGGTGCCCGCGCCGTTGTCGGAATTGGGCACCCTGCCTCATCGCAACTGACCGTCCGGGCGACCGGTGTAGGATGCCGCGAATGAACGGCATGCGCGCGCTGCTCGGACTCGACCTGCCCCTGATCGCGGTGAGTTTCTCCGACGACGACAGCGAGCGGGCGGCGGCACAGGCCCGTTCGGTCGGGGTCGACGTGGCCGAATTGCGCATCGACCGGTTCTCCCGGACCGATGTCGGGCACGTGCTGGCGCAGGTGCGGGCGTTCGACGGGCTGCCGGTGCTGGCGACCGTGCGCTCGGCGGCGGAGGGCGGCGGGTGGAGCGGCGGCGAGGAGGCCCGGCTCGAGCTGTTCCGCGAGGTGGCGCCCCTGGTGGACGCGGTGGACGTGGAGCTGTCGGCACGGGAGGTCGTGGCCGACGTGGTGGCTGCGGCGCACGCGCACGACGCGCTGGCGATCGTGTCGTACCACGATTTCGACCACACTCCCGAAATCGGTGAGCTCGACGCCGTCGTGCGCGGGGCGAAAGAGGTCGGCGCGGATATCGTGAAGATTTCCACGATGGCCACGACGGCGGCCGACCTGAAGAGGTTGGCGTCATTGCTGGTGAATTCCGGTGATACCGAGATGATTGTCATCGCGATGGGCGGGATTGGTACCGCGTCGCGCATCTTCTTCCCCGCGCTCGGTTCCCGGTTGACTTACACGTTCATCGGCCACCAGCCCACGTCGGGTCAGCTCGACTACGCCGAGACGTCGGCGTTGATCCGCAAGTTCTACCCCGCGTACGACGAGCGGAAGGGCGCCGTCGACGCCTGAGCGTTCAACTCGGGGGTCGTGGACGTAGGACACGGTCGTTCTGGGCGTAGGACACGCCCGACGCGAGGGGACGACTCGCGCGGGCGTGCGGGAGCGTGCGCGAGATCCGGGGTGTTGATTCGTCCTATTGCCCCCTAGTGGGATTGTTCAACAATCCTCTAGCGTGTGGGCCACGGCACACCCTCTCGGCTGCGAGGTGACCCCGACATGAGCACCCCGGACATGAGCAACACGGACACCGACACCACCAAGGACGACCAAGGCCCGTTCGCCTGGTTCCACACGCTGGGACGCAACGGCAAGCGGGCGTTCGTCGGCGCGTTCGGCGGCTACGGACTGGACGCCTACGACTTCCAGGTCCTGCCCCTGAGCCTGGTCGCCATCACCGCCTACTTCGGCCTCACCACGGGCGAAGCGGGCCTGCTCACCACCGTCACGCTGGTCGTCTCCGCCCTCGGTGGCGCGATCGCGGGCATCCTCGCGGACCGCATCGGCCGCGTCCGCACCCTGATGATCACCGTCATCACCTACGCCGTCTTCACCGTCCTGTGCGGCTTCGCCACCAGCTACGAGACGCTGCTGGTCTTCCGCGCCCTGCAGGGCTTGGGCTTCGGCGGCGAGTGGGCGGCGGGCGCGATCCTCGTCGCCGAGTACTGCAAGCCGCGGTACCGGGGCCGCACGGTCGCGTTCATCCAGAGCTCGTGGGCCGTCGGGTGGGGCCTGAGCGTCGTCGTCTACACCGCCGTGTTCAGCTTCCTGCCGCCCGACCTGGCCTGGCGCGTGCTGTTCTGGACCGGCGCGATCCCCGCGGTCCTCGTCTTCTACGTCCGCCGCAACGTCAAGGACGCGCCCCGGGCCGAACGGGCGCCGGCGACCGGCCCGACCAGGGGCCGCTTCCGGGACGTCTTCCGAGGCGAGCTCGGCCGCACCACGCTGTTCGCCGCGCTCCTGGCCACCGGCGTCCAGGGCGGCTACTACACGCTGGCCGGCTGGGTGCCCACGTTCCTCAAGACCGAACGCGGCCTCAGCGTCGTCGGCACCGGCGGCTACCTGGCCCTGCTGATCAGCGGCGCGTTCGCGGGCTACCTCACCGGCGGCTACCTGACCGACCGGCTGGGCCGCAAGCGCACGTTCACCCTGTTCGCCGTGCTCAGCGCGCTGCTCATCGTGCTGTTCACCAACATCCCGACCGGCGCGAACAGCCTGATCCTGCTGGTCACGTTCCCGCTCGGGTTCACCACCTCGGCGATCTTCAGCGGGTTCGGCTCCTACCTCGCCGAGCTGTACCCGACCGAGCTGCGCGGCACCGGCCAGGGCTTCACCTACAACTTCGGCCGCGGCGTCGGCGCGTTCTTCCCCGCGCTGGTGGGGTTCCTGGCCGGGAGCATGGGCGTCGGCGGCGCGATGATCTTCGGCGCGGTCGGCTACGGCATCGCCGTCCTCGCCCTGTTCGGCCTCCCCGAGACGAAGGGCGTGGAGCTGCGATGACGACGATGACACCGGCGCAGGTCCGCGCGCACCACGACGGCCCGACGGCCGGGCTCGCGGACGGCCACGCCCAGGCCAACCTCATCGCGGTCCCCGCGGACTGGGCCTACGACGTGCTGCTGTTCACCCAGCGCAACCCCAAGCCGTGCCCGGTCCTCGACGTCACCGACCCGGGCAGCACCACGACCGTCCTGGCGGACAACGCCGACCTGATGCGCGACCTGCCCCGCTACCGGGTCTGGGAGCACGGCGAGCTGGTCGACGAGCCCACCGACGCCTCCGGGTACTGGCGGGACGACCTGGTCGCGTTCCTCATCGGGTGCAGCTTCACGTTCGAGTCCGCGCTCAAGCAGGCGCACGTCCCGCTGCGGCACGTCGAGCAGCGCGTCAACGTGCCGATGTACGTGACCGACCGCGAGTGCCGCCCCGCCGGGCGCCTGCACGGCCCGGTGGTCGTCTCGATGCGCTACGTCCCGGCCGACCTGGTCGAGACCGCGCGGGAGGTCACGGCCCGGATGCCCGCCGTGCACGGCGCGCCGGTCCACGTGGGCGATCCGGGCGCGCTCGGCATCGCGGACCTGGACCGGCCCGACTTCGGCGACCGGACCGCACCGCACGAGGGCGACGTGCCGGTGTTCTGGGCGTGCGGCGTGACGCCGCAGGCGGCCGTGATGGCCTCGAAACCGCCGTTCGCGATCACCCACGCGCCGGGGCACATGTTCGTCACCGACGTGCCGGACACCGCCTACCGGCTCTAGCCGAGCCGACGGCCGAGGTCGTCCAGACCGTTCCACGCGGCCAGGCAGCCGTACGCCAGCGCCGTGCCCAAGGGCCACGCCAGCAAGCCCCACCACGTCTCCAGCACCGGGGCCAGGGCGATCACGTCACCCACCGCGGGCGCGGCGTCGACGGCGTACCGGCTGCCCGCGGCGCCCTTGCCGGTCAGCTGCGCCAGGTAGGCCGCCGCCGCACCGCCGAGCGTGGCCGCCAGCATCACGACCGGGCCGCGCCGCTCCCGCAGCAACCACACCGCGATGCCGGTGACCAGCCCGGCGGCCAGCCCCATGAGCACGAACAGCATCAGCCCGTCGAGCCGGTGGTAGCTCTCGCCGGTGACCGGGATCAGCGCCCCGTCCTGCTGCGCCACCACGTTCTGCGGCGGCGCCAGCCGCGCCCACAGCCACCCCAGGGGCAGGCCGAACAGCGAGATCGCCGAGAGCACGGAGAACGCGGGCAGCAGGTCGCGCTTCACCACGACGCCCGGCCGCTGCACCACGTAGTAGTACTCGAACGCCGGCGCGGGTGGCACCCGAACGGGCGTCGCCCGCTCGTCCACCGGTTGCTCCGCCACCCGACGACCTCCCTGCACCCGTGACCAGATGCAGGGCAGGTTACCGCGCTGAGGTGATCTCGCCGTGACGGCTGCACGTGGCCGTCCACCCGGCGGGCGTCACCTGCACCACCATCCGCCGCGCGCACTCCGCGCAGAACCTCGGCGGGTCGATCACGCCCAGCCGTGAGGCGCACGCGGAGTGGTCGCCCTCCGCGCGCGCCTTGCCGCAATACCCGCAGTACGTCACCGCACCCAGTCCCGTGGTCACAGGGTCTTGCTCAGTTCCTTGATCGGCATGGACAGCTCGGTCAGCATGTCGAGGTCCTGCTGCGCGGGCCGGCCGAGGTTGGTCAGGTAGTTGCCGACGATGATCGCGTTGACGCCGCCCAGCATGCCCTGCTTGGCGCCGAGGTCGCCGAAGGTCAGCTCCCGGCCGCCCGCGAAGCGCAGGATCGTGCGCGGCAGGGCGAGCCGGAACGCGCCGACGGTCCGCAGCGCCTCGGGGCCCTCGACCACCGGGTAGTTCTCGTACGGCGTGCCGGGGTTGGGGATCAGGAAGTTCAGCGGCACCTCGTCGGGCTCCAGCTCGGCGAGCTGCACGGCGAACTCGGCGCGCTGCTCCAGCGTCTCGCCCATGCCGATGATGCCGCCGCAGCAGACCTCCATGCCCGCCGCGCGGATCATCTTCAGCGTGTCCCAGCGCTCTTCCCACGAGTGCGTGGTGACCACGTTCGGGAAGTGGGAGCGGGCCGTCTCCAGGTTGTGGTTGTAGCGGTGGACGCCCATCTCCACCAGCTCGTCCACCTGCTCCTGGGTGAGCATGCCGAGCGAGCACGCGATCTGGATGTCGTTGCCGTCCTCGCGGATGGCCTTGATGCCGTCGCGGACCTGCGACAGCAGCCGCTTGTCCGGCCCGCGCACCGCGGCCACGATGCAGAACTCGGTCGCGCCGGTCTCGGCGGTCTGCCGGGCGGCCTTGACCAGGCCGGGGATGTCCAGCCACGCCGAGCGCACCGGCGAGGGGAACTGCCCCGACTGGGAGCAGAAGTGGCAGTCCTCGGGGCACCCGCCGGTCTTGAGCGACACGATGCCCTCGACCTCGACCTCCGGCCCGCACCAGCGCATCCGCACCGCGTGCGCGAGCTCCAGCAGCTCCGGGATGCGGTCGTCGGGCAGTCGCAGGACTTCCAGCACCTGCTCCTCGGACAGCCCGACGCCCTGCTCCAGCACCTGCTCGCGGGCTACGCCGAGGACATCGACCTGTTCGGGGGCTGCGGTCACGACTTCTCCTCGTCAACTCCGGCGGTGGTCCGCCGTGCAGTCTGCCGCACGGAGCCCGGCGCGCCCCAGCGACGTGCGTCACTGGTTCGGTCAACCCGCGCCGGACCGCGTCAGCACGTGTGCGGCGCGGCGAACTTCTCCGGGTCGAACGTGCCGCCGAACCACGGCGAGAGACCTTCCCGGGCCGTCGCCACGAACTCGTCGCGCCCCAGCGCCGCCGCGCCGTCGGGCAGCACGCCCAGCAGCGGCGCGCCCGCGGCCTCCGGCAGGTCGACCAGGTTGGTGCGGGTGGCCAGGTCGGGGACGGCGGGCCAGCGGCCCACCACCACCCCGACCGACTCCAGGCCGCGGCGCAGCAGGGCCTCGGCGGTCAGCGCCGTCATGTTCAACGTGCCCAGGCCGGGGTGCGCGACGACGAGCACCGGCGCGTTGAGCGCCCACGCCGCGTCGGCGATGGTCGAGCCCGCGTCGTCGAACCGGACCAGCAGCCCGCCCGCGCCCTCGACGAGCACGAGGTCGTGCGTCTCGTCCAGCGCCACGGCCGCCGACGCGACCTCGCTGGGGTGCACGGTGGGCAGGCCGGACCGGCGCGCGGCCGTGGCGGGGGCCAGCGGTTCGGGGTAGCGGCGCAGCTCCCGGGTGGTGACGGGGCCCGCGAGGCGGACCACCTCGGCGAGGTCGCCGGGCTCGCCGTCGGCGATGCCGGTCTGCGCGGGCTTGAGCACGGCGACCCGTCGACCTTCGGCCGCGGCCAACGCCGCCAGGGCGGCGACGACCACGGTCTTGCCGACCTCGGTGCCCGTGCCGGTGATCACGAGGACGCTCACGGCCACTCACCCTAAGCCTATGCGGAGCGTTGCGGTCCTCCGCGTTCTACAGTCACCACCATGAGTGAGATCGTTCTCTACGGGGCGAACTGGTGCGGCGACTGCCGGCGGGCCAAGGCGTGGCTGCGGGAGCACGAAGTGCCCTTCACCGAGGTCGACGTCGAACACGACGACGCGGCGCGCGACAAGGCGATCGAGATCGCCGGCGGGCGCAAGAACATCCCGGTGGTCGTGCTGCCCGACGGCCGCGTCCTGGTGGAGCCGACCAACTCCGAGCTCGCCGCCGCGGTCCACGGCTGACGTGGGCAAGAACGGCAGGCGCAGGCGCCGGCAACAGGGTTCCCAGCGCGCCCGCGACGCCGCGTCGGTGCGCACCGCCACCCGGCCGGCCGACAAGCCGAAGAACTGGTTCCAGCGGCAGCACGGCGGAGTGCAGACCCTCATCGTCCTGGGTGTCACCGCATCGGTGGTCGTCGGGCACTTCGTGCTGTGGGGTTCGATCTTCCCGGCGCTGGGCGCGGCGGTCGGCCGCGTGCCGGTCGTGTCGACCGCCACCGGCTGGCTGTTCGGCGGCGGCGCGTTCCTGGCGTGGGGCGTGGTGGCCATCAACCACGACACCGCCAAGCCGGAGACGGTGGCACGGCTGCGCGTCGTGGCGTGGGTGTGGTCGGCGGTCGCGGTGGAGCTGTTCCCGACCGGGTACGCCAACGGCATCAGCCTGCCGGTGGACTTCTGGGCGGGCGTGTACGCGGGCGCCTACGGCGTGCTCCTCAGCCCGGTGGCCCTCGGCGTGGTGGCGCTGGGCTGGTGGCTGCTGGTCAACAAGCTCGGCGGGCACAAGGAGGAGCCGAGCAACCAGGCGGTCGGCTGGATCTGCGTCGGGTACGCGACGCTGCTGCTCGTGTGGGGCTCAACCCTGCTGCGCCTGTGACGCCTCGGCGGCGGCGACGACGGCGGCGGCGATGGCGGCCACGTCGTCGTCACCGCTGATGAACGGCGGCATGGTGTAGATCAGGTCGCGGAACGGCCGCAGCCACACCCCGTGGTCGACGGCCGCGGCGGTGGCGGCGGCCATGTGCACCGGGTGGTCGAGCTGCACCACGCCGATCGCGCCGAGCACCCGCACGTCACCGGGCGCGTGCGCGAGGCCCGACCGCAGCCCGGCCTCGATCCTGCGCACCGACGACCGCCAGTCCTGCGCCAGCAGCAGGTCCGTGGACGCCAGCGCGACCGCCGACGCCAGCGGGTTGCCCATGAACGTCGGCCCGTGCGCCAGCACCGGCACCTCTCCGCGCGAGATGCCGTCGGCCACCCGGGGCGTGCACAGGGTCGCGGCCATCGACAGGTAACCGCCGGTCAGCGCCTTGCCCAGGCACATGATGTCGGGGCTGATCCCGGCGTGGTCGGCGGCGAACAGCTCGCCGGTGCGGCCGAAGCCGGTGGCGATCTCGTCGAAGATCAGCAGCACGTCGTGCGCCAGCGTCAGCTCGCGCAGCACGTGCAGGTAGCGCGGGTCGTGGAAGCGCATCCCGCCCGCGCCCTGCACCACCGGCTCCACGATGACCGCGGCCAGCTCGCCCGCGTGCGCCTCGACCAGGTCGGCCAGCTCCTGCACGTACGCGGTGTCCAGCTCGCGCGGCGGCGCGGAGGCGAACACCTGCTCCGGCAGCACGCCCCGCCACAGCGAGTGCATCCCGCCTTCCGGGTCGCACACCGCCATCGGCTGGAACGTGTCGCCGTGGTACCCGCCGCGCCACGTCAGCAGCCGCCGCTTCTCCGGCCGGCCCCGCGACCGCCAGTGCTGCAACGCCATCTTGATCGCGACCTCGACCGACACCGAGCCCGAGTCGCACAGGAACACGTGCCGCAACGGCTCCGGCGTGATCTCCACCAGCCGTGCCGCCAGGGCCACCGCGGGCTCGTGGGTCAGGCCGCCGAACATGACGTGGCTCATCCGGCCGAGCTGGTCGCGCACCGCCGCGTCGAGCACGGGGTGGCGGTAGCCGTGGATCGCGGCCCACCACGACGACATGCCGTCGACGAGCTCGCGCCCGTCGTCCAGCCGGAGCCGGACACCCTCGGCCGAGGAGACCACCAGCGGCTCGTGGGTGCCCGGCATCGGGCCGTACGGGTGCCAGACGTGCGCCTGGTCCAGCTTCAGCAGCTCATCGCGCTCCACGAGGCGTCAGGCTAACCGGCAGCTTCTCCAGGCCGCGGATGAGCGTGCCCTGCCGCCACGTCAGCGCGTCGGGGTCCGCGGCGAGGGCGACGTCGAACCGGTCGATCAACGCCCCGATGGCGATCTCGCCCTCCATGCGGGCCAGCGGCGCGCCCAGGCAGTAGTGGATGCCGTGGCCGAAGGCCAGGTGCCCGGTGGCCTGCCGGGTGATGTCGAGCCGGTCCGGGTCCGGGAACCGGGAGGCGTCGCGGTTGGCGCCGGACAGCGAGACCACCACCACGCTGTCCTTCGGGATCACCACGTCGCCCAGCTCGACGTCCTCGTTCGTGTAGCGGAACGTCGCCTGGTTGACGGGGCTCTCGAAGCGCAGGACCTCCTCGACCGCGCCGGGCAGCAGCGACCGGTCGGCGCGCAGCGCCGCCAGCTGCTCGGGGTTGCGCACCAGGTGGTACACGCCGTTGGCGATCAGGTTGACCGTCGTCTCGTGCCCGGCGACCAGGAGCAGGAACGCCATGGCGATCAGCTCCATCTGGTCGAGCCGGTCGCCGTCCTCGTCGGCCTGCACCAGCGCCGAGAAGAAGTCGTCGCCGGGCGCGGTCCGCTTGTGCTCGACCAGCTTCGCCAGGTAGCCCGCCATCTGGGCGCCCGCCTGCTGGAGCTGCTCCGGTTCGCCGTTGCCGGCGACCAGGACGTTGGACCACACGCGGAACTCGTCGCGCTCGTCCATGGGCACGTCGAGCATCTCGCAGATCACCGTGATGGGCAGCGGGAACGCGAGCGCGTCGACCAGGTCGACGTCGCCCTTCTCCCCCGCCTCGTCCAGGAGCCGGTCGGTGATCTCCCGGATGCGGGGCCGCAGCTGCTCGACCCGCCGGGCGGTGAACGCCTTGGTGACGAGCTTGCGCAGCCGCGTGTGGTGCGGCGGGTCCATGTTCAGCATGTGCTGCACCAGGGACTCGTCGAACTTGGGCGCGTCGCCGCCGCCGATCCGGTTGCGCTCCATGACCTCGGGGAAGCGCTCCCAGTGCTTGCTGAACCTCGGGTCGGCCAGCGCCGACCGCGCCTCCTCGTACCGGGTGACCAGCCACGCCTTCGTGCCGCGCGGCAGCACGATCTCGGTGGCCGCCGCCTCTTCGCGCAGCCGCGCGTGGTAGGCGTGCGGGTCGGCGAAGTACTCCTCGCCGAGCACGTCGAGACCGGCGATCTTCTCCCCCACGGGGACCCCCTCCTCGTTTGAGTTAACCCTGTTCACTCAAACGATCCGAGGCTTCCTCTTGTCCCCGATTGCTGGGTTTGTCACCCGATCAGCCCAAGCACCCCGGTCCGAGCAGAGCCTTCAAATCACCCATAAGGGATGGGGTGGGAGTAACCCGAAGGGCGTCGTCCAGCTTGAGCAACGTGTTGCGGCTGCTGTTGATGACCAGGTTCAGGTGCACCTCGGTCGTGCCCGGGTGGTTGGAGAGCACTTCCTTCAACGACGTCACGAGTTTCGGGTCGCAGCGCGACGCGGCCACCTTCAGCCGCAACGCCTGCGCGCCCAGCTCCGACAGGTCCGGCACGACCAGGTCGTTCGCGATCAGCGAGATCCGGTCCTCCCGCTTGGCCACCCGCGCCTTCACCAGCACGATCGCGTCCTCGGCGACCGACATGCCGTGCACCATGTAGCTCTTGGGGAAGAACAGCACCTCGATGCCACCGGCCAGGTCCTCCAGCTGCGCGGACGCCCACGGCTCGCCGTTCTTGTTCACCCGGCGGGTGACCGAGGCCAGGATGCCGCCCAGCGTGACCTGCGTGCCGTCGGGCACGTCGCCTTCCAGGATGCGCGGGATCGTGGTGTCGGAGTAGGAGCTGAGCACCTGCTCCACCCCGTTGAGCGGGTGGCCGGACACGTACAGGCCCAGCATCTCCCGCTCCAGCGTGAGCTGGTGCTTGGACTCCCAGTGCTCGTCGGGGATCTTCACGTCGAACACCGAGGCGCCGTCGCCGTCGCCGCTGCCGTCGCCGAACAGGTCGAACTGGCCGCGCGCCTCTTCCTTCTTGGTCAGCATGATCGCGTCGACCGCCTCGACGTGCACCATGTGCAGGCCCTTGCGCGGGTGGCCGAGCGAGTCGAACGCGCCCGCCTTGATCAGCGACTCGACGACCTTCTTGTTGCACGCCTGCACGTCGACCTTGCGCAGGAAGTCGGAGAAGTCGGCGAACTTCCCCTTCTCCGTGCGGGTCTTGATGATCGCGTCGACCACGTTCGCGCCGACGTTGCGGATCGCGCCCAGGCCGAACCGGATGTCGTCGCCGACCGCGACGAACTCCCGCTCCGACTCGTTGACGTCCGGCGGGAGCACGGTGATGCCCATCCGGCGGCACTCGGCCAGGTAGACGGCCGACTTGTCCTTGTTGTCCGAGTTCGTGGTGAGCAGCGCCGCCATGTACTCGGACGGGTAGTTGGCCTTGAGGTACGCCGTCCAGTACGCGATCAGGCCGTACGCGGCGGAGTGCGCCTTGTTGAACGCGTAGTCGGCGAACGGGACCAGGATGTCCCACAGCGTCTTGATCGCCTCGGGCGAGTAGCCGTTGGCGATCATGCCCGCCTCGAAGCCCTCGTACTCCTTGTCGAGGATCTCCTTCTTCTTCTTGCCCATCGCGCGGCGGAGCAGGTCCGCTTGGGCCAGCGAGTAGCCCGCCACCTTCCGCGCGATCGCCATGACCTGCTCCTGGTACACGATCAGGCCGTACGTCGTGTCCAGGATCTCGGCCAGCGGCTCGCGCAGCTCCTCGTGGATCGGCACGATCTCCTGCTGCTTGTTCTTGCGCAGCGCGTAGTTCGTGTGCGAGTTCGCGCCCATCGGGCCGGGCCGGTACAGCGCGATGACGGCCGAGACGTCCTCGAAGTTGTCCGGGCGCATCAGCCGCAGCAGGTCGCGCAGCGCGCCGCCGTCGAGCTGGAACACGCCCAGGGTGTCGCCGCGGCCGAGCAGGTCGTAGGTCTTGCGGTCGTCCAGCGGCACGGTCGAGATGTCGACGTCGCCCTTGCCGTTGAGCTTGATGTTCTTCAGCGCGTCGTCGATCGTGGTGAGGTTGCTCAGGCCGAGGAAGTCCATCTTCAGCAGGCCGAGCGTCTCGCACGTCGGGTAGTCGAACTGGGTGATGATCGACCCGTCCTGCGGGCGCATCCAGACCGGGATGTGGTCCGTCAGCGGCTCCGCGGACATGATCACCGCGCAGGCGTGCACGCCCGCGTTGCGGATCAGGCCCTCCAGCCCGCGGCCGGTGTCGATGATCTCCTTGACCTGCGGGTCCGTCTCGTACAGCGCGCGCACCTCGGCGGCCTCGGAGTACCGCTTGTGCGCCGGGTCGAACACGCCCGCCAGCGGGATGTCCTTGCCCATCACGGCGGGCGGCATGGCCTTGGAGATCCGGTCGGCCACCGCGTAGCCCGGCTGCCCGTACAGCACGCGGGCGGAGTCCTTGATCGCCGCCTTCGCCTTGATCGTGCCGAACGTGATCACCTGGGCGACCTTGTCGACGCCCCACTTCTCGGTGACGTACCGGATCACGTCGCCGCGCCGGCGCTCGTCGAAGTCGATGTCGATGTCGGGCGGGCTGACGCGGTCGGGGTTGAGGAACCGCTCGAAGATCAGGCCGTGCGCCAGCGGGTCGAGGTCGGTGATGCCCATCGCGTAGGCGATCAGCGCGCCCGCGGCGGAACCACGACCGGGGCCGACGCGGATGCCGTTGGCCTTGGCCCAGTTGATGAAGTCGGCGACCACCAGGAAGTAGGACGGGAAGCCCATCTGGAGGATGACGCCGATCTCGAACTCGACCTGCTGCCGGTGCACCTCGTCCACGCCCTCGGGGAACCGGCGGCGCATGCCCTCCCACACCTGCTCGCGGAAGTAGTCGGCCTCCGTCATGCCCTCGGGCACGGGGTAGCGCGGCATCAGGTTCTGGAAGGCGAACATGCCGGTCGTGTCGACCTTCTCGGCCACCAGCAGGGTGTTGCGGCACCCCTCCTGCCAGGCGTCCGACGAGTCGATCGCGCGCATCTCGTCCGGCGACTTGAGGTGGTAGCCCGTGCCGTCGAACTTGAACCGGGTCGGGTCCTGCAACGTCTTGCCGGTCTGCACGCACAGCAGCGCCGCGTGCGCGTCGCGGTCCTCGGCGTAGGTGTAGTGCGAGTCGTTGGTCACCACGAACGGGATGCTGAGCTTCTTGGCGATGTCCAGCAGCCCGCCCCGGACCCGGCTCTCGATCTCGATGCCGTGGTCCATCAGCTCGACGAAGAAGTTGTCGGCGCCGTAGATGTCGCGCCACTTCGCGGCGGCCTCCAGGGCCTCCTTCTCGTGGCCCAGCCGCAGCCTGGTCTGCACCTCGCCGGACGGGCAGCCGGTGGTCGCCATCAGGCCCGCCGAGTGCTCGGCGATCAGCTCGGAGTCCATCCGCGGCCACTTGCCGAGCTGGCCCTCGGTGGAGGCCCGGCTGGAGAGCTTCATCAGGTTGTGCAGGCCCTCGTTGGTGCGGGCCCAGATCGTCTGGTGGGTGTACGCGCCGCTGGCGGAGACGTCGTCGGCCTTCTGGCCGGGGTCGCCCCACAGCACGCGCTTCTTGTTGAAGCGCGACTCCGGCGCCAGGTACGCCTCGATGCCGATCACCGGCTTGATGCCCGCGGCGGTCGCCTGCTTGTAGAAGTCGTACGCGCCGTACATGTTGCCGTGGTCGGTGATCGCGGCGGCGGTCATGCCCATCCGCTCGCACTCGGCGAACATGTCCTTCAGCTTGGCCGCGCCGTCGAGCATCGAGTACTCGGTGTGCACGTGGAGGTGCACAAACGAGTCGGACACCCAAACCCCCCTGAAGATCGCAGCGGGCCCGGGACAGAGCGCGGGCAAGACGTCGGCGAGCCTATCCCACCGAGAATCTCGCGGTGGCCCCACACCAGGGGTGTGTCTGCGGGGCGATGGGGCGAAGATCTCCCCAGGCGGGTAGCGTTCGAGGTGTGGTAGCGCCGGACCCCGTCGACGCCCGTCTCCTGGCCATGATCGCCGAGATGGGCCGTGCCGCCGTGCACGAGGTGGCCGCACGGCTCGGCATGGACCCGCGCGAGGCCGCCACCCGGCTGATCACGTTGTCCGGCAGCGGGTTGCCGCTGCTCGTCGGCGTGGAGTGCGACCCGAACGGCATCCGCAAGGCGCTGGCCAACAGCGTGGCGTGGGGCAACTACAACGGTCCCGGCGGCCAGGCCGTGCGCGGCACGCCGAGCGGACCGTACCCGCCCTCGCCCGGCGCGGCGCACGGCACGCCGTCCGGCTCCTACCCCGGCTACCCCGTCCCGCAGGGCCCGCCCAGCACGCCGTTCCCGGCGCAGCCCGGCACCGGCCCGCAGCCCGTGCCGTCGGGCCCGGTGCGCGTGCCCGAGCCGATCAGCACGTGGGGCGTGCCCGGCACGTCCGGGTGGGCGCGCGGCGACCAGGCGCCCGCGCCGCGCGCGCGCACCGGCAAGATCGGCAGCACGTTGGAGACCGAGGGCCTGGAGGGCGCCCGGTTCACCATCCAGCTGGTCGAGGTGGTCGACCCGGCGGACTTCCTGTTCACCGCGGCGGGCTACAAGCTGGCCGACGGCGAGCGCGCCGTGGTCGTGCACACCGAGCTGTCGAACATCGGCCAGGTGCCGTTCAACGCCCTGCCCGACATGTACCTCGTGCTGATGACCAACAAGGGCGAGACGGTGAGCAAGGCGCCGGTGTCGCTGTCGTCGCGACCGCCGCACAAGATCGGCGTGCAGCCGGGCGAGACGGCGGGCGGGCACACGGTCTACGTGCTGCCCGAGGACACGGTGATCTTCTCGGTGCGCTGGAGCTCGCGGCCCGAGACCGACCTGAACACCCTGGTCTGGACGATCGACGACTGACGCCGGTCAGTCCCGCAGGACCGCGGCCACCGCGTCGACCACGACCCGACGGCGGCGGTCGCGCGGGATGTCGGCGGCGTGCCCGGCCAGCTCCGGCGTGGTCGAGCCCCACAGCGCGGACAGGTGCACGACCAGCGCGAGCAGTTCCACCGGCGTGAACCGGGTCGTGACCAGGCCCTCGTCCTGGGCCTTGGCGATCGCCGCGATCTTGTCCCGGGTGCCGGCCACCACGACCTCGACGGCCGCGTAGCCCGCGCCCTCCAGCCGGTACCACTTCGCGAGCCGCTCCTTGACCGGGTCGTCGGTGAAGCGGTCGAACAGCCTGCCCGCGTACTCGGGCAGGTTCGCCGGGTCGATCGGGGCCTCGCGCAGCGTGTCCTGCGCCAGGTCGCTCATCACCGCGTCGAACAGGCCGTCCTTGTTGGTGAAGTAGTGGTAGATCTGCGCCTTGTTGCTCTTCGCCGCCGCCGCGATCCGGTCGACCCGCGCGCCCGCGATCCCGTGTTCGGCGAACTCCGCGGCCGCCGCGTCCAGCAGCCGCCGCCGGGTTGCCTCCGCATCACCAGCCATGGCCGCCACGCTACCTGACTAACCGTCTAGTTGACAGCGTGGGGTCGGAGTGCTTCCCTGGTGACAACACCTAACCAACCAGTCAGTTAAGAGACGACATGAGCAAGGTCTTCCTCGTCACCGGCAGCTCGCGCGGGCTCGGCCGGCAGATCGCCGAGAAGGTGCTGGCCGCCGGCCACTCGCTGGTCGCGACCGCCCGCCGGCCCGAGCAGCTCGCCGACCTGGTCGAGCGGTACGGCGACCGGGTGCGCGCCGTGGCGCTGGACGTCACCGACCCGCAGGCCGCGCGCGCCGCCGTCGACACCGCGGTCACCGCGTTCGGCCGGCTCGACGTGGTGGTCAACAACGCCGGGTACGCCAACTCCGGCTCGGTCGAGGACACGCCGGACGACGACTTCCGCGCGCAGGTCGAGGCCAACCTGTTCGGCGTCGTCAACGTCACCAAGGCCGCGCTGCCCGTGCTGCGCGAGCAGGGTTCGGGCCACGTCGTCCAGGTGTCGTCGGTCGGCGGTCGGGCGACCACGCCGGGGCTGTCGGCCTACCAGGCGGCCAAGTTCGCGGTCGGCGGCTTCTCCGAGGTGCTCGCGAAGGAGGTCGCGCCGCTGGGCATCAAGGTGACCGTGCTGGAACCGGGCGGCATGCGGACCGACTGGGCGGGCGCGTCCATGACCGTCCACCCGGTCTCACCGGCCTACGAGCGGACCGTCGGCGCGGTGAACGCCTTGCGGACCACGCTCATGGCGCGCGCGGCGAGCGACCCGGCGAAGGTCGCGGACGTCGTGCTGCGGGTCGTCGACCTCGACGAGCCGCCGGTCCGGCTGCTGCTGGGCAGCGACGCGGTCGGGTTCGCCGGGCGGGTGGACCGGGCCCGCGCCGAGTCCGACGCGCGGTGGCGCGGGCTGTCGGTGTCCACCGACTTCGGCGACCTCACCGAGGACAGCCTCGACCCGCTGGCCACGCTGAAGGGCTGAGCGGTGCGTCAGGCCGGGGCGGGCGTCGGTTCACCATCCCGGGTGATGCCGACGTCACCCCTGGTCAGGGTGGCGAACACGAGCACCGCCAGGGTCGTGGCGCCCGCCATCACGGTCACCATCGGCAGCACGCTCGCCGACCCGCCCGCGCCCACCAGCGGCGCCATCAGGCCGCCCACCAGGAACGTCGTCACGCCCAGCACCGCGGACGCGCTGCCCGCCGCCTCCGGGTGCCGCGACATCGCCAGCGACCCGGCGTTCGGCATGAGCAGCCCCACGCTCATCGTCAGCACGAACAGCGGCGGCAGGAACGTCGCCAGCCCACCGCCGACCAGCCCGCCGACCAGCAGCCCGACCCCGCCGACCGCCGCGCCCGCGAGCCCGGCCTTGAGCAGCGGGCGGGGCATGACCCGCCCGGTCAGCCTGGTGTTGAGCAGCCCGGCCAGCACGATCGCCACCGAGTTCGCGCCGAACACCAGGCTGAACTGCTGCGGGCTCAACCCGTACACGCCCTGGAGCACGAACGACGCGCCCGCGACGTAGCCGAACAGCGAGCCGAGGGCCAGCGCCGACGCCAGCGCGTAGCCGACGAACTTGCGGTCGGCCAGCAGCCCGCCGAACACCTTGATCGTGAGCAGCAGGTTCGCCGGGCGCCGCTTGGCCCGCGGCAGCGTCTCGGGCAGGCCGACCGCCAGCGCGACCAGCAGGGCCGTGCCGATCACGGCGAGCGCGACGAACGTGCCGCGCCAACTGGTGAACCGCAGCAACTGGCCGCCCAGCACCGGCGCCGCCACCGGCCCCAGGCTGTTGATCAGCATCATCACCGACATGAAGCGCGCCATCGCGAGACCCTCGAACCGGTCGCGCGCCACCGCCATCGCCACCACGAACCCGGCCGCCACGCCGAGCCCTTGGAGCAGCCGCAGGCCGGCCAGGGCGAGCGCACTGGGTGCGACGGCGCAGACCAGCGAGATCACGACGTAGCTGCCGATCCCGACCAGTAGCGGACGCCGCCTGCCCCACGAGTCGGAGAGCGGACCGACCAGCAGCTGCCCGACCGACAGGCCGATGATGAACGTGGTCAGCGACAGCTGGATCTGCGACTCCGTCGCGCCGAAGTCACCGGCGATCGACGGGAACGCGGGCAGGTAGGCGTCGATCGAGAGCGGACCGAGCAGGCACAGCGTGCCCAGCAGCACGACCAGTCTGGCTCTGTTGTCCATGCCGCACGCTCCCCGGGCTCGTCTGGCAAAAGCTTCGCAAGCCAAACGATCCCGGGAAAAGCGATATGGCACACATCACGCGCTCAGCGCAAGACTTTCGGCTGAAAAGGTCAGTAACCCTCTGAGCGCAACAGTTCCAGCGCGTCCGCGAGGTCGTCGGGGTACTCGCTGGTGAACGACACCCACTGGCCGTCCGCCGGGTGGTGGAAGCCCAGGGTCCGGGCGTGCAGCCACTGCCGCGTCACGCCGAGGCGCTTGGCCAGCGACGGGTCGGCGCCGTAGGTCAGGTCGCCGACGCACGGGTGCTTCAGCGCGGAGAAGTGCACGCGGATCTGGTGCGTGCGGCCGGTTTCCAGGTGCACGTCGAGCAGCGACGCGGCCCGGAACGCCTCCACCACCTCGTAGTGGGTGATGCTGGGCTTGCCGTTGGCCATCACGGCGAACTTGTAGTCGTGCTTGGGGTGCCGGTCGATCGGCGCGTCGATGGTGCCCTTGATCGGGTCCGGGTGGCCCTGCACGAGGGCGTGGTAGAGCTTGTCGACCGTGCGTTCCTTGAACGCGTGCTTCAACGCCGAGTAGGCGCTCTCGCTCTTCGCGACCACCATCACGCCGGTGGTGCCGACGTCCAGCCGGTGCACGACGCCCTGCCGCTCGGCCGCGCCCGACGTGGCGATCCGGATGCCGGCCGCGGCCAGGCCGCCCACCACGGTCGGACCGGTCCAGCCGGGGCTGGGGTGCACGGCCACGCCGACCGGCTTGTCGACCACGATCACGTCGTCGTCCTCGTGCAGGACGATCAGGCCCTCCACGGGCACGGCCTGCACCTGCACCGGGCGTTCCGGCTCGGGCAGGGTGACCTCCAGCACGGACCCGGCGACCAGGCGGTCCGACTTGCCCGCGGGCCGCCCGTCGAGCACCACGTCACCCGCCTCGGTCAGCGCGGCGACGACCGTGCGGGACAGGCCGAGGAGCTTGGCGAGACCGGCGTCGACCCGCATCCCGTCCAAGCCGTCGGGGACGGGCAGGGTCCGGTAGTCGCCGCTCATGCGCCCGCTTCCTTCTCGCTGGTCTTCTTCTCCACGCGGGTGCCGTCGTAGTCGCGCTGGAGCAACGCCATCAGCACGATCACGCCGCCGCCCACGCAGATCGCGGAGTCGGCCAGGTTGAACACGGGGAAGAAGTTGCCCCACGGGTCGAGGACCGAGATGAAGTCGACCACGCCGCCGCGCAGCGGGCCGGGCGCGCGGAAGATCCGGTCGACCAGGTTGCCCAGCGCGCCGCCCAGGACCAGGCCGAGGCCGATGGCCCAGCCGACCGACCGCAGCCGGCGCGCGATCCACAGGATGAACACGACCACGCCCGACGCGATCAGGGCGAGGATCACCGTCCAGCCCTCGGCCAGGCCGAACGCGGCGCCGGTGTTGCGGATCAGCGGCAGGTAGAGCAGGCCGCCGAACAGCTCGACCGGGTCGCGGCCCTCGAGCTTGTCCACCGCGATGATCTTGGTGACCAGGTCGAGCGCCAACACCAGCGGCGCGATCACGGCCAGCAGGAGGACCCGTCGCTTCGGCAGCGGTGCGTCCGGCTGGTCCGGCGTGTCCGGCTCGGTGTTGGGATCGGTGCTCACCGGGCCATTGTCCAGTATCGACGTCAGCGCAGGAACGGCGGGAGCGCGCGCTGGTCGTCCAGCGGGGTCCAGCGGCCGTCCCGGACCTCGTACTCCCACCGCGAGCCCTCCACCACGAGGGTGCGCAACGCGGCCACGAACCGGTCTACGTGCTCCTCGGTGGTGCCCAGCCCGATCGAGGCGCGCAGGGCCCGTTCGCCGTGCGCGAGCCGGTGCACGGCCACGTGGGCGCAGAACGCGCCGTCGCGCACGCCGATGCCGTGCTCGGCGGACAGCGCCGCGGCCAGGTAGCCGGCGTCCTGACCGCCGACGGTGAAGCTGACCACGCCCACGCGGTCCTGGTCCGAGCCGAACAACGTCAGCTCGTGCACTCCGGGCACGGTCTTCAGACCCGCGCGCAGCCGTGCCAGCAGGGCACGCTCGTGGGCGGTGGTCTGCTCCCAGTGCCTGCCCAGCACGTCGCACGCCACGGCCAGCGCGTGCACGCCCACCACGTTCGGCGTGCCGGCCTCGTGCCGCTCGGGCACCGCCGACCAGGCCACGCCCAGCCGGTCGCCGTGGTCGGTGACGCGGGCCGTCGCGCCGCCGCCCACCAGGTACGGCTCGGCAGCCTGCAACCAGTCGGACCGGCCGACCAGCACACCGGCGCCGAACGGCGCGTAGACCTTGTGCCCCGACAGCACGGTGTAGTCGACGTCCAGCGCGCGCACGTCCACCGGCCGGTGCGGCGCGAGCTGGGCGGCGTCCAGGGCGATGCGGGCGCCGTGCCGGCGGGCCACCCGGGCCAGCTCCGCCACGGGCCACAGCTCACCGGTCACGTTGGACGCGCCGGTCACCACGACCAGCCTCGGGCCGACGGGGGCCGCGCGCAGCGCCCGGTCCAACTCCAGCACCGCCTGGGCGGGCGAGGACGGCGTCCGCAGCCGGCGCACGTTCGGGCCGCGCCACGGCAGCAGCGCCGCGTGGTGCTCGGTGTCGAACAGGACCACGGCGGTGTGCCGGGGCACGCTCCTGGCCAGCAGGTTCAGCGCGTCGGTGGTGTTGCGGGCGAACACCACGGCGTCGGTCTCGCGGGCGTTGAGGAAGCGGCGCACGGACGCGCGGGCCTGCTCGTAGACCCTGGTGCTGACCTGCGAGGCGAAGCCCGCCCCGCGGTGCACGCTGGCGTACCAGGGCAGCACCTCGTCCACGGCGTCGCGCACCTGCTCCAGACACGGGGCGCTGGCCGCGTGGTCGAGGTTGGCGTACTCGACGCGCTCGCCGGTGACCAGCGGCACGCGCAGCGACGAGCCGACCACGCGGGGCAGCGCCTGCTCAGGACGGGCAACGGTGGTGGTGGCGGGAACTGCGATCGTCATGACGCCCTCCGGGGGTCCGGGACCCCACCCGAGAGGGAGCCCGCGCTTGCCGGACGCCCTGCGCGCCGGCCAGGTCCTCACCAGGGGCACCCCACCGCGGAGGAGGGTTGCCGGCCAGCGAGCCTGGGCTTCGCGCTGGCACTCATGACCTTCGACTCGAAGCTAACCCAGGCCGCGCGGTCCCGTCGAGTGGCGTTCACATCCTGGGAGCGTCACGGCAGCCCGACGTCGCCCTTCCAGCGGGCGAAGCGGCCCGCCCGGTCCACCGCCCGGATGCGCTGCTCCGTCGCCGTGCGCATGGCCTCGGTGCACACCACCAGCAGCTGGTCGTGCTCCTGAAGGCGGGTCGTCGGCTGCGGCGTGAAGCCGTTGTCGTCGCGCACCACGAGGCTGACCGAGGAGCCCGGCGGCAGCCGCAGCTCCGACAGGTACACGCCGTGCAGCTTGGAGCCGGGCTGGATGCGGACCTGGAGCAGCTCCGCGCCGAGCTGGTCCAGCGCCGACGAGTCGACCTGCACCTCGTGCGCCTCGCCGGACTTGACCAGCCCCAGCCACTTGGCCAGCCACGGCAGGGTCGTGCCCTGCACCACGGTCAGCACCACGACCAGCACGAACACCGCGTCCACCAGCCGCTGCGCGCCGGGCACGCCCTGGATCAGCGGGATCAGGGCGAACACGATCGGCACCGCGCCGCGCAGCCCCGACCAGGAGACGAACACCTGCTCCCGCCACGGCACCCGGAACGGCAGCGCGGCGAACAGCACCGACAGCGGCCGGGCCAGCAGCACCAGCACCGCGCCCGCGACCAGCGCGGGCACCAGCGCGTCGAGCAGCCGATCGGGTGAGGCGTACAGGCCGAGCAGCACGAACAGCCCGATCTGCGCGATCCAGCCCAGCCCCTCGGCGAACGACAGGGTGTCGGCCCGGTGCGGCAGGCGGGCGTTGCCGAGCACGAGGGCGGCGATGTAGACGGCCAGGAACCCGGACGCGTGCGCGATGTCGCCGACGGTGTAGGCGAGCAGGCACACCGCGACCGTGGCCAGCGGGTACAGGCCGGTGGCGGGCAGCGCGGCCCGGCGCAGCCCGATGCCGCCGAGCCAGCCGAGCGCGACGCCGATCACCGCGCCCGCGATGAGCTCGTAGCCCATCAGCAGCGGCGCGGTCCACGTGATCGGGTCGGGTGCGGCCAGCAGCACGACGGCGATGTAGACCGGCGCGTCGTTGATGCCGGACTCCAGTTCGAGCGCGCCGATCAGCCGCTTGCCGACGCCGATCCCGCGCAGCACGCTGAAGACCGCCGCCGCGTCGGTGGACGACAGCACCGCGCCCCACAGCAGGGCTGTGCGCCAGTCCATGTCCAGCAGGAAGTGCAGCGCGAACCCGGTGACCGCGATGCTCACGCCGACGGCCACCGTGGACAGCGCGATGCCCAGCCCCAGCGCGGGTTTCACCGCGCTCCACCGGGTGGTCAGCCCACCCTCGGTGAGGATCAGCACGAGCGCGACCGTGCCCAGCGAGCGGGTCAGGTCGGCGTCCTCGAACTGGATGCCCAGCACGGCTTCGCCGAGCAGCAGCCCGATGCCGAGGTAGAGCAGGAGGGACGGCAGACCGAGCCTGATCGACACCCTCACCGCGATGACCGAGAGCAGGAGTACGCCGGCGGCGATGCCCAGGTAGCCCGTCACACCGCCCACTCGACCTCCAGGCCGTCGTCCTGCGACATCACTCGACGGTGTCATTCTCCCCCGACGACACCGAAATGGACGAATCCGGCACCCCACGCAGCGTCACCAGCCGAACGTCGCTAGCGCGAACCATGCGGAACCGTGCATGTTGACTACCGGGTCCGCCGCCCCGGTCACCTCCACCCCCTGCGGGAGACACCGTGAAGCTGCGAACGATCTCCATCGCGCTGGTCACCACCGGCGCGCTCCTCGGCTCCGGCCTCGGCTCGGCCACCGCCGCGCCACCCTCCGCCCTGGCCGGGCCCAACATCCCGGTCTCCGCCGTCCAGGCCGACCTGGGCCAGCTCCAGAGCATCGCCACCGCCAACGGCGGCAACCGGGCGCACGGCCGTCCGGGTTACCTCGCCTCGGTGAACTGGGTGAAGTCCAAGTTGGACGCCGCCGGGTTCACCACCAGGGTGCAGTCGTTCACCAGCAACGGCGCCACCGGCTACAACCTCATCGCCGACTGGCCCGGTGGCGACCTGGACAACGTGGTCATGCTCGGCGGGCACCTCGACAGCGTGTCGGCCGGTCCGGGCATCAACGACAACGGCACCGGCTCGGCCGGCCTGCTGGAGGTCGCGCTGGCCGTGCGCTCCACCGGGTTCCAGCCCACCAAGCACCTGCGCTTCGCGTGGTGGGGCGCGGAGGAGCTGGGCCTGGTCGGTTCCACCTACTACGTGAACTCGCTGTCCACAACGGACCGCTCGCGGATCGACGCGTACCTGAACTTCGACATGATCGGCTCGCCGAACCCCGGCTACTTCGTCTACAGCGCGTCCGGTCAGCCGTCGGGCTCGCTCGCGCTCCAGCAGACGTTGCAGGGCTACTTCAGCTCGATCGGCGTGCCGACCGAGCTGACCAGCGTGGGCGGGCGGTCCGACCACGCGGCGTTCGCGCGGGCGGGCATCCCGGTCGGCGGCACGTTCACCGGCGCGGAGGGCATCAAGACCTCCGCCCAGGCGCAGAAGTGGGGCGGTTCGGCGGGCGTGGCGTTCGACCGCTGCTACCACCGCTCGTGCGACACCTCGTCGAACGTGAACGCGACCGCGCTGGACCGCAACACCGACGCCATCGCGCACGCGGTGTGGACGCTGGCGGCCTAGCCGTCCAGCAGCCGCGCCAGCACCTCGGCGGCGCCGGCCGGGGCGGGGTCGACCTGCACGACCTTGTCCCGGCCGCGCTCGCCCGCGACCACCTCCACGTCCTGCCTGCGCACGCCGAACGCCTTGGCCAGCGCCTTGCGCACGGCCTCGTTCGCCTTGCCCTCCACCGCGGGCGCGGCGACCGCGACGACCAGCGCGCCGTCACCCCACCGGCCGCCGACGACCTCGCGCTTCGCACCCGGCTTGACCCGGACGCCGAACCGGAACGGCTCAGCCACGGCACAGCACCACGGTCAGCGTCTCCTCCAGCAGCGCCCGCCGCGCCGCGACGACGTCCGGCGTCGCCGACAGCAGCTGCGCCTGCCCCAGGTAGACCGAGTAGGCGAGCACGGCCCGCCGCCGGGCCACGTCGGCGTCGAACCCGAGGGCCGTGAACAGCTCCTCCATGTAGCCGATGCGGCGTTCCGTGACGCGGCCGAGCACGGGCGCGACGGCCGGGTCGTCCTTGGCCGCGAGCATCGCCAGCTCGACCGCGCTGTGCCCCACGTCCTCCAGCACGGTCGCGAACAGCAGCCGCAGCTTCTCCAAGGGCTGCGCGGCCGACTCGACCAGCTCGATCACGGCCTCGGTGTGCTCGCGCTCCCAGCGTTCGAGGGTGGCCTTGAGCAGGGCTTCCCGGTTGGGGAAGTGCCAGTAGGCGCTGCCCTTGGTCGCCCCGATGCGCGCTGCGAGCGGCTCTACCGCGACCGCGGCCACGCCACCCTCCGCCAGCGCTCGCAGGGCCACCTCGGTCCAGTCGTCTCGCGTCCGCCGTGCCATGCCTCCATACGCTACCGTATGGTGATGCACCATACGGTGCCGTACGGAAGTTGGGGGTAGTGATGATCGAGAACGTGCACACCCGGCTGTTCCCCGACAGCGAGGGCCTGGTCGACCGGGTCGTGGAGCTGTGGCCGTCCGACCGCTGGCCACCGCTCGTGCTGGACCGGCCGCTGGGCGTCGGCGCGGACGGCGGCCACGACTTCGTGCGCTACCGGTGCACCGCGTACGTACCCGGTCAGCGCGTCGAGTTCGCCTTCGACCCGCGGATCGGGGTGGTCGGCACCCACGTGCTGGAAGCGGTCCCGGGCGGGTTGCGGCACACTCTGACCGGTCGGCCGCACGGCCTGATGCGGCTGGGGTGGCCGCTGGCCGTCCGGTGGCTGCACGACGCCCTGATCGAGGACCTGTTCGACAACGCGGCCCGCGCCGCCGGCCACCTGCCCGTGCGGCCGGCCCGGTGGTCGGCCTGGGTGCGGTTGCTGCGCGCGGTCGGGAAGAGGGCGGCGCGGCAGCCCGCTTGACCGGATTTCCTCCACAACCCCCGGTCTCGTCCGTCTACCCGGTACCGGGACCAGAGGGGGGAGGGTTCGTGACGCCGGAGCACCCCGACGACCACGCGGCCACCTTCAGCGACTTCTACCACCGGGAGCGCACCCGGCTGTTCCGCTTCGCGGCGGTGATGTCGCCCCACCTGGACCACGAGTCCGCGGTGCAGGAGGCGTTCGTCGGCGCGTGGCGGCACTGGCCGGTGATCGCCCCCGGGTCCAGACGTGCTTGGCTGGTGAAGACGATCCGCAACCTGCTGGTGGACCAGGCCCGCCGGCGGGAGCGGCCGGGCGACCTGACCGACGAGGTGGTCGCCCGGCAGCGCGGCACGTACCGGATCCTGGTGCCCAAGCAGCGGGACGCCGAGACGTGGCACGAGCTGGTCAGCACGCTGGCCGCCGTCGCGAACCTGCCGGACCACCTGCGCACCGCGCTGGTGCTGCGGTTCTGGGACTTCGACGACGACGAGATCGCCGACGTGCTGGGCTGCCGGCGGGCGTCCGTGCGGCGGTACGTGTCGCAGGCACGGGCGCGGGTCAGCGAGCAGGTCGGCAACGAGGAGCGTCGGGTGCGCGGCTCCCAGCGCGGGAAGGAGACGTCATGACCGACGAGCTGGACCCCCGACTCGACCACCTGCGCGCCGAACTGGCCGAAGCCATCCCGGAGGACCCCGGCACGGACGACCTGGGCGTGGCGGCGATCATGGCCCAGGCGTCCCGCTACGAACGACAGGCCGCGCTCGTCGAGGCCGCTCAGGCCGGTTCCCGGCAGGCGCTGGACTCCCTCGTCGCCGAGCTGACCCCGTTGGTGTGGCACGTGGCCAGGGGCAACGGCCTGGACCAGGCCACGGCGGAGGACGTCGTGCAGACGGTGTGGCTGAGCCTGCTGCGCCACCTGGACCGACTGGCCGAACCCAAGGCCGTGGCCGGCTGGCTGATCGTCGCCACCCGGCGTGAGGCCCAACGAGCGTGGCGCGACCTCAACGGCCGCCCGGCACTGTCCACCGACTCGGCCGTCGACATGCCCGACGACCGTTGGCTCCCCGAGCCTGAGGCGTTGCGCGATGACCGTGATCGCCGGCTTTGGCGCGCTTTCAACTCCATGCCCCGTCGGTGTCAGGAACTGCTCCGGCTGACCGTTCTGGCGGGCCGGGCGGAATACCGTGCCGTGGCCGAAGCCCTGTCCATGCCACGTGGGTCGATAGGGCCGACTCGGGGGCGGTGCTTGACTCAGTTGAAGGCTCGCTTGGAGCAGGACGATGTCCGGTGAGCGATGCGGACCTAGAAGGAATCAAAGACGCGGTCGGGCCGCGATGACACGAACCCCTCCCATGGGAGGGGTTCGTGTCATCCCGCCGACCTGGCTTTGCCCTACCGCACGTGTCAAGGGGGCGAAGTCCACTGATGACGACCCACTGCTTCTGATGTCGCCCCCTTGACGCGTGTGGTAGCCCGGAGGGAAGTCGGTGGGATGACACGGAACCCGACCCACAACGGAACAGGAGATCCCGGAGGTAGGCGGGGTCATCCTGCTGATCTGCCCGTCCGGCGAGGACGCTTGTAATCTTTTGACCTTGTCAAGCTCTTACCTACCACGCACAAACGCCCGGGCCCGAACGCTCAATCTCGAGCGTCCGGACCCGGGCGTTCAGCGCAAACCCAAGCCAACCGCGTCAGACCCGTCAGACCGTCAGACCCGCACGACCGCGACCCGGACCTTCTGGCCCTCGCCGACCACGCCGTCCGAACCCTCGGCGACCTCGCCGTAGGAGACCGACTCGCCCAACGTCTCCTCCTTCACGAACGCCTCGAACCGACGCGCCGCGTCCTGCACCGCCGCCGGCAGTTGCAGCGTCAACGCGATCCGGTCCGACACGTCCAACCCGGCGTCCTTCCGGGCCTGCTGCACCACGCGCACCAAGTCGCGCGCGACGCCCTCGGCCGCCAGCTCCTCGGTCACCACGGTGTCCAGCACGACCAGCCCGCCGCTGTTCGGCAACGCCGCCGTCGCGCCCTGGTCGGTGGCGACCAGCCGCTGCTCGTACTCCTCCGGGAACAGCTCGATCCCGGCGGCCACGACGCGGCCGTCCACCTCCTGCCAGTCACCGGCCTTCACGGCCTTGATGACCTTCTGCACCTCGGGCCCGAGGCGCGGACCGGCGGCGCGCGCGTTGACGGCCAGCTGGAAGTGGCCGTGCGCGTCCACGTCGGTGGTCAGCTCGACCTCCTTGACGTTCACCTCGTCCCGCAGGACCTCGGTGAACCCCTCCAGCTGCGCCACGTCCGCCGCCGCGATGACCATCTTCGCCAACGGCAACCGCACCCTCAGCTTGTTCGACTTCCGCAGCGACAACGCCGTCGACGCGACCTGCCGCACCTGGTCCATCGCGGCCACCAGGGCGTCGTCGGCGGGCAGGTCGGCCGCCGTGGGGTAGTCGGCCAGGTGCACCGACCGGCCGCCGGTCAGCCCGCGCCACACCGACTCGGTGGTCAGCGGCAGCAACGGCGCGGCCACCCGGCACACGACCTCCAGCACGGTGTGCAGCGTGTCGATGGCGTCCTTCTCGCCGGACCAGAACCGGTCGCGCGAGCGCCGCACGTACCAGTTGGTCAGCACCTCCAGGAACTCCCGGATGGACGCGCACGCGCCGGAGACGTCGTACACGTCCAGCTGCGCGGTCACCCCGACCACCAGGTCGTGCGCCTTCGCCAGCACGTACCGGTCCAGCACGTGCTCGGAGTCGGTCCGCCAGGTGCCCTCGACGCCCTCGGCGTTGGCGTACAGGGCGAGGAAGTACCAGGAGTTCCACAACGGCAGCACGGCCTGCCGCACCGCGTCGCGGATGCCGCGCTCGGTCACCACCAGGTCGCCGCCGCGCAGGATCGGCGACGCCATGAGGAACCACCTCATCGCGTCGGACCCGTCGCGGCTGAACACCTCGTTGACGTCCGGGTAGTTCTTGCGCGACTTGGACATCTTCTGCCCGTCGTCGCCCAGCACGATCCCGTGCGCCACGCAGTTGCGGAACGCGGGCCGGTCGAACAGCGCCGTCGCCAGCACGTGCATGGTGTAGAACCAGCCGCGCGTCTGGTTGTTGTACTCGACGATGAAGTCACCCGGGTAGTGGTCCTCGAACCACTCGCGGTTCTCGAACGGGTAGTGCACCTGCGCGAACGACATCGAGCCGGACTCGAACCAGCAGTCCAGCACCTCCGGCACCCGCCGCATGGTCGACTGCCCGGTCGGGTCGTCCGGGTTCGGCCGGGTCAGCTCGTCGATCGTGGGCCGGTGCAGGTCGGTCGGGCGCACGCCGAAGTCGCGCTCCAGTTCGTCCAGCGAGCCGTAGACGTCCACCCGCGGGTACGCCGGGTCGTCCGACACCCACACCGGGATCGGCGAGCCCCAGAACCGGTTGCGGGAGATGTTCCAGTCGCGGGCGTTCTCCAGCCACTTGCCGAACTGGCCGTCCTTGACGTGCTCGGGCACCCAGTTGATCTGCTGGTTCAGCTCGACCATGCGGTCCTTGAACCGAGTGACCGCGACGAACCACGACGACACCGCCCGCTGGATGAGCGGGTTGTCGCACCGCCAGCAGTGCGGGTACGGGTGGTCGTAGGTCTCGTGGCGCAGCAGCAGGCCCGCTTCCTTCAGGTCGCGGATGATCGACTTGTTCGCCTCGAACACCTGCAGGCCCTCGTACGGCGGCACCTCGGCGGTGAACCGGCCGTGCGCGTCGACCGGCACGACGACCTCGATGCCGGCCGCGTCGGTGACGACCTTGTCCTCTTCACCGAACGCGGGCGCGATGTGCACCATGCCGGTGCCGTCCTCGGTGGTGACGTAGTCGGCGGCCAGCACCTGGTGCGCGTTCTCCCGGCCGACGAAGAAGTCGAACGGCGGCGTGTACCTGCGCCCGACCAGGTCGGAGCCCTTGCAGCGGGCCACGACCGGCGGCTCCTCGCCCAGCTCGCGGGCGTACGCGGCGACGCGGGCCTCGGCGAGCAGGTAGCGCTCGCCGTTGGCCTCGACGGTCACGTAGTCGACGTCCGGGTGCACGGCGGCGGCCAGGTTGGACGGCAGCGTCCACGGCGTGGTCGTCCAGATCAGGGCGAGCTCGCCGGTCTCCAGGCGCAGGCCGACGGTCACCGCCGGGTCCTGCCGGTCCCGGTAGGTGTCGTCCATCTTCGTCTCGGTGTTGGACAGCGGCGTCTCGCAGCGCCAGCAGTACCAGAGCACCCGGAAGCCCTCGTAGACCAGGCCCTTGTCCCACAGGGTCTTGAAAGCCCACATGACGCTTTCCATGAAGTCCAGGTCAAGCGTCTTGTAGTCGTTGTCGAAGTCCACCCAGCGGGCCTGCCGGGTCACGTAGTCGCGCCACTGGTCGGTGTAGCGCAGCACCGACGTGCGGCAGACCTCGTTGAACTTCTCGATGCCGAACGCCTCGATCTCGCTCTTGGACGAGAACCCGAGCTGCTTCTCCGCCTCCACCTCGGCGGGCAGGCCGTGGGTGTCCCAGCCGAAGCGGCGCTCGACGTGCTTGCCGCGCATGGTCTGGTAGCGCGGGATGAGGTCCTTGACGTAGCCGGTGAGCAGGTGGCCGTAGTGCGGCAGGCCGTTGGCGAACGGCGGGCCGTCGTAGAAGACGAACTCGTTGGCCCCGTTGTCCCCGGCGGGCCGTGCGTCGATCGACGCCTGGAACGTCCCGTCGGACTTCCAGAAGTCGAGCACGCCCTCTTCGAGGGCGGGGAAGGACGGCTGGGAGGGAACGGAACCCTCGCCTGCCTTCGGGTAGGCCATCGTGCTGCTCCTCGCGTGCGTCAACCGGCTCACGGGGACGACACGCCGGTCACGACGCACCGCGGTACCACCCCGCTTGCCAGGGCGCGAAGGCACTGGCCTCTCTTCGACGGCTGTGACGGGCCGCTCCCGTCCGGTTCTACTGGGGCCCGCCCGCTGGGGACGTGCCCGTTCTTCCGGAGGCTCCCCGGTGATGGCCGGATCAACGCCGTGCTACCACCCAGGGTAGCGAATGACGCAAACCACTTCGCGCGGTCGTCCTGCTGCCCGGCTACCGGCTCGGCTAACCGGGCTCGGCCGGCTGCTCGGGTTCCGCCTGCCGGTCCGCCAGCCCCGCCGCCCGCTTGCGCGCCGCGAGGCTCGCGTCCGGCCCGCACACCGCGCACGGCGTGAAGCCGAGCTGGCGCGCCTCGTTGATCGGCAAGCCCAGCGACGGCCGGGCGGCGAGCCACGAGCACTCCGCCAGGTGGTAGCGGGGACGCTCGTCCAGCACCCGGACCTCGTCCGTGAGCTCGCTCACGACCAAGGCGTCCGCCGCGTCCACGTCCTCCTCGGCAGGCTCGGAAAGTGCCTGATCAGGTGGACTTTTCGCGCTGTCGTCCCCGGCGCCCTCCGACACCGCCGGTTGATCGCCACCGCTAACCTGGTGATCAACAACTGCGGCGCCGGCAGCCCGGGGGCCCGACCGGCGGCGGAGCCACCAGTCGAGCACCAGGACCGCGGCAGCGGCCCCGCTCGCACCCACCGACAACCACGCCCAGTGCGTCTGGGCGCTGGTCAGCGCGGGCACGAGCAACCCCAGGGCTGCCAGCACCAACAGCAGGACTATGTAGAGCACGTGCAGCAGACTAGATCAGCAACGCCGATCAGCCGGCCTCGGCGCGCGCCCCGAACGAGTACCCACCCTGCTGACGGCCGTCGGACGGCGCGGCGGGGCCGCGGTCCTGCAGGTCGCGCAGCGACGACTCGAGCATCGTCTTGAGCCTGGTCCGGTACTCGCGCTCGAAGGTCTGCAGCTTGTCGATCTGCTTCTCGAGCGTGTTCTTCTCCTGGGTGATGTTGCCCATCACCTCGGCGTGCTTGCGCTGCGCGTCGCGGTCGAGCGCGCTGGCCTTCTCGCGGGCCTGCCGCTCCAGCGTCTCGGCGCGGGTCCGCGCGTCGTTGAGCATGGTCTCGGCACGCGTGCGCGCCTCGTTGACCATCGTGTCGGCCTTGGCTCGCGCCTCGGACAACAGCTGCTCGGACTTGGTCCGGGCCTCCGACAGCATCCCGTCGGCCTCGGCCTTGGCCTCACCGGTGAGCCGGTCGGCCATCTCCTGGGCCAGGCCCAGGACCTTCGCGGCCTGGACGTGGTGGTCGCCACCACCGCCGGGCGAGGTCTGCTCCAGCGCCGAAGGGGGCGGCACCGGTGCGAGCCTGCGGGGCTCGTCCACGACGCGGCTCGGGCCGACGCCTGCGGCAACCTTCGCCCGGGCGTCTTCGAGGTCGGCACGCGCGGTCTCGACCTGCTGGTCGAGCTGCTCGACCTGCTGGCGCAGGTCGTTGTTCTCCTCGATCAGGCGGGCCAGTTCGCCCTCAACCAGGTCGAGGAACGCGTCCACCTCGTCCTCGTTGTAGCCCCGCTTGCCAATCGGCGGCTTGCTGAACGCGACGTTGTGCACGTCCGCGGGGGTCAACGGCATCAGATCACCTCACGCACTCCTGGGCTGTGGACATCCCTGGTCCCCTCACCTGGGATCGGCTACTCGCATCAGAATGATAACGACCAGCAACAGCACAATAATGGACAAGTCCAGTCCGATGCCGCCGATCCGCACGGTCGGGATGATCCGACGCAGCAAGCGGACCGGAGGATCGGTCACGGTGTAGACGGTCTCAAGCGCCACCGCGACCCCGCCCGCAGGCCGCCATCCCCTGGCGAAACTACGGACGAGCTCCACGACGACACGCGCCGTGAGCAGCAGCCAGAACGAGAACAACACGTAGTAGACCACGAGCCAGAGGGCATCCACATGCTCAACTGTGCCACCACTCAGCCCTGGTTGAGGAACCCGCCCTCCGCGAGTCGCCTGCGGTCCTCCGCCGTGACGTCGATGTTGGGCGGTGAGAGAAGGAACACCTTGTTGGTGACCTTGTCGATCGAGCCGCGCAGCGCGAACGCCAGCCCGGCCGCGAAGTCCACCAGCCGCTTGGCGTCCGCGTCGTCCATGTCGGTGAGGTTCATGATCACCGGCGTGCCGTCGCGGTAGTGCTCGCCGATCGTCCGCGCCTCGTTGTAGCTGCGCGGATGCAGCGTGGTGATGCGGCCGAGGGGGGTGCTCGCCGGCTCCGGGGCGGGCCGCAGCCTGCTCGCGGGCTCGCGCTGCGGCTCCACGGCCAGCGCACCGTGGGTGTCCGGGGTCCACGGCCGGCGCGGGCGGGCGCCGCGCTCCGGCTCGTAGCCGTCCGCGTCGTCCAGCTCGGCCCGGTAGCCGTTGAACGAGCGGCGACGGGCCGTGCGCTGCTCCGGGTACGGCTCGTAGTCGTCCGAGTCGGCGTACTCGGACCGGTAGTCCGCGTAGCGCCGGTCGTCCTCGTAGGCGGCCGGGTCGTCGGCGTACTCGGCGGGAACCATCCCGAAGTAGGCCTTCAGCTTGTGAAACCCGCTCATGGCTCGAGCCCTTCCTCCGCCGAGATCCCTACCCGAAGGACGTCGCGGCCGTCCCAGAGGTTCCAGACAGTTACGGCGAGGCTAGTCTCCGGCTGCCCAGCAACGCTGTTCCGACACGCACGCACGTGGATCCGTGCGCTATCGCATCCTCCAGGTCACCGCTCATCCCCGCCGAGATCACGGTGGCATCGGGATGATCGACCCGCAAGCGGGTTACCGCTTCATATAGAGCAGCAAACGCCTGCTGTGGAGACATCCCAAGGGGTGCGACGGTCATCACACCCCGCAGAATAAGTTCACTCGAACGAGCTACGTGATCGGCCAGTCGCGGAAGGTCACCGATCGGGTGACCGCCACGGGTCTCGTCGCCGTCGATGCTGACCTGGACGAGCACCTCGGTGGGTTCGGTGGCGGCCTTCGCGATGGCGTCGGCGAGCCGGGCGGAGTCGACGGTGTCGATCCGGTCGGCCCAGCGCAGGACGGACTTGGCCTTGTTGCGCTGGAGCGAGCCGACCATGTGCCACGTGGCCGTCGCGTCCGGGCGGAGCTCGGCGAACTCGGCGGTCTTGCGGCTCGCCTCCTGGTCCCGGTTCTCGGCGAACGCGGTGAGGCCGAGGTCGCTGAGGATCGCGACGTCCTCCGCCGGGAACGTCTTGGTGACGGCCAGCAGCTCGACCTCGTCGCGCGACCGGCCGACGGCCGCGCAGGCCCTGGCGATGCGGTCCTCGACCTCGGCCAGCGACAGGGCCAGCTCTTCGCGCCGGTTCACGACTCCATCCAGATGACACCCGCGAGCCGTCCCGTTCCCGGGTCGCGGCGGTGGCTGAACAGGGACTTCTCCTCGACCGTGCAGCGGGGGTCGACGCCGATCCGGCTCACGCCCGCGTCGGCGAGCTGCTGCCAGATGCCCGCGCGCAGGTCGAGGGCGGGCTTGCCGGACCGGGTCTTGGCGGCGCTACCGGGCAGGTGCTTCTCGACGTCGTCGCGCATGGCGGCCGGGACCTCGTAGCACTGGCCGCAGACGGCGGGCCCGAGCAGCACCTCGACGTTCTCCCTGTGCGCACCGAGCTCGACCATGCGGTCCAGGGTGGCCGGGACGACGCCGACCCGTGCGCCGACCCGTCCGGCGTGGACGGCGGCGATCACCCCTGCTTCGGGGTCGCCCAGCAGCACCGGCACGCAGTCCGCCGTGAGCACGACGAGCCCGAGGCGTTCCTGCGTGGTCACCACGGCGTCCGTGGCCTCCAGCGGCTCGGTCACCGGCCCGTCCACGACGCCGACCGTGCGGCCGTGGACCTGTTCCATCCAGACCAGCCGGTCCGGTTCGAGCCCGATGCCCTCGGCGAGCCGCTTGCGGTTGGCCTCGACGGCGGCCGGGTCGTCGCCGACGTGGTCACCGAGGTTGAAGGAGTCGTACGGGGCTTTCGACACGCCGCCTTCGCGGGTGGTCACGACACGACGGATGCGCACCCCCCAAGCTTCCCAGACCCGCGAGTCGAACCTTCAGGACCCGCGTGTCGAACGCTCAGGACCCCCGAGTTCCACGTTCGCGTCGGCGGGTGCCGTCCTGAACGTGGAACTCGGGGGTCCTGGAGGTTCGACTCGCGGGACGCGAGCGTTCGACTCTCGGGTCAGCGGCGCATGAAGGGGGGGACGTCGACCTCGTCGTCGGGGTCGTCGGTCACCGGCACGGCCCGGTTCGGCAGCGAACCGCTGCCGCTCCCCGGCACGCCCGGCGTCAACGACCGCGGCATGGTCGGCTGCGGCGTGGCGTAGGGCGACTGGCCGTTGCCCTGGCCGGCCTGCGGCTGCTGCGGCACGGTCGGCCTCGGCGGCACGACCGGCTGCTCCACCTGCTGCACCGGCACCGGCTGCGGCACCTGCTGCACCGGCTGCGGCTGCTGGACCTGCTGGACCGGCTGCTGGTTGACCTGCCCCGCCGTGGCCGTGGCGACCGGCGTGCCCCGCGGCGGGCTGGACAGGGCTTGCGGCTCCAGCTTCTTGTGCGTCGGCCCGCCGCTGTCAAAACCCGCCGCGATCACCGTCACCCGGACCTCGTCACCGAGCGAGTCGTCGATGACCGTGCCGAAGATGATGTTCGCGTCCGGGTGCGCCGCCTCCTGCACCAGCGAGGCCGACTCGTTGATCTCGAACAACCCGAGGTCGCTGCCACCGGCGATCGAGAGCAGCACGCCGTGCGCACCCTCCATCGACGCTTCCAGCAACGGCGAGTTGATGGCCTTCTGCGCGGCTTGGACCGCTCTGCCCTCGCCGCGCGCCGAGCCGATGCCCATCAACGCGCTGCCGGCGCCGGACATGACCGACTTGACGTCGGCGAAGTCGAGGTTGATCAGACCGGGGGTCGTGATCAGGTCGGTGATGCCCTGGACACCGGACAGCAGCACCTCGTCCGCGGAGCGGAACGCGTCCATCAGCGAGACGCCGATGTCGCCGAGCTGGAGCAGCCGGTCGTTCGGGATCACGATGAGGGTGTCGCACTCGTTGCGCAGCGCCTGGATGCCCTCCTCGGCCTGCTTGGCGCGGCGCTTGCCCTCGAACGAGAACGGTCGCGTGACCACACCGATGGTCAGCGCGCCGAGCTTGCGGGCGATCGAGGCGACCACGGGCGCGCCACCGGTGCCCGTGCCACCGCCCTCGCCCGCGGTCACGAACACCATGTCCGCGCCCTTGAGGACTTCCTCGATCTCCTCGCGGTGGTCTTCGGCGGCCTTGTGGCCGACTTCGGGATTGGCGCCTGCACCGAGGCCGCGGGTGAGTTCGCGGCCGATGTCGAGCTTCACGTCGGCGTCCGACATGAGCAGCGCCTGGGCGTCGGTGTTCACCGCGATGAACTCGACGCCCTTGAGCCCGACCTCGATCATGCGGTTGACGGCGTTGACACCGCCACCGCCGATGCCGACGACCTTTATCACCGCGAGGTAGTTGTGCGGGGGCGTCATCGGTCCGCCTTCCTGATCGTGTCCGTGCTCATGTGCTGGAGTGGATGACCACCGGTGTCACAGCCCGGACGGATCTCCACCCGGATTGAAACTCTCAACCAGAGGTTCAGAGTTATGTCAACCCCGTATGTTCCTGCTGGACGTTATGCATCGCGAATGCCTCGGTCCAGCAGCCACGCCGTGTTGTGTCCTGACCGGGTGAGCGGTCTCTACTCGCCGGTCACCCCGTCGAGCAGTTCCCGCACCACGTCCAGGTGCCCCGCGTGCCGACCCGTTTCCTCGATCATGTGGATCAGCACCCAGCGCGCCGAAAGCCGCTTGTCCCCGCGGAACACCACCTCGTGGTCGAGGTCGAGGCCCGCGACGAGTTCCCGACTCACCGCGCACTGCTCAGCGTAGTCGGCGATCAATCCCGAGATCGTCTCGCCCGGCTCGATGCGCCAATCGGCGTCCGGGTCCTCGCGGGTGTAGGGGGCGCGCGACGGCCGTCCCGACAGCGCCACCTCGAACCAGTAGTGCTCGACCCAGCGCAGGTGCTTGACAATGCCCGCAGCCGTGTTGAGCTGCGACGGGAGCACCGAACGGGCCGCGTCGGCGTCCGACAGCCCGGCGCACTTGAACTCGATGGTCCCGCGCAGGAAGTCGAGGAACCCGCACAGCAGCGCGCGTTCGTCGCCGGAGTACGGGAGTTCGATCCGGTTGTCCACCGGGGTCTGCGTCATCGTCGAAGTATCACCGGGGGACGGCGGCAGGACGACGGACTTTCGCGGATACGTCCTGTGGCGGGTTTCACCGCGTCGCGGTGTTTAGGAGACGGTCGGCAGCTCTGGGCTGGACACGTCGAACACGCTGCCCTTGCGGGTCAGCAGCACTTCCAGCACGGCGGCCTTGCGAGCGGTGTCGGCGGGCGAGCCCCAGCGCGCCTCGCGGCCACCGGCCAGGGTCAGCCGGACGTCCGACGGCGAGTCCGCGGTGACGCTGAGCACGTCCTGGCGCAACGACTCGGGGACCTGCGTGAGCACGGCCACCGCCGCGGGGAGCGCGTCCGGCGTCACCTTCAGCTCCGGCAGCCCGTCCGGCGGCTGCACGGCGGTCGCGTAGTCCTTGCCTGTCACGTCGACCAGGTGCACCCCTTCGGGGACCTTGATCACGGCGACCGGTTCGCGCTCGTCCACGGTGAGCCGCACGGTGCCGGGCACGACCCGTTCCACCTCGACGCCGGCGACGCGCGGCAGTGCGCGGACCCGCGCGGCGACCGCGTCGACGTCCAGCCGCACCAGCGGCGTGCCGGGTTCGATCGCGGCGGCGGCGCGGACCTCGTCGCCGGTCAGGTTGGCGGTGCCCAGCACCTCGACGTCGCGGACGCCGAGCGCGGGCGTGAACCAGACCGTGCAGACGACGACGGTCACCACGAGCATGCCGAGGATCGCGCCCACCCGGCGGCGGACCACCTTGCGCCGGTACAGGTCGGCCCGCGTGGGTCGGCGGGACGGGCGGCGGCGCGCCGCCGCCGGGCGGGGACCCGGGTGGGCCCCGCCCGAACGACGACGCGGCGCCTGCGTGCTCATGCCTTGTCCAGTTCCCCGACGATCTCCGGCCCGAGCATGGTCACGTCGCCCGCGCCCATGGTCACCACCAGGTCGCCTTCCGAGACCATGCTCGCGACCAGCGCGGGCACGCGGTCGAACGACGGCTCGTAGACGACCTTGCCGACGTCCAGCGACACCAGGCCCGACAGCAGCGCCCCGCTGACGCCCGGCTCCGGCTCCTCGCGTGCGCCGTACACGTCGAGCACCACGACCGCGTCGGCCGTGCTGAGCGCGGCGGCGAACTCCTCGGCGAACAGCCGGGTCCGCGAGTACAGGTGCGGCTGGAACACCACGACCAGCTTGCCGTCGCCCGCGACCGGTCGGGCCGCGGCGATCTGGGCGGCGACCTCGGTGGGGTGGTGGGCGTAGTCGTCGTAGACCCGCACGCCCCTGGCCTGGCCCTTGAACTCGAACCGCCGCCGCACCCCGCCGAACGCGGCCAGCCCCGCCAGCACGCCCTCGCGGTCCGCGCCCAGTTCCAGCGCGGCGATCAGGGCGGCGATGGCGTTGCCCGCCATGTGCTCGCCGGGCACGGCGACGCGCACGTCCAGCACCTCGCCGTCCAGCTCGACCCTGGCCACACCGCCGGAGTCGGCGGGCCGGTAGTCGACCAGGCGGACCGAGCCGGGGCCGGTGGCCGTGCGGCCGTACGCGCGGACCCGGATGCCGAGCTTGGCGGCCCGTTCGGCCAGCGCCGCCGAGCCCGGGTCGTCCGCGCACGCGATCAGCACGCCGTCGGGCCGGATGCGCTCCAGGAACGAGTCGAACACCGCCACGTACGCCTCGACGGTGCCGTGGTGGTCGAGGTGGTCGGCCTCGACGTTGGTCACGACCGCGACCGACGGCGAGAAGTAGAGGAACGAGCCGTCGCTCTCGTCGGCCTCGGCGACGAACACTCCACCGGTGCCCTGGTGGGCGTTCGCGCCGGACTCGTTGAGGTCGCCGCCGATCGCGAACGACGGGTCCATGCGGCAGTGCTGCAAGGCGACGGTGAGCATCGAGGTGGTGGACGTCTTGCCGTGCGTGCCGGCGACGCAGGCCACCCGGTGGTCGAGCATCAGCGCGGCCAGCGCTTCGGCCCGCCGCAGCACGACCGCGCCGCGGGCGCGCGCCTCCACCAGCTCCGGGTTGTCCTCGCGGATCGCGGTGGACACCACGACCGCGGTCGGTCCGCCGGGCAGCTGGTCGAGGTTCGCGCCGGCGTGGCCGATCGCGATCGCCGCGCCCTGCGCCCGCAGCGCCAGCACCGTGCGCGAGTCCTTGGCGTCCGAGCCGGACACCTGCGCGCCCCGGGCCAGGAGGATCCGCGCGATGCCGCTCATACCCGCCCCGCCGATGCCGACGAGGTGCACTCGGTCCAGGACGTTGCTCACTTCTTGATCACCTCGAGCACCATGCGGGCCAGCACCTCGTCCGCCTCGCGGTGGCCGGTGCTCAGCGTGGCCGTGGTCATCGCGGCCAGCCGGTTGCGGTCGGACACCAGCGGGACGACGTTCGCCGAGATCCACTCCGGCGTCAGCTGGTCGTCGGGCACCAGCAGACCGCCGCCCGCGGCGACCACGGGGCCCGCGTTGAGCGACTGCTCGCCGTTGCCGATCGGCAGCGGCACGAACACCGCGGGCAGGCCGACGGCGGACACCTCGGCCACGGTCATCGCGCCGGACCGGCACAGCACCGCGTCGGCCGCCGCGTAGGCCAGGTCCATCCGGTCCAGGTAGGGCACCGGCACGTACGGCGGCGCACCGGGCACCGACTGCACCGCGACGGTGTTCTTGGGGCCGTGCGCGTGCAGCACCGCGATGCCGGCCTGGGCGAACGCGGGCGCGGCGCCCGACACGGCGTTGTTGATCGACCGCGCGCCCTGCGACCCGCCGAACACCAGCAGCGTCGGCGCGGTCGGGTGCAGCCCGAAGTGGGCGCGGGCCTGCTGGCGCAGCTCGGCGCGCTTGAGCGAGGTGATCGAGTAGCGCAGCGGGATGCCGATGATCTCGGCGTCGGTCAGGCCCGAGTCGGGCACGGCGGCGGCGACCCGTTCGGCGAACTTCGCGCCGACCTTGTTGGCCAGGCCGGCCTTGGCGTTGGCCTCGTGCACCACGATCGGCACCCGGCCGCGGGCGGCGAGGTAGGCGGGCAGCGCGACGTAGCCGCCGAAGCCGACCACGACGTCCGCGCGGACCCGTTCCAGCACCTCGCGCGTGTGCTTCACCGCGCCGCGGACCCGCAGCGGCAGCTTGAGCAGATCGGGCGTCGGCTTGCGCGGCATCGGCACCGGCGGGATCAGCTCCAGCGGGTAGCCGCGGGCGGGCACGAGCCTGGTCTCCAGGCCGCGCTCCGTGCCGAGCGCGACGACCCGCGCGTCGGGCCGAAGCCGCATGACCGCGTCGGCCAGGGCCAGGGCTGGCTCGATGTGCCCGGCGGTGCCGCCTCCGGCGACCACCACGCACGGTCCGGCCTGCTGGGGAACCCCGGTCACGCATTTCCTCCTCGCGTCGATGTACCGCTCACACCGGTACCGCTAACGCCCGTCACGCCGCCTGGACCGCGCGTCCCGGTCCTGGCCGGCCTTTCGGGATTCGCGACGACGGTACTCCGACGGCGGAGCGTGACGGCCGGCCATCCTCCGCTCGTCCACGGGCGGGGGCGCGGCCTTGCGCGTGCGGGGCGGCGGTGACGGTCGCACGGGGCGGCGCTTGGGCGGCGGCTTGTAGACCACGGGCGCGGGCAGCTTCAGCACCCCGCCCACCCGACCTGGCCCGAGCGACCGCAACGCCGAGACCGCTTCCGGCTCGTGCCGCGCGCAGTTGGCGAGGATGCCGAAGACGAACATCGTGGTGACGACCGACGTGCCGCCGGAGGAGATCATCGGCAACGTGATGCCGGTGACCGGCAGCAACCGCACGACGTAGCCGATGTTGATCGCGGCCTGCGCGACCAGCCACACCGTCAGGGTCGCGGACACGATGCGGATCCACGGGTCGGTGTTGCGCGCCGCGATCCGCAGGCCGACCACGGTGAGCAGGGCGAACAGGCCCAGCACCAGCACGCAGCCGATGAAGCCCAGCTCCTCGCCGATGACGGCGAAGATGAAGTCGCTGTGCACGTTCGGCAGGTAGCGCCACTTCGAGCTGCCGTTGGTGAGGCCCTTGCCGAAGAACCCGCCCTCCGCCAGCGCGTACATCGCCTGCAACGCCTGGAGGCCCGAGCCCTGCGGGTCCGCCTCCGGGTTCAGGAAGGTCTGCACGCGTTCCAGCCGGTAGTCCGCGCCGAGCGCCAGCACCAGCGCGCCGGTGACCGCGCCGATCGCGATGATCCCGAAGATCCGCGCCGGCGCGCCGACGAACCACAGCAGGCTGATCAGCACGACACCGAGCGTGATCGTCCCGCCGAGGTCGGGTTGCAGCATCACCAGCGCGAACACCAGCATCGCCACCGGGACGACCGGGACCAGCAGGTGCCGGTACTGGTCCAGCAGGGCGCGCTTGGTGACCAGGACGTGCGCGCCCCACAGGGCGAGGGCGAGCTTGGCCGGTTCGATCGGCTGGAACGAGGCCGGTCCGACCTTGAACCAGGACTGCGCGCCGAAGTCGGTCGTCCCGAGCGGGGTGAGGACGAGGACCAGGAGGATCACGCAGACCAGCATCGCCATCGTGCTGCCGTGCCGGATCGTGCGCAGCGGTATGCGCAGGACGACGAGGAAGACGATCGCGCCGACACCCACGTACAGCAGTTGCTTCTTGAACACGCTGTAGGCCGACGCGCCCACCGCCACCTCGCCCGGCGCGGACGCGGACAGCACCATGATCAGGCCGAGCACGGTCAGCACGCCGAAGATCGCGAGCAGCAGGTGGAAGTCCGCCAGCGGACGGCCGAGCCAAGCGGTCAACGACGTCCGCACCGCGACCGCGCGCTTGCGCTGCGCCCTGGGCGGTCGCTCCCCCACCGGCTTCCGGTCCACCGCAGTCATGCGCCCATCGTCTCCCGCGCGGCCCGGCGAAACCCGCCAATCGGCCGCGTGTCGCCCAACGCGACCGCGATCACGGTCGATCACCCGTGCAGGTAGATGACACCACTGCGAGTTTCAAGGTAGTTTGCAACTATGCCCATACCGGCGTCCGAGATCAACTTCAGCGACCTGTCGAACAAGCCGGCCGACTCCGTGCGCAAGCTCCAGGAGTCGCCGAGCCGGACGCTGCTCGTGCACCGCCGCGGTGATGAAGAGGACCTGGTGCTCACCACGGTCAGCAGGGCCGAAGAGGTGCGCGAGGTCATCTCGACCACGACCGCCCTCTTCGTGGCTCTGATGCAGCACAGCGAGAGCGTTCGGGAACTCGTCACAGACGTGATGCCCAAGGCGTTCCCTTGGGTGCGATTCCTGCCGCGCGAGGACATGCAGGCGTTCGTCGTGGAGCTGGTGGAAACGTTGGAGGCGGCCGACTCGTTGGGCACCCCGGCTCCGGTCACGCAGCTCATCAGCGAGTGGCAGCACACCGCCGAGGTGCACGCCGATCCGCGGCTCCTCGTGATGCTGCAGCAGGACGGCGAGGACCACGGTGACGTTCCCGCACCAGGAGCAGCTTCCACGTGAGCCCGAAGAAAGGCGACCCGGTCGCCCCGCCGACCGTGGGCGCGGAGTGGCGCATCCGCTTCGCCACCAATGACGCGATCAAGGGCTGGCACGACCTGGAAACCCGGGCGGAGGAGAACTTGCGCAGGGCCTGGGACGTCATGCGCCACGATCCCGGTCCCGGACGGGGCAAGCCCACCAACCGGCACCACCAGCTCAAGGGCGGACTGGCCACCGGCACGCAAGGCGGCCGATCCTTGCCCCGCTGGCAGATCGAGGTGACCGGCGGTGACCGCATCTGGTACCTGTTGGACGTGGACAAGCGAACCGTGTGGGTGCAGTACGCCGGCGCGCACCCCAAGGCGACCGACTAGACCCAGCCCGCTAGCCGTGCCGCTTCACGCCGGCCAGGAAGCTCGCCATGGCCCGGCCGTCGAACTCCAGGACCGGCCCGGCGGCGTTCTTGCTGTCCCGGACCCGGAACGCGTCGGCCGAAACGGCCACTTCAACGCAGTTGCCCGTACCGTTGCTACGGCTGCTCTTTCGCCACACGGCCACCTCGACACACGCGCCAGCGCCATTGCTCCGGCTGCCCTTGCGCCAATCCGACCACATCGCGTTCTCCTCAGGCAGGCTAGAGGTCTTCGATCACCCGCCTGATCAGCGCAACCGACTCCTGCGGGTCGAGCGCCGTGGCACGCAGATGATCCAACACCAGGCTATACCGCTCGACCTCGGCCTCCTCGTCCAAATAGAGCCCGCCGGTCAGGTTGTCGATGTAGACCACACTCGGGAAGTCGACGAACTTCAGCAGGTGGAAGGCGGTACCCATCGCCATGTGCTGCCCCTTGCCGAAGGGCAGCGCTTGGAGCGTCACGTTCGGCAGTTCGGCCAGCTTGAGCAGGTGGGCGAGCTGAGCCTCATGTACCTCCCGGTCGCCGACGATCCGGCGAAGCGAAGCTTCATCGAGAATCGCCCAAACCGACAGCGAACCGTCTTCAACCCGACGTTGTCGCGTCTGGCGCAGCTCGGCGCGCTTGTCGATGACCTCATCGGTCGCATCAGGTGCGTATGCCCTCATCACCCAGCGGGCATAGGCCGGCGTTTGGAACAGGCCCGGGATGAGGTCGATCTCGAAGATGTTGACCGCCGTGGCCTCGGACTCCAGGACCACGTACTCGGAGAACCAGTCGAACAGGACATCGCCGTACACGTGCCACCAGCCGCGCTTCTTGGCGACCTTGGCCAGCCGCAACAGCCAAGCGGTCTTCTCGGGAGTCGCCCCGTAGAGCTCGGCCAGCGCCCGGGTGTCTACTATGGACACACCGGTGTACGCCGATTCGATGCGGCTGATCTTCGACTTCGAGTAACCCAGGTTCTCGACCACGTCATCGAAGTCGAGCCCTGCCTCCTCACGGAGCTGGGTCAGCGCGCTCGCGAGGACGCGCCGCCGGACTCCCGGGCCTTGGTTCTGCGGCATGGGGCGACAGTAGCGGGGATCAGGCCCACTGATCGGGTGAACTTCTGCGGATACGCAGATTGCCGTGTTGCACTGCGGCCCGATGAGGTGCACCTTTGCCCCATGATCTCCGCTGCGCTCGCTCGCGCCCACCACCTGCTGAACCAGGACATGCTCGGCTACCTGGACACCGTCGAGCTGCTCACCAACGAGCACGACACCGACGACGAGACCGTCCTCGCCGTCGCACGCACCGAAGTCCCCCGCCTGGTCGCCGCCCTGCGCGCCACCCTCGCCACGCACAAAGCCGACGCCTCCGGCGACTGCCCCGCCTGCCGCACCGCCTGGCCGTGCGCCGTGATCGACTCCGGCCACGCCTACCTGAAGGACCCGGACAGCATCTACTCGGCGTGACCGGCGATGTCCAGCACCGCGTCGGTGAACGCCTGACCGCGGTGGGCGTAGTCGGTGAACATGTCCATCGACGCGGCGGCCGGGGCGAGCACCACGGCGTCCCCCGGCTTCGCCATCGCACGGGCCTCGCGCACGGCGTCGGCCATGGAGCCCTCGTCCAACACCACCACGGGCACCGACGGCACGTGCCGGGCCAGCGCCGACGCGATCACCGAACGGTCCGCGCCGATCAGCACCGCCCCGCGCAGCCGATGACCCTCATCCCGCACCAGCTCGTCCACCGACGCGCCCTTGAGCAGCCCACCGGCCAACCACACGACGCTCCCATGCGACCGCAACGACGCCGCCGCCGCGTGGGGGTTGGTGGCCTTCGAATCGTTGACGTACGAAACCCCGTCCACCGTCGCCACGAGCACGGCCCGGTGCGCGCCCGGCGTGAAGTCGCGCAACCCCTGGGCCACCGCCGCCGCGGACACGCCGTGCGCACGGGCCAGAGCCGCCGCCGCGAGGGCGTCGGCGATACCGGGAGGTCCACCGGGATGAACGTCGGCGACCGGCAGCAGCACCTCGTCGGACGGCCCGAACGCCCGGTCGACCAACTGCCCGTCGAGCACCCCGAGCTGGCCTTCCTCCGGCGACCCGAGGGTGAACCCGACGTGCGCGGCGGCCGGGGAGGCGGCCAGCAGCTCCGCCACCACGGGGTCGTCCACCCCGCCGACGGCGACCTCACCGGTCAGCACGCCGGCCTTCGCCGTCGCGTACGCCTCGAACGTGCCGTGCCAGTCCAGGTGGTCCTCGGCCAGGTTCAGCAGCACCCCGGCGAACGGCCGCACGGACGGCGACCAGTGCAGCTGGAAGCTCGACAGCTCCACCGCCAGCACCCGCCGCCCGGCCAGCAGCGCGTCCACCACGGGCAGCCCGACGTTCCCGCACGCCACCGCGTCGATGCCCGCCGCGCGCAGGATCGACTCCAGCATCCCGACCGTCGTGGTCTTGCCGTTCGTCCCGGTCACCGCGAGCCACGTCGGCGGGTCGGCCAGCTCCAGGCCCATCCGCCAGGCCAGCTCGACCTCGCCGATCACCTCGATCCCCGCCGCCGTCGCCGCAGCCGGCAGCGGGCTGGACGGCCGCCACCCGGGGCTGGTCACGACCAGGTCCGTCCCCGAGGGCGGCGACACCAGCCCGGGGGTCAGCGTCACGCCGGGCAGGAGCTGTTCCAGCGCGGCGAGCCGGTCGGCCGAGCCGTCGGTCACCGTGACGACCGCGTCCGCCGCCAGCAACGCCTCCGCCGCGGACCTACCGGTCACCCCGGCGCCGGCCACGAGGACGTGACGACCTGCGAGGAATCCCATCGTCAGCTCTCGACCGCGGTCAGCCACTCGCTGTAGAACAGGCCGAGCCCGAGCATGCAGCACATGCCCGCGAGCAGCCAGAACCGGATGATCACCGTGGTTTCCGCCCACCCGGCGAGTTCGAAGTGGTGGTGGAACGGCGCCATGCGGAACAACCGCCGTCTCGACGTGCGGAACACCGCGACCTGGAGCACCACCGACAGCGCCTCGACCACGAACAGACCGCCGATGACGACCATCAGCAGCTCGGTGCGGGTGGCGATGGACAGGCCGGCGACCAGGCCGCCCAGCGCGAGCGAGCCCGTGTCACCCATGAAGATCTTGGCGGGCGCGGCGTTCCACCACAGGAAGCCGATGCAGCCGGCCATCGCGGCGGCGGCCACCAGCGCCAGGTCCAGCGGGTCGCGCACGTCGTAGCAGCCGGCCACGAGCAGGTTCGAGCAGTTGTAGCGGAACTGCCAGAAGCTGATCACCACGTAGGTGCCGAGCACCATCGCGGACGTGCCGCCGGCCAGGCCGTCGAGGCCGTCGGTCAGGTTCACGGCGTTGGACCAGGCGCTGATCGCGGCGTAGCAGAACACCACGAACCCGACGACGCCGAACGACACCACCGTGATGTCACGGACGAACGACAGGTGCACCGAGGCGGGGGTGAACCCCTCCTTGTTCGGGAACTGCATCACCAGCACCGCGAAGATGATCGTGGCGACGAACTGGCCGACGAGCTTCGCGGTCTTGTTCAGGCCCAGGTTGCGCTGCTTGCGGATCTTGATGAAGTCGTCGAGGAAGCCGACGATGCCCAGCGACGTGGTCAGCATCAGCACCAGCAGGCCGGACGCGCTGGGCGTCTGGTCCTGCGCGGACGCCGACATGGAGTTCACCAGGTGCGCGCCGAGGTAGCCCGCCCACATCGCGACCAGGATCGCGACGCCACCCATGGTGGGCGTGCCGCGCTTGGTCTTGTGGCTCTGCGGCCCCTCTTCGCGGATCTCCTGGCCGAAACCCTGCCGGGAGAAGATCTTGATCAGGTACGGCGTCAGCATGATCGACGTGATCAGGGCGATGGCCGCCGCGATCAGGATGCTCTTCACTTGCTGCCCGCCTCCAGGAGAGCCTCGGCAACCCGCCACAGGCCGTATGAGTTGGATGCCTTCACCAGGACGACGTCACCGGGCCGCACCTGGTCGCGCAGCAGCTCGACGGCCGCCGTCACGTCGGGCACCAGAATCGCTTCTTCGCCCCAAGATCCTTCCAGGTGCGCCCCTTGGTGCATCGCGCGGGCGTCCTGTCCGACCACGACCAGCTTGTTGATGTCCAGGCGGACCGCGAGCCGGCCGATCTCGTCGTGCGCGCGGATCGAGTCCGCGCCCAGCTCGGCCATCGGGCCCAGCACCGCCCAGCTGCGGCGGGCGGGCGTCGCGGACCGGGAGATCGTCGCGAGCGACTTCAGCGCCGCGCGCACCGACTCCGGGTTGGCGTTGTACGCGTCGTTGATGACCGTCACACCGTCAGGACGTTCGGAGACCGCCATGCGATGCGCGGAGACCCGTTCGGCGTTGCCGAGGCTCGCCGCGACCTGCTCCGGCGTCGCGCCGAGCTCCAGCGCGATCGCGGCGGCGGTGAGGGCGTTGCCGACCTGGTGCGGGCCGTGGACGGCCAGGCGCACCTCCGCCTCGCCCTGGGGCGCGACGAGCGTGAACCGGGCGCGGGCCTGCTCGTCCAGCACGATGTCCTTGGCGCGGACCTGCGCGGACGGGTTCTCGCCGACGAGGACCACCTTGGCCTTCGTGCGGTCGGCCATGCCCGCGACGAGCGGGTCGTCGGCGTTGAGCACGGCGATGCCGTCCTCGGACAGCGCCTCGACCAGCTCGCCCTTGGCCAGGGCGATGTTCTCCCGCGAGCCGAACTCGCCGACGTGGGCGCTGCCGACGTTCAGCACCGCGCCGACCCGCGGCACGGCGACCTTGCACAGCTCGGCGATGTGCCCGATGCCGCGGGCGCTGAGCTCCAGCACCAGGAACCGGGTGTCCTCGTCGGCGCGCAACGCCGTCCACGGGTGGCCGAGCTCGTTGTTGAACGACCCCGGTGGCGCGATGGTCTCGCCGAGCGGTGCGAGCACCTGGGCGATGAGGTCCTTGGTGGAGGTCTTGCCGGACGAGCCCGTCACGCCGATGACGGTCAGGTTCTCCAACCGGTCGGTGACGTGCCGGGCGAGCTTGGCCAGCGCCGCCAGCACGGCCGCGCCCGCGCCGTCGGTGTCGCCGGACAGCACGTAGGCGTTGCCGGCCTCCCGGTCGACGGGGGGCGCGATGACGGCGGGGGCGTCGACCGCGCGGCCCGCCAGCACACCGACCGCGCCCCGGGCGACGGCGGCGGCGGCGAAGTCGTGGCCGTCGACCCGGGCGCCGGGCAGCGCCAGGAACAGGCCGCCGGGCGTCACCTCGCGGGTGTCGAACTCGACGCTGCCGGTGACGACCTCGTCGCCGGTGGCCTGGTGCAGGGTGCCGCCGACGACCTCGGCGATCTCGGCGAGGCTGAGCTGGATCACCGGGTGGCTCCTCTGATCGCTTCGGTCAGTGCGTCCACGTCGGAGAACGGGTGCACGACACCCGCGACCTCCTGGCCGGTCTCGTGGCCCTTGCCCGCGACCACGACGACGTCGCCGGTGCGCGCGAGGGACACGGCGTGCTCGATGGCGCGACGGCGGTCGCCGACCTCCACGACCTCGCCGCGCTCGTCGTCCGGCACGGCCAGCGCGCCGTGCAGCATCGCGGCCCGGATCACGGCCGGGTCCTCGCTGCGCGGGTTGTCGTCGGTGACGACCAGGACGTCGCTGCGGCGCGCGGCCTCCTCGCCCATCAGGGGGCGCTTGGCCGTGTCGCGGTCACCGCCGCAACCCAGGACCGTGATGACCCGGCCGGTGGCGCGGGCGCGGACGGCGTCGAGGGCGAGCGCGACGGCGGCGGGCTTGTGCGAGTAGTCCACGACGGCGGTGAAGTCCTGGCCCTCGTCCACGCGCTGCATGCGGCCGGGCACCTGGACGTCGCGCAGGCCGTCGCGGATGGCGTCGAGGTCGACGCCCTGGGAGCGCAGGCAGGCGATGGCGAGCAGGGCGTTGGCGACGTTGAAGTCACCGGGCAGGCTGAGCCGCACGTCGAGCGTGACGCCGTCCGGGCCGTGCGCGGTGAACGTCTGCTCGCCCGTGGCCGAGACGGTGACGTCGGTGGCCGTCCAGTCTGCGGGCTTGGTGGTCGCGACCGTGACGGTGGCGTCCTTGACCAGGCGCGGACCCCACTCGCCGTCCACGCAGACCACCTCGGTGCGGGCCCGGCCGTCGAACAGCTCGGCCTTGGTCCGGAAGTAGTCCTCCATGTCCGGGTGGAAGTCCAGGTGGTCCTGCGAGAGGTTGGTGAACGCGCCGACCGCGAACCCGACGCCGCCGACCCGGCCCAGGCGCAGCGCGTGGCTGGAGACCTCCATGGCCACGTCCGTGGTGCCGCACTCGACCATCACGGCCAGCAACGCCTGGAGGTCCGGGGCCTCGGGGGTGGTCAGGGCGCTGTCGAGGCGGTCGCCCGCGACGCGCGTCTCCACCGTGCCGATGAGGCCGGTGGTGCGGCCGGCCGCGCGCAGCGCCGAGTCGATCATGTAGCTGGTGGTGGTCTTGCCGGACGTGCCGGTCACGCCCCACACGGCGAGCTTGGTGGACGGGTCGCCGTAGACCCGTGACGCGAGCCGTCCCAGCACCGCGCGGGGGTCCGGGTGCACCAGCACGGGCACGCCGTGGACCTTCTCCGCGCCCTCGGCGTCGGTCAGCACGGCCACCGCGCCGTGCTCGACGGCCTGGGCGGCGAAGTCGGCGCCGTGCACCCGCGTGCCGGGCAGCGCGGCGAACAGGTCGCCGGGCCGCACGTGCTGAGCGCGCAACGTCACGCCGCTGACCTGGACGTGCGCCCGGTCGGGGGCGGTCAGGCGCGCGTCGACCGTCGTGGCGAGCTCGGACACGGCAACGGGCTGGGTGCGGGAAGGGCGAGGCGAAGCGGTCGCGACCTTGCCCTCTAGCTTGGCAGGCACGCGCGGAAGGCTACCGGCGCACGGAGAGTGGTCATCCGGCACGTCCACTCCGGACCGGTTTCCGCAGCCCGCCCCGCCACCGAACCTGAATTGTTTTGCGCATTGGTGGGGGTGGCGGCGGGTGGAACGGCGTGGATCAGCAGTCGCCCCGGAACGCGACGGCGGTTTTCCGGGCGGCGGTCACCCGGTCGTCGGTCAACGCCGCGATCGCCTCGGCAGCGGGCACGCCGTCCAGGAGCTTGCGCTTCGACTCGGCCGCCGCCAGGGCGACCGTGCGGAAGTGCCCGCCCACGTCCGGGTGGTCGGACAGGAACACCCCGTGCACCGCCATGCTGTGCACGTAGACGCTCACCGTCCGCCGCTCCTCCGGCGTCTCCCCGGCCGCCGGCGCGAACCTGGCCAGGTCGAACGACGATCCGGCGGCCACCGCGAACGCGTTCACGTCCGAGCACAGCTCGACGAGCGATTCACCGATCGGCGACGGTGACGCGGACGACGATGCGAACGAAGACGCCGGCACTTCGGCGGCGGAACCGGAGCGGGCAGCGGCGGGATCGGCAGGGGAACCGGACCCGCACGCCACCACCGCGACCACCGCCGCACCCGTCGTCGCCGCCGACATCGCCCGGCCGAGTCTTCCCGTGCCGAGGACCGTATTGGCCGGGCGGACCCGTCCGGCCGCCCTTGGCAGGAACCGGCCGCTAGTGCACCAGCGGCACGATCGGGCTCTGCTCCGCCGACATCGGGATCTGGTAGCGCTGGGTCAGGTACGAGGCGATGTCGTGGAACAGCGGCGCGGCCGACTGGGGGCTCTGGGTCGGGTTGTCGAGCATGATGCCGACGACGAACCGGGGGTTGTCGGCGGGCAGGATGCCGGCGAACGTGATCCAGTACTGCGAGCTGCTGTAGCAGTCGCACTTCGGGTCGATCTGCTGCGCCGTCCCCGTCTTGCCGCTGATCTGGTACCCCGGCAGCGCCGCGGGCACCCCCGTGCCGCTCTGCGCGGACGAGTTCGGCCCCGGCACGTGCTGCGTCACCGCGCGGAACATGTCGCGGACCGTCTTGGCCGTCTGCGGCGACACGACCCGTTCCGTCTCCGCCGGCTCGATCTCCTTGCGGCTGCCGTCGGCCGACACCTCGGCGCGCACGATCCGCGGCGCGATGCGCACGCCGTCGTTCGCGATCGCCTGGTACATCCCGGTCATCTGCAACAACGTCATGCTCAGGCCCTGGCCGATCGGCAGGTTGCCGAACGTCGACCCGGACCACTGGTTCAGCGGCGGCACGTAGCCGGGCTCCTCGCCGGGCAGCCCCGACTGGGTCCGCTCGCCCAGGCCGAACTTGCGCAGCATCTCGGAGTACCGGTCCTGGCCGATCTTCTGCGCCGTCATCAGCGTGCCCACGTTGGACGAGCGCGCGAACACGCCGGTGAACGTCATGTCCAGCGGGCCGTGCTCCCACCAGTCGCCGATCACCCGGTCGGCGACCTTGATGTTGTCGTCGACCCGCAGCACGCTGTCCGGCTGGTAGATGCCGTCCTCGATGGCCGTCGCCGCGGTCACCAGCTTGTTCACCGAACCCGGCTCGAACACCGAGGTGACCGCGATGTTGCGCAGCTGGTCCTCGCTCGCCCGGCCGAAGTCGTTCGGGTCGAACGTCTTGTCGTTGGCCATGGCCAGGATCTCGCCGGTGCGGCGGTCCAGCACCACCGCGGACCCGCTGCGCGCCGCCGTCCTGGTCGTGTAGTCGGTGACCATGCGCTGCAACGCGTACTGCGTGTCCACGTCGAGCGTCAGCTCCAGGCTCTTGCCCGGGACGGCGGCGGCCAGCTCGCGCGAGCGGTCCGGGCCGGGGATGACGACTTCGTCGTTGCCCTGCATGGTGTCCACGACCCGCTGCCCGCTGCTGCCGCCGAGCAGGTTGTCCTGCGCGATCTCCAGCCCCAGCAGGCCGTGCGTGGCGGGCGGTTCGGCGTCCTTGCGCCAGTTCGCCGCGCCGATGATGTTCGACGCCAGCTCGCCGTTCGGGTAGACGCGCACGGCCCGGTACTCCGAGCCGATGTCGTAGTACTTCTCGGTGATGATCGCAGCCTTGGCCGGGTCGACGTTGTCCACCAGCTCGACGTAGGTGGTGTCCCGGGAGAGCTTCGCGAGCATGGTGTCCCGGTCGGTCTTCTGCCCGGCGACCTCCTTGCCCAGCGTCTGCTCGATGAACGCCGCGATGGCGGCGATGCGGTCCTCGAAGCTGCCGATGTCCGGGTCGGCCTCCAGCGCCTGCGCCCACTCCTGGCGCATCCGGTGCGGCACGACGTAGAGCGCGCGCGCCTCCACGCTGAACGCGAGCTGGTTGCCGTTGCGGTCCAGGATCGAGCCGCGCGGCGCCGGGATGTCGATCTTGGTGGCGCGCTGCTTCTCGGCCTGCGCCGACAGCGCCTCGGCCTGGAAGCCCTGCACCTGCACCAGCTTGACCCCGGCCAGCAGCAACGCGCCGACCAGCAGCAACCGACCCACCACGAGGCGGACCCGGCTGTTGCCGCCGCGTCGTCGGCGGGGGGCGGGCCCCCGGACGGACAACGGGCGTCGCACGGGCCTGCCCCGGCTGGGCCCCGGCATCACTGACCTCCTGGTACGGGCTGTTGCACGGTGTCGCTGGTGTCGCGCTCGCTAGCCCTGCGGCGGTGGCTGCCCGGTCGGCTGGCCTTGCGCGGGCGGCTGCTGGCCACCCGCCTCCTGGCCGGTCTGGCCCTGGGCGGGTGGCTGCTGGGTGGTCGGCTGTTGGGTGGTCGGTTGCTGGGTGGTCGGCTGCTGCGCGTTCGGGTCCGGCTGGCCGGAAGGCGGCGGCGTGGACGAGGTGGGAGCCGGTGGCGGCTGGACCGCGGACGGCTTGCCGTACACCTCGACCGAGCCGTCCGGCAGTTGCCGCAACCGGGCCGGGTCGCCCGCGGGCACCAGGCCCAGCTTCGCCGCGGCGTCGGCCAGGCTCGGCGGCGACTCCGCCAGCGCGACCTCCCGCCGCAACTGCTCGACCTGCCGCGCGAGCCGGGTCTCCTCGGCCCGCGCGTCCTGCAACCGGTACGAGTCCGCGGTCGCCTGGGTGGACAGCCACATGATCGCCGCGATGCCCACCCCGAGCACGATCATCACCATCACCACGAACGGCGCCTTGGGCGCCACCGTGGGCTGGCGGGTCACCGCCGGACCGCGCTTGGCCCCCGTGCGCCGGTCGCGCCGGGCGTAGGCCCGCTCCGCGGCGGCCGAACGGCGGCGCTCCGCGGGCACGGCCTTCAACGCGCGCTCACGGGGCTTGGAGGACCGCGACGACGACGGCACGCCGCCGGCCCGTGCCGGTGCGGTCACGTCGCCTCCCGGATGCGTTCCGCCGCTCTCAGTCGCACCGAGGCGGCCCTGGGGTTCTCTTCGATCTCCTGCTCGTTCGCCTGCTCCGCGCCCCTGGTCACCAGCTTGAGCTGGGGGCCGTGGCCGGGCAGCTCGACCGGCAGGTCCTGCGGCGAGGTCGACGTGGCCAGCGCGGTGAACGCCCGCTTGACCATCCGGTCCTCCAACGACTGGTAGGACTCCACGACGATCCGGCCGCCCACGGCCAGCACCGACAGCGCGGCGGGCAGCGCCAGGCGCAGCGACTCCAGCTCCTGGTTCACCTCGATGCGCAGCGCCTGGAACGTCCGCTTCGCCGGGTGGCCGCCGGTGCGGCGGGTCGCCGCCGGCACCACGGCGTAGAGCAGCTCGACCAGCCGACCGCTGGTGGTGAACGGCTCGCGCTCGCGTTCCCGCGCCACGGCACCGGCGATCTTGCGGGCGAACCGCTCCTCGCCGTAGTCGCGCAGGATGCGGGTCAGGTCGTCCACCGAGTAGGTGTTGAGCACGTCGGCCGCCGTCATCCCGGTGCCCGCGCTCATCCGCATGTCCAGCGGCGCGTCCTTGGCGTAGGCGAACCCGCGCTCCTCGGCGTCGAGCTGCAACGACGACACCCCGAGGTCCATCAGGACGCCGTCGACCTTCGCGCCGCCGACCGCCTCGGCGATGCCGTCGTAGGTGGTCTGCACGAACTCCACGCGGTCGCCGAACGGCGCCAGCCGCCGCCGCGACAGCTCGATGGCCTGCGGGTCGCGGTCCAGCCCGACCAGCCGCACCCGCGGGTGGGCGCGCAGGACCGCTTCGGAGTGACCGCCCAGGCCGAGCGTGCAGTCCACGAAGACCGCGTCCCGATCGGCCAGCGCGGGGGCCAGCAGGTCGAGGACGCGGTCGAGCAGCACCGGCACGTGACGCGCCTGCTCCACCATGTCCCCTCCCTCGATGGTCCCCCCTCACAAAGACAAGAAATTCGGGTGTCGTCAGGTCCCCGCCCGCCCGTCGGACCTGGCGCCGGGGAAGGTGCGCCAGGGCCGAAAGCCGAGCGGACCGAGGCCTCACGGCACCCGAAACCTCGAAACAACGGCCGAGCCAGCCGATCTAGAAGACGCCGGGCAGCACCTCCTCGCGCGCCGTGGCGTAGCTGTCCTCGTGTTCTTCGAGGTAGCGCTGCCACGCCTGCGCGTCCCAGATCTCCAGGCGGTTGATCGCGCCGATGACCACGCACTCCTTGGTCAACCCCGCGTACCGCCGCAGCTCCGGTGCGATCGACACCCGGCCCTGGCCGTCCGGCCGCTGCTCGTCGGTCCCCGCGAACAGGTAGCGCTGGTAGGCGCGGACCGCCTCGTTGGTGAAAGGAGCCTCCGCCACCTTGCGCGCCATCTGCTCGAACTCGGCCCGAGGGAACACGTAGAGGCAGTGGTCCTGGCCCTTGGTGACCATGAGACCCCCCGCTAGCGCGTCCCGGAACTTCGCAGGCAGCGTCAGTCGGCCCTTGTCGTCCAGCCTCGGGTAGTGCGTGCCCAGGAACACGGCGCCCACCTCCCGACGCCGGAAGCGTCACTTCCGACCGGCAGTGGAGCCCCCGTCTGCCCCACCGGCCGCCACAGTACCCCACTTTTCACCACAGTCAACGCTGAAACGGGTGGTTGCACGACCCCTCCTGGGACGTTTGCGCAGGTAGAGCGAAGATGGCCACCGTGGAGCGTGGTGGGGGAAGCGACGCGCGACCACCTCCGCGGGTGAGCCGATCCGGCCCGAACTCCACCCGGATGGCGCAACGAAATCGGGCAAAACCGGTTCACCGGGGGCCGAGGTGGGGAATCGTGGTGGGGTGCGGTGAACCGGGCGTTCGCGCGGGCCGTGGAAACCACGAGCACGAAACTGTTCAATCGGTGTAGGGCGCTTCGCCCTGGTTTGACACACTGCGTGAAACGCTCACCGCCACCGCGAACCGGTCGCGGTAGGGCCGCGCCCTGCTCCAGGAGGTCGAGTGACTCCGAGTACACAGCCAGCCGCGCTGCCAGAACACTCCTACGGGGGCGGCAGCGGCGCGCCCGCGGTGAACCACGTGCACAACGCGACCCCGACACCGGCCCGGACCGAGGACGGGCTCCCGGAGCTGCACGCCGCGGTCGGGCGGATCGCCGCGAACGTGGAGAAGGTCATCGTCGGCAAGCCCGACGTCGTCCGGGTCGCGCTGGTCACCCTGCTGGCCGAGGGCCACCTGCTGGTCGAGGACGTGCCGGGCGTCGGCAAGACGTCGCTGGCCAAGGCGCTGGCCCGGTCCATCGACTGCACCGTGAGCCGCATCCAGTTCACCCCGGACCTGCTGCCCAGCGACATCACCGGCGTCTCGATCTACAACCGGCAGGACAACGACTTCGAGTTCCGCCCCGGCCCGGTGTTCGCCAACATCGTGGTGGGCGACGAGATCAACCGCGCCTCGCCGAAGACCCAGTCGGCGCTGCTGGAGTGCATGGAGGAGCACCAGGTCACGGTCGACGGGCAGACCTACCCGCTCGGCTCGCCGTTCATGGTGATCGCCACGCAGAACCCGATCGAGATGGAGGGCACCTACGCCCTGCCCGAGGCCCAGCGCGACCGGTTCACCGCGCGGGTCTCCATCGGCTACCCGGACCCGCAGGCCGAGCTGGCCATGGTGGACGAGCACGCGGGCCACGACCCGATGGCCGACCTGCGGCCGGTGTCGGACGCCGAGCAGGTGCTGCGGCTGGTCAACGTCGTGCGGCGGGTGCACCTGTCGCCGGAGATCCGCCGGTACGCGGTGGAGCTGGTCGGCGCGACCCGGCGGCTGCCCGAGCTGCGGCTGGGCGCGTCGCCGCGCTCGACGTTGCAGCTGGTGCGGGCGGCACGGGCGCAGGCCGCGCTGGCGGGCCGCGACTTCGTGGTGCCCGACGACATCCACGCCGTCGCCGTGCCGGTGCTGGCGCACCGCCTGGTGCTGACCGCGGAGGCGCAGGCCGCCCGCCGCTCGTCCGCCGACCTGGTACGCAACCTGCTGCAACGGGTGCCGGTGCCGCAGGCGGCGCTGGACCCGACCGGGCAGTTCCTGCACAGCGTCAACCCGAACAACCACCGCTGACATGCGCGGAGCCCTGTCCGGGCTGACCACCCGGGGCCGGTGCCTGCTGGCCGCGGGGTTCGCGGCCGGGTTGTGCGCGATCGTGCTCAACGAGCGCGACCTGCTGCGCGTGGCCGCGTTCGTGGTGGCGCTGCCGCTGCTGGCGGCGTGGTTGGCGCAGCGGGCCCGGGTCGGCCTGCACGCGAACCGGATGCTGCACCCCAGCCGCGTCCAGGTGGGTTCGGCCACGGACGTGCGCGTGGAGCTGCGCAGCGCCGGCCGGCTGCCGACCGGCGGGCTGCTGCTGGAGGACGCGGTGCCGTACGCGCTGGGCGCGCGCCCGCGGTTCGTGGTGGAACGGCTCCCGCGCAACACGGTGACCGTGCTGCGGTACCCGCTCAAGCCGGTGATGCGCGGCATCCAGCAGGTCGGCCCGCTGATGGCGCGGATCACCGACCCGTTCGGCCTGGCCGAGTTCGACCGCGAGATGGCGGGCCGCAGCAGGCTGGTCGTGGTGCCCCGGGTGGTGGCGCTGGCCGGGCTGCCGAGCGGATCGGGCATGGGTTCCGGCGACGACGGCTCGATCCGGCTGCGCGCCGGGCAGGGCGAGGACGACGCGGTGGTCCGCCCCTACCGGCACGGCGACGACCTGCGGAAGGTGCACTGGCGCTCGACCGCGCGGCGCGACGAGCTGATGGTGCGGGTCGAGGAGCGGCCGTGGCGCGGCGGCACGACCGTGCTGCTGGACCACCGGCTGGTCGGGCACCGCGGCAGCGGTCCGGGTGCGAGCCTGGAGTGGGCGGTGTCGCTGGCCGCGTCGATCTGCCTGCACCTGCACCGGTACGGCCACCAGGTGCGCCTGGTCGGCGACGACGGACGGGTGCTGGCGGGCGGGCCGGGCGACAGCGGGTACAGCGACGCGGTGGTGCTCGACGCGCTGGCCGCGCTGGCGCCGTCGCACCGCCGCGAGCCCGCCACCGGGGTGGATCCCGGCGCGGGCCAGGAGGTCATCGCGATCCTCGGCGGCAGCACGCCCGCCGTGGTGGACGCGCTGGTGCGCAACCGGCCGCGCGGGATGCGCAGCCTGGCTGTGGTGATGGACGTCGGCGCGTGGGCGTCCGCGGCGGAGGACCCGGCGCCGGACCCCGCCGAGGCGCAGCGGTTGCTGAGCGGCGCGGGGTGGGGCGTGGTCGTGGCGCGCCCCTCGACGCCGATGGGGCAGGTCTGGCAGGAGCTGTGCCACAGCGCGGGCAACCGCGGCCCGGTGGTGCGCACGGAGGTGGGCTAGGTGACCGGGAGAACGGCCGCGGCGGGCGACGGCAACTGGGTGGTGAGCGCGACACCCGCGGTCGCCGGCCTGGCCACGCTGTGCGCGGCGACGGCGTTGTCCAGCGTGCTCGACGGCGTGCTGTGGCTGGTGTACCTGGCGGTGGCGATCGCGGTGATCGGTGGCACGGGCGTGCTGCTGCGGGCGACCCGGGTGCCGGCCGTGGTGGTCGTCCTCGGGCAGCTGCTGGCGCTGACGTGCCTGCTGGTGACGATCTTCACCCGCAGCGGTGTGCTGGTCGTGCTGCCGGGTCCGCAGTCGTTGCAGGACCTGCTGTCGGTGCTCGGCGACGCGATGGGCGAGGTGCAGACCGGTGTGCCGCCGGTGCCGGACAGCCCGGCCATGCGGTGCCTGGTGATGGTGGCGATCGGCGTCGTCGCGATCATGGTGGACGCCCTGGCGGTCGGCATGGCCGCCCCGGCGGCGTCCGGGCTGGTGCTGCTGTGCGTGTTCGCGGTACCGGCGTCGTTGGCCGACGAGATGCTGCCGCTGTGGACGTTCGTGTTCGGCGCGGCGGCGTTCGCGCTGCTGCTGGCCGTGGACGGGCAGCACCGGCACGAGGCGTGGCGCGGCAGGCTGCCCGGTGGCGGGCAGAGCGGCTCCGGGCCGGCGGCGACCGCCGTGGCGGGCCTGGCCGTGGTGGTGGCGCTGGTCGCGGGCGCGAGCCTGACCCTGGTCGGCACGGTCGGCAGGCTGCCGGGCACCGGCGAGGAGATCGGCGGCGGCAACGGCGGGTTGGGCATCGACCCGATGACGCAGCTGCGCGGCATGCTGAACCAGGGCGCGCCGCGCGAGCTGTTCCGGGTGCGGAACATGCCGGGCACCTCGGCGTACCTGCGGGCGATGACGTTGCGCCAGTACGTGCCGGACAAGGGCTGGGAGCTGGGCGGGAACATGCCGGAGGGCGTGCCCGCGAACGGGCCGCTGCCCGAGCAGCCCGGCGACCGGGGCGACGGGAAGGTCACCGACGTCCGGATCGAGCCGGTCAACTGGGTGGACAACTGGCTGCCGGTCTACGGCAGGCCGCGCGCCATGCAGGAGGTCGACGAGAACTGGCGGTACGACCCGGGCCGCGGGATGGTCTACAGCGTCCGGGCGCGCAAGTCCGAGCCGTACACGCTGGAGACGGTGTTCGACACGCCGTCGGCGGACACGCTGCGCAAGGCCGCGGGCCCGATCGACATCGACCCGGCGTACCTGGAAGCGCCGGGCGTCGGCGGCCAGGTGGCCGAGCTGGCTCGGGGGATCGTGGCCGGCCAGAACAACCAGTTCGACCAGGCGACCGCGCTGTTCCGGTACTTCACCGACGGCACGCAGGGCTTCCAGTACACGACCCAGACCGCGGACACCGACACGTCCGCGGACGCGTTGGAAGACTTCGTGCTCAACGGCAAGAAGGGGTTCTGCGAGCAGTACGCGTCGGCGATGGCGATCATGGCCCGGTCGGTCGGCATCCCCTCGCGGGTGGCGCTGGGCTTCACCGCCGGGTACGCCACCGGTGACGTGCAGACGATCACGTCGCAGGACGCGCACGCGTGGGTCGAGATCTACTTCCCCGGCTACGGCTGGATGACGTTCGACCCCACGCCGCTGTCCGACGGTCGTGGCGTGACGCCGCCGTACATCTCCGGTCTGGAAGCGGACGACGAGGAGGACGGCTCCAGCACGGGCCAGACGACCACGACGACCACCACGACGGCTCCGGGCACGTCGGCGTCGGCTTCGGCCGTGCCGGACGCGCAGGGGCAGGACGGGACGACCGAGACCGAGGAGCCGACGCCCACGTGGCACCTGGTGACGCTCGGGGTGGTGGCGCTGATCGCGTTGCTGGCGACGTTGGCGGTGCTGTTCGGCGGGGCGCGGGTGGCGCGGCCGGTGTGGCTGCGTCCGGCGGCGTTGGCGGTCGCGGTGGCGGGGTGGGCGGTCGCGGCGGCCCTGGCGCTGGCGCTGCTGTCGTGGCTGGTGGCCGTCGTGGTGCTGCTGGTGCTGGCGGCGGCGACGCCGGCGGCCGTGCGGGCATGGCGGCGGCAGCAGCGGCTGCGGGCGGTGGCCGGGCTGGGTCCGGACGCGGCGAGCGCGGCGTGGCAGGAGCTGATCGCGGAGTCGGTGGACCGGGGCACGAGGGTGCCGCGCACGGAGACCGTGCGGGTGGCCGCGCGGCGGTTGGTGCGGGCGCACAACCTGGACGAGCAGGGGCGTGACGGGCTGCGCGCGGTCGTCGGCGCGGTGGAGCGGTCCTGGTACAGCACCCAGGCGGCGGCGGACCCGTCCCTGCCGGGCGCGGTGGACAGCGTCCGCCAGAGCCTGAACCGCAACGCGCCGCTCGCGTTGAAGGCGAAGGTGCTGCCGCGGTCGGTGCTCCAGCCGAAGCCGCCGGCCGAGCAGGACCCGGACGACTGATCCGGGCAGTTCCGGCGGTGTGCTGACCGGTCTGATCGGTAGTGATCTGTCTGATCGGTCGGTCGCGGGGTCGGGGGTTCGCTCCCCCGGCCCTCGCGCGGTCCCGCGGCTTCCCTTCGGCCTTCGACATGCACACGGCCCGCCCCGGAGGATTCGGGGCGGGCCGTGTGCGTTGTTCAGTCGTGCGGTCGGGCTGTCGCGCGGACTACTCGTCCTCGAAACGGCGACGGAAACGTTCTTCCATCTTCTGTGAGAACGAGCTGCGGCTGGGCCGGCTTCCCTCCTCGCTGGGTTCCTCGGCACCCTGGTCACCACGACGCAATGTCGTCACGGTGAGCAGCACGCCGAAGAACATCAACAGGAAGCCGACCACGCTCACCACCGGGATACCAGCGAGCTTCGGCAGCATCACACCCGTCACCAGCAGTGCCACACCCACGGCGAACAACGCGATGCCTTGGATGCGACGCCGTCGTGACGGCTTGCGCAGCTTGGCACCGCGCACAGTGGATGCGAACTTCGGGTCCTCGGCGTAGAGCGCGCGCTCGATCTGGTCGAGCAGTCGCTGCTCGTGCTCGGAGAGTGGCATGGCTCCTCCTCCGGCACAGCGGTCGCGGGCGCCGGGTAATCACGGTTGCCGCCGGTCCCGGCGGACGCCCCGCCCTGGGGGCGTCACAACCAGGATACGATTCGGGAGGCTCGCCGACTACCCAGTCCGTGCCCCTAAGCGGTTCGTTCTGTCACCATCATCCTCACGGGTCAACGGTCAGACCACCGTGAGGTCGCACAAGTCGCCCCGAGGTCAACTGTCAAGACCCCGGAAAGCCCTGTCGTTCACTCCCCTGCACGGGTGATCGAGGGTCCTCGACTACCGATTCGCACCCTCCGAAGCCCGCCGACGCCTGCCTCACCCTCCCTTCGTCCCACGTTCCAGACTGTTCGACTACGGGCGGTGACTACGCTCGCGCGCCCGCCAGGGGACCGATCGAGACCGAAATCACAGCTACGCGCCGGCCCGGCCGCCTGCCCTCGTGCCGCCGAACGGCCGGGTACGGAATCACGAAGCCGATCATCAAGCCATCCACCGCCGGCTGCCGCTGATGATCAAGGCGCGACGGGTCGGGCGGGGCCGCGTTCCTCCTTTCGGGTCGGGTGGTCGCCGGCCGACGAAGCCTGCGGTCGGGTGTGAACCTGGGGGCCGTGCGGCGGCCTTGGCCCACGCGGGGCCGGATCAGCTCCTCTCTGGTGCAGGAGCGGGTCCGATGGCGACCGGCCGGCTCGGGTATCGGCGGATCGCTTGGGACCAGCGGTTGAGGTCGGGGGGCGGACGGGTGCTCGGACGCCTCGGCACGGTCGGCTCCGGCACGGTCGGCTCCGGCACGGTCGGAGGCTGGGCGGTCGAGAGCCCGCAGCCAGTTCGCCCGGTGGCCGGGTCGCGACGGTTGGTCGGTCGACTGGTCGGACTGGCGGTTCGAGTGGTCGGTGGGCAGGAGGTCGGCGGGCAGACAGGTCGGCCAGGGCAGGGCAGGCAGGGCAGGGGGCGGTGAGGCAGGGGGTGGGGGGTGGCTTGTGGATTTGGTGGGGGCAGGGGCGGGTTAGCAGTGGGGCGGGAAGGGGTGGGGGAGGCGGTGGGTGGGGGTTATTCGGGGTTTGGGGCGGGTGGTGGCTTCGGTGGCGGCGGTGAGGAGGTCTTGGGCGACGGAGGTTGGGGATTGGCGCAGGCGGGTGGGGGTGGTGTGGAGGACGACGGCGCCGGCGGCGGTCAGGAGGTCTTGGCGGGGTGTGGGGGTGTTGAACTGCCAAGCGAGGGCTCGGTCGTCCCACCAGGCGTCGGCGATGCCCAGGTGGCGGCCCTCGGCGTTGACCAGTGGCACGCCCCACGCCGGCGGTGGGAGGGGCAGGTCGTCCAGGACCGCCCTGGCCCAGGCTTGGGGCACGGACCGGACGCCGTCGGCCAGTTCGGCGAGGACGTGCCTGACCTGTTCGGACGCCCTGGCCAGACCTCGCCTCAGCTCGGACACCGGCACGCCGCCGTGGCGGACGACCTCGGTCAGCACGGCTCGGATGTCGTCGGGCAGGCGCAGGACCCTCGCCGTGTCGGCGGCGGCCCTGGCCAGGGGTGCGGTCAGGAACCCCCGGCGCAGGACCGGGTCCGGCAGGTGGCGGATCCGGGTGATGCGGACCTTGGCGGCCGGTTCCAGCGGGCGGTTCACGAGGATCTGGACCGGGCCGGTGGCGGGCAGGGCGCGCAGGCCGTGCAGCTGGAGGGCGTCCACGCCGGTGAGCAGGGTCTGCGGACCGCCGTAGCGCAGGGCGGCCCGCACCAGTTGGGCGCGGCTCGGCGGTGTTCGGGACAGCAGCAGGATGCCGGGCAGCAGGTGCTGCCACGGGCCCTGCGGACGGCAGCGGAGGGCGAGTTCGGCGCTCGGCAGGCCCAGGGCCAGCAGCTCGGAGGCCGTGGCCACGCGCTGGGGGAAGAGGCCGCCCAGGGCGTCCAGGTCGATGGTGGTGCGGTTGGTGGTTCGCATGTGTCCACGATCGGCCGGGGTGGCGGGGTGGGCCAGGGGGAGATCGCGAACTGTGGACAACTCGGTGGGCTGTGGACAACCCGACCGTAAGGAGACCTTCCGCGGACCCGACCAGTCCGCGGAAGGTCTCGGAGAACGGCAGCCACCCCTCGTTGGCCGCCGCTTGGTCTACAGGCGCACGAGGTCCTCGTGGATCTCCACGTCCAGCTCGCGGCGGACGGAGCGCACCTCGCGCCAGGCGTCGTACACCGCCACCAGGCCGCCCGCGAGGACGAACGCGACGGCGAGCGCGACCACACCGTCGACATCGGACTTGACGATGATCACCACGGCCGCCCAGAGCATGACGGCGGTGAAGACGAGGGTGCTGGCGAGGCGCTCGGTGAACCGCCGGCGAGACCTGGCGGGCTCCTCGATGTGGTTCATGACTCCCCCTCTGACTCGGCTGATGCCTCATTTGTAGGAGGATCGGAGCCGGCGTTCTGCGTCAGATGACGCACAAGGGGACATCAGTTGGTGAAGTCGTAGAGCCGGCTCACCCGGTGGATGTCGATCTTCCGCCGACCCGTGCTGATGATGCCCTCCTCGCGCAGCGCGCGCAGCACCCGCACGAGCGATTCCCGCGACGTCCCCGCGATGCCCGCGAGCTCCTCCTGGCTCAACGCGATCGCGCCCTGGTCGGCGATGCCGCGCTCCAGCGCCATGTCGATGAGCACGGCGGCGACGCGTTGCGTGGCCGTGCCGCTGATCTGCATCCGCTGCCGGTCCGTGTCACGCTGCCGCGCCACCACCACGATCAGCACGGTCCACGCGATGCGCGGGTGCCGCTGGCACAGCGCGGCGAACGCGTCGGCGGACAGCACCAGCGCCCGCACCGCGCCCAGCGCCCGCACCGTGGCCGAACGAGGCCGCCCGTCGACCGCCGAGCGCTCGCCGACGATGTCCCCGGCCCCGCGCACGGCCAGCACCTTCTCGCTGCCGTTCGCCGTGGTCGCGGTCACCCGCAGCAGGCCGCGGCGCACCACCAGGACGTGCCGCGTCACCTCGCCCTCGTGGCAGACCACCGCGCCGGACGGGTAGTCGCGCTCGACACCCGTCGACAGGAGCACCTCGTGCTCGGAGGGTGAGAGCAGACCCCAGAACCGATCCACGGGCTCCACTGTGCCCGGTGATCCGCGCGCGGAGCCCCGATCAGGCCCGCGACCACCCGAACGGCTCGCTCACCCGGGTCGGGAAGCCGAATCGCCCCGGTCCGGCCCGGGCTCCTTCAGCCCCGACCGACCCGGGCCCTGCTTGAGCAGCGACGCCGGGCGGATCGCCGCCGTGCCGAACCGGGAGCGCGCCTGGTCGGCCGCCTGCTCCGCCTCCCGCCAGCCCCGCTCCGGCGCGTCGAACATCAGCTGCTCGCCGTCGTCGCCCTCGACGAGCTGCTCGATCCGCACCCCGATCAACCGCACCGCCCCCGGCGGCACCTGCTCGTCCAGCAGGGCGGACGCGGTCCTGTAGACCTCCTGCGTCACGTCCGTCGCCACCCGCAACGTCTTCGACCGGGTGATCGTGGTGAAGTCGGCGAACCGCACCTTGATCGACACCGTGCGCCCGCGCAGCCCCCGCGCCCGCAACGTCGCCGCCGAGCGCTCCGACAGCCGCAGCAGCTCCCGCCGCAGCAGCTCCCGGTCGAAGTGGTCGACCTCGAAGGTCTCCTCCGCGCCGATCGACTTCTCCCGCGTGGACGGCACCACCGGCCGGTCGTCGTGCCCCTGCGCCAACGCGTGCAGGTGCTCGGCCAGCGCCACCCCGATCAGCCTGCGCAGGCGCGGCAGCGGCGTGGCGGCCACGTCCGCCACCGTCTCCAGGCCGACCCGGTCCAGGTGCTCGGCCGTGCGCTGCCCCACCCCCCACAGCGCCGACACCGGCAACGGGTGCAGGAACGACAGCACCTCGGCCCGCGGCACGACCATCAGCCCGTCCGGCTTGCACATCCCGGACGCGAGCTTGGCCAGGAACTTCGTCGGCGCCACGCCCACCGAGCAGGTGACCCCCTGCGCCTGCTCCACCTGCTCCCGGATCAGCTGGGCGATCTGCGCCGGGCTGCGCCGCATCCGCTTCAACGCCCCGCTCACGTCCAGGAAAGCCTCGTCCAGGCTCAACGGCTCCACCAGCGGCGTGATGTCGCGGAAGATCGCCATCACCCCGCGCGAGACCTCCTGGTACCGGGCGAAGTTCGGCGGCACGAACACCGCGTGCGGCGCGAGCCGGCGCGCGTGCGAGGTGGGCATGGCCGAGCGGACGCCGAACTCGCGGGCGATGTAGTTGGCCGACGCGACCACGCCCCGGTTCGCCGTGCCGCCCACCACCACCGGCTTGCTCGCCAGCTCCGGCTGGTCGCGGATCTCGACCGAGGCGTAGAAGGCGTCCATGTCGACGTGCAGCATCGAGCAGCCGGTGTCGTCCGGCCAGACGTCGCCACGCGCGCGGAAGCGGTCCACCAGACCGCGCGGCAGGTTGGCGCTGCGGCCCACAGACCACCCCCGTCCAGAGCCGAACACCCGTTCGAGACTCTACTCCAAGCGGTAGACCCGCTGCGCGTTCTCCCACCCGATCAGGCGAGCGATCCGCTCCGCGTCCGCCAGGGCGAAAGCATGGTCCCGCAGCCCCGAGGACAGGAAATCCGACAGCGCGCGGCGGAAGAACAACGCGCCCAGGTAGTACAGCTCGGCCAGCGCGTAGGCGTCGGTGGAGAACAGGAACTTCCCGAACGGCACGATCTCCAGCGCCTCCGCCAACACCCGGCTCGCCTGGTGCGCGACCGCGTGCGTGGCCAGGCCCACGTCCACGAACACGTGCGGGAACACCTGCGCCAGGTACCCGGCGTTGCGGTGGAACGGGTAGTTGTGCAGCAGCACCACCGGCACGCCCAGCGGCTCCGTGGCCCGCAGGAGGCCCGTGAGCAGCGACGGGTCGCACCGGTGCAGCGTCAGGTCCGCGTCCCCGTACCCGACGTGGAACTGCACGGGCAGCCCCCGGTCCAGCGCCTCCCACACCAGGAACCGGCTGATCACGGCGTCCGCGCACCGGCCCCGGCCCGAGGTGAGCCACCGGTCCGCCGCCGCCACCACCTCGGCGTCCGACGGCCGGGCCGGGTCCAGGTCCAGCCCCACCCGGTAGGCCGCGATCGACTTCGCCGCGACCGCCCCGGTCGAGTTCAACGCCTCCCGCACCCGGGCCGGGAACACCGACGCGCCCGCGGGCACGACGTCCTCCGCCAACCGCTCCAGCCGCAGCACGGCAAGTTCACGCGAACCGGTGAACACGCCGGGCCCCGCGAACCCCTCCGGCCACGTGCCGCGGTCCACCAGGAACATCGAGATCTCGGCCGCCGACACCAGCGTCCGGTTCACCTCGGCCGCCCCCAACGACCGCCGCCGCGCCAGGTACTCGTCGGCCGGCGCGAGGGGCGGGAGGTCCAGCAAAGGCCCACACCAGCGGCGCACCGCCAGGCCCAGCGACGAGTCGAACAACGACGTGCCCAGCGGCGACACCGACCCGGCCTCGGTCAGGTTCGACTCGAACCCCGCGCGGTCCAGGTCGACGCCCAGCACCCCGTGGCAGTGGTGGTCCACGAGGCGCAACGCCCCCGCGCAAGGCAGCAACCGGTCCACTTGTTGAACAGTAGCGAGCTGGTGTAACCACGCCAGATGGACACAGCCGAACGGGAGCACCGTCGCGCGCTGGCGGCCGAGCTGGTGGACGACCTGCTGGAGCAGGACGTGGTCGCGGTCGCGCTCACCTGGGTCGACCACAGCGGCATCACGCGGGTGAAGTCCGTACCGCTCGCCGGGCTGCCCCGAGCCGCCGCGGACGGCGTCGGCGCCTCGCCGGTGTTCGACGCGTTCCTGCTGGACGACACGATCGTCAGCGGGCGGCACGCGGGCGGCCCCGTCGGCGACCTGCGGCTGCGCCCGGACCTGGACCGGCTCACCGTGCTCGCGGGCCAGCCCGGCTGGGCGTGGGCCCCGGCCGACCGCTTCGACCAGCAGGGCGAGCCGCACCCGCAGGACGAGCGCGGACTGGCCCGCGCGGTGACCGACCGGCTCACCGTGCACGGCTACGAGGTGCAGGCGGGGTTCGAGGTGGAGTGGGTCGTCGGGCACGGCGACACCGACGAGTTCCGGCCCGCCGCCACCGGGCCCGCCTACGGCCACGCCCGCCAGGTCGAGCTGTCGGACTACGCGGCGGACCTGCTGTCGGCGCTGGCCGAGCAGGACGTCGAGGTGCTCCAGTTCCACCCCGAGTACGCGCCGGGCCAGTTCGAGCTGTCCACCACGCCCGAGGACCCGGTGCACGCGGCGGACACGTCGGTGCTGGTGCGGGAGACGGTGCGGGCCATCACGCTGCGGCACGGCCTGCGCCCGTCGTTCTCGCCGAAGGTCACCGCGGACGGCGTCGGCAACGGCGGCCACCTGCACCTGAGCCTGTGGCGCGACGGCCGCAACCTGTTCGACGGCGGCGAGGGCTGGTTCGGCCTGACCGACGACGCCGAGGCGTTCGCGGCGGGCGTGCTGCGGCGGCTGCCCGCGCTGTGCGCGATCGGCGTGCCGTCGGTGGCGGGCTACCTGCGGCTGGTGCCCCGGCACTGGGCGGGCGCGTTCGCGGTGTGGGGGCTGGAGAACCGGGAGGCGGCGCTGCGCCTGGTCGCGGGCCGCGACCTGGAGGTGAAGTGCTACGACCTGTCGGCGAACCCGTACCTCGTGGTGGCGGCCACGATGGCGGCGGGGCTGGCCGGGATCGTGGACCGGGCGCGGCTGCCCGAGCCGGTCGGCGTGGACCCGGCCGCGGTCCCGGACGCCGAGCGCCTGCCGACGTGCCTGGAGGAGGCGGTGGCGGCGTTCGAGGCGGACGAGGTGCTGACCGAGGCGTTCGGCGCGGAGTTCGCCGCGACCATCGTCGACGTGCGGCGCGGCGAGATCGCCCGGTTCGCCGACTGCTCACCGGAGGAGGTCGCCGCGCTGACCCGCTGGCGGCACTGAGGCGCGGTCACGCGCCGTGCTGCGCCTCGTCCAACGCCTTGCGCAACCTGGTCAGGGCCCGGTGCTGGGCCACCCGGACCGCGCCGGGCGTGGATCCGACGGCCGTCGCGGTCTCCTCGGCGGACAGGCCGAGCACGACGCGCAGCACCAGGATCTCGCGCTGCCGGTCCGGCAGGACGTTGAGCAGCCGGCCCATCCGCTCGGACAGCTCGCCGTGCAGCGCCCGCTGCTCGGGCCCGGGCTCGACGCCCGCGCTGTCGGGCAGCTCGGGCACGGACTCGGCCCGGTTGCGCGCCGACGCCCGGTGCGCGTCGGCGACCTTGTGCGCCGCGATGCCGTAGACGAACGCCAGGAACGGCCGGCCCTGCTCCCGGTAGTTGGGCAGCGCCTTGAGCACGGCGAGGCAAACCTCCTGGGCCACGTCCTCCGCGGACGCCGACGACCGCTGCCCGTGGCCGACCCTGGCCCGGCAGTACTTCACGATCACGGGTCTGATCTGGGCGAGCAACGCCCCGACCGCCTGCCGGTCACCCCTGACCGCCGCTTCGACGTACGACTCCGGACCTCCTTCCGCACGTGCTGGTGCAGAGGATGGCGCGTCCTCGCCCTGCACGGACACCACCGCCCTCCTCGCGTTGCCGCGAAGTGCCGGCACCACCGAAAACCCAACTACCACAGCTGTCATCGCGAGCTCCTCGGCGTCCGCGCGCTGGACGACCCTCGGGGGCACATGCGAACGCGACGTCGCTCCCACGCGCCGATGACGCGACTCACAGGAAGTTACCCCGAATGGCCGCGTTTGGACCCCTAAAGGAGTAACCAAAACTCGCTATCGGCTGCGCTGCGTGACGAGAGCTCGTTCGATCTCCCGGCGGAGCCGGGTCAACGCCCGGTGTTGCGCCACCCGGACCGCGCCGGGCGTCGCGTCGACGGCGTCGGCGGTCTGGTCGGCCGTGAGCCCGACCACCACCCGCAGCACGAGGATCTCCCGCTGCTTGTCGGGCAGCAGCCGCAGCAGCTCGCCCATCCGCTGCGACAGCTCCACCCGCAGCGCCGACTGCTCCGGCCCCACGTGCTCGTCGTCCGGGGCGTCGGGCAGCTCGGGCACCGGCTCGACGCGGTTGCGCAACGCCGCCCGGTGCGCGTCGGCGACCTTGTGCGCCGCGATGCCGTACACGAACGCCAGGAACGGCCGACCGTGGTCCCGGTACGTCGGCAACGCGGTCAGCAGGGCCAAGCACACTTCCTGGGCCACGTCGTCGGCCGACGTGGCGGACCGCTCCTGGCGGCCCACGCGGGCGCGGCAGTAGCGCACCACCAGCGGGCGGACGGCGGCGAGCACCGCGGCGACCGCCCGTTCGTCACCGGCGACCGCGGCGCGGACGTCGTCTTCCAGGTTCTCGGGCGCGGGTCCGGCCATCAGCCGGCCCCGGCTAAGTGCGGGTCTCCCATGACGGGTCCTCTGCGGTAGGCGGCGGAACCTCCGTTCTACCGCACTCAGGCGGGCTTTCGGCCCAAGACGTGCAACCGGGCGGCCACGTCGCGCAGCGGCGAACGGGTCGACGCGGCCAGCTCCAGCTCGGCCAGCGCCTCCGCGGCGCCGGGGTTGGTCTCCAGGACCGAGCCCGGCACCAGGTCCGACACCACGCCGTGCCCCTGCACCAGCTCCACCTTCAGGCCCGCGGCCAGCACCAACGCCTCCAGCCCGGCCACGTCGAACCGGCGCAGCAGCGGGTCGCGCGTGCCCGCGAGCTGACCGGCCTCGTCGTCGAGCAGCCGCCGGGCGTCGACCAGCCGGCCGGCGATGGCCCGGTGCAGCACGGCCGCGTACCGGTTCGCCACCAGCAACGACACCGCGCCGCCGGGCACCGTGGCGGCGGCCAGGGCGGCCAGCGCGGCACCCGCGTCGTCCACGACCTCCAGCAGCCCGTGCCCCAGCACGAGGTCCGCCGACGCGTCCCGGTCCAGCGCGTCCGTGTCGCCCTGAACAGCGGTGACGCGGTCCAGCACGCCCTCGTCGGCGGCACGGCGGTGCAACGTCGCCAGCGCGTCGGGGCTCGGGTCGACGACCGTCACCGAGCACCCGGCCACGGCCAGTGGCACGGCCCACACGCCACTGCCACCGCCGACGTCGAGCACGCGCGGCGGTTCACCGCCCCGGCGGTCCCGCGCGGCGGTCAGCTCGGCGTCGAGCACCCTGTGTACGGCGTCCGGTCGCATGGACGTAGAGCGTAAGGGCCGTAGGCTGCACTACGTGCATACGGTGGCGGTGCTCAGCCTCAAGGGTGGCGTTGGGAAGACGACGGTCGCGCTCGGTCTGGCGTCGGCTGCGCTGCGGCGCGGCGTCCGCACGCTGGTCATCGACCTCGATCCGCAGTGCAACGCCACTTCGACGCTCGAACCCGACGACACCGAGGCCAGCATCTACGACGTGTTGCAGGACCCGAGCCGCGACACGCTGGACAAGGCCATCGCGCCCAGCGCGTGGGGTGACGGCGTGGACGTGCTGGCCGGGTCGGAGGACGCGGAGTCGCTGAACCACCCCGACCCGGGCGAGACGCGGCTCGGCCGGCTGCGCGAGGCGCTGCGGCTGCTCCAGGACGACGAGGAGCCCTACCAGCTGGTGCTGCTGGACTGCCCGCCGTCACTGGGCCAGCTGACCCGGTCGGCGCTGGTCGCGGCGGACCGCGCGCTGCTGGTGACCGAGCCGACGATGTTCGCGGTGGCGGGTGTGCAGCGGGCGTTCGAGGCGGTGCAGGCCGAGCGGGAGCACAACGAGGACCTCCAGCCGCTGGGCGTGGTGGTGAACCGGGTGCGGCCGAGGTCGCACGAGCACCAGTTCCGCATCGACGAGCTGCGCGACATCTTCGGGCCGCTGGTGATGCCGGTGGCGCTGCCGGACCGGCTCGCGGTGCAGCAGGCGCAGGGCGCGTGCATGCCGATCCACGAGTGGGGCACGCCGGGCGCGCGCGAGGTGGCGCTGGCGTTCAACCTGCTGCTCGCCCGGATACTGCGGATCAGCCGCAGCAGACGCCGGGCCGTGCACCACGACTTCGACGACGAGGAGATCGAGGAAGCGGTGGACGCGTGACGACCACCGCTCTGCTGGCGTTCACCGTCGCGGCCGTCCTGCTCACCATCACGCCCGGTCTGGACACCATGATGCTGTTGCGGATGGTGCTGGGCGGTGGCCGCAAGGCTGGCGTGGTCGGCGGTTTCGGCACCACGTTGGGCTGCCTGGTGTGGGGCGCGGCGAGCATCGCCGGGCTGACCGCGCTGCTGGTGGCGTCCGAACTGGCCTACGACGTCGTGCGGTACGCGGGCGCGGCCTACCTGCTGTGGCTGGGCGGGTCGGCGCTGTGGCACTCGTGGCGCGGCCGGGTCGACCGGCCGACCGACGTGCCGTCCACCACGCCGGCGCAGGCGTTGCGGACCGGGTTCACCACGAACCTGCTCAACCCCAAGATCGGCGTGTTCTACCTGAGCCTGCTCCCCCAGTTCCTGCCGTCCGACCAGCCCTCGGCCGGGTGGGGCGCGCTGCTGGTCGGCGTGCACGTGGCCATCGGCCAGGTGTGGCAGCTCGTGGTGGTGTGGTTGGCCGGGCGGGCGGTGGTCGTGCTGACCAAGCCCGCGGTGCGGCGGTGGACCGAGCGGCTGACCGCGTCCGTGCTGGTCGGGTTCGGTCTGAAGGTGGCTCTGGACAGCGGTGCCCGAGGGTGACACGGTCTTCCTCGCCGGACGCCGCCTGGACGAGGCGCTGGCCGGCCGCACGCTGCTGCGCGGCGAGCTCCGCCACCCGAGGTGGGCCACCGCGGACCTGAGCGGGCGGGACGTGCTGGGCGTGCGCTCGGTCGGCAAGCACCTGTTCACCCGGTTCTCCGGCGACCTGAGCCTGCACAGCCACTTCCGGATGGACGGCGCGTGGCACCTCTACCGGCCCGGCGAGCGCTGGAAGCGGCCCGGCCACCAGGTGCGGGCGCTGCTGGAGGTGCCGGACCGGGTCGCGGTGGGGTTCGCCCTGCACGACCTGGAGCTGCTGCCGACCGACCAGGAGTCGCGGCTGGTCGGCCACCTGGGGCCGGACCTGCTCGGCGAGTGGGACGACGAACGGGCCGCCGAGGCGGTCGCCCGGCTCGTCGCCGACCCGGACCGCGAGCTGGGGCTGGCCCTGCTCGACCAGCGCGTGATGGCGGGCGTGGGGAACCTCTACAAGGCCGAGGTGTGCTTCCTGCTCGGCGTCTGGCCGTGGAGCCCGGTGTCGGCGGCGGACCCGGCGGAGGTCGTGCGGTTGGCGCGCAAGCTGCTGCTGGCCAACGCGTGGCGGCCGGAGCAGAACACGACCGGCCTGATGGGACGGGGACGGCAGCACTGGGTGTTCGAGCGCGCCGGCAAGCCGTGCCTGCGGTGCGGGACGAGGGTGCGCGTCGGAGGCCAGGGCGCGGGCGTGCTGGAGCGTCCCTCGTACTGGTGCCCGCGCTGCCAGCCAGGACCGATCGCTTAGGGTTGCCGGCGTGGTCTACAAGAGCGTGGTGCGCAAGGCGTTGTTCCGGATGCACGGCGGCGACGCGGAGCGGGTCCACGAGACCACCCTCGGCGTGCTGGCGACGCTGAGCCCGGCGGCGAAGCTCGTGCGGCGCAAGCCGGCGGCCGGGCGCACGGTCTTCGGCGTGCGGTTCCCCAACCCGGTCGGGCTGGCCGCCGGTCTGGACAAGAACGGCCGGGCGCTGCCCGCGTGGGGCGCGCTCGGATTCGGGTTCGTCGAGGTCGGCACGGTCACCCGGCACCCGCAGCCGGGCAACCCGAAGCCGCGCCTGTTCCGGTTGCGCGACAGCGAGGCGATCATCAACCGGATGGGCTTCAACAACGACGGCGCGCTGGAGCTGGCCAACCGGCTCGACCGCCTCGGCCCGCTGTCCGTGCCGCTGGGCATCAGCCTGGGCAAGTCCAAGGTGACGCCGGTCGAGGACGCGGTGGAGGACTACCGGACGTCCCTGCGCGCGCTCTACCGGCACGGCGACTACTTCGCGATCAACATCAGCTCGCCGAACACGCCCGGCCTGCGCAGCCTCCAGGACCGGGGCGCGCTGACCGAGCTGCTGTCCGCGCTGAACGACACCGCGCGCGAGCTGGCCGGGTCCGAGCCGGTCAAGCCGATCCTGGTCAAGATCGCGCCGGACCTGACCGACCCGGCGATCGCCGAGCTGCTGGAGGTGTGCGCGGCGCACGGGGTCAGCGGCCTGATCGCGACCAACACCACGTTGTCGCGCGACGGGCTGGCCCCCGCCGACCGGCACCTGGCGCACGAGGCGGGCGGGCTGAGCGGCAAGCCGCTGGCGGCACGGGCCCGCGAGGTGGTGCGGTTCGTCAGCCGGGAGACCGACGGCAAGCTGCCGATCATCGGCGTCGGCGGCATCGCGGGCGCGGACGACGCCAAGCGGATGCTGGACGCGGGCGCGAGCCTGCTCCAGGTCTACACCGGCTTCATCTACGAGGGCCCGGGACTGGTCCACCGCATCACCCGCGCGCTGCGGTGACGCGGCCTCACTCGTCCAGCGCGTCCTCGTAGGCCCTGAAGGTCTCCACGAACACGCGCCGCTGATCGGGCGTCAACGGCTCCAGCGCCGCCCGCCACGCCCGCGCGCCCCTGGCCAGCCACGCGTCGATCGCGGGCCGCTTGGCGTCGGTGATGCTGACGATCCGCTTGCGGCGGTCCCCGTCGTCCTCACGGCGTTCCAGCACGCCTTTGCGGCTGAGCTCGGCGACCATCAGGCTGACCGTCGTCGGCGCCACCTCCAGCCGCTTGGCCAGGTCGTTCACCGTCGTGGGGCCGTCGAACAGCAGGTAGGACAGCAGCGACAGGTGTCGCGGCGCCAGCGCCAGCGACTCCAGCTCGGCGGGCACCTTGAGCCGCTTCGCCCGGCCGACGATGCGTGGCATGAGCAGCAGCAACGCCCGGATGGCGTCCTCGGTGGTTGACACCGGGCACCGGCCTCCTTACATTTGAGATCAAAGAGGCTTTGCTTTCAAAGCAAAGCGGTCTCGACCGCTCAGACTAACGGGGGCACGCGCGTGAACGAGCCGATCATCGAGGAGTTCCGGGCCAACGGCGGCCTGGTCGGCGGGCCGTTCGAGGGGGCGGACCTGCTGCTCCTGACCACCGCGGGCGCCCGCACGGGCAAGCCGCGCACGACCCCCGTGGTGTACCTGCGCGACGGCGACCGGCTGCTGGTGTTCGGTTCCAACGCGGGCCGGCCGCGACACCCGGACTGGTACCGCAACCTGGTGAAGGACCCGCAGGTGACGATCGAGATCCGGGAGCACGGCAGGGTCCGCCGGCACGCGGCGCGGGGCGTGCCGCTCGAAGGCGCGGAGCGCGACCGCTTCTTCGAGGTCCAGGCGCGGCGCGTGCCGGCGTTCCGCGCCTACGCCGAGGCGACCACGAGGGTCATCCCGGTGGTCGCGCTCACCGTGCTGCGGCTCGACCCGGCGCGGATCGCCGCGGTCGGCGCGCAGCTGCGCCGCCACCACGACGACCTGCGGGCCGAGCTGCGGCGGTTGCGCGCCGACCCGACCGGCCGCCGCGACCTGCGCGACCACTGCCTCGCGTTCTGCGACACCCTGCGGATGCACCACATCCGGGAGGACGGCGCGTTCACCGCGTTCGAGGACCACGACCCGGCGCTGGCGCCCGTGCTGGCGCGGCTGCGCGAGGAGCACCACGGGGTGGCCGACGTGATCAAGCGGATCGCCGCGCTGGCCGACGACCCGGACGGGCTGCGCCCCGAACTGGACCGGCTGGAGGAGGACCTGGAGGCGCACTTCGCCTACGAGGAGCAGCACCTCGGCTGACGGCTACACCTTGCGGGCGGTGCCCAGCCAGCGCAGCAGCGGGTGCAGGATGACCACCAGCAGCGAGCCCCAGACCAGGCCGCCCAGCTCCATGTCGCCCAGCTCCAGCGTCAGGTCGCCCACGCCCGCGACCAGGGCCGCGCCGCCGACCAGCGCGTTGCCCGGGTTGGCGAGGTCGACCCGGTTGTCCGTCCACACGCGCACGCCGACCAGGCTGATCAGGCCGAGCAGCACCAGCGTCGCCCCGCCGACCACGCCCGCCGGGATGGTCGCCAGCACGGCGGTGACCTTCGGCGAGAACGACATCAGCACCGCGGCCACCCCGGTCACCGCGTACGCGGCGGTGGAGAACACCCTGGTCACGCCCATCACGCCGATGTTCTCGGAGTAGGTGGTGGTGCCCGACCCGCCGCCGAACCCGGCCAACGCGGTGGACACGCCGTTGGCGATGATCGAGTCGCCGACGTTGCCGTCGAGGTTGCGGCCGGTCAGCGCGCCGATCGCCTTCACGTGGCCGACGCCCTCCGCGACCAGCACGATCACCACCGGCAGCACCAGCAGGGTGACCGACGGCCGCAGCTCCGGCGCGTGGAACTCGGGCAGCCCGAACCACGCGGCCCGGCCCACCGCGGCCGTGTCGACCAAGCCGAGCCAGAAGCCGAGCGCCCACCCGGCGACCACGCCGATGAGGACGGAGAAGCGGAACGCCGTGCCGCGCCCCAGCACGCCGCACAGCAGGATGACGCCCAGCGTGACCGCGGCGGGCAGCGGCTGCTCGGAGAACGAGTCGGTGGCCCGGTGCGACAGGTTGAGGCCGATCAGCACGACCACCGCGCCGGTCACCGCCGGCGGCATCACGGCCTCCAGCAGCCGCACGCCCAGAGCCTTCACCGCCACCCCGATGATGATCACCAGGAGGCCGGCCGCGAGCACGCCGCCGAGCTGCGCGGCGATGCCCTCGTCCCGGGCGGCGGACAGCGGCGCGATGAACGCGAACGAGGCGCCGAGGTAGCTGGGCACGCGGTTGCGGGTGATCAGCAGGAAGAGCAGGGTGCCCACGCCGGAGAACAGCAGGGTGGTGCTGACCGGGAGGCCGGTGGTGGCGGGGACGAGGATCGTGGCGCCTGCCATGGCGACCAGGTGCTGGACGCCGAAACCGATGGTGCGCGGCCAGCTCAGCCGCTCCTGCGGCGCGATGGCATCACCATCGGTGGGGCGGCCATCGCCGCGCACGGTCCACAACGCCACTCAATGACCTCCCCGGCGACCAGGACGGACCACGCTGTCCGACCCAGGGATCCTGCCACGCCAAGTAGTGGCTGCGGCTATATAACGGTCTGATAATCACACGATCGCAGCAGCGTACGCCACTGCGGCTGCGAGAACAGCCGAACTCCGCTACGCAACGTGACGTAATCGCGTTCGTGCAGATGGCCGTGCGGTCGGCGGTGCGGATCTCCGCAGCGCCGTTCAGCGCGACAGCTCGCGCAGCGCCGACGCCAGGCCGGCGAGGTGGTCCGCGGCGTCACCCAGCACCTGCCGGGGGTTGGACGCGGTGCTCTCGGCGAGCACCCGGCCGGCCGCGGCGACCAGGCCGCAGTACCCGTCCACGCCCTCGTCCAGCTGGGCCCGCAGTCTTCGCACGCCCTCGACCAGCGGGGCGCGGTCCAGGGGCGGGGCGGTGTCGCGCGCCCGTTCCACGGCCTGGAGCTGGCGGGACACGGCCCGGATCGCGGCGGCGGCCTCCGCGCCGGTGGCGCGGGCCTGCTCGACCGAGTCGGTGGGGACGGACGTCAACGCCGCCGAGTCGAGCTGGCGCAGCAGCTCCCGCAACGTGTCCTCGGCCTCTTCCAGCCGTTCCATCGGCTGGCGCGCCCCGGAGGAGCGGGCGGGCAGCGGCTCGCGCACCGGCGCGACCTCCAGCTCCCGCCGCTGGGCGTTGATGCCCCGCATCCTGATGTTCGTGCGCACGGCCAGCACGGACGTGCCGGCGATCCCGAGGGCCGCGCCGACCCCGGCGCCGGGACCGATGACGCCCAGGACGGCGAGCGTGCCGACCGCGGTGAGCAGGGCCAGCACGATCAGCCAGAAGGTGAGCACGCGGCTCGACCGGCGGTAACGCCGGTCGAGCTTCGCGCGCGGGTCGTTCCAGGCGGCGTAGCGCCGCTTCACCTGGTCCGCGAGTTGCCCTTGGAGCTGGCCGCCGATGATCCGGTCGAGCTCGCCCGCCAGCTTCCGCCGGGGTTCCATCGCGGACACCACCCTCTCAGCCCTGGCTCGCCGGCGGGTTCTGCTGCATCTGCTGGGTCGGCTGCGCCTGCGCCTGCTGCACCCGCTGCTGGATCTCCTGCTGGATGCTCGCGCTCGCACTGGCCGGCTGGCCGCTGGTGACCTCGCCCGCGACCTTGCCGCCCGCCATCGAGGCGCGGATCTGCTCGAGCCGCGAGTGGCCCGCCATCTCGGTGGTCGACTGCTGGACCTCCAGCATCCGGCCCTGCACCGAGTTCTGCGCCAGCTCCGCCGAACCGAGCGCGGTGGTGTACCGCTTCTCGATCTTGTCGCGGACCTCTTCGAGCGACGGCGTGTTGCCGGGCGCGGCCAGCTCGGTCATCTGGCGCAGCGAGTGCGAGACCTGCTCCTGCATCTTCGCCTGCTCCAGCTGGCTGAGCAGCTTGGTGCGCTCGGCGAGCTTGTTCTGCAGGACCATCGCGTTGCGCTCGACCGCCTGCTTGGCCTGCGTCGCCGCCTGCAACGCCTGGTCGTGCAGCGTCTTGAGGTCCTCGATGCTCTGCTCGGCCGTCACCAGCTGGGTGGCGAAGCCCTGCGCGGCGTTCTCGAACTGCGTCGCCCGCTGCTCGTCGCCCTTGCCGCGGGCCTCGTCGGCGAGCACGAGCGCCTGGCGTGCGGATGCCTGGAGCTTCTCCACTTCGCCGAGCTGGCGGTTGAGCTTCATCTCGAGCTGGCGCTGGTTGCCGATCACCGCGGCGGCCTGCTGCGACAGCGCCTGGTGCTGCCGCTGCGCCTCCTCGATGGCCTGCTGGATCTGCACCTTCGGGTCGGCGTGCTCATCGATCTTGGACGAGAACGCCGCCATGAAGTACTTCCACGCCTTCACGAAAGGGTTGGCCATCTCCTACGCCTGCCTTCTCCGCACTTCCCTGGCTCGCGCTCGTGATTGGCAACGACCCGGTGCCGGTGTTGGTTCCATCGTGTCAGTTGTCCCGCGCTGCTTCCACCGACCTGGGGAGATATCCGGGATCACCCTGAGTCACCCCCGACTTTCGTCGGCATGGTCATCCTGCCCGCCCGCCCCTGGAGGGACGCGGCGACCCCATGCGGGGTTGCCAAGTCGTTGCACGCGCCGGCCGTCGTGAACGCCGAAAGCCGAGCCGGTCGGACCGGCTCGGCTTCGGCACGTGTGGGCTGGGGTTACGCCGCCACCACCGCGTTGCGCGGCTTGCTGATCGAAGTGGACAGCCGGTGCGTGAGCACGGGCTGCAACCGCAGGTCGGACAGGTCGTTGCCGATCACCGCGGGCACCATGGTGCCGCCCTCCAGGCCGGCCGACGCGGACGCGGGCGCCCGCTCGGCGAGCTCGGCCGGGGTCGGCACGGGCTGCTGGACGGCGCCGATGTCCGAGGCGACCAGGTGCAGCAGCTCCCACAGGGGCAGGTCCAACGCCTCGCAGATCGCGGCCAGCAGCTCGCTGGACGCCTCCTTGCGGCCACGCTCCACCTCGGAGAGGTACCCCAGGCTGACGCGGGCGGTCCTGGAGACCTCGCGCAGCGTGCGGCGTTGGGTGGTGCGGGCATGGCGGAGCCGATCACCGATCGCCTCGCGTAGCAGCACGGTCATCGCGCGCCTCCTTCCGGCCGGCCGTGCCACCACGTTACCGACCCGTCCCGTCGACGGGCAGTGACTTCCCGACACGTCCGCCAAGGGCGAACGAGTGAACTCGCCGGTAAGTTCCCGCGTGCGTGTCCGGGTGTGACGGGGAACGCGCTGCTCACGTCACTCGACAGGGATCTTGAGGTGGTCACGCAGGAGGGTCAGCGCGGCCGTTGTCGAACTCTTGCGGACTTCGTCACGATCACCACCGAGAGTGAGCGACCGAACGGTAGAAACAGACGGACCGGACAAACCGATGTGGACGGTGCCGGGGGCGACCCCGTCCTGGGGGTCCGGGCCGGCCACGCCGGTCAGCCCGAGGCCCCACGTGGCCCCGCAGCGCTCGCGCGCGCCCTCGGCGAGCTGCCGGGCCACCTCGGGGTGCACGGCGCCGTGCTCGGCCAGCAGCGCCGCGTCCACGCCCGCGAGCGCGTGCTTGAGGTCCGTGGCGTAGACCACCAGCCCGCCGCGCACCACGGCGCTGGAGCCGGGCACGGAGGTGAGCTCGGCGGTCACCAGGCCGGCGGTCAGCGACTCGGCGGCGGCGACCGTCTCGCCGCGCTCCGCGAGGGCGCGGACGACGTCGGCGGCGCTCATGCCCCGGCCACCGCCCGCTTGCCCCGGGCGCGCAGCCGGAAGGCGCGGATGACGTAGTCCACGCCCGTGACGACGGTCAGCACCACGGCCGCGCCCATCGTGGCCACCGACACCACGTCCAGCCAGGAGGGCAGCGGCAGCACGTACAGGCCGATGGCGACGATCTGCACGAGCGTCTTGGCCTTGCCGCCGCGGCTGGCCGGGATCACGCCGTGCCGGATGACCCAGAACCGCAGCAGGGTGACGCCCAGCTCGCGGACCGCGATGACCACCGTCACCCACCACGGCAGCTCGCCGAGCAGGCTCAGGCCCACCAGCGCGGCGCCGGTCAGCGCCTTGTCCGCGATCGGGTCGGCGATCTTGCCGAAGTCGGTGATCAGGCCGTGCTTGCGGGCCAGGTTGCCGTCGACGTGGTCGGTGACCGACGCCACCGCGAACACCCCGAAGGCGGCCAGCCGCCACCACGGCTGGTGGCCGTCCTCGGCGAACAGGAGGTAGAGGAACACCGGCACGAGCACCAGCCGGGACATCGTCAGCACGTTGGCGATGTTCAGCACCGGCACGCGCGCGGGTTCGGTCACCTCGGGAGCACCTCGATCGCGGAGACGACCAGGTCGACGCCCTCGGACTCGTCGACCCGGCAGCGCACCAGGTCGCCGACCTTGAGGCCGTCGGCGTTGGTGATGACGCACTCGCCGTCGACCTCGGGCGCCTGGTGGGCGGCCCGGCCGACGCAGTCGCTCTCGTCGTCCTCCTCGGTCTCGACCAGGACGACGACCTCCTCGCCCACGCGCTCCTCGGCGCGCTGGGACGTGAGCTCCTCGACCAGGTTGGAGATGCGGGCGACGCGCTCGGCGATGGTGTCGGCGTCCAGCTTGCCGGGCAGGCTCTCGGCCTCGGTGCCGTCCTCGTCGGAGTAGCCGAACACCCCGACCGCGTCCAGCCGCGCGGCGGTCAGGAAGCGCTCCAGCTCGGCCACGTCCTCCTCCGTCTCGCCGGGGAAGCCGACGATGACGTTGCTGCGGATGCCCGCGCGCGGTGCGAGGGAGCGGATCTGCTCGACCAGGCCGAGGAACGACTCGGTGGAGCCGAACCGGCGCATCCGGCGCAGCACGGCCTCGCTGGAGTGCTGGAACGACATGTCGAAGTAGTCGGCGACGCCGTCGGTGGTGGCGATGGCCTTGACCAGCGTGGGCTTGGTCTCGGCGGGCTGGAGGTAGGAGACGCGGACGCGGTCGATGCCGGGCACCTGCGCCAGCCGCTGGAGCAGCAGCTCCAGGCCGCCCAGCTCGCGCGGCAGGTCCTTGGCGTAGGAGGTGGAGTTCTCCGAGACCAGGAACACCTCGCGGACGCCCTGCTCGGCCAGCCACATCGCCTCGGCCACCACCTCGTCCGGGTGGCGGGAGACGAACGCGCCGCGGAACGACGGGATCGCGCAGAACGAGCAGCGGCGGTCGCAGCCGGAGGCGATCTTCAGCGGCGCCACGGGCGTGTCGGCGAGGCGGGTGCGCAGCACGCGCGGGCCCCACCCGTGCCCGGGAACCTGCACCTCCTCGGCGGCCTTCGGGCGCTGCACCGGGGTGAGCGGCAGCAGCGTGCGGCGGTCGACCGGCTTGTGCGACTCGATGGCCTGACCGGCCAGGACGTCGTCGAGGCGGTCGGCGAGGTCGGTGTAGTGGTCGAACCCGAGCACGGCGTTCGCCTCGGGCAGGCTGTCGGCCAGCTCGGCGCCGTAGCGCTCGGCCATGCACCCGACCGCGACCACCTTCGCACCGCTGTCGGCGGCGGCGAGGAGCGTGTCCACGGAGTCCTTCTTGGCGGACTCGACGAAGCCGCAGGTGTTGACCACGACCACGTCGGCCTCGTCGTCGACCAGCTCCCACCCGCCGGCGGTGAGGCGGCCGGCGAGCTCTTCGGAGTCGACTTCGTTGCGGGCGCACCCGAGGGTCAGCATGGCGACGCGCTTGGACGTGGTGGGGGAAGACACGGTGCTCAGCGTAACCGGCGCCCGCCCCTCCCCCACCCGCCCGTGCGCCGTCACGCTGTCAGGAGGGGAGCACCGCCCGGATGAGGCGTCCGACATCGGTCGCGGGGTTGCCCGGTCCCAGGAGGGCTGCTCGCGCCACAGCGACCTCGACACCGGGGGCGAACAAGGCGTAGTCGAGCTTCTTGTCGTAGCCGGGGACGTGGCGGGCCAGGAGGTTCCGGGCGGCCCGGTAGTCGTCGATGTGCGCCCGGTGGTCCGCGAAGTGCAGGAGGAGCCACAGCTCGAAGCACGGGTTCGACACGGCGAGGTTGACCTTGGCGCGGTCGGCTTCCTCGGCGGCGGCGGAGATGTCGAAGTTGTCCACGTCCACGACGCACCAGACCGCTCGGAATTCTTCGCGGTACCGGTCGCGCAGCTTGGCGGCGTACCTGACCAGGTTGTGCGGCGCATCGACTTTGCACTTGACCGTGATCGGCACTCGACGGGTGAGCCGCAGTCCCGAGAAGTGCTGGCTTTCGGTCCGCTGGCCGCCGCTGACGACCAGGACGTTGTTCCGACGCGGGGGAAGGGGGCGGCTGGAGCGGCGCGGCGAGTTCTCACGCCTGACCATCGACCCCGCCATTCCGCACCGCGCTGACGAAGTCCTCTTCGTACACGCGCGGAACGGCGCCGTACTGCCCCGCCAGGTACCGCCTCTCCAGGTTGTCCTCCCGGCGCGGCTTGAAGTCGGACAGCGGGTACAGCGAACTGGCACCGTTTTCGTCTTTTTCCACGAACCACACCTCGTCGCGGTCCAACACCTCGTCGGCGAGCGGCGGGTGCAGCAGGGTCGCGTCGTGCGTGGTGAAGATGAGCTGCCCACCACCGGTGTTGGACTCGGCCCCGTTGAAGAGCGCGATCAGCCGAGCCGTGAGGAGCGAGTGCAGGCTTTCGTCGATCTCGTCGATGACCAGGACACCTCCCCGCTCCAGGATGCGCAGCACGTCCGGCAGCAGTGCGAGCCACGACCGCGTTCCGGCGGACTCCTCGTGCAACTCGAAGAGCTCGCCCGCGCCGTGCACCAACCGGACACGACGCCGCGCGCCTCGCGTCATGGTCGCCTCGACCCGGGCCATGAGGTCGGCGAGCACCGCCGGATCCGGCCGCAACGCCGCCTTCTGGGATTGCGGCAGTTCTTCCATCTTCTCAGCGAAAGCGAGGAATTCCGCCGGAGTCATGTCCAGGACGGCCGGTCGGTTGACCTTGATGTCGACGATACCGAAATCAGCCGCCCGGAGCAGCTCGACCAGCCGTCGCTGCCGACCGGTGTCACCGTCGACGAATTCGGCCACGTGCGCGGACAGGTCCGAACCTCGTTCACCCGGACGGAAGTGCAAACCCTCGGTGAACCAACGGTACGGCGGCAGCAGCACGGCGACATTCGACTGCGCGGCCAGGCTCAAGAACAAGGCGTTCGGACGGAGGAGTTCCTCCAGGGCTTCCGTCTTGCCCGCGCCGGAAGCCACCGCCTTGCCGAACTTGATCCGGTCGCCCGACCGGTCGAACAGAACGCGTTTGCGCTTCTCCGGGTAGCTGTAGAGCCACTCGGAGAGCACTCGTTCGTCATCGACCTGGAAGCCGTAGGTGTAACGCACGCCGTCCTGCACGAACTCCGCGACGAAGACGGACGGTTGGGCCCTGGTCGCCGGGTCGAGCTTGAACGGTTGGCGCGGCACACCGCCGCCCGGACGCCACCGGGCGAACGACTCGTGCACCGCGTCGGCCATGAACCGCAGCCCGTCGAGGAGGTTCGACTTGCCGGAAGCGTTGGCGCCGTACACGGCCGCGACGGGCAGCACGTCGCGATCCGCGGCGTACACCGGCATGAGGAGCAACTCCTGCTCGTCGCGGAACGACCGGTGGTTGCCCATCCTGAAGCTCCTGAGCACCTGACACCTCCGGCAGCGACATTTCGGCTGGTTCTGCGACAGTAAACCGCACAAAAGCGGCCGTAGGGTCCGCGCGGCGAGGCTTTCACGGGGACGAGCGCCGACTACAGGTGGGCGACGGCGGAAGGTTACGTTTGCACCGTGAACGACTCGATCAACGTGCGTCGCGCCCGCACCGGCGACGTTCGGGCGATGAAGGCCCTCATCGACGCCTACGCCGGCAAGGTGCTGCTGGCCAAGCCGCTCGTCACGCTGTTCGAGGACATCCAGGAGTTCTGGGTCGCCGAAGAGGGCGGCGTGGTGCTCGGGTGCGGTGCGCTGCACGTGCTGTGGGAGGACCTGGCGGAGATCCGGACGGTGGCCGTGTCGCCGCACGCGCTGGGGCGCGGCATCGGGCACCGGATCGTGCACCGGTTGATCGAGACCGCCCGTGAGCTGCAGTTGCGGCGGTTGTTCGTGCTGACGTTCGAGACCGACTTCTTCGGCAAGCACGGGTTCGTGGAGATCGACGGCACGCCGGTCTCCCCCGAGGTGTACGAGGAGATCATGCGGTCGGCCGACGAGGGGGTCGCGGAGTTCCTCGACCTGTCGTACGTGAAGCCGAACACGCTGGGCAACTCGCGCATGCTGCTGCACCTGTAACTCTTCGAGTAATAACTCGAACAGTCTTGACTCCACGAGCGCCGACCTCCAAGATCGGTGGCGTGGAGCAGCTGACGGTCGACGAGCTCGCGGTCCGGGTGGGCCTGCCGGGCAGCACCATCCGCATGTACCAGACCAAGGGCGTGCTGCACCCGCCCCGCCGGCAGGGCCGCGTCGCCTACTACGACGCCTCCCACCTGGAACGCCTCACCCTGGTCCAGCGCCTCCAGTCGCGCGGCTTCTCCCTGCCCGCCATCGCCGAGCTGGTGAAGGCGCGGGAGAAGGGCGCGAGCGTCGCGGCCGTGCTGGGCGTCGGCGAGGCCGAGGGGCCCGACGACTGGGTCCGGATCAAGGTCCGCGACATCAGCCGCCTGGTCCCGCTGGGCGACGTCCGGCCGCGCGTCCTGCGCCGCGCCTCCCAGCTCGGCCTGGTCCGCTGGCGCCGGGGGTGGCCGCACGTCCGCCGGTGGGCGCTGGAGGCGGGCAACCGGCTGGCCGCGCTGACCGTCCCGAGCGACGACGTGCTGGACAAGTTCGCCAACCTGCGCACGGCCACCGACGCCATCGCGGCCGACTTCGTGGAGGTCTTCGAACGGCGGCTGTGGCCGCAGCTGGCCGACAACGCGGGCCAGGACGACCAGCTCGACCGGATGCGGGCGCTGCTGGTGGAGCTGACCTACACCGCCGAGACGGTGGTCATCGGCACGTTGCGCGAGTCCATCCGCGAGGCAGCCGAGGAGTTCGCCCGCCGCCACCAGCTGCTGCCCGGTGACGACTTCCAGCCCGCGTGGGTCGAGGAACCGGTGCCCATCGCGGAACGTCTCATCGAGACCGGTGAGGACGACGAGTTCCCCGACGAGCCCGCGATCCGGCGGTTCCTCGACCGGGGCGACGACCACGACGAGCCGATCAGGTGACCGCGCTCGTGCCCGACCCCGCCTGGCGGGCGCGGGTCCAGGACGGTGGGGTGGTCGTCTACGCCGGGGCGGACCTCGCCTACCTCCTCCCCGATGTGCCCGGCGCCGAGGCGCGGGTGCTGGTCGAGCTGTTCGAGCCGGTGCGGAGGGGTTCGGCTCGCCCGCTCGACCCGGACCGGCTCACCGCGCCGGTCCGGCAGCACCTGCGGTCGCTGGGCGCGCTGCGCCCGGCGGGCCTGCCCGTGCCGGACGCGCCGCTGAACGTCGGCGTGCGCGTCCTCGGCGCGGAGCCCGCCGGGCTCGGCGACCACTTCCCGCCACCCGACGGCGAGATCGACGTGGTGCTCGTCGTCCGCACGACCGGCACGCTGGGCGACCTGGTCGCGATGCGGGAACCGAGGCCGCACCTGCTGCTGGACCTCGCCTACCACCACACGGCGTCGCTCGGCCCGTTCGTGGTGCCGGGCGCAAGCGCTTGCCTCGGGTGCCTGGCCGTGCGCGCGCGGCACAGGTGGGGTGATCCGGAGCCGCCCGGCCGGCCGGCCGCGACGACCGCCGACTTCCCGCTGCGCTGGGCCCGGCACGCGCTCGACCGGCTCGCCGCCGGTTCGCTGGCGCTGCTGGACCGGGTCGTGACGCTGCACCTGGACGAGTTCACCACCACCGCCGAGGACGTGCTGCCGGCGGCGGACTGCGAAGCGTGCCCCCGGTTCGAAGTGGGCCGGGTCGACCTGCCGTGGGGGATGACCGATGACGACCGCTCTGCGCCTGCCTGATCCGTTCACACCCGACACGACCACCGCGAGCGCCGCGACGCCGACGTGTTGCTGCTGCTGTTGCTGCTGCGCGGTCTCGGCGGTCGGCGGTGCGATCGCGCTGCCGGCCGGACTGGCCGGCGACCTCGCCGAAGCGGGGCAGCCGCGACGCCGGGCGGTGTGGGTGCTGCCGGCGTCGCTGTTCCTGCCCTGGGTGCTCGCCTCGCCGTTCCTCGAGGTCGGCGAGCTCTGGCCCTTCTACGCCCTCGCGGGCGCGGTCGGCGCGCTGCTGTGGGCCTACTTCGCCGCGAAGCGGGCCGGTGCGGCCGAACCCGATCGCGGGGTGAAGCGGCTGGTGGTGTGGATGGCGTTGTTCGCCGCCGAACTGTGCCTGGCGTTGCCGGCGCTCGCCGTGCTCGGCCAGTTCGGCGCGCCGTTCGCGATCTCGGGGTACGGCGCGGCGGTGGCCGTCGTCGCCTGGCGGGTCGTCCGGCACTACGGGCGGAGGGCGGCGTGATCGCGCTGGTCGGCGCGCTGGTGGGCTTGCGCGCGGGGTACCGGTACGACCGCTCGATCGGCAGGCACCCGCTGCGGTCGGGCGTGAAGCGGCTGGTGTTCTGGGTGCTGCTGTTCGTCGCCGAGTTCCTGCTGGTGCCGCGGGTCGCCGCGGCGGAGGGGCCGGTGGTGTTCGTGGCGGCGTTCGCGTACCTGGCGGCGGTGTGCCTGGCCGGGCCGTGGGTGTCGGAGTACTACCGCAGGCGTGCCACGTGATCACGCCGGCGTCCGCGCTGCTGGAACGGGCCGTCGGGTGGCGGCAGGGCGTGGTGTCGCGACTGCACCCCGTGCCGCGCACGTTGTCCGATGTGGACGTCGCGGGCTTCGCCGCGGTGCCGGAGCCGTTCGCGACCGGCGGCACGTCCGGCGGCGCGGCGTTCGAGCCGGAGCAGGCGAAGCGGGCCGCGATCGCCGAGGCGGTGGAGCGGTACTCGGCCGCGCGCAGTCCACTTGAGACGGTCCACGAGCCGGAGGGGCACTGCTGGCGGCTGGACGACTTCAGCCTGCACACGCCGGAGCAGCGGGCCCGTCCCGGGTTCCCGTACCGGTACGCGGACACCGGCTACGCGAAGGCGTGGACGCTGCCGGGCAACGAGCCGGTGTGGGTGCCGGCGGGCCTGGTCGGGTTGCGCGACCTCGGGTTGCCGGGGACGTCGTCCGGCCTGGCGGCGGGACCTTCGGCGGTGAACGCGCTGCTGCGCGCCACGCAGGAGCTGGTGGAGCGGGACGCGTTCACGACCACCTGGCTGCACAGCCTCGCGCCGCCGCGGCTGGCGCTGCCGGACGAGCTGCGAGCCGGTGACGTGCGGGCGTTCGACCTCACCCCCGCGTACAGCCCGCACCCGGTGGTCGCGGTCGCCGGGACGCTGCCGCTCGCGGGCAGGCCGCGGCCGACGCTCGGGCTGGCGTGCCGCGCGACGGTGGCCGAGGCGATCCGCAAGGCGTGGCTGGAGTGGACACAGGGCACGGTGTTCATCGCCGCGCGGTCCACCACCCGGGTTCACCGGCGCGACGAGGTCACCGACTTCGACCGGCACGCCCTGTACTACGCGGGCCACTGGGACGAGTGGCGGGAGCTGCCGTGGTGGCGGGGCGAACCCGGTCCGCCGCCGCGCGACTCCGAGGCCCGCGGTGACGCCGCCCAGTTGCGCGAGCTGGTGGACGCGCTCGGTGTCCGCCTGGCGTACCGGGAGCTGACCACGCCCGAGGCCGCGGCCGTGGGGCTGCGGTGCGTGCGCGTGCTGTCCCCCGACCTCACACCGCTGCACGCCGACCACCGGTGGCCGCACCTGGGCGGGCGCGCGGCGGACGTGGCGTGGCGCTACCCGGGCCGCTCCGGCCGGTTCCCCAATCCCGCACCGCATCCGCTGGGGTGACGTCATGACGCCGTTCGACGACTTCTGGACCGCCGGCGGTTACTCGGCGCTGCACCAGCGCCGGTTGGGGGCGCGCCTGCGCGAGTTCCGGCCGGACCCGGTGACCACCGACCCGTTCGAGCTGCCGGCCGAGCCGCAGCCGCTCGACCGGCCGCGCGACCGGCTGCAACGGCTGTTCCGGGCCCGCCGCAGCACGCGCGAGTTCGGTGCGCGGCCGTTGTCGGCGCGGCAGCTCGGCGCGGTGCTGGCCGCGTTGGCGGAGGAGGACGGCCGGTCGTACCCGTCGGCCGGCGGCCTGCACCCGCTGCGCTGCTACGCGTTCCTGCGCAACGTGCGGCACGGGCTGAACGGGCGGGTGGTCCGGTACGACGCGACGCGGCACGCCGTGCAGGACGTGGGGCCGTCGCCGGACTGGGTGCGGCTGCGCGAAGTGCTGGCCGCCGACGCCGAACCGGCGGTCGTGCTGGCGCTCGTCCTGGCGGACCAGCCGGTGCTGGGCAAGTACGGGCAGCGCGGTGGGCGGTTCGGGCTGCTGGAAGCGGGCGCGGCGGCCCAGTCGGTCTGCCTCCGGATGGCCCAGCAGCGGCTCGGCGGGTACTTGCTGGGCGGTGCGGCGGACGCCGATGTGTTGGCGTTGCTGGGACTGCGCGGTCAGCCGGTGCGGCTGGCGGCGGTGATCGCGTGCGGTGCGATGTTCACCCGTCGTTGACGCGGTATGAGCCGATCGGGGCTGTTGTGCGTCGATCCCCGGCCGGTAAGAACCCCTCAAGCCAAGAACCGAGGGGAATAACAGTGCTCGCGAAATCCCTGCGCAACGCTTTCGCCGTCGTGGTCGCCTCGCTCGCCCTGCTGGCCGGCGCCGGTGTCGGCCAGGCGGCCATCAACGCGCCCGCCGTGACCGACGACTACCTGTTCAGCAAGTCGCTGGCGCAGTTCAGCTCGCTGCGCACGCAGCGGCCGTACAGCGACCAGCTCGACTGGTCGTCGGACGGCTGCTCGTGGTCGCCGGACAACCCGTTCGGGTTCAAGTTCCTGCCCGCCTGCCACCGGCACGACTTCGGCTACCGCAACTACAAGCGGCAGGGGCGGTTCAACGAGACGACCCGGCTGCGCATCGACAACAACTTCAAGTCGGACCTGTACCACCAGTGCGCGGGCAACTGGTCGTGCAACCGCACCGCAGACCTGTACTACCAGGCCGTGCGGGAGTTCGGCGCGAGCTGATCCCCTTTTCCGGCGGACGGGAAACGCGCCCGCCGGCGCGCGTCACGTGACGCCGCAACGCTTCGCGGAGGTCCCCGGCAAGGGGACCCCTGCTTTTATTGTGCCCGAAGGGTCCGACAATTCAGGGCGCGCGTGAGCGGTGGAGTGGTCAGGTGGTGATGGAGAAGCTGTTGGACCGGAAGTCCATGCCACCGGACGAAGAGGTGATCTCGAAGCCGAACTGGACGTCGCCCACGGTCACGTCGCCGTACCAGCCGCGCGACCCGATCCACTTCAGCACGGCCAGCACGTCGACCGTGCCGGCGTCGGTGTTGCTCGTCCGCACGAACGAGAACACGGCGTTGGACCCGTTGGACCCCCGGTACACGTCCCACGTGTGGCCACCGACCGAAACCGTGGTCTGCCGCGACCCGATCGGGCCGACCGCGCCCTGCTTGTTCATCCAGGTCATGATCTCGTAGGCGTGGTTGTCGGCCCAGATGTCGTAGGCCGTCGCATACGCCCCCGCGCCCGGCCGGGTCACGTTGAACGAGCTCGACAGCCTGGTCATCGCGCTGAGCTTGCGGTTGACCATCTTCGCCGAGTGCGGGTACGACTTCACGCCGCCGGTGTTCGGGTGGTTCGCCCACACGCCCCAGTTGCTGTAGGAGTTCGCCCAGATCGACTGGTACCCGGCGCCGGAGCCCCAGATGTTGTTGCGGACCGTGTACCCGCCGTTGGACCACGTGGCCCACTGGTCGCTGGACGACCAGGTCGCGGCCTGCGCGACACCGGTGGAGCCGAGGAGGAACCCGACCAACGCGACCGCCGAGGCGGCCGAACGCATCCTGTTCATGACGCTTCTTCCCGGGCAACGCTGCCCACTCGGCGCACATCCGGTCGAATCGCTTCGACTCGACGTGCACGGGGATACCTGGCGACGCGGCGGTGGATGAGCGAACTATTGCAGCCCAATGGTCACCGGGTCAACGCCCGGAAAGCGGACGCGCGCGCATTCGATTGTTCGACCGCGCCATTCGACCGCGCATTCGACAATCGGTGTTTCCCCGCGGAGAACGCGGGGTCAGTCGTCGTCCACGTCGTCGTCATCCGGGCCGGAGCCGCCGCGGATCAGGTAGACGACGGAGTCCAGCTCGTCCGGCTTGATCAGCACCTCGCGCGCCTTCGAGCCCTCCGACGGGCCGACGACCCCGCGCGTCTCCAGCAGGTCCATGAGCCGACCCGCCTTGGCGAAACCGACCCGCAGCTTGCGCTGCAACATCGACGTCGAGCCGAACTGCGAGGTGACGATCAGCTCGGCCGCCTGGATCAGCAGCTCCAGGTCGTCGCCGATGTCGGCGTCGATCTCCTTCTTCTCGCCCGCCTTCGCCGCCGTGACGCCGTCGGTGTACTCGGGCTGCGCCTGGTCCTTGGTGAAGTTGACGATCTCGGCGATCTCGTCGTCGCCGACGTACGCGCCCTGGATGCGCACCGGCTTCGACGCGCCCATCGGCAGGTACAGGCCGTCGCCCATGCCGATCAGCTTCTCCGCGCCCGGCTGGTCCAGGATGACCCGCGAGTCGGTCAACGACGACGTGGCGAACGCCAGCCGCGACGGCACGTTCGTCTTGATCAGGCCCGTGACCACGTCCACCGACGGGCGCTGCGTCGCCAGCACCAGGTGGATGCCCGCCGCACGGGCCTTCTGCGTGATCCGGACGATGGCGTCCTCGACGTCGCGCGGCGCGGTCATCATCAGGTCGGCCAGCTCGTCCACGATCGCCATGATGTAGGGGTAGGGCCGGTAGACGCGTTCGCTGCCCGGCGGCGCGGTGATCTCGCCCGACCGCACCTTCCGGTTGAAGTCGTCGATGTGGCGCACCCGGTTGACCTGCATGTCCTGGTAGCGCTGCTCCATCTCCTCGACCAGCCAGGCCAGCGCGGCGGCGGCCTTCTTCGGCTGGGTGATGATGGGCGTGATCAGGTGCGGGATGCCCTCGTACGGGGTCAGCTCGACCATCTTCGGGTCGATCAGGATCATCCGGACCTCGTCCGGGGTCGCGCGGGCCAGCAGCGACACCAGCATCGAGTTCACGAAGCTCGACTTGCCCGAACCCGTGGAGCCCGCGACCAGCAGGTGCGGCATCTTGGTCAGGTTCGCGGTGACGAAGTGGCCCTCGATGTCCTTGCCCAGCCCGATGACCATCGGGTGGTTGTCCTTGACCGTGGACGGCGAGCGCAGCACGTCGCCCAGCCGCACCATCTCGCGGTCGCTGTTGGGCACCTCGATGCCCACCGCGGACTTGCCGGGGATCGGGGCCAGCAGCCGCACGTTGTCCGTGGCGACGGCGTAGGCGATGTTCTTGGTCAGCGCGGTGATCTTCTCGACCTTCACGCCGGGGCCGAGCTCGACCTCGTAGCGGGTGACGGTCGGGCCGCGGGTGAAGCCGGTGACCTGCGCGTCGATGGAGAACTGGTCGAGCACGCCGGAGATGGCCTCGATCATGAGGTCGTTGGCCTTGCTGCGGGCCTTCGGCGCGTCGCCGTCCTTGAGGATGGTCGGCGGCGGCAGCCGGTAGTCGCCCTCGACCGCGCGCACGGCGATCGCGGCGGGCTTCGGGGTCTCCGGGGTGGCCTTGGGCTTGGGGGTGGGCTTGGCGACCGGCGGGGGCGGTGGCGGTGGCGGCTCTTCGTCCAGCGGCAGCTCGGGCTGCTGGTCGGCGACCTCGGCGGCGGCGGCCTGGCGGCGGCTGCGGGACGGGCGGCGCAGCTTGGCCGGCTTCTCCTCGACCTCCGGCTCGGGGTCGACGTCGTCGGCGCCGAAGCCGTCGAGCTGGTCGGTCCTGCGGTGCAGCAGGCTGCCGAGCTTGCCGGGCACCTCGCGGATCGGCAGGTGCACGAGCAGCAGCAAGCCGTAGGCGAAGATCAGCACGAGCAGCGGTCCGGCGACCCACGACGTGAGGCCCTGGGCGAGGAACCCGCCCGAGAGGTAGCCCAGCGCGCCACCGGCGTCACGGCGGGCCATCGGGTCCATCGGCAGGCCGCCCGCGAGGTGGAACATGCCCAGGAACCCGACCATGACCAGGATCGAGCCGATCACCAGGCGGGGCCGCGCCTCCGGGTTCGGGTCGGTGCGCATGAGCATCACGCCGACCGCGAGCAGCACCACGGGCACGATCACCGCAGGACCGCCGACGGAGCTGCGCACGGCCACGTCGACCCACTGGCCGACCGGTCCGCCCGCCTGCCACCACACGCCCGCGGCGGTGATCACGGCCACCGAGATGAGCACGAGCGCCAGCCCGTCACGGCGGTGCGCGGGGTCGAGCTCCTTGCCCCGGCCGACCGCGCGGACCACCGAGCCGACGCCGCGGCCGAGCAGGCCCCAGACCCGGCCGACGGAGCCGGAGGACTTCCTGGCGGGCGCGCGCCGGGCGGTCGAGCGCTTGGCGGCCGGTCGGGACGCGCTGGAACGGGGCTTCGACCCGGATCCGGTGCGGCGGGTCGTGCCCTTGCGCGAGGTCCCAGTTCGGCCGGCCATGGTGTATACGGTAGTCCCTCAAGCCTCAGCGGCCCCACGGTTCACAGGGCGACGTGACGTGCGCTGCCAGACGCCCATGGTTGCCCCGAAGTCGGTGCGCCGACACCTCGACACGCCGTAGCCTGTCGCGCTGTGCCCACACCACTGCTGTGGCGCGTGCTGACCGCAGTCGACCAGGGTGTCGTCGGTCTCAGCGGACGACTCGAAGTCACCGGCGACATCCCGGCGGACCTCAGGGGACGTCCCCTGCTGCTCGCGTCCAACCACATCGGCAACCTCGACCCGTTCGTGCTGATCGCCGCGTGCCGCCGGATCGGTGTCGCGCCGCGGTTCCTGCTCGCGGGCGGGTTGCTCGACGCACCGGTCCTGGGACCGCTGCTCAAGGCGTCCGGTCACGTGCGCGTCGACCGCTCGGCGGCGGACGTCGGTGACGCCTACCACCGCACCGTCGAGGTGTTGCGGCGCGGCGGCGACCCGATCGCCATGTACCCGGAGGGCCGGATCAGCCTCGATCCCGGCCTGTGGCCGGAACGGGGCAAGACCGGCGCGGCGCGGCTCGCGCTGAGCGGTGGCATCCCGGTGGTCCCGGTCAGCCAGTGGGGTGCGCACGAGGCCGTCTACTGGGGCAACACCCACGTCGGCGGGTGGGCCGACGCCAAGCCCTACCTCACGTCCTACGTGCGCGGCCTGCGCAAGCGGCCGACGTTCAAGGTGCACTTCGGCAAGCCGGTGGACCTGTCCGGGTTGGAGGACGGCAAGCCGGGCGACGCGCGGCGGGCGCACGAGCGGATCATGCGCGCGATCACGGCGGGCCTGGTGCCACTGCGGATCGACGAGCCGGACCTGCCGAGGTTCCACGACCCGACGCGGCCGACGACGGGCAAGAGCCCGTGGCGGCCGGACGAGGGCTGACCGGAACCGGCCAGGCCCCGTCGCGACACCGTGATCCGGCCCAACCTGGGTGGCGGGCGGGCAACCCGGCCCGCCCGGACCAGGGAGGAACGCGATGACGAACGAGGACTGGACGCTGCGCGGCGAGAACCGGGCCACCCGCAACAAGAGCTGGTGAGTCCCGCGGATCAGCCACCCGTCGCCACGTCGGCGGCCGGTGGCTGGTCCGCCCTCCGCCACGCCACCGCGCACGCGAGGGAGCACAGCGCGCCCGTCGCACCGGCCGCGGCGACCGCGGTCGCCGGGCCCCACAGGTCGGCCCACAGCCCGCCGACGAACACCGCCACCCCCTGCCCGGCGACGACCCCGGACGCGGCCACCCCGATGGCACGGCCCCGTTCGGCGTCGGGCGTGGCGCGGACGAAACCGGACTGGGTCTGCACCAGGTACGCCGCGGACGCCGCGCCGGACAAGCCCCACAGCACGACGGCGAGCGCCAGACCGGGCCGGAAAGCGCACAGCACCAGGGGAATCCCCGCGCCGACCGCGAGCACGCCGACGAGCCGGGCGCGCACGTGCGCGGGCACGTGCCGGACGAACAGCCACGCCCCGAGCACGCTGCCGAGCGGGTCGGCCGCCATGAGCACGCCCACCACCGCCGGTCCCGCGCCGAGCTGGTCGGCGTACGGGGCGGCGAGCGCCTCGGGCACGACGTACCAGCCGACCAGCCACGCCAGCAGCACCAGCACGCGCCGCCGCGGGTCGGCGGCGATCGACGCGACCACCGCCCGCACCGAACCGGCGTCGCCCGGGGCCGCGGCGGGTCGTGGCCGGTCGCGCACGCCGACCCGGATCACCGCGGCGGACAGCAGGAACGTCACCGCGTCGCCCACCAGCGCGAGCCCCGGGTCCAGCGCCGCGACCAGCACCCCACCGCCCGCGAACCCGACCAGCTGCGCGGCCTGGCCGGTCATCTGCCGGACGGCCGAGCCGTGCTCGTACAGCTCTCCGGGCAGCACGTCGGGCAGCACCGCGCCCTGTGCCGCGGTGAACGGCGGCCCGAGCAGCACCACCACCACGAGCAGCGAGCACAACGCCCACAACGGCAGCCCCGGCCACGCCACCGCACCGACCAGCACGGCCCGCGCCACGTCCGCCGTCACCATCACCGCGCGCCGCCGACACCGGTCGGCGAGCCGGGACAGCAGCACACCGCCGAACAGCGCGGGCAGGAACGTCAACGCGTAGACGACCGCCGCCCACGACGCCGAGTCGGTGCGCCCGTACACCAGGACCGCGAGCGCGACCCGGGCGAGCTGGTCACCGAGGACGGACAGCAGCTCCGCCACCCACAGGAACCGGAACTCGCGCACGCGGAACACGGCGGTCATGGACACGTCGGCACGGCTCACCCGGCCAGCATGTCCACGCCGGCGTCACGGCCCCGCGGCGCTGTCCGCTAGCTGCCGGCGGACCGCCGCGGGCACCGCCGGGTCACGGGGTCGGCACCAGCGCCTGCCCGCCGTCGCCCAGCGCGGTGACGCGGGCGGCGAAGGTCGGGCCCTGGACCGGGCGCAACGCCGGGACGCCGAGCTGCCCGACGCCGAGGTCGCCGTCGCTGTTCCAACCCCACATCCACAGCCGCCCCGAGGAGTCGAGCACCTGCCCGCCGCTGGTGTGGCTGACGACGTCGACCGCGCCGCTGATGCCGTCCACGCGCCCCGGCACGTTCCTGAACACGTCGACCGAGTCGGTCCCGTCGCCGAGTCCCGCGAACCCGCTCCAGCCCCACGACCACACCGAGCCGTCGGCGAGAACGGCGTAGCTGTTGCTGCCGTCGCCCGCGACCGCGACCACGCCGGTCAGCCCGGCGACGCGCACCGGGACGCGGGACAGGCCGCCCGTCGTGCCGTTGCCGAGGGTGCCGTTCCGGTTGACGCCCCACGCCCGCAGCGCCCCGTCGGAGGTGACGGCGAACGCGTTGTTGCCGCCGGCGGCGATCCGGACGACGTCGGTCAGCCCGGGGACCTGGACCGGCACGGCCGAGTTCCCGGCGGTGGACCCGGTGCCGAGCTGCCCTTCGTGGTTCCAGCCCCAGGCCCAGACCGTGCCGTCGCCGCGCAACGCGTACCCGGTGGAGCTGCCGGCCGCGATGGCGGTGACGTTCGCCAGCCCGGAGACCTGCTGCGGCCGCGACGGGAAGGGCGACACGCCTCCCGTGCCCAGCGCGCCGTCGGCGTCGATGCCCCAGGACCAGACGGTCCCGTCGGACCGCAGCGCGTAGTGCGTGCCGCCGGACGTGTCGGCGACGGCGACGACCCCGTCGATCCCGGGCACGCGCAGCGGGAACGGGACGATCGCGGCGCCGTGCCAGCCGTGCCCCAGGTTGCCGAACCAGTTGGTGCCCCACGTCCACACCGAGCCGTCGGCCAGCGCCGCGGTGCGCGCGGCCACCGACACCACGCCGGACAGCCCGTGCAGCGGCTGCGGCCTGGACGAGCCGGTCGTGGTGGCGTTGCCGAGTTGGCCGTGGTTGCCGCCCCACGTGAAGGCGCAGTCGTGCGCGCACGGCGCGGGCGGCACCGAGAAGTACCCGGCCAGGTCCATGGCGATGTCGGTGTCTCCGGCGTTGTTGTAGGCGAAGAACCGGAACTGGCCCGCGTTGTACCGGGTTTCCACCACGGCCAGGTTCGCCGCGGTGCGGCCGCGCCCCAGGTTCAGGTTGGAGGTCTCCGGCGGGAAGCGGTTGGCCTGCCAGGCGGTGACGTAGGTGTCGGCCGTCGGCTCGATGCCGGTGATGTTGACGACCGCGCCGATGGCCTCGCTCGGCAGCGCGGAGGCGTAGACGCCGCGTTCGTCCTGCGGCCCGATGGGTCCGGGCCGCGAGACGCCCGTGCCGTTGCGGGTGTCGAAGACGCGCTGCGGCGTGACCGGCGTGAACACCGCGCCGAACTCCGGCGTGTAGAAGCCCTGGAGGTCGACCACGAGGTCCAGTCGCCCGGCGTTGTTGTAGAGGGTGACCGACTGCCCCGCGCCGAGCGCGACGGTGGTGAGGCCGGGGTTGGTGCCGCCCGCGGGCACGTTGACCGTCGAGGCGTTCGGCCGGGCGCCGCCGGCGGGCCACGCGGTGACGTAGGTGTCCGCGGTCGCGTTGGCGGCGGTCACGTTGAGCACGACGGCGGTCGCCGACGCCGGCACGGTCTGCGCCAGGTCCAGCGTCGTGGTGGAACCCGCCCCGACGGGTTCGGCCAGCACACGGCTCGGCCGCGCGGGCAGGAACCTCGCCCCGGTGCCGGTCGCGTAGTACCCGGCCAGGTCGGCGATGACGTGGGTGCTGCCCTCGTTGTTGTAGAGGTCCAGGACGCGGTCCGCGCCGACGGCCGCGGTCACCAGGTTCGCCCGCGTCTCACCGGCCCGCAGGTTCAGGTTCGACACCTCCGGCCGGTCCTCGCCGTGCGGCGACACCGTCAGGTGCGTGTCGGCGGTCGGCTCCGTGCCGGTCAGGGTGAACACCACCGCCGTGGCCGACGCCGGCACCGAGCCGGCCAGGTCGATCGTCGTCGTGCCCCCGGCGCCGATCGGCCCGCCTCCCGCGCGGGTGTCCAACACCCGCGTCGGCGACAGCGCCGTGTACGTCGAACCGGACGCCGCAGCCCCCTGCGGCTCGGCGGTCGCGGCGGACCCCGCCGGAACGACCGTGACCAGGACAGCCGCCATCAAGGCGGCGGTTGCGAACCGCACTGAACCCCCCAGGACCCGCGGATCCCCCGACCCGGTCGGGAGGCTAGCAGCGCGGGAGCGGCGACACGCCGCGATGCGCCGATCCCGCGGGCGCCGCGGTCCGAGCGGCGGCCGGTCGCTAGTTCAGGAAGGCGAGCACGCGTTCCATCAGCAGCACGGCGGCCACCTCGTCGTAGGACGACAGGCTGGGGTCGGCGAAGAGGTGCTTGTCGCCGGAGTACAGGAACAGGTCCCCGTCCGCCGCGCCCGCCACCAGGGCGCGCGCGGCGTCGAGGTCGCCGTCGTCCACGAACGAGCGGTCGTCCGCCATGGCGTGGACCTGCACCGGGACGCTCGCGGGCCACGCCGGGCCGAACTCCGACACCGGCACGCACGCGCCGACCAGCAGCGCGCCCGCCGCGCCCGGCTTGGTCTGGGCCAGCATCTGCGCGGGCAGCACGCCCAGCGAGAACCCGACGTACACGACATCGGACCGCAGCCCCTCGGCGGCGAGCCTGCCGCGCTCGGCGATCGTGCCGAAGCCGACCTCGTGCGCGTAGTCCAGGCCCGCGCCCAGGTCCACGAACACCCGACCCTCGTACAGGTCGGGCACGTGGACCGTGTGCCCGGCCTCCGCCAACCGCTCGGCGAAGGCCGTGACACCGGGCGTCACCCCGTGCGCGTGGTGGAACAGCAGCACCTCGGCCACGTCAGGTCCTCCCCGCCACGCGCCGCACGCGGATCAGTTCACCGGGATGATGGTCGGCACGATCATCGGCCGGCGGCGGTAGGTCTCGGCCACCCAGCGGCCCACCACGCGGCGCACGGCCTGCGCGATGCGGTGCGAGTCGGTGATGCCCTCGGCCTCCGTGCGCGACAGCTCCATCTCCACCAGCGACACCGCCTGGTCCAGCGCCTTCGGGTCGTCGGAGAACCCGCGGCCGGACACGGTCGGCGGTGCGACCGCCCGGCCGCTGTTGGAGTCCACGGCCACGGTGATCGCGATGAAACCGCCCTCGCCGAGCACGAGCCGGTCGGACAGCGTCGACTCGCCGACGTCGCCGACGGACAGGCCGTCCACGTAGACGTGGCCCACCTCGACCTTGCCGCTGATCGCCGCCTTGCCGTCGACCAGGTCGACCACCACGCCGTCCTCGGCGATGACGACCCGCTCGGCGTTCACGCCGGTCGCCACGGCCAGCGCCGCGTTCGCCCGCAGGTGCCGCCACTCGCCGTGCACCGGCATCACGTTCGACGGCCGCACCGCGTTGTAGAGGAACAGCAGCTCGCCCGCCGGCGAGTGGCCGGACACGTGCACCTTGGCGTTGCCCTGGTGGATGACCGTCGCGCCGAGCCGCGCCAGCCCGTTGACCACGCCGAACACCGCGTTCTCGTTGCCCGGGATGAGCGAGGACGCCAGCACGATCGTGTCACCGGCCTTGATCGAGATCTGCCGGTGCTCGCCGCGCGCCATCCGCGACAGCGCCGACAGCGGCTCGCCCTGCGACCCGGTCGACACGAACATCACCTGGTCCTCGGGCATCTCCATGGCCTCGTGGAGGTCCACGAACAGCCCTTCGGGCACGTTGAGGTAGCCCAGCTCGGCCGCGATGCCCATGTTGCGCACCATCGACCGGCCCACCAGCGCGACCCGCCGCTTGTACTGCACGGCCACGTCCAGCACCTGCTGCACGCGGTGCACGTGGGAGGCGAAGCACGCCACGATCACCCGCTGGTTGGCCTTGCGGATGACGTTCTCCAGCACCGGCCCGATCTCGCGCTCCGGCGCGACGAACCCCGGCACCTCGGCGTTGGTCGAGTCGACCAGGAACAGGTCGACGCCCTCGTCGCCGAGCCGGGAGAACCCGGCCAGGTCGGTGAGCCTGCCGTCCAGCGGCAGCTGGTCGAGCTTGATGTCACCGGTGTGCAGCACCAGGCCCGCCGCGGTGCGGATGGCGACCGCGACCGCGTCCGGGATGGAGTGGTTGACGGCGAAGAACTCCAGCTCGTACGGCCCGAACGCGCGCCGCTCGCCGTCGGTGATCTCCATCAGCTTCGGCGTCTGGCGGTGTTCCTTGCACTTGGCCGCGAGCAGCGCCAGCGTGAACCGCGACCCCACCACCGGCAGGTCCGGGCGCAGCTTGAGCAGGAACGGCACCGCGCCGATGTGGTCCTCGTGCCCGTGGGTGAGCACCAGCGCCTCGATGTCGTCCAACCGGTCCTCGATGGCCCGGAAGTCCGGCAGGATCAGGTCGACGCCAGGCTGGTCGTCCTCGGGGAAGAGCACGCCGCAGTCCACGACGAGCAGCCGGCCGGCGTGCTCGAACACCGTCATGTTGCGGCCGATCTCGCCAATTCCGCCCAGTGCGACGACGCGCAGACCTCCGTCGGGCAGTGCGGGCGGGGGTGAGCTCGGGTTGATCACGCGTTGACTCCCAATTCGGCCTCGACGGCCTCGATGTCCTCGGTTGAAGCGGGTACCAGCGGCAGCCTCGGGTCGCCCACGTCGAGGCCGCGCAAACGCAGCGCGGTCTTGGCGTAGGTCACGCCGGGCATCCGGCTGAAGGGCCGCAGCAGCGGCAGCAGCGACTGGTGGATCGCGGTCGCGCCGGCGACGTCGCCGGATTCGAACGCGTCGAGCAGGTCGCGCAGCCGGTCCGCGGCGATGTGCGAGATGACGCTGACGAAGCCGACCGCGCCGACCGACAGCCACGGCAGGTTCAGCGGGTCGTCACCGGAGTAGTAGGCCAGGTCGGTGGCCGCGATGACCTTGCTACCCGCGAGCAGGTCGCCCTTGGCGTCCTTCACCGCCACGATACGCGGGTGCTCCGCGAGCCGCAGCAGCGTTTCCACCTCGATGGGCACCACCGAGCGCGGCGGGATGTCGTACAGCATCACGGGCAGGCCGACCCGGTCGGCCACGGTGGTGAAGTGCGCGAGCACACCCGCCTGGGTGGGCCGCGAGTAGTACGGCGTGACCAGCAGCAGGCCGTGCGCGCCCGCCGCCTCGGCCTGCTCGGCCAGGTGCACGCTGTGCGCGGTGTCGTACGTGCCCGCGCCGCTGACCACGGTGGCGCGGTCGCCGACCGCCTCGACCACGGCGCGGATCAGGTCCGCCTTCTCCGCGTCGGTGGTGGTCGGGCTCTCGCCGGTGGTGCCGTTGACCACGAGGCCGTCGTTGCCGAGCTCGACCAGGTGCTCGGCGAGCCGCTGCGCCTTGCCCAGGTCCACCGCCCCCTCCGCGTCGAACGGGGTGACCATGGCGGTGAGCACGCGGCCGAAAGGTCGGCCGGGCGCGGCGGTGGGACTCGCGGTCATGTGCGGAAATCTACCGCGTCACCCTCGGCAAGCTGCGACTACATGCTCCGGTCGAGGCCGCGCACCAGCCGCACGGCCTCCGCCGGGCCGTCGTACTCCACGCGCGCGGCGGACCGGCCGAACACGTGCACCACCAATTCCGAGACGTGACCGGTCAGCACCACGGGGTTCGCGCCGCGCCTGGCCACGATCGCCTCACCGTCCGGGCGGCGCAGCACCACCCCGACGGGGCTCTTGCGGTACATCATCCGGGCGGTCGGCGCGAGCCGCCGCCACAGCACCGCGTCTCGTACCGGATCGGGTGAACGCGGCTCCCAGTCGTCCCGGGCCCGGCGCACGTCCTCGTGGTGCACGAAGTACTCGACGGCGTTCACCAGCTCGTCCACCAGCGCGTAGGGCGAGAAGCGGGGCGGCCCGGAGCGGACCAGGTCGACCAGCTCGTCCCACGGCCTGGCGGCGTAGGCGTCCTGCACCCGCCGGGTGTGGCCGGCCAGGGGCTTGAGCAGGATGCCGGTCGCGGCGTCCGGCCGGCGTTCCCGCAGCACGAGGTGGGCGGCCAGGTCGCGGGCGCGCCACGGGTCGCACAGCGTGGGCGCGTCCGGCCCGACCTCGGCGAACAGCTCGGTCAGCAGCCTGCGTTCGTCCTGCGCGACGCCCATGGCCCCACGTTACTTGGCGTAGACCTGGTCGTTCAGCGCGGTGCCGTCCTTGTTCCACAGCACGCACGCCACGTCGCGGTAGCGCTTGTCCGACGACGACGCCTTCGCCGGGTCGTCCTGCCAGATGCCGGAGGTCGGCACGATCGCCACGTACCGCAGCGTGGACTGCTTGTCCTCCACCGGAACCCGGTCGGACATGAAGTGCAGGGTGCAGAAGTTCTCCGCGTACCCGCGCAGCCACTCGTCACCCGGGTAGGCCATCTTCGCCGACCCGAACGGCTCGGCCGACGCGTAGACCTCGACCCGGTGCGGCTCGTCGCAGTCGGTGTAGTTGACCGTGGTGTTGGGGTCGACCAGGTTGTCGCCGCACTGCTCGTGGCCCGCCTTGAACTGCGAGGCTTCGATCGTGCCGCCGGGACCGTAGGTGATCGTCTCGGCCATCGCGGCGGGCGGCCGGTCGGTGAACCACCACCGGCCCAGGAGGACGCCGGCGACCAGCAGCGCCACCGCGGCCACGGCCGTGCCGGTGATCAGCAGGTTCTTCAGCCACGGCTTCCGCACCGCGGTGGGCGGGGTGTAGTGCATGGTCGGGTTCGGCGTCGGCGCGCCGAACCCGGTCGGCGGCGTCGGCTGGGCCGCCGCGCGCTCCAGCATGGCGCGGGCCTGCGGGCCGGTGAGCCGGGCGTTCGGGTCGGGCATCATCAGGCCGGTGATCACCGCGCCGAGCACGCCGTGCGCCCTGGTCAGGCGGGGCATCTCGTTCATGATCGCGTGCAGGGTGGACGCGGTGGTCGAGCGCTCGTAGGGGTTCGCGCCCTCCACGGCGTAGCACAGCGTCGCGCCCAGCGCCCACAGGTCGGAGGCGGGTGAGGCTTCGTTGCCGTGGATGCGCTCGGGCGACATGTAGGCGGGTGAGCCGATGAGGCTGCCGCTGGTGGTCAGGCGCGGGTCGTCCACCGCTTGGGCGATGCCGAAGTCGGTCAGCTTCACCCGGCCGTTCGGCGTGACCATGAGGTTGCCGGGCTTGACGTCGCGGTGCACGATCCCGGCCTGGTGCGCGGAGTCCAGCGCGGACAGCGCCTGGATCGCCATGGAGATGACGCGGTCCTGCGGCATCGGGCCGTGCGCGCTGATCAAAGTGGACAGCGTGGCGGCCTCGACCAGCTCCATCACGATGAAGTTGGTGCCGTGCTCGGCGACCACGTCGTAGACGGTGACCACGCCGGGGTCGTTCAACCTGCCCGCGGTGCGGGCCTCGCGGAGCACCCGCTCCTCCAGCACCCGGCGCTCCTCCAGTGCGATGCCGTCGGGCAGGTGCAGCTCCTTGATGGCCACCTGGCGGCCGATCACGTTGTCCTGGGCGCGCCAGACGACGCCCATGCCGCCGCGCCCCAGCTCGGCGAGCAGGGTGTACCTGCCCGCGATCACGCGGGGGTGGGCGCTCACACCTTGCGTCGGACCAGTCACCGTCACTCCTCGAAACCCCGACCGCGGACCGGGCGGAACGCTACTTCAGACCCCGCACCGCCCGATCCGGTTTCACGGTTTCGTGACTTCGTGCCCCGAGGCGCGCAACGCCTGCACGGCGCGGGCCAGGTCGCCCGCCTTCACCAGCAGGTGGTCGGTGTCGTATGTGGACAGCGCGAACAGGCTCACACCCGCCGCGGCCAGCTCGCCCGACAGGGCCGCCATGATGCCGGTGAGCGTGAACTCCAGCGGACCGCGCACGGTCAGCAGCCGCCAGCCGGGCTGCGCGGTGTCCGCCTCCGGCGCGTGCGCGGACGGGCACACGATCGACAGCTCGTCCGGGGTCCTGGTCACCGACACCAGGCCCGGAGCGTCGAGCAGCCCGGCCGGGACGGCGGCGTCGGCGGGCAGCCGCGCCACCGTGTACTCGTCCGGCCGGACGTCGACGATCAGCCGCTTCACCGGCCGTCAGCCTTCGGTGACCAGCGGGCTGGAGGCGACCTCGGTGCCGTCGGCCAGGGTGGAGATGGTGAAGTCGGCGAACACGTTGGCCGCCGCCTTCTGGAGCTGGCGCAGGCACTCCACGGCCAGGGCGCGGATCTCCACGTCGGCGTGCTCTGTGGCGCGCATCGCGATGAAGTGCCGCCACGCGCGGTAGTTGCCGGTCACCACGATGCGGGTCTCGGTGGCGTTGGGCAGGATCGCGCGGGCCGCCTGGCGGGCCTGCTTGCGGCGCAGGGTCGCGCTGGGCACGTCGGAGAACTTCTCCTCCAGGCCCTTGAGCAGCTCGTTGTAGGCGTCGACGCCGGCCTGGGCGGCGGCGAGGAACTTCTCGTGCAGCTCCGGGTCGTTGGCGATGACGTCCGGCTCGACCATGGCGGCGTTGCGCTCGGGCACGTACCGCTGGGACAGCTGCGAGTACGAGAAGTGCCGGTGGCGGATCAGCTCGTGGGTGAGCGACCGGGAGATGCCGGTCAGGTAGAAGCTGACCGAGCCGTGCTCCAGCACCGAGAGGTGGCCGACCTCGATGATGTGCTTGATGTAACCCGCGTTGGTGGCGGTGGCGGGGTTCGGCTTGGTCCACGACTGGTAGCACGCGCGACCGGCGAACTCGGCCAGCGCCTCGCCGCCGTCGGCGTCGGTCGACCACGGGACGTCCGCAGGCGGGAAGAACTCCGTCTTCGCGATCAGCTGGACGTGCGGAGACACCGTTTCGGTCACGACGAACCTTCCTTGCAGCTTGGCTTCGCCGGGCAGCCTAGTCGAGCAACAAGGGCAATTTTCCAGCGTATCGCTCCCGTCCGCCCGCCCTCGGCGCCTCCGCACCGTGCCGTCATGAACGACATCACCGGTGTCCTTGACTGATGTCAGGAATGACGTCATGGTGGTGTCATGGATCTGTCGCCGTACATCGCAGCACTGCGCGAGGACCTCGCGACGGCCGCGTCCGCCGGGGACGACAACACCCGGCGCACCGCGGCCCTGCTGTCCGCAGCCCTGGAGCCCGCCGCGCGGCTGGCGCTCATGAACGCACTGTCCGACCTGGCCGCGGAGGTCACCGCGGCCCTCGACGGCCCCGTGGTCGACGTGCGGTTGGACGGCCGGGACGTGCAGGTGGTCGTCACCGGCGCGGCCGCTCGGGAGGAACACGAACCCGAGCCGCAGGAAGTTCCCCGGCCCTCCGCCGGTGACGCCACGCGCGTCACGCTGCGGCTGCTCGACGAGCTGAAGGCCAAGGCCGAGCAGGCCGCCGCGGCGCAGGGGATGTCGTTGAACACGTTCGTCGCGCAGGCCGTGCAGGGCGCGGTGGGTGGTCGGCGTGGTGGCGGCGGTGGCGGCCACAAGCACTGGGGGCCGCCGAAGGAGCAGGCGGGCCGCGAGTCGTCCTCGCGCGTGCGCGGCTGGGTGCAGGGCTGAGGGGGGATCATGGAATCGGATGTCGTGCGTCAGCAGAGCTTCGAGGTCGACGGTGTGGTGGAGGTCGACGTGGCGCTGCTCGCCGGCCGGGTGCGGGTGCACCTGGTCGACGAGCCGGGCGTGCACGTCGAGGTCAAGCACGACCCGTCGCCGGGCGAGTCCTGGACGGCGGGCCTGAACGGGCTGCTGAACTGGGTGAACAACCAGTTCGGCGGCGTGCAGGGGCAGCCGAGCGGACCGGCGGACGCGGTGCGGGACGCGCGCGTCGAGCTGTCCGGCGGCCGGCTGAAGGTGCACTCGTCCAAGGCGCTGCCGCTGCGCGCGGTGCCGTTGGGCGTCACGGTGCGCGCGCCGGCCGGCTCCCACGTGATCACCAAGGCGGGGTCGGCGGACGTGACCGTGACCGGCGCGGCGGGTCGGCTGGAGGTCCAGACCGGCACCGGTGACGTCACCGCGGACCGCGCGGAGGCGTCGTCGCAGGTCAACTCGGGGTCGGGCAAGTTGCGGCTCGGGCCGATGCTCGGCGGGCTGCGGGCGAAGACGGGCAGCGGCGACATCGAGGTGTCGTCCGTCGGCGGGAACACCGTGATCTACACGGGCACCGGGGACGTGTGGCTCGGAGCCGTGCAGAACGACGTGCAGGTGCGCACCGGCGGCGGGGACGTCACCATCGCCGACGCCGCCTCCGGCCAGATCCAGCTGGGCACCGGCTCGGGCGACGTGCGCGTGGGCGTGCGGCCCGGCGTGGCGGCCCAGGTCGACCTGGTCTCCAGCTCCGGCTCGGCGCGCAGCGACCTGGACGTCTCCGACACCCCGCCGTCCGACGAGCCGGCCCTGTTCATCACCGGCCGCACCGGCAGCGGCGACGCCCTGGTCACCACGGCGACCACGGCCTGACCCGCCCCGAACCAGGCCGCGGCGTGCGCACCCCCGATGCGCGCGCCGCGGCTTTCCTAGTCGCGGGACCGGAGGCCGGCCACCAGGAGCGACACCACGGCGTCGAACGCGGCGTCGACGTCCGGGGCGGACCAGTCGGCGGCGTGGGCCGGGTCGTGGAAGCGGGCCGTGGCGTCGAACACGGCCTTGGCGCTCACCGCCGGGTCCGGGGTGGTGAAGTCGCCGGACGCGACGCCGTCCGCGACGATCCTGGTCAGGTCCTCGACCATCGCGGCGATGTGGGCCGCGACGACGGCGCTGTGCTCGTCGACCAGCACGGAGAACGTGGCGAACAGCTCCGGGTCGCCCAGCGCCTTCCGGCGCTTGGCCTCGAACAGGGCCGCCAGCCAGTCGCGCAGGCGCCGCGGCGCCGGGGTGTCGGCGGCGGCCAGCTCGGCCAGGCCCGCGTGCGCCCGGTCGAGCCAGCGCTGGGTGACGGCCTCGCGCAGCGCCGTCTTGGTCGGGAAGTGCCGGTAGACGCTGCCGTGGCTCACGCCCAGCGCGCGGGCCACGTCCACGACGGTCGCCTTGGCCGGGCCGAAGCGGCGCAGGACGTCCTCCGTGGTGCTGAGGATGTCCTCAGCGGTCAGTGCGCCGTCCGCCACGTGCCGCTCCCCTGGTGTCGCCCGCTCGTCCGGTCAATTGTGCGCGCACCGGCGGGCCGCCCCGTCCCCGGTCAGCGTTCGCTGTCCAGGTGCGCCATCAGGGCGGGCGCGTAGCGGTCGCCCGCCGCGGCGTCGGCCGGGACCGCCGCCTCGATCCGGGCCAGGTCGGCCTCGGTGAGCGTGACGTCCAGCGCGCCCAGCGCCTCGGTCAGCCGGTCGCGGCGGCGGGCGCCCACGAGCGGCACGATGTCGTCGCCCTGCGCCAGCACCCACGCGATGGCGAGCTGGGCGACCGTCGTGCCCTTCTCGGCGGCGATCGCGCGCAGCGCCTCGACCAGTGACAGGTTGTGGTCGAGGTTGTCGCCCTGGAAGCGCGGCGAGACGGCGCGGAAGTCGCTGACCTGCCTGGACGCCGTCCAGTGGCCGGAGATCAGGCCGCGCGACAGCACGCCGTACGCGGTGATGCCGATGCCCAGTTCGCGCGCGGTGGGCAGGATCGACCCCTCGATGCCGCGCGAGATCAGCGAGTACTCGATCTGGAGGTCGGCGATCGGGTGGACCGCGTGCGCCCGGCGCAGCGTGTCCGCGCCGACCTCGGACAGGCCGATGTGGCGGACGCGGCCCTTCTCGACCTCCTCCTTGATCGCGCCGATGGTCTCCTCGATCGGGACCGCCGGGTCGAGGCGGGCCGGCCGGTAGACGTCGACGTGGTCCGTGCCGAGCCGGCGCAGCGTGTAGGCCAGGAAGTTGCGCACGGCCTCGGGCCGGTTGTCGTTGCCGCGCCAGCCGCCGTCCGCGTCGCGCAGCGCGCCGAACTTCACGCTGATCGCCACGTCGTCGCGGTCGCGGTCGCGCAGGGCCCGGCTGATCAGCAGCTCGTTGTGGCCCATGCCGTAGAAGTCGCCGGTGTCGAGCAGCGTCACGCCCGCGTCGACGGCGGCGTGGATGGTGGCCACGCTCTCCGCCTCGTCGGCCGGGCCGTACAGGTCGGACATGCCCATGCAGCCCAGGCCGAGCGCGGAGACCTCGGGACCGGTGGTGCCGAGGACCCGACGGCGGGTGACGCGAGGGGTGGAGTTCGTCATGAACCCCACTATGGGACTTGGGCTGACAGATTTCAACTTCTGTCAGCCCATCAGGTGGCGGACGTCACCCGACCACGTCACCCGACCACCGCTCCCAACGCCGGCGCCAGGTCGCCCTTCGGCACCACCACGACGTCGTCCAGCTCCAACCAGTCCGCCATGTGCCGCAGCTCGGCGGCCAGCTCGACCGCGACCCGGCCCACGTCCGCGGTCGGCTCGGAGTACGCCGCCTGCACCCGCAGCACGCCCGCGGCCCGGTCCGCCTTCAGGTCCACCCGCCCGACCAGCTCGCCGTCCAGCAGGAACGGGAACACGTAGTAGCCGTGCACCCGCTTCGGCGCTGGCACGTAGATCTCGATCCGGTAGAAGAAGTCGAAGATCCGCTCGGTCCTGGCCCGTTCCCAGATCAGCGGGTCGAACGGGCACAGCAGCGCCCGCCCGGTGACCCGGCGCGGCACCCGCGCCTCCACGTGCCGGTACGCGGGCGCGCCCCAGCCCTGCACCTCGACCGGCTCCAGCACCCCGGCGTCGACCAGCTCGACCACCGCCTGCCGGCTGCGCGCCGGTTGCAGCCGGTAGTAGTCGCGCAGGTCCGGTTCCGTCGCCACGCCCATCGCCGTCGCCGCCCGCGCCACGAGCTCGCGCGCGCCCTCCTCCGCCGAGATCGACAACCGCCGCGCCACCACCTCCGGCGGCAGCACCCGCTCGGTCAGGTCGTACAGCCGCTCGAACCCGCGCCGCGACCCGGTCGTCAGCACGCCCTCGCCGAACAGGTACTCGCAGACCTTCTTGACCTCCGACCAGTTCCAGCCCCAGTGCTCCTTGGCCCGCGGCCCGCCACCGGCCAGCGCCCGCTCGATCGCGCCCGCGCCGACCGGCCCCAGCTCCTTCACCACCGCCAGGATGTCGTCCATTAGCTGTGGCGAGCGCTCGGCGATCCCGGTGTAGTTCTTCCACCAGCCAGACCGCTTGGCCCCGGAGTGCAGCAGCGGCCAGTCCTCCACCGGCACCAGGCTCGCCTCGTGCGCCCAGTACTCCACCAGCAGGCGCGGCTTGCGGGCGCTGTGCGACCACGCCGCGTCGTCCACCAGGGACGGCGCGTAGGCGCCGAGCCTGCTGAACAACGGCATGTAGTGCGCGCGGACGGCCACGTTCACCGAGTCCAGTTGCAGCAACCGGATGCGCGACAGCGCCTTGAGCAGGTGCCGCCGGGAAGGCGCGGAGGTGGGCCGGGGGTCGGCGAAACCCTGTGCGCCCAGCGCGATGCGGCGGGCGACGTCAGCGCTCATCTTCTGCACGGACGGATCCTCCCACCGGGGTACGACGTTTCCGCTCGGCCCGCACCACCAGCACCACCGCGACCACCACCAGCAGGCCGCCGAGCAGTTGGAACGGCCCGAACCTCTCGTCCGCCAGCCACACGCCGAGCACCACCGCGATCACCGGGTTCACGTACGCGTATGTCGCCACCGTCGACACCGGCAACTCACCCAGCACGTAGACGTAGGAGCTGAACGCCAACAGCGACCCGAACACCACCAGGTAGCCCCACGCCACCCATGACGACGTGGTGATCTCCCCGAGCGACACCCGTTCCCCCGCGGCCAGCCCGACCACCGTCAACGCCACCCCGCCCGCGAGCATCTCCACCGCCGACAGCGCGAACGGGTTCGCGGGCGTGTCCAGCCGGTTGCTCAGGAACGAGCCCAGCGCCCACCCGAACGCCGCCAGCAGCACCACCCACGGCCCCCACCACGACGAGTCACCCATGTCGTCCAGCAGCAGCACCGCCAACCCGACCAGCCCGATGGCCACACCGGCGTACGTCACGCGGTGCGGCCGTTCCCCGGCGACCCGCCGCATCAGCACCACGTACAGCGGCACGGCCGCCACCAGCAGCGCCGCCAACCCCGACGCCACCGACTGCTCGGCCAGCACCACGAGCCCGTTGCCCCAGGCCGGCAGCAGCAACCCCAGCAGCACCGCCGACCCGAACTGCCGCCGCGTCATCCGCAACCCGCCGCGCCACGCCACGACCAGCGCGAGCACCGCACCCGCCGCGAGGAACCGCGCGCCGCCCGACACCAGCGGCGGCATCGACTCGATGGTGAACCTGATGCCCAGGTAGGTCGAACCCCAGACCACGTACACGACGCCCAACGCTGCCCAACGCACCCACCGACGCTGTCATGCCGACCCACCTGGAATCACGCGGTTTTCCGCCGCGACCCCGAGACCCCGGCGACAGGACCGTTCGACCCAGCGCGTACGGCTGCACGGCCCCTTCTTCGATTTCCTTGAACGCGTCGAGTGCCGGGGATCGGCTTCCCGCAGCCGTCCGGCGACCTGGTCGCCTGGACCTCGGAGCTGAGCCTCGTCACCGACGTCCGGACCGGCAGCACCTACCGCAACGACCGGATGTCCACCGCGATGACGATCTCGGGCGGTGGACTGGTCGTCTCCCGCACCGGCGCCGGCGGCGCGGCGGCCCCGTCGGTGGTCCCGATCTCGGACCTGCCTCCGCTCCCCGCCTGCTGAGCGGCCGATAGGGTGCCGGCATGGCCGACGCCACCGTGCGCACCGCGCAGCCCGACGACGTGGCGGAGATCGCCCGCATCCACCGCGACACCTGGCGCACCGCTTACCGGGACCTGGTGCCCGCCGAAGTGCTGGACGCGCTCGACGTGGAGACGACAGCGCCCGCGTGGGCCGAGGCGGTCGCGCACGGGCAGGTGTTCGTGGCTACCGAGGGCGAGTGGACCGTCGGGTTCTGCGTCGCGGGGCTGGCGCCCGAGGACGAGGTGGCCCGCGCGGACGGCTCGCTGCCCGAGGACGCGGCGACGACGGCGCTGCTGCACCTGCTCGTGGAGCCGCGCTGGGGACGGCGCGGGCACGGCGGCAGGTTGCTCGCCACCGCCGCCCAGCGGTTGCGGGAAGCCGGTGCGACCAGGGGTGTCGCGTGGGTCCCGGAGGCGGACAAGGCGTCGATCGGCTTCTACGGCCGGGCCGAGTGGGAGGCCGACGGCACGGTGCGCACGCTGGACGCCGGCGGGCGACCGTTGCGCGAAATCAGGGTTACCGGGGGGTTGTCCCTACTGCTGGAGCCTTGACCGCACGGGTAGCGTCGCCGGGGTGCTCGCGTGGTTGTGCCTCACGTTCAGCGTCGCCTTCGGCTCCGCCCTGTTACCCCTGATCAGCATCGAGCTCTTCGTGCTCGGCCTGGTGACCCAGCAGCCGGGCATCTCGTGGTGGTGGATCGGGCTCGCGGTGGCGCTGGGTCAGGTGCTGGGCAAGTTGTTCTACTTCCTGGCCGCGCGCGGTTCGCTGCGCCTGCCCGCGGTCCTCAAGCGCAAGGAGAAGGCGGCCAAACCGCTGTCGCCGCGGCGGCTGAAGTGGAAGGCGCGGCTGGAGTGGGTGCGCCTGCGCTGCCACCGGCACCCCCACTGGATGTTCGGCACGCACGCGGTCAGCTCGGTGGTCGGCCTGCCGCCGTTCATGTTCACCACGGTGCTGGCGGGCCTGGCGGGCATGTCGTCCTGGTTGTTCATCTCGACCGGCGTCATCGGCCGGTTCGCCCGGTTCAGCGTGCTCGCCGCCTCGCCTGCCGCGGTGGCTGGCTGGTGGGTCCACTAGCACCGCGCCGGTGGCGCACCAACCGCTGCTCGGGCAGCGTCAGCCCGTAGTGGTCGTGCAGCTCGGCCTGCTCGGCCTCGGACAGCTCCCGGTCGCCGACCTTCGGGGCGTCCTCCACTTCCCGCTTCTCCACCGGCACCACGAGCCTGCGGTCGCGCACCTGGGCACCCCGGATCGGCACCAGCGTGGTGCCGCAGTCGCTGCGCACGGTGGCCCACAGCGGGCGGCCACCGGCCAGCCACAGCTCCGCGACCGGTCCGATGGGCCGGCCGTGCCGATCCAGCACGTCGCAGTCGTAGAGGCGGTCCACCGCTGAACGATCCATGCCTCTTCGGCTACCCGGCCATTCGGGCGATCGCACGGCGAACCACCCGGTCGTGTGACCGCCTACCGTCCCTCGCCGGAGTGGTCACCCACCCGTCCGAGGTGGCGGCGCACGACCAGCAGCACGGCGACGCCCACGGTCGCCACGAGCAGGCTGATGACCAGGCCCAGCCGCAGCGCGTCCACCCCGCTGTCGGGGCTGACGTCCGCGGACAGCACCACCGCGGGCTTCGGCGACGCGGTCGGCCAGTCGAACGTCCCGGAGGCCGCCGCCGACTCCGCGGCCGAGCTCGTGGTCGACGCCGAGGACGAGGACACCGACGTCTTGGTGGTCGTCGTCGTGGTCGTGGTGGTGGCGGCGGAGGGTGCGGTGGTCAGCGAGGGCGCGGACGACGGCTCGGGCGCGACGGTGGTCGTGGCGGTGGTGACCGGCGCCCCGGTGCACGGCACGCCGTTGACGCTGAACGAGGTCGGCGCGGGGTTGCTGCCCGACCAGGTGCCGTTGAAGCCGACCGTCACCGACCGGCCCGTGCCCACGCCACCGTTGTAGTTGGTGTTGGTCACCCGCACGGTGCTGCCGGACTGGCTGAACGTGCCGTTCCACGTCTCGGAGGTGACGCGCTGCCCGGCGGTGAACACCCACTCCAGCGCCCAGCCCGACAGCGGGTCGCCCAGGTTCGTCAGCGTGACCCGCGCGCCGAACCCGCTGCGCCACTGGTCGGTGATCGAGTAGTCGACGTCGCAGCCCGCCGCAGCGCGCGCCGCGGCCGTCGGGGTGGCGGAGCCGACCGCGACCAGGGCCGCGGCGACGGCGAGGGCCGCCCGGACGATCCGAGCGAAGTGCATGGGGACTCCCGGGGAGGACGTGCGGCGGTTCGCCTGATTCTTCCCCAGGAGATCGGCTCGGCTAACCCAAAGTCAGCGCGATGCCCAGGGCGACGGCGACGACCACGCAGGCGACGGTCAGCCGCAGGTTCTCGCAGGTTTTGACCATGTCACCTACGGTAACCAGGACCGCCGAACGATCCAAGGCAAGAGAACGTTAAGTCCGAATGAATCGCATCTCACCCGGCTGGTCTACACCCGGTTGTTCGGCGACTCGTAGAGGTCGATCGCCTTCCGCATCGTCTCCCGCGCCCGACCGCGGTCCCCGGCCAGGTCGTAGGCTTGCGCCAGCAGGAACCACGCCCGCCAGTCCTGCGGACGTGCCTCGACGTCCGCCCGGCGCTGCTCGAACCACGCGTCGGCCGCGTCCCGGTCCACCCGGCCGGACGGGCGGCGCGGCAGCTCCGACGTGTCGAGGAGACCGCCCTCGGCGTCGAGTTGGCGCGCCATCCGCTCGGTGGTGAAGCCGAACCTCAGGTTCGTCCACGCGATCCACGCGCCGATCAGCGGCAGCACGAGCACGCCGACGCCGAGGCCGATGCCGACCGGGTCGCCGGTGCCCAGGAGCACCACGGCCCGGCCGCCGAGCAGCACGAAGTACACCGCCAGGGCGGCGGTGATGAGGAACGCGACGGTGCGGGTCTTCACGACTGCGCCTGCTTCATCGGGCCTGGCCTCATCGGTGGATCAGAGGTCCATGTACTTGTCGAGCCCCACGGACAGCCCCGGGTGCTTCGCGATCGACCGCACGGCCAGCAGCACACCCGGCATGAACGACTTGCGGTCCATCGAGTCGTGCCGCAGCGTCAGCGTCTCGCCCTCGGTGCCGAACACGACCTCCTGGTGCGCGATCAGCCCGGCAACGCGCAGCGAGTGCACCCGCACGTCGCCGACGAGCGCGCCACGGGCGCCGGGGGCCTCCTGGGTCGTCGCGTCCGGCATCGGACCGGAACCGGCCGCCTCCCGCGCCTGCGAGATCAGCCGGGCGGTGTGCGCGGCCGTGCCGGAGGGCGCGTCCACCTTGCGCGGGTGGTGCAGCTCGATGACCTCGGCCGACTCGTAGTAGGGGGCGGCCAGCTCGGCGAACCGCATGGACAGCACCGCGCCGATGGCGAAGTTCGGCGCGACCAGCACGCCCAGCTCCGGCTTCTGGTCCAGCCACTCCGAGACCGTGCCCAGCCGCTGGGCGTCGAACCCGGAGGTGCCGACCACCGCGTGGATGTCGTTGTCCACGCAGAACCGGATGTTGTCCATCACCACCTCGGGGCTGGTGAAGTCGACCGCGACCTGGGCACCCGCGTCGGCCAGGTTGAACAGCCAGTCGCCCGCGTCGACCATCGCGACGACTTCCATGTCCGCCGCGGCCTCGACCGCGCGGCACACCTCCGCGCCCATCCGGCCCCTCGCGCCGATGACGCCCACGCGGAGCGGTTCAGCCGAAGACCTGCTCGGGGGGTCGAGCGGGGACTGAGTACTCAAGAGATCACCTCGTGCACCTGGGACGGCAGATCGTCGGCGTGAGCGTAGGGGCCGACCACGGCGGCGGCGACGGGGCGTCGCAGCAAGTCCCGCGCCAGCGCGGCCACGTCGTCCGCGGTGACCGCGTCGATGCGCGCCAACGTCTGCTCCACCGACAGGTAGTCGCCGTAGTTCAGCTCGCCCTTGCCGATGCGCGACATCCGCGAGCTGGTGTCCTCCAGGCCCAGCACGAGCCCGCCGCGCAGCTGGCCCTTGCCGCGGGCCACCTCCGCGTCGCCCAGCCCCTCGCGCGCCACGGTGGACAGCACGTCGCGCACCACACCGGCCACGTCGCCGAGCCGGTCCGGTTGGCAGCCCGCGTACACCGACCACGTGCCCGCGTCCGCGTACAGCCCCACCGACGAGTACACCTGGTAGGCCAGGCCGCGCCGTTCCCGGACCTCCTGGAACAGCCGCGAGCTCATCCCGCCGCCCAGCGCGGCGTTGAGCACGTTCAACGCGAACCGGCGCTCGTCGTGCCGGTCCAGGCCGCGCACGCCCAGCATCAGGTGCGCCTGCTCGGTGTCGTCGGAGTGCAGCACCAGCTTGCGCGACCCCGGGATGCGGGCCCGGCCGGCGCGCGGCGCGACGGGCGTGCCGACGCGATCGAGCCGGTCGCCGATCTGCTTGCGCACCAAGCGCATCACCTGCGCGTGGTCGATGTTGCCCGCCACCGCGAGCACCATCCGCGGCAGCGTGTAGCGCTTCTTGTAGAAGCCGAACAGCGCGTCGCGGTCCATGTCCCCGATGGACTGCTCGGTGCCCAGCACCGGCCGGCCGAGCGCGTGCTCACCGAGCAGGGCGTCCAGGAACGCGTCGTGCAGCAGGTCTTCCGGGTCGTCGTCGCGCATGGCGATCTCTTCGAGCACGACGCCGCGCTCGGTCTCGAAGTCGCGCGGCTCGCACAGCGCGTCGAACACCACGTCGCACACCAGGTCCATGGCCAGCGGCAGGTCCTCGTCCAGGACGTGCGCGTAGTAGCAGGTGTGCTCCTTGGCGGTGAACGCGTTCAGCTCGCCGCCGACCGCGTCGATCTCCTCCGCGATCTGCGCCGCCGTGCGCCGGGCCGTGCCCTTGAACAGCAGGTGCTCCAGGTAGTGCGCGGCGCCCGCGACCTCGACCCGCTCGTCGCGCGACCCGACCTGCACCCACAGGCCCACCGACGCCGACCGCACGCCGGGGATCCGCTCGGTGATGACCCGCAGCCCCGACGGCAGCACGCTGCGGCGCACGGCCAGGCCCGCGTCGCCGCGCTCCAGCGAGACCGTGCTGCCGGGCTTCTGCAGGTGCCCGAGCCTGCGCGTAAGCGGACGGCCGCGGGTGCTGGAAGCACCCGCGGCCGTCCCGTTGACGCTCGTCGTCACTGCGCGGAAGCCTCGGCCTCGGCGGGTGCGGCGTCCTTGGCGGGGTTGTCGGCGGCCGGGGCCGCGTCCGCGTCCTCGTTCACCAGCACCAGGCTGATCTTGCCGCGCTGGTCGATGTCCGCGATCTCGACGCGGAGCTTGTCGCCGACGTTGACGACGTCCTCGACCTTGTTGATGCGCTTGCCGTTGCCCAGCTTGGAGATGTGGATCAGGCCGTCCTTGCCCGGGAGCAGGGACACGAACGCGCCGAACGCCGCGGTCTTCACCACGGTGCCCAGGAAGCGCTCGCCCACCTTCGGCAGCTGCGGGTTCGCGATCGCGTTGATCAGGCCGATCGCGGCCTCGGCCGACGGGCCGTCCGCCGCGCCGACGTAGATCGTGCCGTCGTCCTCGATGGAGATGTCGGCACCGGTCTGCTCGGTGATCGAGTTGATCATCTTGCCCTTCGGGCCGATGACCTCGCCGATCTTGTCGGTCGGGATCTTGACCGACGTCACGCGCGGCGCGAACGGGCTCATCTCGTCCGGGCTGTCGATGGCCTCGGCCATGACCTCCAGGATGGTCAGGCGCGCGTCGCGGGCCTGGCCCAGCGCGCCCGCGAGCACGTCGGACGGGATGCCGTCGAGCTTGGTGTCGAGCTGGAGCGCGGTGACGAACTCCTTGGTGCCGGCGACCTTGAAGTCCATGTCGCCGAACGCGTCCTCGGCGCCGAGGATGTCGGTCAGCGCGACGTACTCCGTCTTGCCGTCGACCTCGTCGGACACCAGGCCCATCGCGATGCCCGAGACCGGCGCCTTCAGCGGCACGCCGGCGTTGAGCAGCGACATCGTGGACGCGCAGACCGAGCCCATGGACGTCGAGCCGTTGGAGCCCAGCGCCTCGGACACCTGGCGGATCGCGTAGGGGAACTCCTCGCGCTTGGGCAGCACGGGCATCAGCGCCCGCTCGGCCAGCGCGCCGTGGCCGATCTCGCGCCGCTTGGGCGAGCCCACGCGGCCGGTCTCACCGGTGGAGAACGGCGGGAAGTTGTAGTGGTGCAGGTAGCGCTTGTGCGTCTCCGGGGACAGCGAGTCGATCTGCTGCTCCATGCGCAGCATGTTCAGCGTGGTGACACCCAGGATCTGGGTCTCGCCGCGCTCGAACAGCGCCGAGCCGTGCGCCCGCGGGATGACCTCGACCTCGGCCGACAGCGACCGGATCTCGGTGAGGCCGCGGCCGTCGATGCGCACCTTGTCGCGCAGGATGCGCTGGCGCACGAGCTTCTTGGTCAGCGAGCGGAACGCCGCGCCGACCTCCTTCTCGCGACCCTCGAACTGCTCGGCCAGCTTCTCCAGCACCGACGCCTTGACCTCGTCGATGCGGGACTCGCGCTCCTGCTTGCCCGCGATGGTCAGCGCCTGCGCCAGCTCGCCGCCGCCGGCCTGCTCGACGGCCTCGAAGGCGTCGGGCTGGTAGGCCGGGTAGGTCGGGAACTCGCCGGTGGCCTTCGCCGCGACCTGCGCCAGCTGGGCCTGCGCCTCGCACAGCACCTTGATGAACGGCTTGGCGGCCTCGAGACCGGCGGCCACGACCTCCTCGGTGGGCGCCTGCGCGCCCTCGCCGATCAGGTCGATCGCCTTCTCGGTGGCCTCCGCCTCGACCATCATGATCGCGACGTCGTCACCCACCACGCGGCCGGCGACGACCATGTCGAACACGGCCTTCTCGAGCTGCTCGTGGGTCGGGAACGCCACCCACTGGCCCTCGATCAGCGCCACCCGGACGCCGCCGATGGGGCCGGAGAACGGCAGGCCCGCGAGCTGCGTGGACGCCGACGCGGCGTTGATCGCCACGACGTCGTACAGGTCGGCCGGGTTCAGGCTCATCACCGTGATGACGACCTGGATCTCGTTGCGCAGACCGTCCACGAAGGACGGGCGCAGCGGCCGGTCGATCAGCCGGCAGGTCAGGATCGCGTCGGTCGACGGGCGACCTTCGCGGCGGAAGAACGAGCCGGGGATGCGGCCCGCCGCGTACATGCGCTCCTCGACGTCCACCGTGAGGGGGAAGAAGTCGAAGTGCTCCTTGGGGTGCTTCGACGCCGTCGTCGCCGACAGCAGCATCGTCTCGTCGTCCAGGTAGGCGACGACCGAGCCCGCCGCCTGGCGGGCCAGGCGACCGGTCTCGAAGCGGATGGTGCGCGTGCCGAACCGACCGTTGTCGATCACAGCGGAAGTCTCGTGGACCTCGATGTCCGTCATATGGGTACTCCTCGTCATGCGGGTCACAGCGCGCTCGTGGCGCGGGATCGCGGTTCGGACGAGGCCGGTCTTCGATCGAAGTCCCCTGGGTGTCGTCCACCAGGGGGCCACTACCGAGGACCGGCGAACTGTCGTCCCGTTCGCCGCGCGTGCTTCCCTCGTCTTGTTTTCGATAACGCCGAAGGGGAGTGACCGGACGGTCACTCCCCCTCGGCACGTCTCACCTGCGCAGGCCGAGCCGCCCGATGAGGGCGCGGTAGCGCTGGATGTCCACCTTCTGGAGGTAGTTCAGCAGCCGGCGACGCCGGCCGACCAGCAGGAGCAGGCCACGACGCGAGTGGTGGTCGTGCTTGTGCTTCTTCAGGTGCTCGGTCAGGTCGGCGATGCGCTTGCTCAGCAGCGCGACCTGGGCCTCGGCGGAACCGGTGTCCGTGTCGTGGACGCCGTACTCGGCGAGGATGGTCTTCTTTTCCTGGGTGGTCAGTGCCACGTGTTCGTTACTCCTTGTGCTGGTTAAGTGCCGTGCGGCCCCGCCCGCGAGCGGGGTAGTCGGTGCTGGCCGCCACGGACCGCAGCCAGACCCAAATGTCGAGGTTACCAGCAGTGGCCACGCGCTACGCGTTTGACGTGCTCAAGGGCACTCGGTCGAGCACCGAGTAGCCCTCGGCCGGGGCGCTGCGGACCAGCGCGACCTCGGTCGCCGTCCACTCGCGACCGGTGAACTCCACGTGCGGCAGCGGCGCCCCGCGGGCCACGGTGAGGTGCGGGTGCCAGTCCGGCGGCACGCGCGCCGCCTCGCCCAGCTCGGCCAGCGGGCCGTCCACGCCGATCCACAGCACCTGGCGGAACGTGCCGCTGCCGCGCAGCCGCAGGACGGGCGCGGCGACGCGGTCCAGGCCGGCGAGCTGGTCGGCGGGTTCGGCCTCGCCGAAGAACCGGACGGTGACGTGCCAGCGGGCGGGGTGCTGCCAGCGCAGCCCCGGGTGGGCCCGACGGAACGGGCGGAGGGCGTCGTGCAGCTCGTCGACGACGTCGGCGGGCGGGAAGATCGCGGAGAACAGGCTCACGAGCGGTCGGGGCGGGCGGTCAGGCGTCGCGGCCCTTGCCCGCGCGGCGCAGCAGCTCGGCCAGGGCCGGGAAGTCCTCGCCGAGCACGTCGGCGGCCTGCGACAGCTCGCGGCGGTCGGCCAGGCGGCGCAGGAACGGGAACACCACGGCCTCGTCGTCCGCGCTGCCGTTCACGGGCAGTGAGTCGCGGCTCACGGTCGGCTTGGACTGCCGCACGTCCTCCAGGGCGAGCTGCAGCGCCTCGGGCGAGCCGGACGCCACGTCGGGGGTGAGGACCTTGCGCTCCAACATGATCATCCGCGCGAGCACGGACGGGTTTCCGATCTTGGCCCGGCGGCCGCTCATGACCTGGCTCAGCATCGGGGCGCTGATGCCCAGCACGTCGGCGAGCTGCGCCTGCGAGACGTTGAACGCGACCACCAACCGCCGCACCCGGTCGCCCAGGGGTTCCCCGTACCACTCCCGCTGCAACGCGAGGTTGCGCTGGACGATCTTGTGGTCCTCCACCTTCGCCTCTCCCCTGACCGACGGACGTGTCAGGCATCTTGCCAGGTCGTCAGGCGTCACACGGCCGGTTCCACCCACCTGGTTCAACCCGTCAGGCGTCACCCGGATCCGTCAGGAGGTCACGGGTCGTGGCGACGTCGCGGTGCATCTGCTCCAGCAGCGACTCGACGCCGTCGAACTTCTCCATGTCCCGCAGCCGGTCCACGAAGTCGAGCGCCACGCGCTGGCCGTAGAAGTCCTCGTCCACGTCGAGCACGAACGCCTCGACCCGCCGTTCCCGGCCGGAGAACGTCGGGTTGGTGCCCACGCTGACCGCGGCCTTGAGGCGGCGGCCCGAGCCGTGCACGAACCAGCACGCGTACACGCCGTCCGCGGGCACGGCGGCGAACCGCGTGGTGGACAGGTTGGCCGTGGGGAAGCCGAGCTCCTTGCCCCGGCCGTCACCGCGCACCACGATGCCCTCCAGCCGGTGCGGCCGGCCGAGCGCCTGCGCCGCGGCGGCCACGTCGCCCGCGTCGATGCACGCCCGGATGTAGGTGGACGAGTACGTCACCCCGTCGTCGGTCACCAGATCCGCCCCCTCGGTCACGAAGCCGAACCGCTTGCCCAGCGCTCGCAGCAGCTCCACGTTCCCGGCCGCCTTGTGGCCGAACGTGAAGTTCTCCCCCACCACCACAGCCGCCACGTGCAGCTGCTCCACCAACACCTCGTGCGCGAACTCGTCGGCGGGGGTGCGGGCCACCTCGGCGGTGAACGGGATGACGCAGAACACGTCCACGCCCAGACCCTCCACCAGTTCGGCGCGCCGCCGCAGGCTGGTGAGCTGCGCCGGGTGGCTGCCCGGTCGGACCACTTCGGACGGGTGCGGGTCGAAGGTGATCAGGACGCTGGGCACGCCCTTCTCCTCGGCCAACCCGACCGCCCGGCCGATCAGCGCCTGGTGCCCGCGGTGCACCCCGTCGAACACGCCGATGGTCACCACGCAGCGGCCCCAGCCGCCGGGCAGGTGGTCGAGCCCTCTCCAGCGTTGCACGCGGGCAAGCCTAGGCGGTCGGCCCCGCCGTGCCGCCCGAGGTCGGGCTAGTCGCGGCGGATGTCACGGCCGGCCTGGTGGACCGTGCCGCCGTCGCGGGCGACCGCGGTCTGGTTGACGGTCGTCGGCGAGTTGACCGTGAGGCCGCCGTCGATGTCGCCCGCCTGCACCACGGGCCCGGTCACGGAGCCGGTGATGGAGTTGCGCACGCTCGACCTCGGCGGTTCCGGGGCGGGCGGCTTCGGTGACCCCGCCTGCACGCGCAGCGCCACGACCACGCCCAACGCGGTCAGCAGCCCGACCGCCACCCACGCCCACGGGTTCCCCCCGCCGTCCGTGGCCAGGTTGATCGCCACCCCCGTGGCCGACGTCACCACACCGGCCGCGGCCGGCCACACCCATCTCGCCATGGCGTCCACGGTAAGCCTCATCCGACCGGCGCGAGTACCACCAACGGCTTGGCGATCGGGCCCTCGTCCTTGGCCAGCGCGACCACGTGGCCGTCCGGGCCGAAGACGCCGTACGTGCCGTCCAGGCCGCCCGCGGCCAGGCGCTGGCCGTGCGAGAGGGCGATGGCCTCGCGCGGTGCGATCTCGCGGCGGGGGAAGGCGGTGGACACGGCGGCGTCCAGGTCCAGCGACAGGCCCGGCGCGCTCTCCAGCTGCTCCAGAGTCTTGGCCACGCGCAGGTCGAACGGGCCGACGCGGGTGCGGCGCAGGGCCGCCAGGTGGCCGCCGACGCCGAGGTCCGCGCCCAGGTCGCGGGCCAGCGCGCGGACGTAGGTGCCCGACGAGCACTCCACCATCACGTCGAGCTCGGTGGCCGCCTCCTCGCGGCGGATCGCCAGCACGTCGAAGCGGTGCACCGTCACCGGGCGCGCCGGGATCTCCACGGCCTCGCCGGCCCGGACCCGCGCGTAGGCGCGCTTGCCGTCGATCTTCACCGCGCTCACCGCGCTGGGCACCTGCTCGATCGCGCCGGTCAGCTTCGCCACGCCCGCCCGGATCGCGTCCTCGTCCACTTCGGACGCGTCGGTCGTGGACAGCACCTCGCCCTCGGCGTCGTCGGTCGTCGTGGCCGAGCCCAGGCGGATGGTCGACAGGTACGCCTTGCTGTCCAGCGCCAGGTGGCCGAGCAGCTTGGTGGCGCGCTCGATGCCGAGCACGAGCACGCCGGTCGCCATCGGGTCGAGCGTGCCCGCGTGCCCGACCTTGCGGGTGCCGAGGATGCGGCGGACCCTGGCCACCACGTCGTGGGAGGTCATGCCGTCGGGCTTGTCGATCACGACGAGGCCGGGGGGAACGGGAGGACGAGAAGATGCGGACACGGTCGAGGATCCTAAGCCTCGACCAGCACGTCCCACCGGCGGCGGCGCAACTGCACCGGCACGGCCTCGCCGCGGTCCTCGGCGGCGAACACCGCGGCACGCGCGCGACGCCACCACACCACCGTCCGCCACACGCCCACCAGCAGCACCGCTACCACGGACAGGAACGCGACCCGGTACGCCTGCGGCGCGGCCAGGTGCGGCTCCACGACGTCCAGCAGCACGCCCACGGCCAGCGCCGTGAACGTGACCGCGCCGAACCCGCCGACGTTGGCCACGCCGGTCGCCGTGCTCACCCGGTGCAGCGGGTTGTAGTCGCGCACCAGCGCGAACGCCACGCCCGACGCCGGGTTGCCCAGCGCCAGCACCGCGAACACCGCGTACAGCACGGGCGTCGGCAGCACGCCGCCCGGCCAGCCCAGCAGCACGGACCAGCTCAGCACGGCCACGGCCAGGTACGTGCCGACGATCGGCATCCGCCACTCCGGCCGGCCGCCGATCACCGTGCCCATCACCGGCCCGGTCACGATCGCCACCAGCACCAGCGTGCTCAGCACCGCCGACGCCGAGGGCCGCGACAGGCCCTGCGCCTCGACCAGGTACGGGAAGCCCCACAGCAGGCCGAGCACGGCGGGCGTGGACATCGACGTGAAGTGCACCCAGAACCCGAGCCGCGTGCTCGGCTCGCGCCACGCGTCGCGGACCTTCGCGCCCACCGCGCGCAGCGGCACCGGCTCGACCACCGGCTGCGGCACGCCGTCGGGCACCTCGCGGACCCGCCACGAGACGACCGCCGCGTACGCCGCCGTGGCCACGCCCGCGATCAGGAACGTCATCGTCCAGCCCGCGCCGTCCAGCAGCAACGTCAGCGGCACGGTCGCGACCAGGTTGCCCGCACCGCCCAGCGCCGCGGACAGCGTCATGACCAGGGTGAACCGGCGGGGCGGGAAGTGCGCGGCGGCCAGTCGCAGCACGCTGACCCACGTCATCGCGTCGCCGACGCCGAGCACGGCGCGGGCGGCCAGGCCGAGCGGGTAGGACTCGGCGACCGCGAACAGGACCTGACCCAGACCCATCAGCAGGGCGGCGGCGGTCAGCACGCGCCGCGGGCCGAAGCGGTCCACCAGCAGGCCGGTGGGGATCTGCATCAGCGCGTAGAGGCCGATCTGCAGGACCGTGAACGTGCCGAGCGCGGCGGGCCCGACGGAGAAGCGGTCGCCCGCCTCCAGGCTGGCCACGCCCAGCGAGGTCCGGTGGAACAGGGCGGCGATGTAGACGAGGACGGCGGTTGACCAGATCAGCCACGCTCGCTTGGTGGCACGATCGACCGGCAAGGCGGGTCTCCTAGGCTTCCGTGCGGCAGCACTCCCAGTATCGAGAAACACTTGCCAGGTGTTAACGATTCCGGAGGGTGCCGCTCACCACATCACGCCTGGTCACACCGCCCCTACGCGCGCCCACTCCCCGGACCGGGTCCGCGCGAGCACCAGCACGAGCCGCAGCACCATGAACGCCGACAGGCCGCTCCAGATGCCGACCAGGCCCCAGTCGAACGCGGCGGACGCCCACACCAGCGGCAGGAAGCCCAGCGCCGCCGACGCCAGGGTCGCGGTCCGCAGGAACCTCGCGTCGCCCGCGCCGAGCAGCACGCCGTCCAGCGCGAACACCACCCCCGCGATCGGCTGCAACCCGACGAAGAACCACCAGGCGTGCGGGATCTCGTCCAGCACGGCCCGGTCGGTGGTGAACGCCAGCGGCAGCGGGCCGGACAGCGCCGCGAACAACACCCCGAGCAACACGCCGAACCACAGCCCGTACCCGGTGACCTGCCAGGCGAACCGGCGCGCCTGCTCGCGCCGCCGCGCGCCCAGCGCCTCGCCCACGATCGACTGCGCGGCGATCGCCAGCGAGTCCAGCACCAGCGCGAGGAACGTCCACAGCTGGAGCACCACCTGGTGCGCGCCGACCGCGCCGACCGACGTGCGCGCGGCCACCGACGCGGCGGACAGGAAGCACGCCTGGAACGCGAGGCTGCGCAGCACCAGGTCCCGGCCGAGGCCGAGCTGGGCCCGCATCCGGTGCCGGTCGGGCCGCAGGCTCACCCGTTCCGCGCGCAGCGCCCGGAAGAACAGCCCGGCCGACAGCACCTGCGCGATCACGTTCGCGATCGCCGAGCCCTCCAGGCCCCAGCCCGCGCCGTGCACGAGCAGCGGGCACAGCACGGCCGAAATGCCGTTGCCGACCAGCACGTACCGCAGCGGGCGGCGGGTGTCCTGCACGCCGCGCATCCACCCGTTGCCCGCCATCGTGACCAGCACGAACGGCGCGCCGAACAACGCGATCCGCAGCCACGAGACGGCGTTGTCGGCCACCTCGCCCCCGCTCGCGAGCAGGCGTGCGGCGGGACCGGCCAGGAGTTGCCCGAGCACGACCACCAGCGCGCCGACGGCCAGCGCGAGCCACGTCGCCTGCACGCCCTCCTCGACGGCCTCGCGCCGCCGCCCGGCGCCGAACAGCCGTGCCGTGCGCGCCGTCGTGCCGTAGGACAGGAACGTCAACTGGGTCGCGACCTGCGTGAACAGCACGCCGCCCAGCGCCAGCCCGGCCAGCGGCAGCGCGCCGAGGTGCCCCACGACCGCCGTGTCCACCAGCACGTACAGCGGCTCGGCCGCCAGCACCACCAGCGCGGGCGCGGCCAACCCGACCACCCGCCGCGCGGGAACCCGCTCCTCCACCCGATCCCCTCAATGCACGACACGCGCGTTCCGAACGCAGGACTCTCGCGAGAGTCCTACGTTCGGAGCGCGAGAGTCCTACGTTCGGAACACCCGAGTTCAACGCTCAGGACGCGGTCACGGTCTCCAGCGCCGCCCGCAGGTTCGCCAGCACCACGTCGGCCGGGCCGGTGGCGGTGAAGCCCGCGGCCAGCCGGTGGCCACCGCCGCCGAGCAGCTGCGCCACCTCGCGCACGTCCACCCGGCTCACCGCGCGCAACGACACCGACCACGACGACGGCCGCAGCTCCTTGAGCACCGCCGCCACCTCGGCCTCGGCCGTGGTGCGCACGAGGTCGACCACGCTCTCGACCTCCTCGGGCCGCAGCCCGGCGGCGTCCTCCAGCGTCACGACCGCGTGCACGAACCCCAGCCCGCCCGCCGCCTCGCGCTCCAGGGACGCCCGGCTGAGCACCTTCGCCAACATCCCGAGATACCCGAACGGGTGAGAGTCCATCAACGGTCGCGCCACGGCCTCGGCATCCACCCCGGCCGCGAGCAACCGGGCCGCCACCTCGTGCGTGGTCGCCGACGCGTGCCGGAACGACCGCGTGTCCGTCACCAGACCCGCGTACACGCAGCGGGCCACCGGCTCGTCCAGCTCCACGCCCAGCTCGTCCAGCAGCCGCAGCACGACCAGCGCGGTCGCCTCGGCCCGGTCGTCCACCACGTTCACGTGCCCGAACCGGGGGTTCGACACGTGGTGGTCCAACACCACCACCACACCGGCGGTGGACACCCGATCGGCCAACGGACCCAGCCGCCCGACACTGCCCGTGTCCAACGCGACCAGCACGGGCGGCGCGGCGGGCACCGCCGAAGCGGGCACCAGCAGCCCCGCCACGTCCAAACCCCGCAACGTCTCCGGCACCTCGTCCGGCGCGCCGAACGACACCCGCACCGCCACACCGCGGCGGTGCAGCGCCAACCCCAGCGCCAACGCGCTGCCCAACGCGTCCGCGTCGGGGTTCACGTGCGCCAGCAACGTCACGTCGGTGGCGGCGGACAGGACGCGAGCGGCCTCGGCGAGGTCCGCGGCCAGGTCGTCGGATGGACGGGCGCCGCCGGACGGGCCCGGGTCGATCAAGCTCGGATCGTTGTGCACGACGAGAACGCTAGTCGGCGTCCTCGGCCTCGCGCGCGGGCTTGTACGGGTCGGGTTCGCCCGCGGGCTCCGCGCCGTGGGCGATGCGCGCCACCTCGGCGTCCAGCTCCCGCGCCTTGGCCAGCAGCTCGTCCATCCGGCGCGCCTCGTCGGGCACGGTGTCGGTGACGAACGACAGCGTCGGCGTGAACCGCACACCGGTCTGCTGGCCGACCATCGTGCGCAGCACGCCCTTGGCGCTCTCCAGCGCCGCGGCCGCACCGGCGAGGTCCGGCTCGGAGTCCAGCTTCTCGCCGAGCACGGTGTAGTAGATCGTCGCGTCGTGCAGGTCGCCGGTCACCCTCGTGTCCGTGATGGTGACGCGGGCCAGCCGCGGGTCCTTCACCTCGTGCTCCAACGCGGAAGCGACGATCTGCGAGATCCGCTTGGCCAGCTTGCGAGCCCGTGCCTGGTCGGCCACGGCGCTCCCCTCCTGTCGTTGCGCTGTGTCGCCCGCGGGGCGACGTCTGCTAGTCGTCCTCCGGCCCGACCAACCTGTGGCGGGCGGAGAGAAGTTCCAACTCGGGGCGTCCGGCCACCAGCCGCTCGCACGCGGCCAGCACGTCCCTCACATGCTCGGCGTCGGCGGCGACGACCGCCACTCCGATCAGGGCGCGGCGGTGCAGGTCGAGGTGACCCGCCTCGGCGACCGACACCTCGAACTTGCGCCGCAGCTCGGCCACGATCGGCCGCACCACGGACCGCTTCTGCTTCAACGAGTGGACGTCGCCGAACAGCACGTCCAGCTCAAGGGCACCGACGAACACAGATGATCACCAGGGGTGTCCGGGGGTGCGGGGCCGCCGGTTGCGACGGCCCCGCACCTCGGGTGAGGACGATCAGGCGCGCGGCTTCTCGCGCATCTCGAACGTCTCGATGATGTCGCCGACCTTCAGGTCGCTGTAGTTGCCGAGCGTCAGACCGCACTCGAAGCCCTCGCGGACCTCGGTCGCGTCGTCCTTGAACCGGCGCAGCGAGCTGATCGGCAGGTTCTCCTGCACGACGTTGTTGTCGCGCAGCAGGCGGGCCCGGGCGTTGCGCCGGATCTCGCCCGACATCACGAGGCAACCCGCGATCGTGCCGACCTTGGAGGACTTGAAGACCTCGCGGACCTCCGCGCGGCCCAGCTGGACCTCTTCGTACTCCGGCTTGAGCATGCCCTTCAGGGCCTGCTCGATCTCGTCGATCGCCTGGTAGATCACCGTGTAGTAGCGGACGTCCACGCCCTCGCGGTTGGCGAGCTCGGTGGCCTTGCCCTCGGCCCGGACGTTGAAGCCCAGGACGATGGCGCTACCCGCGACGGCGAGGTTGATGTCGCCCTCGGTGATGCCACCGACGCCGCGGTGGATGACCCGCAGCTCGACGTCGTCGCCGACCTCGATCTTCATGAGCGCGTCCTCGAGGGCCTCGACGGTACCCGAGTTGTCACCCTTGATGATCAAGGTGAGGGCGCTGGTCTCCTTCAGCGCGGCGTCCAGGTCCTCCAGGCTGACGCGCTTGCGCTTCGCGGCGTTCATCGCGTTGCGGTTGCGCGCCTGGCGGCGCTCGGCGATCTGGCGCGCGACCCGGTCCTCTTCCACCACGAGGAACGTGTCACCCGCGCCGGGCACCGAGGTCAGACCGATGACCTGCACCGGACGCGACGGCGTCGCCACCGTGACGTCCACGCCGTGCTCGTCCACCATGCGGCGCACGCGACCGTAAGCGGCGCCCGCCACGATCGAGTCACCCACGCGCAGCGAGCCGCGCTGCACCAGCACCGTGGCCACCGGACCGCGACCGCGGTCGAGGTGCGCCTCGATGGCGACGCCCTGCGCCTCCATCTCCGGGTTGGCCCGCAGGTCGAGCGAGGCGTCGGCGGTCAGCAGGATCGCTTCCAGCAGGCCGTCGATGTTGATGCCCTGCTTCGCCGAGATGTCGACGAACATGGTGTCGCCGCCGTACTCCTCGGCGACCAGCCCGTACTCGGTGAGCTGCTGGCGGATCTTGGCGGGGTTGGCCCCCTCCTTGTCGATCTTGTTGACCGCGACCACGATCGGCGCGTTGGCCGCCTGGGCGTGGTTGATCGCCTCCACCGTCTGCGGCATCACGCCGTCGTCGGCCGCCACCACGATGACCGCGATGTCGGTCGAGTTCGCACCACGCGCACGCATGGCGGTGAACGCCTCGTGACCCGGGGTGTCGATGAAGGTGATGAGGCGCTCGTTGCCCTCCAGCTCCGTGCGGACCTGGTAGGCGCCGATGTGCTGGGTGATGCCACCCGCCTCGCCCTCGGCCACCTTCGCCTTGCGGATGGTGTCCAGCAGTCGCGTCTTACCGTGGTCGACGTGACCCATGACGGTCACGACCGGCGGACGGATCTGGAGGTCCTCCTCGCCGCCGGCGTCGTCGCCGTAGGTGATGTCGAACGTCTCCAGCAGCTCGCGGTCCTCCTCCTCGGGGGACACGACCTGCACGTTGTAGTTCATCTCGGAGCCCAGGAGCTCCAGGATCTCGTCGGAGACGGACTGCGTCGCGGTGACCATCTCGCCGAGGTGGAACAACACCTGCACCAGCGAGGCCGGGTTGGCGTTGATCTTGTCGGCGAAGTCGGTCAGCGAGGCACCACGCGGCAGGCGGATCGTCTCGCCGTTGCCCTTGGGCAGGCGGACGCCACCGACCGACGGCGCCTGCATGTTGTCCATGTACTCCTGGCGCTTCTGCCGCTTCGACTTGCGGCCGCGACGCGCCGGACCACCGGGACGGCCGAAGGCACCCGCGGCACCGCCGCGTCCACCGGGACCGCCACCACCGGGACGACCGCGGAAACCGCCGCCACCACCGGCCGGTGCGCCACCGCCACCGCCACCAGCGCCGCCGGGGCGGAAGCCACCGCCGCCGCCACCGCCGCCACCGGGACGGAAGCCACCGCCGCCGCCACCGCCGCCACCGGGACGGAAGCCGCCACCGGCGCCGCCGCCACCACCGGGACGACCGCCGCCGCCACCGGGACCGCGGCCACCGCCGCCGCCACCGGGACCACCGGGGCCACGACCGCCGCCACCGCCACCGGGGCGGGGCGCCGGACGACCGGGCATCATGCCCGGGTTCGGCCGGGGCGGCATGTTGCCGGGGTTGGGCCGGGGACCGCCGGGCGCGCCGCCCGAGCCACCCGGACGGGGGGCCGGACGCGAGTCACCGGGCTTGGGGCCGGACGGCCGCTCGCCGCCACCCGGCGCGGCCGGGCGCGGCGCCTGCGGACGCGGCGCCGGAGCGCCACCGCCGACACCGAACGGGTTGTTGCCCGGACGCGGGGGCCGCGGACCGGCGGGCTTGGGGGCCTGCGGGCGCGGCGGGACCACGGACGGGGTGTTCTGCGCCGCCGCGGGCTGCTGCTGCGGCGCGCGGGGGCCGGGACGGGGGCCGGAGCCACCGGTCTTCGGCGCCTGCTGCGGCTGCTGCTGCTGGGGCTGCTGCTGCTGCTGCGGTGCGACAGCCGGCTTGGGCGCCTGGGTGGGCGCCGGAGCCGAGGCCGCGGCCGGAGCGGGTGCCTGGGGCTGCGCGGCGGGCGCGGCCGGGGCCGCGGGCGCCGGTGCGGCGGGCTTCGCCACCGGCTTCGGCGCCATCGGCTTCGGACCCGGCACGGGGCGCGGGCCCGGCTTGCCGGCGGGAGCCGCCGGACGCGGGGTGTCGCTCTTGGTCTCGCCCGAACCCGTGCTCGACGGCGCGGGCTTCGGCGGCGCCGGGCGGGCGCCGGCCGGCTTGGGCTTCGACTCGCCCTTGGCGTAGGCGTCACGCAGCCGGCGGGCCACCGGGGCCTCGACGGTGCTGGACGCGGACTTCACGTATTCGCCCTGGTCGGCGAGCTTGCTCAGCAATTCTTTACTCGTGACACCGAGCTCTTTGGCGAGCTCGTGCACGCGGGCCTTACCTGCCACTGCACTCCTCTGTGAGGGAGGCCGGCGGGCAAGTCCCGTCGACCTCGTCTTAACGTCGCGCGTTCATGTCTTCAGCTTCACGGCTGACTCATGACGGGTCGACCTGCTTCCTTGCTTCCTGCTGGTCACGGGGCGATCCCATGACCTCCTGCCCACACTGCACGAGGTGACCGCGCACGCGTTCCACGTCGAGCGGTCCCTGGACCCGGAAGGCCCGGGGGAACGCCCGCCGCTTCTCGGCGTTGCGGAGGCAGTCCGGATCGGGGTGCAGCCATGCACCCCTACCGGGCAACCGTCGACGTGTGTCCGGGACCACAGCCCCGTCCACGACCACCACGCGCAGCAGCTCGGAGGGCAACGTCCGAGCGCGGCATCCGATGCACGTACGAACCGGGCCGATGTGCGTGAGATCCGATCCCCGACGTTGAACCACTGAGAAGTCTATCCCCTATTGCTTATTCAGCCGAACCGGATGTCGCCGCGCCCGCCGGAGCGGACCCGCCGGCCTCCGCATCACTGCGGATGTCGATGCGCCAGCCGGTGAGCCGCGCGGCCAGCCGGGCGTTCTGCCCCTCCTTGCCGATGGCGAGGGAGAGCTGGAAGTCCGGGACCACGACGCGGGCCGTCTTGGCGCGCTCGTCGAGCACCCGTACGGAGACAACCTTCGCCGGTGACAAGGCATTCCCGACGAACGTGGCCGGGTCGTCGGAGTGGTCGATGATGTCGATCTTCTCACCGGCCAGCTCGCTCATGACGTTGCGCACCCGGGCGCCCATCGGCCCGATGCACGCGCCCTTGGCGTTGACGCCGGGCACCGTCGTGCGGACCGCGATCTTCGAACGGTGACCTGCCTCACGTGCCACCGCGGGGATCTCCACGGTGCCGTCGGCGATCTCGGGCACCTCGAGCGCGAACAGCCGGCGCACCAGGTTCGGGTGCGTGCGCGACAGGGTGATCTGGGGGCCGCGCGCGCCGCGGGACACTCCCACGACGTAGCACTTGAGGCGCGAGCCGTGCTCGTAGGACTCGCCGGGCACCTGCTCGGCGGGCGGCAGCACGCCCTCGGTGTCGCCGATCTGGACCACGACCATGCCGCGGGCGTTGGCGCGGGCGTCGCGCTGCACCACGCCGGCGATGATCTCGCCCTCCTTGGCGGAGAACTCGCCGAACGTGCGCTCGTGCTCGGCGTCGCGCAGGCGCTGGAGGATGACCTGGCGGGCGGTGGTGGCGGCGATGCGGCCGAACCCCTCGGGGGTGTCGTCCCACTCCTCGGCCACGGTGCCGTCCGGGTTGAGCTCCTGCGCGAGCACGCGCACCACGCCGGTCTTGCGGTCGATTTCCACGCGCGAGTGCGAGTGGTGGCCCTCGGTGTGCTTGTAGGCGGTCAACAGGGCGGTCTCGATGGCTTCCAGGACGGTGTCGAAGGGGATGTCCTTGTCCCGTTCGATCGCCCTGAGAGCGGCGATGTCGACGTTCACTCCGACTCCTCCTTCGGGTGCTTGCCTTCGAGGAGCGCGAGCTCTTCGACCGGCGGCTGCTTGAACTCGACTTCGACGACGGCGCGCTCGATCGTCCGGTACTCGACGCGGCGCAGCTCGCCCTTGACCAGCAGCACGACGCCGGTGTCGTCGGCATCGCCGACGCGGCCGAACCACTCCACCTGCTCCGGCTGCTTGACCTTCACCAGGCGCAGCCGGTTGCGCCTCCAGTGGCGCGGTTTGGTGAGCGGGCGGTCCGCGCCGGGCGAGGTGACCTCGAGGGTGTACGGCCCGGCGATCAGGTGCTCGTGCGCGTCGAGGGCGGCGGACACGGCGCGGCTGGCCTGCGCCACCTCGTCCAGGCCGATCCCCTCGTCGCCGTCCACGACCACCTTGACCAGCCTGCGACGCCCAGCCTGGTTCACGTCGAGCAGCTCGAGGTCGAAGCCGATCGCCTCGACCGCCTCGCGCACGACGGGTGCTAGCTGCGCGGCGAGTTCTCCGCGCGGCGGGCTGGACACGTGGTGACTCCAAGTTCTCTCCGAGTGCAGAGGGCACGGCAACCCCGGCCGACGCTGCACTTCGCCGGCCGTGGTCGCCCAGACTATCTCGTTCGGCGGCCTCCCACGTGCCACGGGCGATCGCGCGGCGGCGACCGGGGGGCCGCGCGGCTCTGGCAGGATCGGGACACGTGATCGGAAGAACGGCGTTCAGCAGGCGCGCGGTGCTGCTGGCGACGGCCACGGCGCCGTTGGCAGTCGCGTGCACCACACCCCCTCCCCCTCCGCCGCCACCGGACCCGCTGGCGGAGCTGGTGAAGGCGGCGCTGTCGGACGCCGCGCTGGCCGCGGCCGTGGGCGCGCCGGAGACGGCCGCCGCCCGCACCGAGCACGCCACGCGGTTGCAGGCGGAGGTCGACCGGGCCACGCCGCGGGTGCCGGGCTCGTCCGCGCCGCCGACCACGTCGGCCTCGGTGGCGCCGCCCGCGGGTGCGACGCGCGAGGCGCTGGTGCCCGCGTTGCAGGCGGCGCGCAAGCAGGCCGCGGACCTGGTGGCGTCGGTGGAGTCGCACCGGGTGGGGTTGGTCGCCTCGGTGGCGGCCGGGTGCGCGAGCCTGGTGGAGGCGTTGTCGTGAGCGTGGACGCGGTGCAGGACGCGTTGGCCGCCGAGCACGCGGCGGTGTGGGCGTACGGGCTGGTGAGCGCGTTCATCTCGACGCCGCAGCAGTCGGCGGCGGTGGCGGACGGCGCGACGGCCCACCGGGCGCGGCGGGACGCGACGGAGCGGTGGTTGCGCGACGCGGGCGCGACGCCCCGGCCCCCGGCGGCGGCCTACCTGCCGCCCCAGCCGGTGGACAGCGCGGCGTCGGCGGTCGCGGCGCTGATCACGGTGGAGACGGACGCGTGCGTGGCGTGGCGCGGCGTGCTGGAGCGGACCGACGACGGGGCGTTGCGGGCGTCGGCGCTGGACGCGCTGACGGTGTCGGCGGTGCGGGCCACGCGGTGGCGCAAGGTGGCCGGGGTGACGCCGACGGCGATCGCGTTCCCGGGCGCCGGGGTGGGGTGAGGCCCCGGCCGGGCGCCCGGGTCAGGCGGTCAGGTTGGCGGCGAGGCGGAAGGCGTCGTTGCTGATCCGCTTCATCAGCTGGTTGTGCGCGGCCTCGTCGGGGCCGTGCTTGACCGAGTCCGACTCGATGATGATCACGTCGCGGTCCTGCTGCCTGGCCGCGAAGCCGCCGTTGGCCAGCGTGGTCAGGTTCGGCACCTTGACCGCGCCATCCTTGACCAGGTCGTTGACGTTGCCGGTGCCGTCGCGGGTGGTCAGGTCCTTCAGCTTGGCCGCGTCCTCGGTGGTCCTCATCCGCACGATCGACACGGACGTGTAGACCTTCATCCCGTCGGGTGTGGTCGTCGTGTACATGCCGCGAGTGAGCTGCTGGCACGGCGTGGCGGTCAGGAACGCCTTGGTCTGCCCGTAGGCGTGCGAGGCGCAGTCGCTGTCCTTCAGCGGCTCGGGCACGTCCGGTGACACGGCGAACGCGAACTCGCCCGCCTGCGCGGACGTGGTGGTCGGTGTTCCGGTCTGGGTGTTCTTCGGCATCACGACCAACCAGACCAGGCCGGACACCACGGCCACGCCGAGCAGGCCCAGGCCCTTGAGCACCAGGCCGCGGCGGGACCGCGCCGCGGCGGGCGCGGGACGGCGCGGGGGCTGCGGCGGGGGCGGCGAGCCGAGCAGCGAGTCCAGCTGCCCGATCTCCGACCGCCACAGCGGCGCGGTGTCCGACGGACGGATGGGCGGGATCCGCTGCGTCACCTCTTCGGGTGATTCGGGAGGAACCGACACAAAGACCCACGGTAACGGACGAGGGTCACGCGAGCGCCCTGAGCACCTGATCGACGTCCTCGGCCGTGTTGTAGAGGTGGAACGCCAGCCGGACGCGTCCGGCGCGGATGCTGGACCTCACCCCGGCGGCGGCGAGGCGGTCCGCGGCGGCGGGCAGGTCCAGCGAGACGATCGCCGAGCCGCGCGGAGCCTGCCCGAGGGCGCTGAGCAGGGAGTCCGCCAACCCGACGGCGTGGTCGCGGACGGCCGCCAGGTCCAGCGAGGCGAGGTAGGGCAGCGACACGGCCGCGCCGAACTGGGACAGCCAGACCGGGGAGAGGTCGAGCCGCCGGGCGTCGGGCGCGAGCCGGAGCGGGAGGCCGTACACGGTGCTCCAGGGGTCTTCGCCGGCGTGCCAGTTCGCCGCCACGGGGACCGTGCGCTCCAGGGCCGACGGCGAGCAGGCGAGCCAGGCGCAGCCGCGCGGCGACATCAGGAACTTGTAGCCGATGGCCACCACCCAGTCGGCCCACCCCAGGTCCAGGGGCAGCCAGCCGACCGCCTGGGACGCGTCCAGCAGCACCGGCACGCCGGTCGCGCGCAGGCCGTCCAGGTCCACGATCCGGCCGTCGGCGGACTGCACGACGCTCACCGCGACCAGGTCGTGCCGGCCCGCCTCGGCCACCACCTCGTCGAGATCGACTTCGGTGACCCGCAGGCCGCGGGCCGCGAAGGGGAACGTGAGGCTGGTGAACTCGCCGCGGGCGACCAGGACCGAGGCGTCGGCGGGCAGCCCGGCCGCGACCAGGGCGACGAGCTGGGAGGCCGACGCGCCCATCGCGACCCGTTCGGACGGCACGCCGACGAGCCGGCCGAACGCCCCGCGCGCCGTGGCGGCGTGCCCGTCGGCGGCGCCGGGGCCGTCCGCGCCGACCGTCCACCGGCGCACGGCGTCCGCGACGGCGTCGGCGGTGGGCGTGGGAGGCACACCGACGCTGGCGGTGTTCAGGTAGCCGAGGGGGACGTCGAAGGTCGTGCCGAAGGCTGAACGCATGGGATCATCACACGGTCTCGACGACCCCGCCGTCCACCGATTTGCGGTGCTTGCGCCGGGCGTAGACCTGCTTGCGGGTGCGGGCGACGACCTCGCCGGCGGAGTCCACGACGTCGGTGGCGAACCACATCAGGGCCTTGTTGTCGCCCTCGGCCCGCGCGCGCAGCTCGTCCAGGTGCTCGTCGGTCAGGTGGAACTCGGCGTGCACGGTGCCGCGACCGGGCTTGACGAACTCGATCTCGCCCGCCCGGTCCCACACCACGTGCTCGCGGCCGAGGTGGTGCAGCACGAGCAGCATCCAGAACGGGTCGGTCATCGCGAACAGCGAGCCGCCGAAGTGGGTGCCCACGTAGTTGCGGTTCCACCAGTGCATCCGCATCCGGACCTTGACGTGGCGGTAGTCGTCGGACAGCTCGACCACGCGGATGCCGGCGAACAGGAACGGTGGCCACAGGTTCATGCCGCGGCGCAGACGGGATGCCTTCACGGCGGCTATGTTACCAGCGGGTAATGTCGGGTCGGCTGGAATCAGTGCAGGGTGATGACGTTCTTCGTCACCTTCCCGGCGGCGTCCGAGCAGAGGAACGCGACGACGCCCGCGACGTCCTCGGGCTGCGACACGTCGTGCTGGGCGCGCACCGCGTCGTTGACCCAGCCGGTGTCGGTGACGCCCGGCTTGACCACGTTCGACGTGATGCCGTGCGGCCACAGCTCGGCCGCCGCCGACATGGCGTAGTTGTCCAGCGCCGCCTTCGCCGCGCCGTAGGACACCTCGCTGGGGAAGCCGAGCGGCCCGCCGGAGGTCAGGCCGACGATGCGACCCCAGTTGCCGCCGCGGGCGATGTGCCTGCGGGCGAACTCGGCGATCAGCAGCGCGCCCGCGCGGGCGTCAACGGCGAACTGCGCGTCGAACGTCTGCGGCGTCACGGCCTGGAGCACCCGGCCGAACTGGTCGGTCTCCACCGCCAGGAACGTGTCCTGGACCCAGCTGGAGGCGTTGTTGACCAGGATGTCGACCGGCCCGAACAGCCGTTCCGCGGTGTCGAACAGCGTGGTGGGCGCCAGCGGGTCGGTGAGGTCGATCTCCAGCGCGTGCGCCCGGCCGCCCGCCTCGGTGATGGCCGCGACCACGTCGTCGGCGTCCGACTCGCGGGCGGTGAAGTACTCCCCCGGCAGGCTCGGGTCCGGCGCGGGGGCGAAGCGCAGGAACGTGATGAGGACGTTGACGCCCTGGGCGGCGAGCGCCTTGGCGGTCGCGGCGCCGATGCCCTGGTTCGCCCCGGTGACGATCGCGGTGTGGATCACGGACGGCATCGTGCCTGATCGAGCGGCGCGACCGCACCGCGTTTTAAGCTCTTCAGGCATGCGCAGCGAAGAGATCGAGATCCGCACCGGCTCGACGGAGGTCGTGCACGACCTCACCCGCGCCTGCGAGGACTTCCTGGCCGACGTGGACGGCGACGGGCTGCTGCACGTGTGGGTGCCGCACGCGACCGCGGGCCTGGCGGTGCTGGAGACCGGCGCGGGCAGCGACGACGACCTGCTGGCCGCGCTGCGCGAGCTGCTGCCCGCCGACGGGCGGTGGCGGCACCGGCACGGCACGCCCGGTCACGGCCGTGACCACGTGCTCCCCGCGCTCGTGCCGCCCTACGCGACGATCCCGGTGCTAGGCGGTGTGCTGGCGCTCGGCACCTGGCAGTCGGTCTGCCTGGTCGACACCAACGTCGACAACCCCGTCCGCAAGGTCCGGCTGACCTTCCTCGCCGGGTAGCAGCAGCACGACCAGGCCGGTGAGCGCCAACCCCGGGAAGACCCACAACTGCGCGGTGTCCAACGACCCGCCGTGCAGCAGCGCGCGCAGTCCCTCGGTGGAGAACCGGAACGGCGTCCACGACCACAGCAGCGCCCGGTAGACCGGGTCGATCAGCTCCGGCGCCTGGCCCGCGACGGCGGGTGCGATCAGGTACAGCGGACCGAGCAGCGCCATCGCGCGCAGGCCGAGCAGCCGCAGCAGCGCGCCCTGCACCAGCGCGAACGCCGCCCCGACCAGCGCGAGGTAGCCGAGCACGTCCCGGTCGAGCGGCGGCGACGAGTCCCACAGGGTGAACAGGCCCGCCACGACGGCGACGCCCAGCACGGTCGTGGTGGCCACCCCGGTCAGCCTGCCGACCACGGTCTTCCCGCGGGCCAGGGCGGTGAACGCCGCGCCGGCGACCAGGCCCGCGACCCACAGGAGGGCGGTCGCGGCCAGCGGGGCGGTGCGGCCCGCCGCCGAGGCCGGGTCGAGCGTGACGACCTCCGCCTTCATCCCCGCGCCCTGCGCGACGCCGGCGAGCACCTGCTGGGCGACCTGCGTGCCGGAGGGGTTCACCGCGCCGGACAGCACCACGGTCGCGCCGCCGGGCGTGAGCTCCAGCACGCCGTAGACGTCCTGGCGGGACAGCAGGTCGCGCGCCTCGTCGGGTGTCACCACCCGCCACGAGACCTCCGCCGCGCCGCTCCCGGCGAGCTTGTCCGCGACGCCGCGCAGCTGGGGTGGCGCGTCGGCCCCGACGGCGACCGCGAGCGGCACGCCCTCGGGGTGCGCCGTCGCCTGGACGCCGAACGTCACCAGCCCCAGCACGAGCGCGATCACCGCGCCCACGACGGCGGTGGCCACCGCGATGACGGCCGGCGGCCGGTCGTGCAGTGCGGCCATGGTGCGCCTCCTCAGTAGTTCATCACGCGTTGAATTGGAGGCTACGGCCGATCGGGTGATGAAGTCAACGCGCGCTGAATTAGTCGGAGCAGTCCGGGTCGTCGCCCTCATTGGGTACGGTTCGCTCCGTGACTTACCCAGGTGACGGGCAGTCCGGCTGGGGCGGCCAGCCCAACCAGGGCGACTGGGGCCGGCAGGACCAGGGCTACCCGCAGCAGGTCTACCCGCAGAACTACGGCGGTTCCTACGGCGGTCTCGGGGTCTTCTCCGGCGGTGACGAGCCTCCGCCGAAGAAGAGCAGGACCAAGCTGTGGCTGGCGCTCGGCGCGGTCGTCGTCGTGCTGGTCGGCGGCGGCGTGACCGCGTACGTGCTGACCCGACCGGACGGCTCGACCCCGGTCGGGCAGGGCACGAGCAGCAGCCAGGCGACCACCACCACGACCAAGCCGTCCACCACGGCGAAGTCGACGCCGACGAGCGCGCCACCGCCCACCTGCGAGCCCGCCAAGCAGGGCTGGAACTGCCTGCCCGTGCAGAACCTGTCCTACAGCTACGACGTGCCCAAGGGCTGGACGCCCGTGTCCAGTTCGGCGCCGGTCGAGGGCATGGACGACGTGAAGCTGATCGGCCTCACCGTCACCGGGGCCTACGACTGCGAGGGCAACGACTACACCCGCGGCGGCGCGGGCGGTGTCGTGGTGCCGCAGACCGACCTGACCGCGGTGGCCAAGGACTTCGCCCAGAAGCTCGCCACCCAGTACTACAAGTCCGCGCCGAAGTCCGAGGTCAAGCTCGGCGAGCCCAAGCCGGTGAAGGTGGGCACCATCGAGGGCGTCCAGGTCGACGCCACCGCCACCACCTCCGGTGACGCGTGCCTGGCCACCAAGGGCATGGTGAAGGTCCTGGTCCTCAAGGGCGACAAGGGCTTCCACGTGTTCATGGCCAACGGCGACCTCGAAGGCGGGCCGGCCGAGCCGAAGCCGCCGACGGAGGCAGACCTCCAGGCCATGGTCGACTCCGTGAAGCCGCTGAGCCGGTGAGCTACTCGGGGCTGGGTGTCTACCAGCAGCAACCGCCGAAGCGACCGAGCCGCGCGCCGCTGTGGATCGCGCTGGCCGTGGCCGTCGTGCTCATCGGCGGCGGCGTGACGACCTTCGTGCTGCTCAAGACGGGTGACGACCGGGCGGCGCCGACCACGACGTCGGCTTCGTCGGCCGCGCCGGAACCGGACTGGCAGCCGGTGGACGACGAGCAGACGGGCCTGGCCTACGAGCTGCCGCCGACGTGGGAGTCCAGCGGCGGCGGCGCGTCCGGGCGGATCAGGCTGAACACCGCCTACGTGTCGCGGCCGTTCCAGTGCCAGGGCCGCAGCATGATCCAGGCGCAGGCGATGGCCGGGTCCGTCGTCGACGACGACCCCGAGCAGGTCGCCACCGAGCTGGTGAACCGGATCGCGGCGGGCGGGTACACCGTCAACGGCGCGCCGCCGGAGATCGGCGAGCCGCGGGTCGAGTCGGGCGACGACGACGTGGTCCGGCTCAGCGTCGAGGTCACGCCGAAGTCGGCCAACGCCTGCTACGCGCCCAAGGCCACGGTCAGCGCGGTGGCGCTGCGCGACGGGGCGAAGGTGTGCGTGTTCGTGCTCAACGTGGCCGAGGGCGGGCCGCACGTGGCCGAGGGACCGTCGGAGGACGACGTGAAGCGCATCCTGGGAAGCGTGCGGCTGTCGTGAACACGCTGGTGCTGTGGGACATCGACCTGACGCTGATCGACGCGCGGGGCCTCGGCCACGACTGGTACCGCACCGCGTTGCGGACGACCACGGGCCTGGACCTCGTGCACGTGCCGAGCTTCCCCGGCCGCACCGAGCGCGCCATCACCCACGAGCTGCTGACCGCGCACGACCTGGAGCCGACCGAGGAGCTGGTGGCCCGGCTGCACGCCGAGCTGATCGACGTGGCCACCCGCGAACGCGAGCTGCTGCCGGCCCGGGGCCACGCGCTGCCGGGCGCGGCGGCGGCGCTGGAGGCGTTCGCGCGGCGGCCGGACGTGGTGCAGTCGCTCGTCACCGGGAACCTGGTGGAGATCGCACGCCACAAGCTGGCCGCGTTCGGGTTGGACGAGCACCTGGACTTCGAGATCGGCGGCTACGGCTCGGTGTCCGAGCACCGGCCCGCGCTGGTGCTGGAGGCCGTGCGACTGGCCACCGCCAAGCACACCCGCGAGTTCCGCGCGGTCGTCATCGGCGACACGCCGCACGACGTGGACGCCGCGCTGCACCACGACGCGATCGCCATCGGCGTGGCGACCGGCCGCAGCACCGCCGCGGACCTGCGGGACGCGGGCGCGCACGTCGTCCTGGACGACCTGTCCGACACCGCCGCGGTGCTGCGGGCCGTCCTCAACCGCTGAGGGGCGCGCTCCACACGCGCACCTGCTGGTGCGGTGGCGCGTTCACCACGCCGAACAGGAACGCCCGGTCCCGGGTCGACGCGACCGCGGGAACCCGGGCGAGCCGGTCGAAGCCGTGGTCCCGAACCGGCATCCGGGTCCACGTGATGCCGTCGGGCGAGGTCCACACCAGTCCGGCCGCGCCGTCGTCGGTGCGCCCGATGGCCAGGGCGCCGCGGCCCCACGGGTGCGCGTCGACCGCCCACTGGTGCTCCCGGTCCGTCACACCCGCGTCCGGCAACCGGCCGAGGTCGATGCCGCCGGCGCTCCACCCCGGCTCGTCGTCACGCCGGTACCGCGCGTGGAGACCGTCGGCGTCCCGCCCGAGCACGAAGGTGAGCGACCCGATCCGCCCCGCGGCATCGCGGTAGCCCCCGGGCAGGCCGTCGCCGACGGAGGTCCACGTCGTCCCGTCCGCCGAGCGGAACAGCGGGGTGCCGTTGCTCAGGCCGAGGTCGGAGTCGTGCAGGAGGAAGCCGTCCCGCGTGGCCGTCAACCGGGGGAGCACGCCCGCGGGCTCGTCGTCGGCGATCGTGGCCGCGTGGTGGAACGACCGCCCGTCCTCGGCGTGCCACACCCTGAAGCCCTGGAAGCCGTCGGGGTCGTCCGTCGCGCCGAACCCCATAGCCGGGTGGTCGTAGCCGATCACGACCACGCCGCGCGGCCCGGCCGCGATCGTCATGAACGGGTCGTCACGGGCGCTGTCCGGCAGCGGCACCGGTTCCCACCGCGCGCCGTCCTCCGTACGCCACACCACCACCTCGTCCTGCGTTCCCCCGAGCACGTACGCGGTCGAGGCGTGCGCGGCGACCGACCGACCGCGCAGGAACAGGGAGAACCCCTCCGGGGCGTGGACGGTCCACGCGTGCCCGTCCGGTGAGGCGAACAGCGCCGGCGCGGGGTACTCCCCGGCGACCAGGAGCCCGCCGTCCCACCCGGCCGCGTCGAGCACGTACAGCGACGCGAGCGCCGGTGGGAGCTCGACCGGGTCGTGCGGCGACCAGCGCGGCACCTCGAACGGGGTCGGCGCGGAGGCCGCCGCGCACCCCGCCAGGAGCAGCAGCGACAGCACGACCGACCTCAGCACGACGAGCGCCAGACGAACGCCTCGGTGTCGGTGCAGAACGGCCGGGCGGCGACGACCGCCGTGGTGCGGAACGGCGTGCCGCCGTCGTCCACCAGCAGCTCGCCCTCCTGCCCACCGGAGGTCCACCGCAGGTGCAGGCGCCACTCGACGTCCTCGGTCTCCGAGTACGGGCGGATGACGAGCAGCTCGGGCTCGAAGTCGTTGACCTTGTACGGGAACGGCGCCACCGGGTCGCCCCCGTCGTCCCACGGGACGACCCCGGGGGCCGCGGCGCCGAGGTCGAGCCGGAAGTACCGCGGCTCGACCTCGACCTCGCAGGGCGAGGGCAGGAAGGCCCCGGTCATGGCGGGCGCCCGGCGGACGACCTCGACCCGCGCCGACTGCAGCACCACGGCCGCGCCGGTCAGGCCCTGGACCGTCACGACCACCTCACCACCGCTGCCCAGCACGGCGCCGGCGGGCCGCTCGTCGGTGGAGATCGGGATCGGCACGTCACCGGGGTCCGGCACCACCCAGCCGGACTGGCAGCTCTTCTTGAGCCGGACGTCGGTGGTCGTGGCCAGCGGCGACGCGGGCGGCTCCTCCTCGGCCGTCACCCGCCAGACGGCGACGACACCGGCGACGACCAGCAGGACCACCACCACGAGCAGCGCGACCACGCCGCGCCGGTCGTGGTCGTCGCCGATCCGGACGTCCCGGACCGACCCCGCCTGCACGACCGCGTCCACGCGCCCGTGCACCGAGTTCTCGATCCCGCCCTGCTCGCCGATACCGGGATGATCCCGAGCGGGCAGCCGCGGGCAGTAGGCAATACTGCGGTCACGGCCGCCCCGGACGGGTGGTGCTTCAGCCCTTGACGACGGACAGCAGGTGGCCGACGGCGTCGGCGACCGGCACCTCTTCGCGCTCGCCCGTGCGGCGGTCCTTGACCTCGACCAGGCCGTTCGCCAGGCCGCGGCCCACCACCAGGATCGTCGGCACGCCGATCAGCTCGGCGTCGGCGAACTTCACGCCCGGGCTCGCCTTGCGGTCGTCCAGCAGCACCTTCAGGCCGGCCGCGGACAGCTCGCCGGCCAGCTTCTCGCCGCCCGCGAGCAGCGTCTCGTCCTTGCCCGCCACGACCACGTGCACGTCGGCGGGTGCGACGTTGCGCGGCCAGATCAGGCCGCGGTCGTCGTGGCTCTGCTCGGCGATGGCGGCCACCAGGCGGGACACGCCGATGCCGTAGGACCCCATGGTGATCCGGATCGGCTTGCCGTCCGGGCCCAGCGCGTCCAGCGAGAACGCGTCGGCGTACTTGCGGCCCAGCTGGAAGATGTGCCCGATCTCGATGCCGCGCGCGGAGACCAGCACGCCCTTGCCGTCGGGGGACGTGTCGCCCTCGCGGACCTCGGCCACGTCGATCGTGCCGTCGGGGGTGAAGTCGCGGCCCACGACCAGGTCCACCACGTGGTGGTCGGCCTTGTCCGCGCCGGTCACCCACGCCGTGCCGCGCACCACGCGCGGGTCGACCAGGTACTCCACGCCGTTGGCCTGCACCGCGGCCGGGCCGATGTAGCCCTTGACCAGGAACGGGTTGCGGGCGAAGTCCGCCTCGTCCAGCATCGCGACCTCGGCGGGCTCCAGCGCCGCCTCCAGCCGCTTGAGGTCGACCTCGCGGTCGCCGGGCAGGCCGATGGCCAGCAGCGTCCAGTCCGCCTCACCGGGCTTCTTCGTCTTCACCAGGACGTTCTTCAGGGTGTCCGCGGCGGTGAAGGTGCGGTCGGTGTTGGCGTTGAGGAAGTCGACCATCGTCTTGATGGTCGGCGTGTTCGGCGTGTGGTGCACCTGCGCCTCGGGGTGCGCCGCCGGGTCCTGCTCGGCGGGCGCGGGCGTGACGACGGCCTCGACGTTCGCCGCGTAGTCCGACTCCGTGCTGCGCACGAAGGTGTCCTCGCCGGTGGGCGCGACCGCCAGGAACTCCTCCGACGCCGAGCCGCCCATCGCGCCCGACGTGGCCGAGACGATCACGTACTCCAGGCCCAGCCGGTCGAAGATGCGGATGTAAGCCTCGCGGTGCTGCCGGTAGGACTGCGCCAGGCCCTCGTCGGCGAGGTCGAAGGAGTAGGAGTCCTTCATCAGGAACTCGCGACCGCGCAGGATGCCCGCGCGGGGACGCGCCTCGTCCCGGTACTTGGTCTGGATCTGGTAGAGCGTGACCGGGTAGTCCTTGTACGAGGAGTACTCGCCCTTCACGGTGAGCGCGAACAGCTCCTCGTGGGTGGGGCCGAGCAGGTAGTCGGCGCCCTTGCGGTCCTTCAGGCGGAACAGGTTGGGGCCGTACTCGGTCCACCGGTTCGTCGCCTCGTAGGGCTCCTTCGGCAGCAGCGCGGGGAACTGGATCTCCTGCGCGCCGAAGGCGTCCATCTCCTCGCGCACGACCTGCTCGATGTTGCGCAGCACCCGCAGCCCCAGCGGCAGCCACGAGTAACCGCCCGGCGCGACGCGCCGCACGTAGCCGGCGCGGACGAGCAGCTTGTGGCTGGGTACTTCGGCGTCGGCCGGGTCCTCGCGCAGGGTGCGGAGGAACAGCGACGACATCCTCGTGATCACGGTGGGGCGCTCCTCGTGGGCGGGTTGTCCGGGAAAGGGTAGTGAACCGGCCCTGATCAGTTCCAACGGGTTGGCCCTCGGGGCGCGGGCGGCCGGGGTTGTCGGTGGTCCGGGCTAGCGTGCCCGGCCATGACCCTCACCATCGGCATGATCACCATCGACACGGCGGACCCGCGCCGGCTCGCGGCCTTCTGGGCCGAGGCGCTGGGCACGACCGTGCGGCACGACTGGGGCGAGTTCCTGGTCCTCGCGCCGCCCGCCGGGGGTGGGCCCCAGCTGGGGTTGCAGCGCGTGGACGACCCGACTCCGGGCAAGAACCGGGTGCACTTCGACGCGCACGTGCCCGACCGGGCGACCGAGGTGGCGCGGCTGGTGGCCCTGGGCGCGACCGAGGTCGGCGAGCACACCGTGCCGGGGCTGACCTGGACCGTCCTGGCCGATCCGGACGGCAACCAGTTCTGCGTCGGCCAGAGCGACGGCGCCGAGGAGGCGTGACGGGTGGTCGCCGGGCGGGCGCATAGGCTTGCCCGTCGTGTTGGTACTGCTCCCCCCGTCGGAGACCAAGGCCCTCGGCGGCTCCGGTGCGCCGCTCGACCTCGACCGGCTGTCGCACCCCGAGCTGACGCCGGTGCGCGGCAAGCTGGTCGACGCCCTGGTCGACCTCGCCGCCGACGTGCCCGCGAGCCTGGCCGCGCTGGGCCTGTCCGAGCGCCAGGCGGGCGAGGTGGAGCGCAACGCCGAGCTGCGCCGCTCCCCCACGCTGCCCGCGCTGGCCCGGTACACGGGGGTGCTGTACGACGCGCTCGGGCTCGCCGAGCTGACGAAGACCGAGAGGTCGCGGGCGTTCGCCCGCCTCTCCGTCGCGTCGGCGCTGTTCGGCGTGGTCGGCGGTGGCGACCCGATCCCGGCTTACCGGTTGTCCGGTGGCAGCGCGCTGCCGTCGGTCGGGCCGCTGGGCGCGCTGTGGCGGCCCGCGCTGGAGCCGGTGCTGGCCGCGGCCGACGAGTTCGTGGTCGACCTGCGGTCGAGCCCGTACACCTCGTTGGCGCGCATCCCCCACGCCGCCGTGGTCCGGGTGGTGACCGAGGACGGCAAGGGCCGGCGCAACGCGGTCAGCCACTTCAACAAGGCGCACAAGGGTCGGCTCGCGCAGGCGATCGTGAAGTCGCGGTCCGAGCCGACCGACCTCAAGGGGCTGGTCAAGCTCGCGGTGCGGGCCGGGCTCCGGGTGGAGCCGACCGGCCCCCGGACCGCCGACCTGGTCGTCTAGGTCGACCGGGTGGCCGTCCGGCCCGGTGCCGGACTAGCAGGCCGGGCTCACCCGCGCGGACGTGACCGCGCGGTGGCGCGTCGCGCGGGCCGGGGTCGGGTGCGTGGCCGCAACGCGCACGTCCGCGGCCACGCGGACCAGGTCCCGGTCCTCGACGTCGGCGCTGCCGGCCAGGCGGGAGCCGAGGTGGGGCTGACGGCGGTGGTTGCGCTCCAGGCCGTAGACGACCAGGGAGACGACGGCCAGGGCGATGAGGATGAAAGCCATGGCACCAACTGTGCGATGCGCAAGATCCAGCCACAATTGGCACTCTTGCCGTTGTGCGTCAAAATCCCGCCAACTACCGTGACGGCATGCTGCGCACCGTTGCCGCCGTCGTCCTGGACGGCTTCGCGCCGTTCGAGTTCGGTGTGCTCTGCGAGGTCTTCGGCGTCGACCGCACCGAGGACGGCGTGCCGCTGATCGACTTCCGGGTCTGCGGCGAACGCCCCGGCGAGCCGATCCGCGCGGACGTCGGCGCGTCCCTGGTCGTCGACCACGGGCTCGAGGCGCTGGCCGACGCCGACCTGATCGCCGTGGCGGCGGTGAAGCTCCGGGACGAGTACCCGCCCCGCCTGCTGGAGGCGCTGCGCGAGGCGCACGCGCGAGGCACCGCCCTGCTGTCGGTGTGCAGCGGCGCGTTCGTGCTCGGCGCGGCGGGCCTGCTGGACGACCGGCCCTGCACCACCCACTGGCGCCACGCCGACACGCTCGCCGAGCGCTTCCCGCGCGCCAAGGTCGACCCGGACGTGCTGTTCGTGGACGACGGCGACATCGTCACCAGCGCGGGCACCGCCGCGGGCATCGACGCGTGCCTGCACGTGATCCGCCGCGAGTTCGGCGCGACCGCCACGGCCGCCGTCGCCCGCCGGATGGTCGTCGCGCCGCAGCGCGAGGGCGGCCAGCGCCAGTTCATCTCGCTGCCCGCGCCGCCGAACCGGGCCGACAGCCTCCAGCCGCTGCTGGCGTGGTTGCAGGACCGGCTCGACCAGGAGCACACGGTCGCGAGCCTGGCCGAGCGGGCGACCATGTCCGAGCGCACCTTCGCCCGCCGCTTCGCCGCCGAGACCGGCGCGACACCGCACCGCTGGCTCACCACCCAGCGGGTGCTGCGCGCCCGCCAGCTCCTGGAGGAGACGGAGCTGACCGTGGAGGACGTGGCCCACCGCTCCGGCTTCGGCACCGCGGCGTTGCTGCGCCACCACTTCACGACCGTGGTGGGTGTGCCGCCAAAGGATTACCGGCGGTCTTTCGCCCACCGCTGACCGCCGTTTGCGTGACGGAGCGTCGGGATTTGTCACCTGTCGTGAGGGTGATGACAGAATGGCCGGGTGACTCCCGACACACCCGGCGACACCTCGTTCCCCGCCGTCCCGGAGCCGGTGACCCCGGCCCGGTTGCGAGGGGTCACCGAGGACCTGCGGACGGACGCGCTGGACGCGCCGGAAGCGCTCAAGCGGGTGTGGTCGGGGCTGTGCCTGGCCCGGCTGCTCGGCCTGCGCCTGGCCCGGTCCGCCCCGGCCTGGCAGCAGCGGCAGCTCAACGCCGAGTCGGTGGAGCACCAGCTCGCGCACGACCTCGGCACGTCGGCGACGTTCGCCGACACCGCGCTCACCTTCCCCGACGACCCCGCCCCGGCCCCGCTCGCGGCGGACGAGGTGGACGACGCCGTGGCCGCGCTGGTCGACTTCAGCGGCACGGCCCGGCAGCGGATGCTGGCCGTCGCGCCGCGCGCCACGCAGTGGCACGACGAGCGCGTGCTGCGGCACGACTCGCTGGTGATCCGCCAGCTCGGGGCCGCCTGGTTGGGCGAGCGCGGCAGCTACCGGCTGGAGACGCGGTAAATCGGTTGCGCCCGCGCCGAGCGGCCGGGCACCCTCTGCCCGTACGCGCAGAGCGCCGGTGGTGGCAGACCACGGCGGAGTCGAGGAGGTGCCAGATGGCGACAGCTGTCCGGGACGTGGCACCGACCCGTCCGCTCGCCCCACTCGCCTGACGCGAACCCGCGCGAAGGACCACACCGCGCCGGTGGGGGCGATCACTCCCACTTCACCTGGAGTCCATCCAGTGCGCGAGCACGAGCAGTACACCGAGTTCGAATCCGACTTCGACCACGCCGACGACCTGCGGTGGCGGGCCAAGAAGGCGAAGAAGGCCGCCGCACGCCGTGAGGGCGACGTCGAGCCGGGCCGTCGCGGCCGGCTCACCGAGGAGGCCAAGGACCGCCTCGCCCAGATGCGCGAGGACGCCGTCGCGGCGGACACCCCGCCGGACGGCGACCGCTGGTCCACCTGGGGCGACGCCGACCAGGGCCCCAAGCCGCACCCGGAGTGGCTGGTCACCGACCTGTCCGCGGTGGACCGCGAGCTGGGGATCGTGAAGACCGGCAAGGAGGCGGACGTCTTCCTGCTGGAACGCGCGATGCCCGGCACCGACCGGTCGTGCCTGCTGGCCGCGAAGCGGTACCGCAGCAACGACCACCGGCTGTTCCACCGGGACGCGGGCTACCTCGAGGGCAGGCGCATGCGGCGCTCCCGCGAGATGCGCGCGATGGCGACCCGCAGCGCGTTCGGCCGCAACCTCATCGCCGAGCGGTGGGCGGTGGCCGAGTTCGCCGCGCTGACGACGCTGTGGCAGCGCGGCGCGCCCGTGCCCTACCCGGTGCAGCGGGACGGCACCGAGCTGCTGCTGGAGTTCGTCGGCACGGACGGCGCGGCGGCGCCCCGGCTGGCGCAGCTGCGGCCGGAGCCCGACGAGCTGCTGGGCCTGTGGCGGCAGCTGGTGGACGCGTTGAGCGTGATGGCGTCCGTCGGGCTGGCGCACGGCGACCTGTCGGCGTTCAACCTGATGGTGCACGACGGCAGGCTGGTCGTGATCGACCTGCCGCAGGTGGTGGACCTGGTGGCGAACCCGCGCGGGCCCGAGTTCCTGGAGCGGGACGTGCGCAACGTGGCCGGCTGGTTCACCGCGCGCGGGCTGTCGCCGGAGCTGGCGGAGCCGCGCGAGATCACCGAGATGCTGCTGGACGAGGCGGGTCTGCGCTGAGCAGCGGCCAGACGAGGTCGAACAGCTCCTCCGGCGGGCGGGTCTCGTCGGTCGCCAGCCAGTGGTAGACGAGCGGGCCGAACAGCAGGTCGCGCACGAGCTCCGGGTCGACACCGGCCCGGAGCTCGCCGCGCGCCACCCCGCGGCGCACCACCTCGTCGACCAGCGCGTGCCGCTCGGCGAGGAAGCCGTCGACCAGGCCGGGCACGCGGCGGGCTTCGGCGTGCACCGCGAGCACCACCCACGACAAGCCGCCGACCAGCGCTTTCGCCAGGCGCAGGAGGTCTTCGCGGGCACTGCCGGTGTCGGGGTCGGCCAGGGGCACGACGTCGGTCAGCAGCACGTGGGCGACGAGGTGCAGCTTGGTCGGCCACCGGCGGTAGAGGGCGGGCCTGCTCACCCCGGCGCGGGAGGCGACGGCGTCGAGCGTCAGCGCGTCGAAGCCGATCTCCCGGAGGAGGTCGAGGGTGGCTTGGGTGAGCGCGCGGTCGATGTCGGCGCTGCGGGGTCGTCCGGCCATGCGTTACATCATGTAACGTAAATACATGGTCAGCAAGAAGGTCACCTGGGGGTTGCTCGCCGCGTGGGTCGTGCACGACCTCGAAGAGCTGGCGACCATGGCTCGCTGGACGCGAGCCCACAAGCACGTGCCGACGACCACGACACCCGAAGCCGCGATCGCCATCGGACTGGTCGGGGCGGTGGTGGCCGCGGCAGCCGCGGACGGCGCCCGCACCTGCGGGAAGTCGAAGCTCTTCCAGACGGTGCTGACCGGCTTCGGGCTGCACGCCGTCACGCACGTGGCGAGCAGCGCGGTGTGCCGCGGCTACACGCCCGGGGTCGTCACCGCGCCGATCGTCGTTGCTCCGTTCAGTTGGTGGGCACTCCGTCGGCTCAAGCGGGCAGGGGTTGCCGTACACCCCTCCCCACGTGCGCTTTTGTGGTTCCCGGTGATCGTCGGCGCGGCGCACTGGATCGCCCGTTCCGCCACCCGTGTGCGCGAGAACACCGCCGGGATGACGAACCACGGCCGGTGATCGGCTAGACTGAGTGGTGCACCGCCCGGTGGCGCCACAGAGTGCCCCAGGCCGCCAGAGTGGCCGGTGGTGCTTCCCAACCACTATCGGCGCGATCCGCGCGCCGGGCCCGTCCCCGCGATCGCGCCTGCTCAAGCAGAGCAATCCTCGAGACGTGCCGTGTCCCGGAGGTTTGTTTTGCCGACAATGTCCCAAGGCCGTTCCGAGCGCCCGCAGTTCCGCAAGCCCCGCAGCAACAGGCGCCCAGGCCAGGGCAACCGTCGTCCCGCTCCCAGCGTGGAGCTGACGACCACCATCCCCGAACACGTCGAGAGCACCATGCCCGAGGGCCCGCTGCCCTCGTTCGCCGAGCTGGGCCTGTCCGACGAGCTGCTCCGCGCGCTCGAGCAGGCGGGCATCACCGATCCGTTCCCGATCCAGGCCGCCACGCTGCCGGACGCCATGGCGGGTCGTGACCTCCTCGGTCGCGGCCAGACCGGCTCCGGCAAGACGCTGGCGTTCGGCCTGGCGCTGCTGTCCCGCCTGACCGGTGGTCGGGCCAAGCCGCTCAAGCCGCGCGCGCTCGTGCTCGTGCCCACCCGCGAGCTGGCGATGCAGGTCGAGGAAGCCCTCAGCCCGTTCGCCCGGTCGCTGGGCCTGTGGTGCCGCACGGTCGTCGGCGGCACGTCGTTCCCGCGCCAGGTCGACGCGCTGCGCCGCGGCGTCGACCTGCTGATCGCCACGCCCGGTCGGCTGTCCGACCACGTGCGCCAGGGCACGGCCGACCTCTCCGAGGTCATGTTCACCGCGTTGGACGAGGCCGACCAGATGGCGGACATGGGCTTCATGCCGCAGGTCCGGGCCATCCTCGACCTGACCCCGCAGAACGGCCAGCGCCTGCTGTTCTCCGCGACGCTGGACGGCGACGTGGACAAGCTGGTCCGCCAGTACCTGCACGACCCCGTGGTCCACTCGGTCTCGCCGCCCACCGGCAGCGTCACCACCATGGACCACCACCTGCTGTTCGTGTCCGCCGAGGACAAGCAGAACGTGGTCACCGAGGTCGCCGCGCGCGAGGGCCGCACGATCATGTTCGTGCGCACCAAGCACCACGTGGACCGGTTGGCCAAGAAGCTGCGGTCGATGGGCGTGCACGCGGGTGCGTTGCACGGCGGCAAGGCGCAGAGCGCCCGCACGCGCGTGCTGAGCCAGTTCCGCGAGGGCACCATGCCGGTGCTGATCGCCACCGACGTGGCGGCGCGCGGCATCCACGTGGACGACGTGAGCCTAGTGGTGCACGTCGACCCGCCGGCCGACCCGAAGGACTACCTGCACCGCGCCGGTCGCACGGCGCGCGCCGGGCAGTCCGGCACGGTCGTCACCCTGGTCACGCACGACCAGCGGCGCACCGTGCAGGGCCTGACCGCGCGGGCGGGCGTCCGGCCGACGTCGACCAAGGTCCGCCCCGGTGACGAGGAGCTGGTCCGCATCACGGGCGCTCGCGTGCCGAGCGGCATCCCCGTGGTCGAGCCGGAGGTTCCGGTGCGTGCCCGTCGTGGCGGCGGTGGCGGTGGGCCTCGTCGCAGTGGCGGCGGCGCCGGGGGTGGCTTCGGCGGGTTCCGCGGTGGCCGTTCCGACCGCGACCGGAGCGGCGCCGGCCGTCCGCGTCGGGTGGCGCAGCACTAGTTCTCCGATGTGACAGCGGCACCCCGCCCGGTTGGGCGGGGTGCCGCTGTCGTGCGCGGCGAAGTCAGGAGAGGCCGTTGGACACCTGGCGGACGGTCTTGTGGGGGAAGCGTTTGCGGACGTGGGCCTCCGCGGGGGAGCCGGGGACGACGTAGACCGGTTCTTCCTTGTCCTGGAGGGGTTTGACGACCTCGGCGAGGAAGCCCTTGCGGTCGTCGAGGAACGGGCCGATGACGTCCTCCCCCGCCGGGCACGCGGCCATGCAGTAGGCCGCCTTGTAGTTCGGGCGGAACGCCAGGCTCTGCCACATCGACGCCGACTCCGCCGGCGACACGCGCCGGCGGTAGTCCTCGCGGTCGGTGCTGTCGGCGACGTTCTCCACCCAGTCGGTGAAGCCGCTCATGAACTCGCGGTAGTTGTGGGTGTAGCAGTCGAGGAAGTTGAAGGCGCCGTCCTTGGAGATCGCGCCGACCGGGCACGCCGCCACGCACAGCTTGCACTCCAGGCACGGGTTGAAGTCGGTCGGCGTCGAGTGCTCGTCCACCTCGAAGTCCACCACGACGGTGCCGAGGAGGATGAAGTTGCCGAACTTCGGGTGGATCAGGTTGCGGTGGATGCCGATCCGGCCCAGACCGGCTGCCTGCGCGACGAGCTTGTGCGAGATCACCCAGCCGCGGCCGGGGAAGTCGTCCATCTCCTGGGGGAAGGCGGAGGCCGGGTGCACGGCCCGGTGGCCGGCCTGCTGGAGGGCTTTGGCGAGGCGGTGACCGACCGCGTCCGCGTCGTCCAGGGTGTGGTGGAACTCGGTGTTGGCGATGCTGCGCAGGGGGCTGCGGACGTTGTCGCGGTTCATCCGGACGCAGAACGCGATGTAGGTGCGGGCGCCGGGGAGGGCGGTTCGGGCGTGGTCGCGGTCGACGGCCAGCTCCGGGAGGTCCACGGGGACGAAGCCGACGTCGTCGGCGCCTGCCCGGTGGGCCAGGTCGCGCAGCCAGGCGGTGGTGGGCGGGGGTTTCGGGGTGGCGGGGCTGGGGTTGGCCTTCCGGACCTGGCGCACGGTCGGGTGGTCTTCGATTCGCATCGTGCTCCCCTAGAGGCTGAGTTGCTCAGCTGAACTTAGCTTGGCTGAGTTTTCTTCGGCAACCCTGCGGTAGGGTCGGGGCATGGGAGTCGTCATCGAGAACGACCGGTGTTCGATCGCGCGGGCGTTGGTGCTGCTCGGTGAGCGGTGGTCGTTGCAGATCGTGCGGGACGTGTCGAACGGGGTGCGGCGGTTCGAGGACCTGCGCGAGCACCTGGGGGTGGCGCGGAACGTGCTCAGCAGTCGGCTGTCGTCGTTGGTGGACGCCGGGTTGCTGGAGCGGGTCGCGTACCGGGAGTTCGGGGCGCGGCAGCGGCACGAGTACGCGTTGACGGCTGCGGGGCGCGAGCTGTGGCCGGTGTTGATGTCGTTGATGGCTTGGGGCGACAAGCACTTGGCCGACGGGCCGCCGCCGGTGGAGCCGGAGCACGTGGGGTGCGGGGGGAAGGTGTCGCTGGTGCCGGTGTGCGAGCACGGGCACGTGGTGGAGGCGGGGAAGGAGTTGGGGTTGCGGCTCGGCGGTGGGGCCGGGGTGTAGGGGCGGGTCGGGGCCGGGTGGAGGTTTCGGGAGTCAGGTGATGAGGGTGTCGGCGCGGGTGGTGCGCATGTGGAGCACGTGGCGGCCCTCGCGGCGGGTGGTGACCAGGCGGGCGGCGCGCAGGACGGCGATGTGCTGGGAGACCGCGCCGGCGGTGACGCCCAGGGCGGTGGCCAGGTCGGTGGTGCTCTTCGGGGCTTCGAGCAGGGTGAGCAGGTGCGCGCGGGTGCGGCCGATCAGGGCGGCCAGGCCCTGGGGGGTCTCGCGGTCTTCCCAGAGGGTGGCGATGCCGCGGGCGGGGTAGCGCAGGACGCCCTGGCCCACCGGGTCCAGGGCGATCCACGCCTTCGGCCAGCAGAAGGCGCTGGGGCACAGCACGAGGCCGTGTTCGGTCAGGTCGACGCGGTGCTCCGGTTTGCGGTGCAGGACCAGTTCGCCGTCGGACCAGGTGACTTCCGGGTGGAGGTCGTGGAAGACGGCTTCGACGCCCTTGTCCGCCAGGGTGGCGGCGCGGGTGGCGATATCCGCTTCCAGGACTGCAGTGATGCGCTTCCAGTGGGGTGCGATGAGGCGGTCGTGGCAGTGGCGGAGGGTGGTGGCCTCCGGTTCCGGGACGCGGCGCAGTTCGGTGTCCAGGTCGGGCATGCGGACGTCCGGGACGGGCATCAGGTCGGCGGGTTTCCGCGGGCCTTCCAGCCGGGACAGCAAGCGGTCCAGGTCGGGGATGCCGTCGAGGCGTTCCCGGGCCCAGCGCACCCAGGGCAGGTGGACGGCGTGGGTGCCGGGGGTGCGCAGGCCGTCGACGGCCATCACGGTCTCGAACACCGGGGAGTAGGCGAACCTCAGCCTGGCCAGTCCCACACCGGCGAGCCGCACCCACACCGCCACGACGTCCTCCCGCGACCATTGTCCCATCCGGACGGTGGCCTGCCCTACCTCGCATGGTCCGGCCGGCACCAGTGATCTTGAGCGGGCACCGGGCGAGGCTGTGCGACATGACGAAGACCTGGCACCGGCCCACCCTGTGGTTGGCCGTGGTGATGGCGGTGGGCGCGGTGGGGTGCGCGGTGGCGATGGTGCTCGACGGGAGGGTGATCCAGGGCGCGTCGGTGTGGGCCAAACCGTTCAAGTTCGCCGTGTCGTTGGCGGTCTACTCGGCGACGCTGTCGTGGATGCTGTCCCTGCCGCACCGCGCGCGGAGGTGGACGGCCGGGGCGGCGACGGTGATCGCGGTGATCATGTTCGTGGAGGTCGGGCTCATCGCCGTGCAGGCCGGGCGGGGCATGTTCACGCACTACAACAGCTCCGACGACCCGCTGAACCAGTTCGTGCAGGTGACCTTCGGCACGGCGATCCCGGCGATGTTCCTGACCAACGTGGTGCTGGCGCTGGTGCTGTCGTTCCAGCGGTTCGCGCGGCCGGACGTGCGGTCGGCCGTGCGCAGCGGGCTCTACCTGGCGATCCTGGGCATGGCGTCGGGGTACCTGATGGTGGGGCCGCACGAGCCCGTCGCGGCGGTCGACGCCGGTGGGCGCGAGGTCGAGCTGGTGGGCGGGCACAGCGTCGGCGTGGCCGACGGCGGGCCGGGCATGCCGCTCACGGGGTGGAGCACGACCGGCGGGGACCTGCGGGTGCCGCACTTCTTCGGGATGCACGGGTTGCAGGTCATGGTGCTGCTGGTGCTGGGCCTGGCGGCGCTGGGGCCGGCGGAACGGGTGCGCACGCGGCTGGTGGCGGTGGCCGCGCTGGGGTACAGCGGGCTGTTCGCCCTGCTGGTCTGGCAGGCGTTGCGCGGTGAGCCGCTGGTCCACCCCGGCGGCACGACGTGGGCAGCCCTGGGCGGGCTGGTGGTGGTCGTCGCCGCCGGGGCGGGCCTGGTGCTCAGGAGCGGAAGGGCAGTTCCGCCGCCAGCGCGGCAACCGGTCCCACAACGATGATCGCGGGCGGGCGGATGCCGTGCTCGGCGATGTCGTCGGCCAGCGAGGCGAGCGTGGACCGCACGACCTTCTGCGTGCGGGTGCCGCCCTCCTGGATCACCGAGACCGCGGTGTCGCCCGGCCGGCCCGTCATGAGGGCTCGCGCGAACGCCGCCGCCCGCTCCACCCCCATGAGGATCACGACCGTGCCGGACAGCCGCGCCAACGCCGACCAGTCGACCAGGGACCGCTCGTCGTCGGGCGCGACGTGCCCCGACACGACCACGACCTCGTGCGCGACACCCCGGTGCGTCACCGGCACGTCGGCCAGGGCCGGCACGCCGAACGCGCTGGTCACGCCGGGCACGACGGTGACCGGCACGCCCGCCTCGGCGCACGCGATCAGCTCCTCGAAGCCCCGGCCGAACACGTACGGGTCGCCGCCCTTGAGGCGGACCACGAACCGGCCCGCCTTGGCGTGGTCGACGAGCGTGGTGTTGATGAAGTCCTGCGTCGCGGCGCGCCCGTACGGGATCTTGGCCGCGTCCACGACCTCGACGTGCGGCGGCAGCTCGTCCAGCAGCTCGCGGGGGGCGAGCCGGTCGGCGACCACGACGTCCGCCCTGGCCAGGAGCCTGCGACCGCGCACGGTGATCAGGTCGGGGTCGCCCGGTCCGCCGCCGACGAGGGCGACGCCCGCGGGCTGGTCGTGGTGGTCGGCGATCGAGCCGTCGCGCAACGCGGTGAGCAGGCCGTCGCGCACCCCGGCGGAGCGGCGGTGCTGCCCGCCGGCGAGGACGCCGACGAGCAGGCCGTCGTGCTCGCCGACCGCCGGCGTCACGGCGGTGCCCTTCACGGCCACGTCGGCGCGCACGCAGAACACGCGGCGCTCCTCGGCGTCGGCCGTGATCCGCGCGTTGACCTCGGGTGAGGAGGTGCAGGCCAGCACGTACCAGGCGCCGTCGAGGTCGCCGTCGGCGTACTCGCGGGCGTGCCAGACGGCCTCGCCGCCGTCGACGATGCCCTGGACCGCCGGGGTCACGTCGGGCGAGATCACCTCCACCCTGGCGCCCGCCGCGACCAGCCTGGGCAGCCTGCGCTGCGCGACCGTGCCGCCGCCCACGACGACGACCCGCCGGCCGGTCAGGTCCAGGCCCACGAGGTAGTGCTGTTCACCGTGCATGGGTAGAAGCATCCACACCAGACATGTCCTGTCCAACCCGGGTGCTTCACATCACGGGAACCTCGACGGTGGTGGCGAGGCCGCCGCCCGAACTCCGGCCGGCCCCGTCCCGGCGCTACCGCTGTTCGATCCAGGCGTTCGCGGCGGCCGAGCGGCAGCGGACCTTGGTGGTGCCGGTGCCGTTGCTGATGGAGAGCCACGAGCTGTCGACGGTCGTGCCGTCCTCGCAGGAGGCGACCAGGCGGAACGAGCCGCGGCCCTCGCAGCGTCCGATCGCGGACTTGCCGTCGACCGCCGCGGAGCACGAGTGCAGCCCTTCGGCCGCGGCCGCCACGCCGGGGGCGGCGAGGAGCAGGACCAGCATCACGAGTAGTTGGCGCATGGTCCGGGATCGAACACGCCGGACGTGCCCACGACCGGCAAGACACCCGGTCGTGGGCACGTCGCGGGTGGTTACAGCTGCGCGGTGATCACGGAGTAGTACGAGGCGATCCGCGCGTACACGCCCGGGTAGCCCGCGAGCGCGCAGCCGCGGCCGAACGAGGTGGCGCCGATCAGCTTGCCGCCCGCGACCAGCGGGCCGCCCGAGTCGCCCTGGCAGGTGTCGGTGCCGCCCTGCGGGTAGCCGGCGCACACCATCGAGGTCGGGCTGTAGTTGGAGTAGGCCGTGCGGCAGGTCGAGTCGGACGTGACCGGCACGGTCGCGCCGAGCAGGTACCGCGACGCCGAGCCGCCGGAGGACGTGGTGCCCCAGCCGTAGATGCGGGCGCTGGTGCCGGCCGCGTACAGGGCGGTGTCGTTCGGGGTGGCCAGCGGCAGGTACGTGGAGTTGATGCTGGTGCCGAGGGTCAGCACCGCGACGTCGTAGCCCGAGCTGGCGGTCCGGTAGCTGGGGTGCACCCAGATGGAGCTCACCGTGGCCACGGTGCCGGCCGTGCTCTGCTTGTCGTCGCGGCCGTGCACCACGCGGGTGCTCGACGCGCTGCGCCCGCTGACGCAGTGCGCGGCCGTGACGACCTTGTTGGCCTTGACGAGCGTGCCGCCGCAGAACTGGCCGCCGGTGCTGGTGGCCAGGTACACCACCCACGGGTAGGTGCTGGTGGACACGCGGGAGCCGCCCACGATGAACGGCGACACGCCGGTGTCGGACGAGGGCTCGGCCGAGGCGGGCGCGGTGGTCATCAGACCGACCGCGGCCACGGTCGCGGCCAGGACGGTGAGCAGGCGACGCAGGGTTTTCGCCATGTCGATCCTTCCGGTGCGGGGACGCCCTGTGCGGGCGCTCCTCCAGCTAGGACCAAGACGACGAAAGCGACAACCGCCTTTCGACGGTCCGTCGGAACTTCACAGTTGACGAGTGACTCCGGTCACGCGGACGACATCCGCCCGAATCGGCCCGGAAACAACCGGCCCGGCACCGGCCTCCACGAAGGCCACGGCCGCGCCCGCCTCGGCCAGCCGCACCGCGCCGTCGGCGGCGACCCGCGTGCCCGGCCGCAACAGGTGCCGCACCTGGTCGACGCACTCGGCGCGGCCGACCACGACCGACGCCCGCCTCAGCTCGGCCTCGGCGCGCGGCGTGCGCTCGTCCGCGTCACCGGGTCCGAGGCCGACCAGCGCGAGCCGGCCGCGCGGCAGGACCCGGGCGGCGGCGACGGTCACGCCCTCGCCCTTCACCTTCTCCGCCGCGATCTCCACCCGGCCGCCGGCCGACAGCTCCATCGCGCCGCGCAACGCCGCCGCCTCGGCCACGCTGGGGATGCCGATGGCCAGCTCCGCCGGGTTCGGCACGGGGATCACGGCCAGCTCCTCGCCGGGGTAGGCCAGCAGCGGCGCGGTGGTCGAGTCGTGCCAGAAGCCCCAGTCCTCCAGCGCGTCGGCGATGCCCTGCTCGACGACCTTGCGGTCGAGCGTGGCGAACGCCCGGACCGCACGCAGGTCGAGCCCGCGCTTCTCCTCCAGCTGCGCCAACGCGGCCGACACCGCCGAGGCCGACACGCCGGTGCTCGACCCGACGCCCACGACGAGCGTGCGCGGCACGACCCGCACCACGCGGTCGTCCACCGGACCCTTGGGCACGCGGTCGTCCACCAGCACGGTCCACGCGGTGTCGTGCCCGGACCCGACGACGTTGTCCGGCAGCGCGGGCAGCGGGAAGCCGAGCGGGTTGGCCAGCAGCACGGGTTCGCCCAGCCGCACCGCCTCGCCGCACGCGGCCAGGTCGCCCTCGACCGTGGCGTCCAGCAGCTCGACCAGCTCGTCCAGCGGCGAACCCGCCGACGCCGACGTGGCCACGGCCTGCGCGCCGAGCACGTCGGCGACCCGTTCGGCCAGGGCGTCCGCGCCGCCGAGCAGCGCCACGGCGAACCCGCCGTCGACGCACACCACGCCCGGGTCGGCCCGTTCGTCGCGCAGCAGCGGCGCGACCAGCCGCACGGTCGGTTCCGTGCCGAGGAAGAACACCGCCGAGCCCAGCCGGGGCCACAACGCGCGCAGCGCGGGCCCGATCGGCCCGTCCGGCACGACCGCGTCCGGGCCGAGGAAGCCGGCCAGCTCGACCGCGGCCCGCCGCCCGCGCTCACCGGCGGCGAACACGCCGATCACGCCTTCTTCACCCCCCACAGCACGGTCACCGGGTTGGTGGCCAGCAGCGTGCCGCCGGTGAGCCGCGCGGCGGACACCTGGCTGCCCTCGACCTCGTACCCGGCCTCCAGCAACGCGTCCCGGGCGGGCAGCACGCGGTCCAGGTCGGGGGTCGCCACCACGACCCGCCGCGCGCCGGACCGCACGCTCTGCCGCACCACGTCCGCGCCACCGCCGCCGACGAACACCGCGTCGGGCCGGGGCAGCTCGCCCGCCTCGCCCAGCTCCGCCTCGACCACGCGCACGTCCACGCCGTGCGCGGAGGCGTTGGCGATGATCCGCACGCACTGCACCGGGTCGCGTTCCACCGCGACGACGGCCGCGCCGAGCCGGGCGCACTCGACGCCGATCGCGCCGGGGCCCGCGCCGACGTCCCACACCAGCACGCCGGGGCGCGGCGCGAGCCGGGCCAGCACCAGCGCCCGCACCTCGGCGACGGCGATCATGCCGTCGCGCTGGGCGAAGTCGCCGTCGGGCAGGGCCCAGCCCTCGCCGGTCGGCGCGAAGTTCTGCTCGGCCAGGCACAGGATCGCGCCGGGCTCGGACCACCGGCGCGCGACCGCGTCCGCCGGGTCCACAGTGGACAGCCCGGCGGCCGAGGCGACCACCAGGGAACGGCGCCAGCCGGCCAGGTCCCGGGCCAGCTCGGCCGGGTCGGCGCCGGAGACGACGACGGCGGGCCGGGCCCGGCACACGTTCACCGCGTGCCGCAGGCCGAGCGCCCCGGCGTCCACCACGGTGACGTCGTCCCAGGAACGACCGGTTTGCTCGACGAAGCGGTGCAGCGCGACGACGTCCATGTCAGTTCACGCGCTTGTTCTTCTTGGCCCGCGTCCCGGACTGCTTGCGCGGGGTCGTGCTCGCCTGCACGGTGGCGGGGTTGCGCTTCGCGGCGGCGGCCACCACGGGCTTGGCCTTCGGCTTGGCCTCGTCGTCCGCCGACTGCTCGGGCGCGTCCGTGACGAGGTGCAGCATCGGCTCGCCGACCGGTTCGGGCTTCGGCCTCGCCGCCGAGCGCTTGGTGCGCGCCGTCTCCTGCCAGTCGTGCACCGCCGACCACGCCGCCGCCGACGGCGACTCGCCCGCCGACTTCACCACCGGCCGGCTCGCCCGCTTGACCCACTTCGAGGGCCGCGGTCGGCGCACCGGCTCGTCGCCCTCGACCACGGCGACGCGGCGGCGGGACGCGGGCTGCGCCAGCACCTCGCCGACCAGGAACAGCGTGGTGCGGTAGAGCTTGTGCTCCTTCACGCACGCCTCCAGCTCGCCCACGGTGGTCTGCGCGACCGTCTCGTCGGGCAGGGAAACCTTGTACGCCACCACGACCGGCGTCTCATCGGCGTAACCGCCCGCGCGCAGCCGTTCGACCAGCAAACCGGCACGGGCGCCGGACGCGGAGATCGCCATCGTGGTGCCGTGCGCGGCGAACTCCTCGACGTGCTCGGCGGTCTCGGGCCCGACCAGCAGCACCGACTGCGCGACGTCCGAAGTGGTCAGCTCCCGGCCGACGGCCGCCGCCGCGGCGGACACCTGCGACACGCCCGGCACGACGTCGGTCTCCAGGCCGAGGCGGCGGCACGCGTCCTGCTGGTCGCGCAACCCGCCCCACAGCGACGGGTCGCCCGCGTGCAGCCGCACGACCTTGAGCTTGCTCACCGACGCGCGCCGGTACACCTCGACCACGTCGATGTCGGTGACGCGGGAGAAGTCGACCAGCTCGGCGTCGGGGCGGGCGTGCTCGCGCACGCACTCCGCCTCGATCACGCTCGGGGCCCACAGCACGACGTCGGCCTCGGCTATCCGCTTCGCGCCGCGCACGGTGATGAGATCGGCGGCGCCGGGACCGGCGCCCACGAAGGAGACCCGACCAGTCATCACAACTGCTCCCCACGACGTGTTCGGCTTGGTGGGCAAGGACCGTACCGCGCGAGCGCGATCCACTAACGAGTGGCCTCGGAGCGCACGGACTCGCTCGCGCAGGCCCGCACGAAGCGGGTCACGGCCTCCGGCGCGGACGCCGGGTGGGTGTGCAGGTACGACGCGTGCACCCGGCCGAGGACGAATCCCTCGGCCACCGGGCGCAGGTCGTGGCCGCGCCACTGCCAGGCCGGTTTCGCGCCGTGCGGCACGCTCAGCGCGGTGCGGTGGAACTCGTGCCCGGTGATCCGGGAGCCCGCGCGGGCCAGCACCGAGTCCTGCGGCGCGACGGCGTCGCGGTAGCCGAGGGTGAGCCGGGGCGTCATCGCGCCGTCGGCGTCGATCACCCCGCACATCGGCGCGCCGTCGAGGGAGTTCGCCAGGTACAGCAGGCCGCCGCACTCGGCGTGCACCGGCGCGCCGCCGCGGGCGAGGGCGGCGACGGCGGCGCGCAGCCCCTCGTTGGCGGACAGCTCGGCGGCGTGCTGCTCGGGGAACCCGCCGGGCAGCACGAGGCCGGTCGTGCCGTCGGGCAGTGTCTCGTCGCGCAGCGGGTCGACCACGACGACCTCCGCACCCGCGGCGTCGAGCAGCTCGACCTGCTCGGCGTAGCCGAACGTGAACGCCGCGCCGCCCGCGACCGCGATCGTCGGCGTGCCGCCGACCGGCTCGACCTCGGCGCGCGGGTCCCAGGTGGGCACGGCCATCGCGGGCGCTTCGGCGGCGAGGCGGCGCACGGCGTCCAGGTCGACGTGGCGCGCGACGGCGTCGGCGATGGCGGACACGGCGGCGGTGGCGGCCGGTCCGTGCTCGGCCGCCGTGACCAGGCCGAGGTGCCGGGACGGCAGGGCGAACCGGTCGTCGCGCGGCAGCACGCCGAGCACTTCCAGGCCGACCTCGGCGCACGCGCCGCGCAGCACGTGCTCGTGCCGGGCGGAGCCGACCTGGTTGAGCACCACGCCACCGAGCCGCACGGTCGGGTCGTAACCCCGGAAGCCGTGCAGCAGGGCGGCGAGGCTGCGGCTCTGGCCCCGCGCGTCGACCACGAACAGCACGGGCGCGGACAGCAGCTTGGCGACGTGCGCGGTGGACCCGACGCCCTCGGTGTCCACCCGCCCGTCGAACAGGCCCATCACGCCTTCCACCACGGCCAGGTCGCAGCCGCGGGCGCCGTGCGCGAACAACGACGCCACCCGGTGCTCGCCGACCATGACGGGGTCGAGGTTGCGGCCCGGCCGGCCGGTGGCCACCGAGTGGTAGCCGGGATCGATGTAGTCGGGGCCCACCTTGAACGGCGCGACCTTGTCGCCCGCGCGCCGCAGCGCCGCCATCAGGCCGGTGGCCACGGTGGTCTTGCCGCTGCCCGACGCGGGCGCGGCGACCACCAGCCGGTTCACCACTCGATCCCCTTCTGCCCCTTCTGGCCCGCGTCCATCGGGTGCTTGACCTTGGTCATCTCGACCACCAGGTCGGCGGCCTCGACGAGCCGGTCCGGCGCGTGCCTGCCGGTGATGACGACGTGCTGGTGGCCGGGCCGGGCGGTCAGCGCCTCGACCACCTCGTCCACGTCGATCCAGCCCCAGTGCAGCGGGTAGGTGAACTCGTCCAGCACGTACAGGCCGTGCCGCTCGGCGGCCAGCCGGCGGCGGATCTCCTGCCAGCCCTCGCGCGCGGCGGCGGCGTGGTCGTCCTCGGTGCCCTGCTTGCGGGTCCAGGACCAGCCCTCGCCCATCTTGTGCCACTCGACGGGGCCGCCTTCGCCGGTCTGCTCGTGCAGGCGGCCCAGCGCGCGGAACGCCGACTCCTCGCCGACCTTCCACTTGGCCGACTTCACGAACTGGAAGACGCCGATGGACCAGCCCTGGTTCCACCCGCGCAGCGCGAGGCCGAACGCGGCGGTGGACTTGCCCTTCATCTCACCGGTGTGCAGCACGACCAGCGGTCGGTTGCGGCGCTGCCGGGTGGTGAGGCCGTCGGTGGGCACGACGGAAGGTTGACCTTGGGGCATCTCGGCGCTCCTACGCGGCTCGGGCCGCGCGCACGACGCCGGCCACCTGGTCTGCGGACAGTTCCTCCAAGCGCACGCACGCCGCGTCCAGCGCGCCCGCCACCCGTGCGGCCAGGCCGAGCCGGACCGGTCCGTGCTCGCAGTCGACCACGACCGACGCGACCCGGTCGGCGGCCAGCAGGCCCGCGGCGCGCAACGCGTCGCGCAGCGGGTCGCCGCCCGTGCCGGTGGCCGTGGCGCGGCCGTCGGTGAGCAGCACGAGCAGCGGTCGGCGGCGCGGGTCGCGGACGCGTTCGGCGGCCAGCACCCGGTGGGCGCGCAGCAGGCCGTCGGCCAGCGGCGTGCGGCCGCCGGTGCGCAGGGAGCGCAGCCGGGCCGCCGCGGCGTCCACCGAGTTCGTCGGCGGCAGGGCGACCTGCGCCTCACGGCCGCGGAACGTGACCACGCCGACCTTGTCCCGCCGCTGGTAGGCGTCGCGGAGCAGGGAGACCACCGCGCCGCTGACCGCGGACATCCGCTGCCGGGCGGCCATCGAGCCGGACGCGTCGACCACGAACAGCACGAGGTTGCCCTCCTTGCCCTCCCGCACGGAGAGCCGCAAATCCTCACCGCGCAACCGCAGACCGGGGCCGCTGCGGCCCCGGGCGGCCTGGTGCGGGGCCGCGGCGGCGAGCGTGCCGACCAGGTGCAGGCCCGTTCCGTCCACTGTGGACGGTCGGACCACCCGCCCGGTGCGGGCGCGGGCTCGCGACCGCTTGCCCGGCGCGCCTTCGCCGACGCCCGGCACCTGCAACAACCGGGCGCGGAACGCGGGGGCGGGCGCGTGCGACCGCTCGGCCGAGCCACCGCCGGCACCGGCACCGTCCGATGTGGACTCCGACGGTTCGTCGGGCAGCGACGAGCCGCCACCGTCGTCGTCCGGACCCTCGGGCTCGCCGTCCTGGGCGGCTTCCGCGCCTTGCTGGAGCGCGTCCTCCAGCTGCTCCTCCTCCAAGCCCGGCTCGTCGAACGGGTCACGGCGCTTGCGGTGCGGCAACGCCAGCCGCACGGCCGCCTCCACGTCCTCCTCGGCCACCTCGGCGGCTCCGCGCCAGGCGGCGTGCGCGGTCGCGGTGCGGGCCACCACGAGGTCCGCGCGCATCCCGTCCACCTCGAACGCGGCGCAGATCGCGGCGATGCGGCGCAGCTCGGCGTCCGGCAGCACCACGTCCCCCAGCCGCTCGCGCGCGGCCACGATCCGCCGGGCCAGCTCCTGGTCGGCCTCGGCCCAGCGGGCGGCGAACCCCTCGGGGTCGGCCTCGTAGGCCAGGCGCCGCCGCACGACCTCGGTGCGCGTCGGCACGTCCCGCGACGCGCGCACCGCGACAGTGAGGCCGAAGCGGTCCAGCAGCTGCGGGCGCAACTCGCCCTCCTCCGGGTTCATGGTGCCCACCAGGAGGAACGACGCGGCGTGCGAGACGGACACGCCTTCGCGCTCGACGTGCGCGCGGCCCATGGCGGCGGCGTCGAGCAGCAGGTCCACGAGGTGGTCGTGCAGGAGGTTCACCTCGTCCACGTACAGCACGCCCCGGTGCGCGGCGGCCAGCAGGCCCGGCTGGTAGGCGCGCACGCCCTCGGTCAACGCGCGCTCCAGGTCGAGCGAGCCGATCAGCCGGTCCTCGGTCGCGCCGACCGGCAGCTCGACCAGCCGCGCGGGACGGCGTTCGGCGGCGTGGCCGTGCGGCCCGTCGGGGCAGTCGGTCGGCACGGCCGGGTCGCAGCCGAACCGGCAGCCGGGCACCACGTCCAACCCGGGGAGCAGCGCGGCGAGCGCGCGGACCACGGTCGACTTCGCGGTGCCCTTCTCCCCTCGGACGAGCACCCCGCCGATACCGGGGTGCACGGCGTTGAGCAGCAGAGCCGTGCGGAGGTCGTCGTGGCCGACGACAGCGGAAAAGGGGAAACGCGCGCCCATGCGGCGGTGTCCTTCCTCGGGTGTCCACGCCCGTGTCCGGTCGATGAGTCGGGGGTCGAGTTCCTGACTCCCGGCTCCTCGGTCCGGTCACAGTGGCGGGACCGTGCCGGATTCGCACCGGCTTCCTCGCGCACCCCCTCTACAGCCTGGGCATCGTCGCACTTCCGGGGGCGTGGTCCAAGCGCCGGGCGGGCGAGGACGATCACACCGGCGATCCCGTGCCGTTCCCCGGCCCGGTTCCGACGACCGGCGCGGCGTGGCCACCTACCTGCCCGCCAGCACGTCCCGCGCCAGCGAGAGCACGCCGGCGCGGACCCGGGGCACGCCGAGACCGCACTGGTGGACCAGGTGGTGCAGCACGTCGGCGCGGAGCTGGGCCAGCAGGGCGTGGGCCAGGTACTCGGCGTCCGCGCCCGGCCGGACCCGGGTGATCAGCGCCACCAGGCGCCGGTGGGTGAGGTCGGAGTTCGAGTCGCAGGCGATGCTGCGCGAGGACACCCGCTCCAGCGCGGTCACCAGGGGCAGCGCGGCCAGCACGTGGTCGAACAGGGTGGCCACGAACGTGATCACCCGCTCCTCGGCCGGGACCGCCGACGCTTCCAGCAGCGCCTCGGACTCGGCCCGCCAAGCCTCGGACGTCTCGTCCACGACGGCGCGCACGAGCCCGTCGCGGTCGCCGAACCGGCGGAACACCGTGCCCTTGCCCACCCCCGCGGCGGCGGCGACGTCCTCCATCGAGAAACCGTCGGGCCCGTGCTCGGCGATCAGGCGCGAGGCGGTGGCCAGGATCGCGGCGCGGTTGCGCTCGGCGTCCTTCCGCATCGCCGACCTCCTCGACCTTGACAAAAGTGGACCGGCAGTCCGTATGGTAGCCGAGAGGAAGCGGACCGGCGGTCCGCTTGAAATCACGGGAGGCGTTGTGCGAGCGGTGCGGTTCCACGAGTTCGGCCCGGCGGACGTGCTCGGGGTCGAGGAGGTGCCCGACCCGGTCCCGGGTCCGGGCGAGGTGCTGGTCCGCGTCACGGCGATCGGCGTGAACTACGGCGAGACGCTCATCCGGTCGGGCCGGGTCACCGACGTGCTGCCCTGGTACGACCTCGCACCCGGCGCGCTCGGCGGCGAGGTGGTCGGCGTCACCGCGGACGGCCGGCGGCTGATCGGGTTCGCGCTGGGCGAGGGCTACGCCGAGCTGGCCGTGCTGCCCGAGGACGCCGTCGAGGTACCCGACGACCTGTCCGACCACGAGGCGCTGGCCCTGTACCTCCAGGGCGCGACGGCGTTCGCGGCGGTGGACGCGGTCCGGCTCGGCGCGGGCGAGCGGGCGCTGGTCGAGGCGGCGGCCGGTGGCGTGGGCAGCCTGCTCGTGCAGGTCGCGGCACGCGTGGGCGCGACCGTCGTGGCCGCGGCCCGAGGGGAGCGGAAGCTCGAACTGGCCAGGGAGCTGGGCGCGCACGAGGTGGTCGACTACGGCGAAGCGGACTGGCCGTCCCTGGTCGAGCCGGTCGACGTGGCGTTCTCCTCGGTCGGCGGCGCGATCGGCAGGCAGTCGTTCGAGCTGCTGCGCGACGGGGTGGGCAGGATGGCCGTGTTCGGCTTCGCCGGCGGCCGACCGCTGGACGTCACGGCGGCGGACGTGTTCCGCAAGGGCGTCGCGCTGCTCGGGTTCGGCATCCCCACCACGCCGGACAACGTGCGGCGGGCGTTCACGCTCGGGCTGCGCCCGGTGCTGGGCGAGGCGCTACCGCTGGCTGACGCCGCCCGCGCCCACGAACTGCTGGAGAGCCGCGCCACCACCGGCAAGGTCGTGCTGGTCCCCTAGCTCGACCTCCACGCTCAACGGCGCGCGGAACGACAGCAGGCCCAGCATCGGCGGCCGGGCGGTCGAGGCCAGGCGCAGGCGCGGGAACCGGCGCGCGGTCTCCCGCAGCACCACCTCCGCCTCCAGCCGGGCCAGGCCGGCGCCGAGGCAGAAGTGCCGGCCGAAGCCGAACGCCAGGTGCTTGCGGGCGTTCGGCCGGGCCGGGCAGAACCGCTCGGGCTCGGCGAACGCCTCCGGGTCCGAGCCGCTGCCCGCCAGCATCAGCAGCAGCGGCGCGCCCGCCGGGACCGCCACCCCGGACAGCGTGACCGGCTCGGCGGTGACCCGCCGCCACGTGCTCACCGGCGGGTCGCGCCGCAGCACCTCTTCGACGCACGCCGCGGCCACGCCCGGATCGCCCAGCCGCGACCACAGCCCGTCCTCGCGCAGCACGGCGTGGAACGCCGCGCACAGCAGCTGGGTCGTCGTCTCCTGCCCCGCGATCAGCAGGAAGTAGCACAGCCCCGCCGCGTCCCGGATCGGCACGCCCTGCGCGCGCAGCGCGGCGAACAGGTCGTCGCCGGCCGGGTCGGCGGCCTTGATCCGGGCCGTCAGCCACTGGTGGAACGCGGCGGCGGGCCGGGCCAGCTCGTGCTGCCGCTCGGGCGTGACGTCACCCCAGAACAGCTCCAGCGACGCCGTGCTCCACGCCTTGAGCGCGTCGACGTCCACGTCCCGGATGCCCATGACCTCCAGCAGCACGATCGCGGGCAGGTCCCGGGCCAGCGCCGGGTGCAGGTCGACGCGTCCGCTCACCCCGTCCAGCCGCTCGGCGACCAGCTCCGCGATCCGCGGCCCCACCGCCGCCACCCGCGCCGGGGTGAGGAACCGGGCCACCAGCCGCCGCAGGTCGGCGTGCGTAGTGGTGCCGTTGTTGGCCAGCGTCGGCGGCAGCGAGAACCCGGCGCGGGCCAGGACCCGCAGCACCGGCCCGGCGATCGGGACCACCGCGGTCAACGCGTTGTCCGGGTGGAAGCGGCGCGGGTCGGCCAGCACGGCGCGCACGTCGTCGTACCGGCTGACCAGCCACATCCCGGTGCGCTCGTCGCGGTGGACCGGCGCGTCCTCGCGCAACGAGCGCAGGTCGGCAGGCTCCGGCTGGAAGAGGTCCACGCCGGCACGGTAGCCGTCGGATGCGACACTGCCGGCGTGAGTGTGCGCACAGGTGACTCGGTGTTCGACTGGATCGACACGCGTGCCGAAGCCCGCGCGAAGGCGGGCCTGGCCCGCCGGGTCCGACCGCGACCGGCCGACTCGACCGACCTCGACCTGGCGTCGAACGACTACCTCGGCCTGGCCCGCGACAAGCGGGTGACCGGCGCCGCCGCCGCGGCCTCGCTGCGCTGGGGCGCGGGTTCGACCGGGTCGCGGCTGGTCACCGGTTCCACCGAGCTGCACACCGAGCTGGAGTACGAGCTCGCGAACTTCTGCGGCGCGCAGTCGGCGCTGGTGTTCTCCTCCGGCTACGCGGCGAACCTGGGCGCGCTGACCGCGTTGTCCGGTCCCGGCACGGCGATCGTCGCCGACCAGCACATCCACGCGTCCCTGATCGACGGCACCCGGCTGTCCAAGGCGGACGTCGTGGTCGCCGGGCACTGCGACGTCGGCCAGGTCACCCACGCGCTGGCCACGCGCGGCAAGCGGCGGGCGCTGGTGGTGACCGACTCGGTGTTCTCCGTGGACGGCGACCTCGCGCCGCTGGCCGAGCTGGCCGCCGCCTGCCGCGAGCACGACGCGGCGCTGGTCGTGGACGACGCGCACGGCCTCGGCGTGCTCGGCGAGGGCGGGCGCGGCGCGGTGCACGCGGCCGGGCTGGCCAAGGCGCCCGACGTGGTGACCACCGTGACGCTGTCGAAGTCGCTGGGCGCGCAGGGCGGCGCGGTGCTCGGGCCGAGCCGGGTGATCAAGCACCTGGTCGACACCGCGCGCACGTTCATCTTCGACACCGGGCTCGCGCCGGCCAGCGCGGCGGCGGCGCTGGCCGCGCTGAAGGTGCTGCGCGAAGAGCCGGACCGGCCCGCGCGGGCCCTGGACGTCGCCCAGGACCTGGCGTTCCGGCTGAAGGAGAAGGGCCTGCGGGTCAGCTCGCCGACCGCGGCCGTCGTGTCCGTGCAGGCGCCGTCGCCCGAAGCGGCGTTCGAGTGGGCCGAGGCGTGCCGGGCCCAGGGCGTGGTCGTCGGCTGCTTCCGGCCGCCGTCGGTGCCCGACCGGATCTCCCGGCTGCGCCTCACCGCCCGCGCCGACCTGTCCGAGGGCGACGTCGAGCGGGCCGTGCGGGTGATCACGGAGACCGGCGCATCCGCAGGTGCGGTATCCCGTCCTCGATGAACTCCGCGCCCTGCGGCTCGAACCCGAACGACGCGTAGAAGTCGGCCACGTAGGTCTGCGCGTCCAGCACGCACGCCACCGACCCCACCTCAGCCAGCGCCGCCTCCATCAACCGGCGGCTGTACCCGCGGCCCCGGGCGGCGCGGGCCGTGCAGACCCGGCCGATGCGGAACGTGCCACCGGGCTCCTCCAGCAGCCTCAGGTAAGCCTGCGGGCCGGGTGCGTCGTCGGCGTCCAGCCAGAAGTGCCGGGTGCCCGGTTCCAGGTCACGCCCGTCCAGTTCCGGGTAGACGCAGTTCTGCTCGACGACGAACACGTCCGAGCGCAGCTTGAGCACGGCGTAGAGCTGGTCGGGCGTCAGGTCGGCCGACCACTGCCGGCGCAGCGTCGCCGGGTAGGGGTGTGAGCGCACCCCACTGTGGTACCACAGTCTCAGATCTCGTCCCGGTACCGGCTCAGCCGCGTGTAGACGCCGGGTTGGCCGGGCCGGGCGCAGCCGCGACCGTAGGACACGACGCCGACCAGCTCGCCCGCCACGGTGAGCGGCCCGCCCGAGTCGCCCTCGCAGGCGTCCTTGCCGCCCTCCGGGTAGCCCGCGCACAGCATGCCCCCCGGCCGGTAGTCGGGCACGTCGGCGGCGCACTCGGCGTCCGACCGGATCGGCACGTCCACCTCCAGCAGCCGCCGGCTCGGCGCGTCCAGCTCGCCGGTCCGGCCCCAGCCATAGACCTTGGCCAGGCCCGACGCGGCGTCCGCGACGCGGACCGGCCGGTACGGCAGCGGGGCGGCCAGGGTGAGCGTGGCCACGTCGTCACCCGCGGACACCCCGGTGAACGCCGGGTGCCGCCACAGCGCGGCGACCTGCACCACCCGACCCTCCGCGGTGTCCAGGTCGGCGCGACCGGCGACGACGGTCAGGTCGGCCGGGCGTCGGTCACGGGTGCCCAGCGCGCTGCGGGAGAGCGTGCAGTGGGCGGCCGTGACCACCTTGTCCGGCGCGATCAGCGCGCCGCCGCAGAAGAACGTGCCGCCGTCGAACAGCGCGACCGCCCACGGCGTGGGCGGCGCTTCCCGCCCGCCCACGACCGCGTCGGCGGGCAGCGCGGACAGGACCAGCACGAGAACGGCGAAGATCGGCGCGCTGATGCGCATGGACCACCCCTCTACGACATGTGGTCGAACGGGCACCGAAGGTAGCGGAACGCCCAGGAGCGGGAGAGCGGGGTATGAGATCCGGAAAATCTGTTGTTAGAGTGCTGCAGCGCCGAAGATTCGACGGCCAGTGAGACAGATCACGGAGGTCTGTCCGGAACATGAGGGAGGTTTCCATGCACCTGGACTTCACCCAGCTACCCGCGTTCCTGATCGCCTGCGCGGTGGTCGTGCTCACCCCGGGCGTTGACGCCTTCCTCCTGCTGCGCACCTCGATGCGGTCCGGCACCCGCGCCGGGCTGCTCGCGCTCGCGGGCATCCACACCGCGGCCTTCGTCCAGGTCGCGCTGGTCATCTCCGGCCTGGGCGTGGTCATCGCCCGCTACCCCGCCGTGCTGACCGGGCTGCGCTGGATCGGCGCGGCGTACCTGCTCTACCTGGCCGTGACGATCACCCGCGGGCTGCTGCGGCGCGCGGGCGGCGAGGTGGCGCCGGTCGCCGCGACCCGGCCGTTCCGGCAGGGGTTCCTGACCAACATCACCAACCCCAAGATGCTGCTGTTCTCGCTGGCGTTCCTGCCGCAGTTCATCGGCGCGGGCGACCCCGCGTTCCAGCTCGGGATGCTCGCCGCGGTGTTCCTCGGGCTGGCCGCGCTGTGGGAGCTGACCATCGTGGTGGCCGCGGCGCGCGTCGCGGGATCGCTGCGGCGGCCCGGCGTGACCACGGCGCTGGACGCGGTGTGCGCGGCGGTGTTCCTGACGATGTCGATCGGGCTCGTGCTGTAGGCCGACCACAAGCCGGCGTGCGGGCCCCCGCGACCCGAGGGCCCGCACGCCGCCCGGTCAGACCCGCAGCTGCGCCTCGATCGCGTCGGCGTACCTCTTGATCTCGCTGTAGACGCCGGGCTTGCCCGCACGGGCGCACCCTTCACCCCATGAGGTGACGCCGATCAGCTTCCCGCCAGCCACGAACGGGCCGCCCGAGTCGCCCTGGCAGGTGTCCACGCCGCCCTCCGGGTAACCGGCGCAGGTCATCTCCTCCGGGTCGAACTGGGGGTAGGCGTTCTCGCAGTGCCCGTCGTCCATCACCGGCACCGTCGCGCCCATCAGGTACCGCGACGACGAGCCCTGCTCGCTGGTCCGGCCCCAACCCAGCACCAGGCCGCTGGTGCCCGGCTCGTACAGCACCTCGTCGGTCGGCTCCGCCAGCGGCAGCGGCGTGTAGCCCACCGCGTCGCGCAACGTCAGCACGGCGACGTCCGAGCCCTGGTCGGCGCTCACGTAGTCCGGGTGCACCCAGATGTCGGTGAGCCGGGCGACCACGCCCGCCGCGCTCTGGCGGTCCTCGCGCCCCAGCACCACCCGCGTGTTGCGCGGCGTCCGCATGGTCGCGCAGTGGGCGGCGGTGACCACCTTGGTCGGCGCGACCAGCGTGCCGCCGCAGAACTGGTTGCCGCTCGCGTCGGTCACGTAGACCACCCACGGGTGGTCCGCGAGCGACACCCGCTCACCGCCCACCACGCGCACGTCCACGTCCGCCGCCGTGGCGGTGCCCGCGAAGGCCATCAACAACGTCATCAACAACGCGGCTAGCCGCATCGGCCCCTCCTCCTGATCAAAGGCGTCAGGAGGAGGTTAGCCAGAACAGCCCAGTCCGCTGGGCCAAGCGGACTAGTTCGCCCCGGTGAACTTGTCGCGCACCTTGCCCGCCGCACCCACCAGCACGTCGCCGACCTCGTTGACCACCTTCATCAGCGGGTCCTCGGACTGGGCCGCGGACTCCTTGTACGACCGGGCCGCCGACTTGATGTCCTCGGTGAACGAGCTGGTCGGCCGGTCGTCCTCGCGCCGCGCGTACGCGCCGGTCAGGATCGCCCGGTACTCCTCGTCCGCCGCCCACTTCTGCAGCTCCGCGGCGCGGACCACGGCCATCGGGTGCGTCAGCGGCCACGTGCGGATCAGCTTGAGCACGCTGTCGCGCACGTCCTCGACCTGCTCGTACTCCTTGGCCTGCTTGAGGAACTCGGCCGTGTCGACCTCGCTGAGGTCCATGCCGCCCGCCATGGCCACGTGCACCCGCAGCGCGGCCGACGGGTCCTGCACGCACAGCAGGCCCGCGCGGTCGCAGGACAGCTCGGTCTTGCGGTACCACTCGCGCAGCGCCGCGATGATCGCGGTGATCGCCCAGTAGCCGCCCGGCATCCAGCCCAGGCCGTACTGCAACTGCATCAGCCGCTGCAGGATCGTCTGGTACAGCGCGTGCCCGGACAGCACGTGCCCCATCTCGTGCCCGATGGCGAACCGCAGGCCCTCCGCGTCCAGCAGCTCGATCAGGCCCGTCGTGAGCACGATGAACGGCTTGTCGATGCCCAGCGTCATCGCGTTGGGCACCGGGTCGCGCTTGACGAACAGCTCGGGCACCGGGTCGACGTCCAGCGTCGCCGCCGCCTCCAACCGGAGCCGGTCCAGCTCCGGGTACTGCTTCGGGCCGACCCGGATGCTCGACGCCAGGTACCCCAACCGCTCACCGCGCTCGGTGAACGCGCCCGCCACCGCCTGCAGGACCGGGCCGATGCCCGGCACCGCGCGCAAGACCGCCAACGCCCCCCGGTCGACCGGGTGCTCGTACGCCCGCGGGCTGATGCCGGGGAACCGCACACGCGCGCTCGACCGTTCGATCTCCTCGCTGCTCATGCCTCCCACAGTGCCACGACCCGAGCCCCGCCTGTCCCCGATCGGACGAATCTGCGTGCACACTGACCGGGTGAACGCAGACGTGCTCGGCACCGACTACGAGACCCGCGCGCTGCCCTTGGGCGGCGGCGACGCCACCGCGACGCTGGTCCGGCGGCGCGCGCAGCCCGCACTGCGCGGCGCGGTGCTGTACGTGCACGGCTTCGCGGACTACTTCTTCCAGCGGCACGTCGCCGAGCACTTCACCGCGCGCGGCTTCGACTTCTACGCCCTCGACCTGCGCGCGTACGGGCGGTCGCTGCGGCCGGGCCAGGTGGCCAACTTCGTCACCGACCTGGCCGAGCACTTCGAGGAGATCGACGCCGCGGCGCGGGTGATCCGCGAGGAGGACGGCTACCGGCACCTCGTCGTGGTGGGGCACTCGACCGGCGGGCTGATCACCAGCCTGTGGGCGCACGAGCGCCGCTCGGACGACGTGCTGGACGCGTTGGTGCTCAACAGCCCGTGGCTGGACCTGGCCGAGCCGTGGCTGCTGCGGACCGTCGGCACGGCGGTGGTCCGCGGTGTCGGCCGGCTCGCGCCGAAGCTCGTGCTCAAGCCCGGCCTGGGCCCGGTGTACGGCGAGAGCATCCACCGCGACCACCACGGCGAGTGGGACTTCGACACGGCGTGGAAGCCGATCGAGGCGTTCCCGGTGCACGCGGGGTGGCTGCGCGCGATCCGCCGCGGCCACGCCCGGCTGCACCGCGGGCTGGACGTGCGGGTGCCCGTGCTGCTGCTGCGGTCGGCCCGCAGCCACCTGCACGCGAAGCGGTGGACGCCCGAGGCGATGACCGCGGACACCGTGCTGGACGTCGAGCACATGCGGGTGTGGGGGCCGAAGATCGGCGGTCGGGTGCGGATCGTGCCGGTGGACGGCGGCATGCACGACCTGTTCCTGTCCGCCGAGCCGGTGCGGCGGCGCGCGCTGGCCGAGGTGGACGAGTTCCTGGACGAGATCTGATCGCGGGCGATCACTCCGGCGGGGTGAGGCGGAGGTCCGGGTCGATCGGCGGCTCGCCGTCGAACGGGCCGTCCGGCACCGCGCCCAGGGCGTCCAGGGTGAGGCCGATCCCGCGCGCGTGCGGGTCCGTGCCGGCGGGCGGGGTGGCGAACCAGGCGTGCAGGTCCTCCGGGACGCGGTAGCGGGCGGTCAGGTCGCGGTAGAAGGCGGCGCGCTCGTCGGCCTGCCCGGCCAGCTGCTGGTACTCGCGCATGGCCAGCCGCATCCGGATCCAGCGGTAGCGGTCGGTCTTGGTGGCGTCGTCCTCGGTGAACCGGGTGCGCAGCAGGCGGCCGGCCTCGGCGCCGCGCTCGGCCAGGGCGAGGATCGTCTCGGGGCGCATGAACAGGTTCGTGCCGCCTTCCAGCGCGCCGATGCGCACGTGCGCGATCCGACCCCGGTAGCCCGGCAGCGCCGACTGCATGGTGTCGCGCCAGTCCAGCATCGTGTTCAGGATGGCCGACGCGAACTGCTGCGCCAGGCCGATGCCGCGCCAGGGCGTGCCGGCGGTGGAGGCGTCCTGCTCGGGCAGCCACACGTCCCGGTCGTCGCCGGGAGGGTAGGACTGGAGGCTCAGCCCGAACGTCGGCCAGCGCGGCAGCAGGTGGTCGAAGAAGTGGATCGGGAAGTTGCTCGTGATGCCGCCGTCGGAGAACCAGTGCACCCGCGGCTCCGGTTCGGCCCGCACCAGCGGCACCGCGGCGATCAGGCCGGGCAGCGGCATGCTCATCCGCACGGCCAGGGCCACCGGCAGGTTCTCCGGCAGCACGTGGACGGCCTCGTCCGGGTGCAGCGGGCAGTGGTGCGCGGTGGCGTCGTGGCCGAGCTTGTCCACGGTGCGCTGCGGCAGCACGGTCCGCAGGCACGTGCGGCAGAACAGCCACTCGGCGCGCGGTGCGGTGAACGGCAGGCGGTAGGGGCGGCCCTCGGACAGGTCCGTCGTCATCAGGACCAGGTTCGTGGTCAGGTCGCCGAACGTGAGGTCGGTCGCGCCGGACAGCTCGTCCAGCACGTCGGCGACCCAGTCGCTCAGCGGCGGCACGCCGGTCGACGCGGGCACGCCGCAGCGCCGGTCCCAGAAGTTCGGCCGGACCCCGCCGGTGCCGGGCACGAGTCCGAAGTGGATGGTGGTCGCCATCCGGTCGAGGAACCGCTTGGCACCCAGGCCGCAGGTGACCGCGACCGCGCTGACGAACGCGAACCCGAGCACCAGCCACCACACCGCCGCCGTGGCCGCGCTCGCCAGGCTCGGCGCCGTCCACCGGGTGCTCAGGGCGACCGGGACCAGCGGGAGCACCAGCAGCAGCGCGGTGCCGACGCGGCGCAACCACGCGTCCCGGCCCCTCGGCAGGACCCTCAGCACGATCCCCGGCACGGCGACCAGCGCGACGACGGTCAGGCCGACGAGCACCCACGTCGGCGTCGAGCCCCACTCCACCGCGAGGAACCACAGAATGGGGCCGACGAGCCACAACGCCAGCGCCAACGCGAGGAATGCCCTGGCCCGCCACCCGATCGCGCTGATCAGCGCCAGCAGCAGGCAGGTGAGCGGGCTGCGGCCGGTGGAGTCGCGGCGCTGCATGGAGGCCGCCACGATCCGGTACAGCTTGCGGGTGTGCTCGCTGGGTTGGAAGAGCTGCGCCAGCCGCCACCCGGGCGCGGCGAACCAGTCCACGACCTCCTTCAGCTTGCGGAAGCCGCCCTGGTCACGCCCCTTCTCCGCGGCGGCGGTGAACGCGGCCCCGATCGCCCCGGCCGACGCCCCGCCCAACGACCGGAACCGGTAGTGCTCGGCCAGCTCCACCACGGCCCACGGGTAGACCACCCCACTGGCCGTCCCACCCCGCATGGTCAGGTCGCAGTACCGGTTGAAGTCCTCGGCCATGGCGAACCTCCCACCACCATGATCCCCCGCGACGTGCCGGCGTGGCGCTGGACCAATCGGCTTCTCCCGCGTGAGTCGAACGCTCACGTCCCGCGTGTCGAACGTCCAGGACCCTTGAATTCCACGTTCAGGACCCCCATGCGGGGACCTGAACGTCGAACTCGGGGGTCCTGAGCGTTCGACACGCGGGGCCTGGGGGTTCGACTCACGGGGTGGGGAGGTGTGAGCGGGCGATGTGGTCGATCTCGGCCGGGGTGCCGGACATGATGGTGCGGACGTGCTCGGTGATCAGGTCGATCGGCCAGTCCCACCACCTGGCGCGCAGCAGCAGGGCCACGTCCTCGTCGCCGAACCGCTGCTTCACCGGCCGCGCGGGGTTGCCGCCCACCACCGCGTAAGGCGGCACGTCGGACGTCACGACCGCGCCGGTGGCGATGATCGCGCCGTCGCCGATCGTGACGCCCGGCATGACGAGCGAGTTGTAGCCGAACCAGACGTCGTTGCCGACCACCGTGTCGCCGCGCGTCCCCATGGTCGTGATCAGGTCCATCGTCCGCTCGGCCCACGTGCCGCCGAAAATCGTGAACGGGAACGTGGACACGCCGGTGGTGAGGTGGTTCGCGCCGGCCATGATGAACGTCGTGCCGGTCGCCAGCGCGCAGAACCTGCCGATGACCAGCTTCTCCGCGCCGTACCCGTAGAGCACGTTGCGGGTCTCGAACTCCAGCGCGTGCTCCGGGTCGTCGTAGTACGTGTACTCGCCGACCTCGATCTTCGGCGACGTCACCAGTGGCTTGAGCTGGACGACGCGGTCGGCGTGCGGCAGCGGGTGGAGGACGGTGGGGTCGGGGATCAACGCAGAAGGCTCCTAACGCGACTCGTGTTGCGTTAGAGTGGCACACCCGATCCCTTAACGCAACAGGAGTTGCATTTGACGTCCCGACCCGGCGGGCGCTCGGCACGCGTCCGCGAAGCCGTCCTCCGCGCCGTGCACGCCGAGCTGGTCGAACGCGGCTACCCCGGCCTCACGGTGGAGCAGGTCGCCGAACGCGCCGGCGTGCACAAGACCACCGTCTACCGCCGCTGGGGCTCGGTCGACGTGCTCATCGCCGACGCGCTCGACCACACCCGCGAGACCGAGTGGCCCGTCCCCGACACCGGCACCGTCGAAGGCGACCTGATCGCCATCGCCACCGAGGTCGCGGACACCTTCGCCGACCCCGCCCGCCACCCCCTGCCGGTCGCGATCGTCGTCGCCGCCCTCCAGTCACCCCGCGCGCAGGAAGCGAAGCGCGCCTTCTACGCCGCCCGGCACGCCGAAGCGGCCAAGGTCGTCACCCGCGCCGTCGACCGGGGCGAACTGCCACCGCACACCGACCCGGTCGAACTGATCCGCCTGACCTGCGCCCCGCTGTACCACCGGGTCTTCATCACGGGCGAACCGGTCGACCGCGCCACCGCCGAACGCGCCGCCCTCACCGCCCTCACCGCCGCCCGCGCCGGTCTGCTCTGACGGGCCGGCTCACAGCTCGTACCAGCGCAGGAGCTCCGGGTCGAGCACGCGGGCCGCCAGGCCGATCCGCCGTGCCGCCTCGGTCAGCTCGGCCGCCGCGGCGGGGTTGCCGCGCGGGGGCAGGGCGGGGTCGTCCAGCTGGGTCACCATGTCGTCGTGGTGGCTGGGGATCAGCAGCTTGGGCCGGGTCGCCCGCAAGGCCCGCGCGGTGTAGTCGAAGACGTTGGCGTGGCCGCTCATGCCGAGCACGAGGACGTCCGGCCGCAGCCCGGCGATCTCCCGCTCGACGTAGTTGGCCGTGCCCGACAGGAACAGCACCGAGAAGTCCCCGGCGGTCACCAGGTAGGCCAGCGAGCCGCCTTCCACCAGGTCGCTGATGGTGGTCGGCGGGGACGGCGGCGCGGTCAGGCTGCCCGGCGCGAAGTAGCCGTACGAGCCGAACTGGCTGTGCAGGCTGCGGAACACCTGGACGGTGAAGCCGTGGAAGTCCAGGTGCTCGCCGCCGGACGCCACGATGACGTCGTCCCCCGGCACGCCCTGCGCCGTCAGCAGGTGCCGGTGGGTCTCCGTGCCGATCACCCGCGATCCGTGCTTCTGCACCACGTACGGGATCTCCAGCAGGTGGTCGTAGTGCCCGTGCGTGGCCAGCACGAGCTCCGGCCGCTCGCCGAGGTGCCGGTCCACCAGCTCCTCGCGCACCGCCAACGGGTAGTCGGGGATGAACTTCCCGTCCTCGTCGAACACCGGCAACCGGCTCAGGTACGGGTCGATCAACACCCGCCGGCCGCCGACCACCAGCTCCCACCCGGCCACGCCCAGCCAGCGCAGGCCCACCCCGCTGCGCCCCGACGCGAACGCCACCCCCGGCAGCCCGGCACCCGCCACCGCGACGGCCGCCGACCCGATCAACACCTGTCGTCTGCTCACGCACATGCCACCAACAAGACCAGCGCCCGACCGCACGTGTCCAAGTCCGATATCGCCACAACTGCGATATCCGAACGACTATCATCGCAGCTCGTGGACCTCCTGCGCCACCTGCGGTACTTCCTGGCCGTGGCCGAGGAGCTGCACTTCGGCCGGGCCGCGGCTCGGCTGCACATGTCCCAGCCGCCGCTGTCGCAGAGCATCCAACGCCTGGAACGCGAGCTAGGCGTGCGCCTGTTCGACCGCGACGCCCGGCACGTCGCCCTGACCGACGCGGGACGGCAGATCCTCGCTGAAGCCCGAGCCCTGCTCTCCGGCGAGGACCGGCTGCGCGCGCTGGCCGGCCGGTTCCGGCACGGCGAGGCCGGGTCGCTGCGCGCGGGCGTGCCACCGGACCTCGGCGGACGGGCGGTGGCCGCGCTGCTGCCCGCGTTCCGCCGCCGCAGCCCCGTCGAGCTCAAGCTGCGCGAGATCGGCACCGCCGAGCAGCTGCGCGCGCTGGCCGACCGGAGCCTGGACGTCGGCGTGCTGCGGTTCCCGTTCGACGTCTCGTGGCTCACCCTCGGCCCGGTGCTGACCAGCCCGCTGGGCGTCCTGCTGCCGCGCGACCACCCGCTGACCGCCGCGCCGGAGGTCCGGTTGGCCGACCTGAACGGCCTGGCGCTCGTGCTGTTCCCCCGCGCCACCGCGCCCGCGTTGCACGACGAGGTGCTGACCACGTGCGCCCGGCACGGCTACACGCCCGCCGAGGTCCACCAGGCGGGCAACCCCGAGTTCGCGCTGGGCCTGGTCCTGGCGGGCGGCGCGGTGGCGTTGCACGACGGCGTCGCACCACCGCCGGACGCGGTCTGGCGGCCGTTGCGCGGCGCTCCCCTGCTCTGGCGCACCTCGGCCGCCTGGCCGCGCGGCCGGCAGACCCCGGCCGTCACCGCCTTCTCCGACGCCGTCACGGAAGTCCTGACCGCGCAGGGGATGCGCCACGCCGAGGGCACGCTGCCGCGCTATCCCCGCCCGGCCGCGGAGTACCTGTCGTGACCGCCGCACGGGTGCGCGCCGCGTTCGCCGACGCGGGCGTCACCGGCAAGCTCCACGCCGTCGACCTCGACCACCCGGCCCACGAGCTGTCCGTCGGCGCGGACGACCCCGTCGTGCTGGCCAGCGTCTTCAAGATCCCCCTGCTGGTCGCCCTGCACCACAGCGACCACGACCTGACCCGCCGCATCACCCTCGACCACGACCGCAGCACCGGCCCCACCGGCATCGGGGGCATGCTCGACCCGGTCACGATGTCCCTGCGCGATCTGGCCTACCTGGCCGTCACCGTCTCCGACAACGCCGCCGCGGACGCCCTGGTCGACCTGATCGGCTTCGACGCGATCAACGACGCCCTCGACCGGCTCGACCTGCACCGCACGCTGGTCGTCCACCGGGCGCGGGACTTCATGCGCGCCCTGGCCGAGGACGCCGCGCCCGACGAACCGCCGGCCGCGTTCACCGACCCCGTCGTCCTGTCCCGGCTGCGGGCGCTGGACCCCGCTCACACCAACCGCGGCACCGCGCGCGACCTGACCACCCTCCTGCGCCACGTGTGGCGGCACGACGACTGCGCGCCGATCCGCCACGCCATGGCGCGCCAGGTCTGGCCGCACCGCCTGGCGTCCGGCTTCCCGTTCGACGACGTGCGCGTGGCGGGCAAGACGGGCACCCTGCCGACGATCCGCAACGAGGTCGGCGTGGTCGAGTACCCCGACGGCGGCCGTTACGCGGTGGCCGTCTTCACCCGCAGCGCGAGCACCGCCTTCACCCTGCCCCGAGCGGACGCGGTGATCGGCACGGCCGCCAGGCTGGCGGTCGAACACCTCAGGCTTTCCGGCCGACCCCCGCGTACGCGGTGATGTAGGCGTCGTCCGAGTCCGGCCGCCACTCGCTCAGCGGCACCACACCGGGCTCCACGACGTCCAAGCCGGTGAAGAACGCCGCGACCTCCGCGCCCGTGCGCAGCACCAGCGGGCTGTCCGTGCGGCGGTAGATGGCGTTGACCTGCTCACCGCTCTCCCGCCCCTCCTGCGACACGCCGTCCCAGGTCGCGTGGGAGATGGCCACGTGGCTGCCCGGCGCGAGCACGTCCCGGTACCGGGCGATCGCCGCGTGCGGGTCGTCCGAATCGGGCACGAAGTGCAGCACGGCGACCATCAGCAACCCGATCGGCCGGTCGAAGTCGAGCACGGACCGGACCTCCTCGTTGCCCAGCACCGAGTCCGGGTCGCGCAGGTCCGCCTGGATCGCGCTGGCCAGCGGGTTGTTCGCCAACAGCGCCGTGCTGTGCGCGACGGCCACCGGCTCGACGTCCGCGTACACCACCCGGGCACCGGGGTTGGTCTGCTGGGCGATCTCGTGCACGTTGCCGACGGTCGGGATGCCCGACCCGAGGTCCAGGAACTGGTCGATGCCCTGGGACAGCAGGTACCGCACGGCCCGCCGCAGGAACGACCGGTTGGCCCGGGCCGCGCCGGACATGCCGGGGAAGATCTGCTCGACCGACTTGGCCGCCTCGCGGTCGACCGCGAAGTTGTGCGAGCCGCCCAGGAAGTAGTCGTACATCCGGGCCGCGCTCGGCCGGTCCAGGTCCACCGAGGACGGGACCCAGCTCGCCTGCTCCATGCGCCATCTCCTCGTGAGTCGACCGCGTGATCGTGTCCGCGCCGCAAACCGGGCACAACCCCCGAATGGACGCTCGCTCTGGGCGAACACCTACCGGAAACAATCCCGGGCTCACCTTGGTTGAGCCAGTCAGACTCAACTTTGGAGGGACTCATGGGCGAGACGTTGGTGCTGCCGGTGCTGCCGCTGGACGACGTGGTCGTGCTGCCGGGCATGGTCGTGCCGATCCGGATCAGCGGCTCGGACGCCACCGCCGAGGCCCGCGCCGCGATCGAAGCCGCGACGGCCGCGGGCGGCCAGTCGAAGGTCCTGCTGGTGCCCCGGCTGGACGGCAAGTACGCGAAGGTGGGCACGCTGGCGCTGATCGAGCAGGTCGGCAGGCTGTCCGGCGGCGAGCGCGCGGCCGTCGTGCGCGGCACGGAGCGGGTCCGCATCGGCACCGGCACCACGGGCCCCGGCGCGGCCCTGTGGGTCGAGGCCACCATCACCGACGAAGCACCGGTCGACGACCACACCCGGGAACTGGCCCGCGAGTACCGCGCGCTGGTCACCACGATCCTCCAGCAGCGCGGCGCGTGGCAGGTGGTCGACTCGGTCCAGCAGGTGGACGACCCGTCCGCCCTGGCCGACCTGGCCGGCTACGCCTCGTACCTCAGCGACGAGCAGAAGGTCTGGCTGCTGGAGACCAGCGACGTCACCGAGCGGCTGGAGAAGCTGCTCGAGTGGGGTCGCGAGTACCTGACCGAGCTGGACGTCGCCGAGACCATCCGCAAGGACGTCAAGGAAGGCGTCGAGAAGCAGCAGCGGGAGTTCCTGCTGCGCCAGCAGCTCGCCGCGATCCGCAAGGAGCTGGCCGAGCTCGACGGCAAGCCCGCCACCGAGGAGCAGGACTACCGGGCCCGCGTCGAAGGCGCGGACCTGCCCGACAACGTCCGCAAGGCCGCCCTGGCCGAGGTCGACAAGCTGGAGCGCACCGCCGAGCAGTCACCCGAGGTCGGCTGGATCCGCACCTGGCTGGACACCGTCCTGGACATGCCGTGGAACGAGCGCACCGAGGACGCCTACGACATCGCGGGCGCGCGCGCCGTCCTCGACGCCGACCACGCGGGCCTGGACGACGTCAAGGAGCGCATCACCGAATACCTGGCCGTGCGGCGCCGCCGCGCCGACCGCGGCCTCGGCGTCGTGGGCGGTCGCCGTTCCGGCGCGGTCCTGGCCCTCGTCGGCCCTCCCGGCGTCGGCAAGACCTCCCTGGGCGAGTCGGTCGCCCGCGCCATGGGCCGCAAGTTCGTCCGCGTCGCCCTGGGCGGCGTCCGCGACGAAGCCGAGATCCGCGGCCACCGCCGCACCTACGTGGGCGCGCTGCCGGGCCGGATCGTCCGGGCCATCTCCGAAGCGGGCTCGATGAACCCGGTCGTCCTCCTGGACGAGATCGACAAGGTGGGCGCCGACTACCGGGGCGACCCCACCGCCGCCCTCCTCGAAGTCCTCGACCCGGCCCAGAACCACACGTTCCGCGACCACTACCTCGAAGTCGAGCTGGACCTCTCCGACGTCGTCTTCCTGGCCACCGCGAACGTCCTGGAATCCATCCCGGGCCCCCTGCTGGACCGCATGGAACTGGTCCAGCTCGACGGCTACACGGAGGACGAGAAGGTCACCATCGCCCGCGACCACCTCCTGCCCCGCCAGGTCGAACGAGCCGGCCTGACCACCGACGACGTCACGATCACCGAAGCCTCCCTGCGCAAGCTGGCCGGCGAGTACACCCGCGAGGCCGGCGTCCGCCAACTGGAGCGCTCCCTCGCCCGGATCCTCCGCAAGGTCACCGCCCGCGTCGCCCTCGACCACACCGAACTCCCGGTCGCCGTCGACGTCCCCGACCTCCGCACCTACCTGGGCTCGCCCAAGCACACCCCGGAGTCGGCCGAGCGCACCGCCGTCCCCGGCGTCGCGACCGGCCTGGCGGTCACCGGAGCCGGCGGCGACGTCCTCTTCGTCGAGGCATCCCTGGCCCCCGCCGAAACCGGGGCGCCGGGCGTCACCCTGACCGGCCAACTGGGCGACGTCATGAAGGAATCGGCCCAGATCGCCCTGTCCTACCTGCGCTCCCACGACGACCGCGCCGAAGCGCTGGCCAACCGCAACGTCCACATCCACGTCCCCGCCGGCGCGGTCCCGAAGGACGGCCCCTCCGCCGGCGTCACCATGACCACCGCCCTGGCCTCCCTGCTCTCGGGCCGCCCGGTCCGCTCCGACGTCGCCATGACCGGCGAAGTCTCCCTGACCGGCCGCGTCCTCCCGATCGGCGGCGTCAAGCAGAAACTCCTCGCCGCCCACCGCGCCGGCATCACCACCGTCCTCATCCCCCAACGCAACGAACCCGACCTGGACGACGTCCCCGAATCCGTCCGCACCGAACTGACCGTCCACCTCGTCTCCGACGTCCAACAAGTCCTGAACCTCGCCCTGGAACCAGCCACCACCACCATCTCCACCACCACAGCCGCCTAATCACCCCACCCACAACGCACCCGCAGCCAACTCACAAGGCTCGATGTGACATCGTGCCCGTAAGGGCCCGATGTCACATCGAGCCGGACTCTCCCCCGAGCCGCCTCGCCCCACCCTCACCTCAAATTGCACAGCTCCAACGGCACCCCGCCCGCCGTCCAACACGGCAGGTACCCCGCATCCTTCATCCGCACCCGCGCCCCGTCGTGCTCCCGCACGTACCCCACGAACCGCCCCACCAACGACCCCGCCGCCGGCTCCGACCGCGTGACCAGGTACTCCACCGTCCAGAACGGGTACCCGGCCTCCACCCCCGCCGCCGCGTCGAACACCTTCCCGTCCAACGCCAACGCCGTCAGCGCGTTCGTCTTGCGCGCCTCCGCCACCGAAGGCGCGTCCGCGTACCCGATCGCCCCCTCGACCGCGCCGATCTCCCGCACCACATCGGCGTTCTCGTCCCGCTCGCACCGGATCACCGGCGCCTCCGGGGCCCGGTCCTTCACCCGGCGGTCGTTGGACGACAACGCGCTCTCGCTCCCACCCAGCACCCGCCGCTCGAACAGCTCCCGCGTCCCCGACTCGCCGCCCCGCCCCACGATCCGGATCGGCAGCGACGCCCCGCCCCGCAACTGGCTCCAGTCCGTGTACGCACCGGCGTAGATCCCGCGCAACTGCTCCACCGTGACGGCGTCGAGCCCGACCGAGCTGTGCACGACCACGTGGTAGACCACGATCGCCAACTGCTGGGCGAACACGCCCCGCACGTCCTGCTTGCCGTCCGACAACGCCACCACCCCCTCCCCTCCCTCCGCGCCCGCCACCTCGCGCACACCCTGGATGCTGCCGGTCGCGGTCGTCGTGATGTCCGCGCCGGGGCACGCCCGCTCGTACTGCTCGGCGATGGCGGCCATGGTCGGCATGAACACGCTCGACCCCTCCACCCGCACCTTCCCCGTCGCGCACGCCACCGTCGCGTCCGTCGAACCGGGCGGCCAAGCCAGCACCAGCACCGCCACCAACACCGCGGCCAGCCCGCCGGTCAGCCTGGGCAGGGTGATCAGCCGCTCCGGACGCTCGTCGTGCACGATCCCCGTGCCGCCCAGGTCCCCGACGACCTTCACGTCCTTGCCCAGCTCGCCGTCCCGGTTGGCGTCCGGCTCGCGCAGCACCACCAGCAGCTTGAACTTCTGCTTGCGCCGCAGCACCAGCTTCTCCAGCCGCACGCCGCCACACCGGCTCGCCCGGCGGGTCCGCGGTCACCGCCGGCCCGCCCCACCGGGCCACGCGCTGCGCCATCCGCTCCCGCACCGTCGGCAGCGACGCCTTCGCCGGGCTCGCCCCCGACCCGAAGAACTGGAGGCTGCGCCGGATCTCGGCCTTCATCTCCTCCGAGCCCGCCTCGGACACCCTCGCGTTCCAGACCACCCGGTCGCCGAAGGTGAACGTCAGCGGCTTGTCGAAGTCCTCGGCGTCGATGTCGTAGCTGCCGGTGTTGCGGACCCGGATCACCACGATGCTCATCCGGTCCAGCACCCGCACCAGCTCGCGCAGCTGCGGCGAGTTCGGGTCGGTGCCGTCGTGCAACCGCTCCGGCCCGAGACCGATCCTGGAGTTGTAGAGCACCCGGAACCCGAGCCTCTTGCGGCGCACGAAGAGCCGGTCGATGACCGGCGTCGCGAACAGCAGCCCGATCGCGAGCGGCACCGGACCGGGACCACCGAGGAAGTCCAACGCGGACCGCAGCACCTGCACACCGGTTCTCGGTCGGCGAACCGACCGAGAACCGGACCACCACCGGGTGTTCACGGTGGTTTCACCCCGACGTCACCGACCTCAGTGGCCGACGTCGATCACCACCCGGGTCGGCGAGTCGAGCAGGAACACGCGGTGCCACGAGTCGCTCCGCAGGCCGAGCCCGACCGTGAGGTTGGCCTCGAAGTCCCCGGTGATCGCGACCGCCTGGACGTTGGTCAACCCGGGCGTCCCGAACTGCCGGGGACCGGTGTAGGTCGGGTTGCCGGCGTCGTCGTGCGCGGCGGCCGGCGCGAGGCGCACCTCCAGGAAGTACGCGCCCGGCAGCGGGACCGGCTCACCGGACCCGTCGTAGCGGAGCTGGTCGACGCACCGGACGAAGAACTCCGGGCGGCTGCCGACGAGGTCGAGCACCACCCGGTCGAAGTCGACGTGCCTGCCGGTGCGGATGCCGGTCAACACCGGCGTCTGCGTCGTCGAGGACGCGGACGCGGACACGGACGCGGCCGGGACCACGACCCCGACCGCGGCCAGGACGAACACGAGCAGTGCGAGTTTTCTGGGACGGCTGTTCATGGCGGCCCTCCAAAGGGGCTTCCAGGGCTCCGGCACGTGGCTCGAACCGGTACACCCGAACAGACGTGTCACACGTCACACGGTTGCTTTCGGGTCGGCCAGGAAATCGTCCAGCACCACCGGCGTCAACCCGTCGGCCTTGCACCGCTCCAGGAACGCCAGGAAGTCCTCCACGAACGTGTGCCGGAAGTGCATCAGCACGATGTCGCCCGCGTTGAGCCGCCCACCGGCCTGGAACTGCACCACCCCGTCGTTGACCGCCGCCGTCCACATCACCAGGGCGGTGAACCCGCAGTCGGCCGCCGCCCGCCGCGTGGTGAGGTCGAAGTTGCCGAACGGCGGCCGGAACAGCTTCGGCCGCGCGCCCAGCTGCGTGCGGAGCAGCTCCGCGTTGCCGCAGATCTCCTGGCGCTGGAACTCGTACGACGTGCCGGTCAGGTCCGGGTGCGTCGCCGTGTGCGCGTGCACCGACGCCAACCCGTCGAACCCCTTCCAGTACTCCGCGTACCCGTCCACGTGCTTGGAGTTGAGGAACAGGCTCGGTTCGACGCCGCTCTTGCGCATCAGCTCCACCGCGGCCGGGTGCCGGACCGCGCCGTCGTCGATCGTGATGAACACGTACGGCCGGTCCGTCTCGATCCGCCGGACGACGGGCACCATCCCGTCCACGATGGCCGGCGCCTGCTGCTGGGGTGTGCCGAAGGCGTAGGGCTGCTGGAAGACGGGAATGGTGGTCCCACCGGGCCCCGGCAGAGCCGTGGGCGGCGCGGTGGTCGTTGTCGTCGTCGTTGTCGTCGCAGTGGTGCTCACCGGCGCGGACGGCTCCTGCCGAGCCTCCGGTCGCGCCGAACAACCACCCACCACCACCGCGATGACGGCGACCAGAACCGCCACTCCCCTGGGTCTCATCCCGGGCTCCCCCTCGACCAGGCGTCACCCATCCAGGTGACGCTCACTCGACGTGAGACGCCAAGCGGATCACTCAGGTTGCTCACAGCTCCGCATCAACTCCGCACACCGACCCACCACCGATCCGCCACTCGTCCACCGCACCACCCCAGCGCACCACCCCTCTGCGCCCCCCGCACGCCGGCGATAGGGTCGTTCGGGTCTGTCCCGCAAGATCACGTGTGGAGGACCCGATGAGCCTCGAACGCCCCGTAGCGCCCGACCCGTACTCGCTGCTCCCGCAGGTGGCGTCGTTCACGGTCAGCTCGACCGACGTGTCCGACGGCCAACCCCTGGCGGACGCGCACGTGTTCGAGGCCGGCAACACCTCGCCGCAGCTGAGCTGGACCGGGTTCCCGCCGGAGACCAAGAGCTTCGTGGTCACCTGCTTCGACCCGGACGCGCCCACCCCGTCCGGCTTCTGGCACTGGGTCGTGGTGAACATCCCGGCGTCGGTGACCTCGCTCGACACCGGCGCGGGCGCGTCGGACGACGGGCTGCCCGACGGCGCGTTCCACGTCCGCAGCGACTTCGGCACCCGCGCGTTCGGCGGCGCCGCCCCGCCGCCCGGCGACCAGGTGCACCGCTACTACTTCGTGGTGCACGCGGTGGACGTGGAGAAGCTCGACGTCGACGGCGACGCGTCCCCCGCCGTGGTGAGCTTCAACCTGGCGTTCCACACCCTGGCCCGCGCGATCATCGCGCCGACCTACGCCCACTGATGCCCCGAACCCGGCCCGGACCCCACCCCCGGACCGAACCACGGACCGCACCCCGGTCACACCGCCGGGAACAAGCGTCCGACCGCACGGGTTGCAGCACGACGTGAGGCACTTCGACCTGGTCATCATCGGCACCGGTTCCGGCAACTCCATCGCGGACGAGCGGTTCGCCGGCTGGAACATCGCGATCGTCGAGAAGGGCGTCTTCGGCGGCACGTGCCTGAACGTCGGGTGCATCCCCACCAAGATGTTCGTGCACACCGCCGACGTCGCCGCCGCGCCCGCCTCGGGTGCGCGGCTGGGCGTGGACGCCCACCTGGACGGCGTGCGGTGGACCGACGTGCGCGACCGCATCTTCGGCCGCATCGACCCCATCTCCGAGGGTGGCCGCCACTGGCGGGCCGAGGAGAACGCCAACGTCACCGTCTACGAGGGCACGGCCCGGTTCACCGGCCCGAAGACCCTGGACACGGGCACCGGCGAGGTGATCACCGCGGACCGGTTCGTGCTCGCCGCGGGCAGCCGCCCGGTGATCCCGGACGTGGCCGACCTCGACACCACCGGCTACCACACCAGCGACACCATCATGCGGCTCGACGCCCTGCCCCGTCGCCTCACCATCCTGGGCAGCGGTTTCGTGGCCGCGGAGTTCGCGCACGTGTTCTCGTCGTTCGGCGTGGAGGTGACCGTCGTCGGGCGGTCCGACCTGCTGCTGCGCCACGAGGACCGCGAGGTCGCGACCCGCTTCACGCAGGTCGCGTCGGAGAAGTGGGACGTGCGGCTCAAGCGCAAGGCGGTGCGGGCCGAGCGGGTCGACGGCGTGGTGCGGCTGCACCTGGAGGGCCCGGACGGCGCGGAGGTCGTGGAGTCCGACGAGCTGCTGGTGGCGGTCGGCCGCACGCCGAACTCGGACCTGCTCGACCTGGCCGCCACCGGCGTGGACGTGCACCCCGACGGCCGCGTGGTCGTCGACTCCCGCCAGCGCACGTCCGTCGAGGGCATCTACGCGATGGGCGACGTCAGCTCGGAGTACCAGCTCAAGCACGTGGCCAACCACGAAGCGCGGGTCGTGCAGCACAACCTGCTGCACCCGGACGAGCCGATCGAGTCGGACCACCGGTTCGTGCCGGCCGCCGTGTTCTCGTCGCCGCAGATCGCCTCGGTCGGGCTGACCGAGGAGCAGGCCGTCGAGCGCGGCGTGCGGTACGTGGCCGCGTCGCAGGCGTACGCGTCGATCGCGTACGGCTGGGCGATGGAGGACGACACGGGGTTCGCGAAGGTCCTGGCGGACCCGGACACCGGGCTCATCCTCGGCGCGCACGTGATCGGGCCGCAGGCGTCGAGCGTGATCCAGCCGGTCATCCAGGCGATGAGCTTCGGCCTGGACGCCCGGACGATGGCCCGCGGCCAGTACTGGATCCACCCGGCGATGCCCGAGGTCATCGAGAACGCGCTGCTCAACCTGCCGCTGGCCCACTGAGCCCACCAGCGCCGCCCAAGCGCTCGATCAACGGGAGACCCGGTCGTACCCCTCGTGCGACCGGGTCTCCCCGTTCGTGTCCGTAACCGACACATCGCACGGTGAAGACGAGGCGTTATCAGCTACGAGGTCCGCGGCGCCGGTTACACGGTCCGCGGCCGGCCCGCGACCCACCCCAGCGCCGTCAGCGCGACCAGCAGACCCACCAGGACCAGCATCGACAGCGTCCACGCCCCGGTCGCACCGCGCAGCACGCCGAACGCGAACGGCCCGGCGGCCGAGATCAGGTAGCCGATGCTCTGCGCCATCGCGGACAGCCGCGCGGTGTCCGCACCGGAGGACGTCCGCAGCGAGATCATCACCAGTGCGAGCGGGAACATGCCCATGCCCACGCCGATCAGCACGACCCACAACCCGGGTGCCGCCGCGGGCGCGAGGGCCAGGCCCAGCACACCCAGCACCGACAGCGCGCCCAACACCAGCACCAGCCACGACTGCGAGGCCCGGCGCGCCGCCAGCGGCGGCACGATCAGGCTCACCGGCACGCCCAGCACCATCGTGATGGCCAGCAGCAGCCCGGCGGTCGTCCGGTCCACCCCGGAGTCGACCAGGATCTGCGGCAACCAGCCCATCACCGTGTAGGCCAGCAGCGACTGCAACCCGAAGAAGACCGTGATCACCCAGGCCAGCGGGCTGCGCAGCAGCGACCGACCGGCCTTCACCGACCGGGTCGCCGGGCGCGTCGACAACCCGTGCCGGGCGCCCGCCAGCCACACCAGCAGCGCCGCCAGCGACAGGAACGCCCACGCGCCGACGGCCAGCCGCCACGACCCGAACGCCGACTCCAGCCCCGGCGTGAAGGCCGCGCCGACCGCCGCCCCGGCCGCCAGCGCGGCCGTGTAGACGCCGGTCACGAGCCCCACGCGCCCCGGGAACGACTCCTTCACCACCACCGGGATCAGCACGTTGCACACCGCGATCCCGGCGCACGCGATGAACGTGCCGCCGAGCACCGCGGCCGGGCCGTCCACGACCCGCAGCACCAGGCCGACCGTCAGCACCAGCAACGACAGCGCGACCGCGCGCGCCATCCCGAGCCGCCGGCCCAACCAGGGGGCCAGGAACGCGGCGAAGCCGAAGCACAGCGTCGGCACGGCGGTCAGCACGCTGGTCCACGCGGTCGTGACGCCCAGCGAGGCGCGCACGTCGCCCAGCACGGAGGCCAGGCTCGTGACGGCCGGGCGGAGGTTCGCGGCGGCCAGCGCTACGCCGATCGCCAACAAGGTGCTGCCGACCAGGGCAACTTGGCGGTTCCGGCGCACCACACCGGCAGCCGTGCGGCCAGGATGGTCGGCAATCGTCGCATTGGCACCGCCATCGGTGGCAGTGTGGGCAGTCGACGGTGACCAGTCTGGCCGGGTCTGCTGGATTGGCACCCGGCTACTATCGCAGACATGGGATGTTCGGATGAAAGGATGACGCTGTGCCGTTGGCCACTACTCGGCGGGCCGGGCTCGTCGACCAGGTGATCGACCAGATGAGGGGGGCGATCGCCGCCGGTGAATGGCCGGTCGGCCGCCGCATCCCACCGGAGCCGGAGCTGGTCACCGCCCTGGGCGTGGGTCGCAACACCGTGCGGGAGGCGGTGCGCGCGTTGTCCCACGCGGGACTGCTGGAGGTGCGCCAGGGCGACGGCACGTTCGTCCGCGCGACCAGCGAGCTGTCCGGCGCGGTCCGCCGGCTGTGCGGCAGCGAGCTGCGCGAGGTCCTCCAGGTCCGGCGGACGCTGGAGGTCGAGGGCGCACGACTGGCCGCCACCCACCGCACCGAGGACGACCTCCGCCGGCTCGAGGAGCTGCTGGCCGAGCGGGACGAGGCGCTGACCGCCAAGGACTGGGCGCGGCTGGTCGAGCGGGACACCGCGTTCCACGTGCTGCTCGTGCAGTGCTCGCACAACACCCTGCTGGCCGAGCTGTACCAGGGGCTCACCGAAGCGGTCCGGGCCAGCATCACGGCCACCGTGGAAACCGACCACGAGGACGACCAGGTGTCGCACACCGGTCTGCTCGACGCCGTGCGCGACCGCGACGCGGCCCGGGCCGCCGCCGAAGCGGGCGGCTTCCTGGAGGACCTGCTCAAGCGGCACAAGGACTGACGCGCGAGGCCCGACCGCCCCGTGCCCCTGACGCGCGGGGCCGCACGAGCGCCGTCATCACGGACCGGAACCGTCCGCGATCATGCCTACAGTCGGAGCCATGAGCGCAGCGACTTCCGCGACCGAGGCCATCACGCCGTTCCGGGTCGAGATCCCGCAGGCCGACATCGACGACCTGCGGGCACGCCTGGCCGGCGCGCGCTGGCCGACCGACCTGCCCGGCGCGGGCTGGGACTACGGCGTGCCGGTGGCGTACCTGCGGGAGCTGGCCGACCACTGGCTGCACCGCTACGACTGGCGCGCCTGGGAGGCCAGGCTCAACGCCCACCCCCAGTTCACCACCACGATCGACGGCCAGACCGTGCACTTCCTGCACGTGCGCTCGCCGAAGGCCGACGCGCTGCCGATCGTGCTCACCCACGGCTGGCCCGGCTCGGTGGTGGAGTTCCTCGACGTGATCGAGCCGTTGTCGCGCGACTTCCACCTCGTCATCCCGTCCATCCCCGGCTTCGGCTTCTCCGGCCCCACCAACGACACCGGCTGGGACGTGCCGCGCATCGCCCGCGCGTGGGCGGAGTTGATGCGCCGCCTGGGCTACGACCGCTACGGCGCGCAGGGCGGCGACTGGGGCTCGCCGATCTCGCGGGAGCTCGGCATCATCGACGCCGAGCACGTCGTCGGCGTGCACCTCACCATGCTGCTCACGTTCCCCGGCGGTGACGCGTCCGAGCTCACCGACGCCGACTTCGAGCGGTTGGCCGGGCACGACGCGTTCCGGGAGAAGTCCGGTTACGCGCAGATCCAGGGCACCCGGCCGCACACGGTCGCGTACGGGCTGCACGACTCGCCGGTCGGCCAGCTCGCGTGGATCGCGGAGAAGTTCGAGGAGTGGACCGACCCCACCGACCGGCCCGGGGGCGCGGTCGACCGGGACCTGCTGCTGACCAACGTGTCGGTCTACTGGTTCACCGGCACCGCCGGGTCGTCCGCCCGGCTGTACAAGGAAGCCGCGGCCACCTGGGGCCGGACCCGGCCGTCGTCCACGCCCACCGCCGTCGCCGTGTTCCCGCACGAGATCACGCTCCCGGTGCGGCGGATCGCCGAGCGGACGGAGAACATCGTGCGCTGGACGGAGTTCGACCGGGGCGGGCACTTCGCGGCGATGGAGCAGCCGGAGCTGCTGGCCGGGGACATCCGGGAGTTCTTCACCGGACTCCCGGCGCGGTAAGGGCTTCCGGGCCGGGGCGGAGGCCCCCCGCGGCGGCGGATTTCCGCAGGAGGCCCCCTGGTGAGTGGCTTGACCGGGCCGCACGACGCCCCGCCCCCCGACGACCCACACCCGATAGTCGTCGCTTTCCGGCCCGCCGCAACCACGGGATGCCCGATCGTTACCTCACGCGGTCTCCCGTTGCTCCCAACAGTCGCGCAACGCCGCCAAAGTGGCGGTCACGGCGGGACGACGACCGGCCTGCGTGCGCCACACGGCGAACACGCGACGGGTCGGCGTCGGCCGGAACGGCACCGCGCGCACGGAGTCCGGCAGCGCGCCGCGGCCGAGCCGGGGCAGCAGCGCCACGCCGATCCCCTTGCCCAGCAACGCCAACTGCGTCTCGTACTCGGCGATCCGGTAGGCCAGGTCGGGTTCCATGCCCGCGCCGCGGAAGGTGTTCACCAGCCAGTCGTGGCAGATCGTGCCCTCCGGCTGGCAGATCCACCGCTCACCCGCCAGGTCCTCGGGCACCACGTGGTCCCGGTCCGCCAACGGGTGCGCCACCGGCAGCAGCACGTCCGCGACGTCCTCGCCGAGCCGCGCCCGCGACACCGGCTCGGGCACGGCCAGCGGCGCGTTGACCCAGTCGTGCGTGACGGCCAGGTCGAGCTCGCCCCGCGCCACCGCCTCCAGGCAGTCCGGCGGGTCGAGCTCGACCAACCGCACGTCCAGCTGCGGGTGGCGCTCGGCCAGCCGCACCACGGTCGCGGGCAGCAGGCCGCGCGCGGCGGTGGCGAACGCGCCGACCCGCAGCTGCCCGACGGCCGCGCCGCGCTGCTCCTCCAGCGCCACCTCGGCGTGCTCGACCAGCGCGAGCACCTGCTTGGCCGTGGCCGCCAGCAGGTGGGCGGCGTCGGTCAGCACGACGCCGCGGCCCCGGCGTTCGAGCAGCGTGGTGCGCGTTTCACGTTCCAGCTTGGCGATCTGCTGCGAGACCGCCGACGGCGTGTAGCCCAGCGCCGTGGCCGCCGCGCCGACCGAGCCGTGCTGCGCTACCGCGTGCAGGGCGCGGAGGCGTCCGAGATCAAGCATGTAGCGATCCTAAACCCAAAGCTTCAGAACTCGTCGCTGGTGCTAAATCGTCCGAGCGCTGAGACTCGGAGGCGTGAAACCACGCCACGTCGCGATCGCGGTGCTCGTCGCCACCATCTGGGGGGTCAACTTCGTCGTCATCAAAGTGGGGCTGCGCGACTTCCCGCCGCTGTTCTTCTCCGCGCTGCGGTTCCTCGCCGCCGCCGTGCCCGCGCTGTGGTTCGTCGGCAAGCCCAAGGTGGCGTGGAAGTGGGTCGTCGCGGTCGCGCTCGCGCTCGGCGTGGCCAAGTTCGGGTTGCTGTTCGTCGGGATGGCGGCCGGAATGCCCGCCGGGCTGTCGTCGCTGGTGCTCCAGAGCCAGGTCTTCTTCACCGTGCTGTTCGCGGCCGTGCTGCTGCGCGAACGGCCGCGACCCGTGCAGCTCGCCGGCATGGGCGTGGCGGCGACGGGGATCGTGGTGATCGCGGTCGACTACGGCGTGCGCAGCCCGCTCTCGGCCTTCCTGCTGGTCATCCTCGGCGCGGTGGCGTGGGGCCTCGCCAACGTCGCCACCCGCCACGCCCGCCCTCCGGACCCGATCAACTTCATCGTGTGGGTCAGCGCGGTCGCCGTGCTGCCGCTGTTCGGCCTGTCGCTGCTGTTCGAGGGCGCGGCGGCGGACCTGGCCGCGTTGCGCGGCCTGAGCTGGACCGGGGTGGGCGCGATCCTGTTCATCGCGTGGGTGTCCACCCTGCTCGGCTTCGGCCTGTGGAACCTGCTGCTGCGCACCTACGAGGCCAGCGCCGTCGTCCCGTTCGCCCTGCTGGTCCCGGTGGCGGGGATGCTGTCCGGTTGGCTGCTGCTCGACGAGGCGGTCACCACCGTGCGGCTGGCCGCCGCCGCCCTCGTGATCACCGGCATGGCCGCGACCACGATCAAGCGCCGCGCACCGCGCGCACCGCGACCCGAGCCGGAACCGGTCGGCTCAGCGGCGGCGTAGCTTCGCCAACCGCTTGCGCACACTGCGCACCATGTCGTACTGACCGAGCTCCTCGTAGCGCCCGATCGCGTCGAGCCACCAGCGGCGCGCCGGCTCGTGGTCCCGCACCCGGCAGGCCAGGATGCCCCGCGACACCGCCACCCGCGCCTCGCGCAGCCGGTCTCCGTGCTCGGTCGCCAGCCGCATCGCCGCGGTGTAGTACTCGTCGGCCAGGGCGTGGTGGCGGCGTTCGCGAGCGACCGTGCCGAGGTCGTGCAGGGCTTGCGCGGTGCCGGGCCGGTCGCCCAGCTCCCGGCTGAACGCCAGGAACTCCCGGTACAGCCGCTGCGCTTGCGCGTCTCGCGCGCGAGCCGGGCCGGCCGGCACGGCCTGCGCCTCGGCGGCCCGGTCGCCGATCCGCTTCGCCACGCCCACGGCCTCCCCCTCCGCCAGACCCACCGACGCCGCCGCGGCGGCGATGCTCACCTGCCGGCCGGGGTTGAGCGAGAGCAGGCGGAACAACCGCGCCTCGGTGGGCGTCAGCCGCTGGTAGGACAGGTCGAACGCGGCGTGCACGCCCGAGCTGTCGCCGAACGACAGCTCGCCCAACGCCGACACCAACGGTGACCGCGTCGTGCGCCGCGCGCACCGCCGGCTCCGGGATCGACCACACGCCTTTGTACCGCCCGCATCGGTGATTGACGACCCGCCGGTGGTGCGTTGGGCTGGGAGACGTGGAGCACCGCGTGCTGTCGGCCAGGACGATCGTGCTCTGGGCGGTCGGGTTGGGTGTCGTGGCGGCGGGGTCCGTGGTGGTCCTGCTGGTCACGCTCGGGACCGGCGATCCGCAGGACGGCGTCCGGCTGGACGTGGTCCGCACCGCGTCCAGCATCGTGCTCGGCACGGGCGGCGCGGCGGCGTTGCTGCTCACCGCGCGCCGCCAGCGGTACGCGGAGCTGGACCTCGTGCAGAAGGACCACGACGCCACCGAGCGCCGGGTCACCGAGCTGTACGGCAAGGCCGCCGACCAGCTGGGCAGCGACAAGGCGCCGGTGCGGCTGGCCGGCCTGTACGCGCTGGAACGCCTGGCGCAGGGCAACCCGGCGCACCGGCAGACGATCGTGCACCTGATCTGCGCCTACCTGCGGATGCCGTTCACCCCGCCGCCCGAGGCGCGGGTCCGGACGCGGGTCGGTCCGCGCGACGCGCACCGGTTCCAGGAGCTGGAGGTCCGCCAGACCGCCACCGCGCTGCTGGCCGCCCACCTGCGCCCGGACCGGCCCGAGGCGTTCTGGGCCGACCTCTCGCTCGACCTGTCCCACGCGACGCTGGTGAAGCTGACCCTGACGCACGCCCGGATCGGGTCGGCGTCGTTCGCGGGCACCACGTTCGTCGGCGCGACGACGTTCCGCGGCACCGCGTTCACCGGCACCGCCGACTTCCGCGACACGCGCTTCCGCGACCTGGCCGACTTCCGGCGGGTCGAGTTCGGCGACTCCGTGTTCCGGGGCGCGGAGTTCGAGGGCGGCACGGACTTCGGCGTGCGCACCTCGGCCAAGCTGACCGGCGTCCGGACGCGGACCCGCGACGTGCGGCGGAAGTGGCCGGCGGGGTGGGTGGAGCGGGCGGCGGAGCCGGACTGGGCGGTGCTCACGGCCGTCCGGGACACCCCTTGACCCGAACGGGCGACGTATCCCCCGGCTCGCCGCCGGTACCTTCACTGTGTGACTACCCGTGAGCGGAGGTGTGACATGTGCGCCTTCTTCCGCCTGTCCCTCCCGGTGACCACGGACGACTGAGCGCGCGCCCACTCGGACGACGCCGTTTTCTCCCACGCACGGATGCGACCGCACGGGCCCCGACGGGCCGACGCGGGTAGGTCCGCCCGGCTTGCCGGTCGAGCTGCCACCCGCGGACCGTCGCGCGACCCGGTCGTCGACCCGACTCCCGCCACCGGTGGCACACCGCGCGACTTGCCGGTCGCGCGCACCGCGGTCGGACGTCGTCAGGCGACGGGCGGAGCACCCGCCGGGGGGATCACCGGCAGTCCCGGTGGCGCACCCCGTTCCAGCAACTCCCACACCGCGTCGGTGTCGAGGTGGTCGGCGACCAGGTCGCCGAGCAGGTCGAGCTGCGCGGCCCGCCGCCCGGCGAAGTCCACGTCCGGCGCGGGGGTGAATCCTTCCCGGCCCGCGTGGCCGGCGGCCCAGCGCAGCAGCGCGCGACGGAAGGCGTCGTTCTCCAGCAACCCGTGCCAGTGCGTGCCGGCGACCCGGCCGCGCAACGCGCCCTCCGGTGCGCCGTCGGGCAGCGTGACCAGGCCGTCCTCCGCGTTGCGGGTCACCACGCCGTGGTGGATCTCGTAGCCCGTCACCGGTTGGCCGAACGCGTCGCCGTGCGGCCGGCGCAACGTCTTGTCCGGCTCGAACCGCACGTCCACGTCGAGGAGGCCCAACCCGGTGACCACGCCCGCGCGCGACTCCACCGCGTCCTCGATGGTCCGGCCGAGCATCTGGAACCCGCCGCAGATGCCGAGCACCGGCCCGTCGTGCGCGGCGATCGCGTCGGCCAGGCCCGTGGCGCGCAGCCACCGCAGGTCCGCCACCGTCGCCTTGGACCCCGGCACGACCACGAGGTCGGCGTCGGCCAACCGGGACGGCTCGGTCACGAACCGCACCGACACGCCCGGCTCGCACGCCAGCGCCTCCACGTCCGTGGCGTTGGAGATCCGCGGCAGCCGCACCACGGCCACCCGCAGCCACTGGTCGCCGTGCGGGGGCTCCGGCCGGCCGATCACGCCGTCCGCCGCGTAGGACAGGGAGTCCTCGGCGTCCAGCCACAGCTCTTCCCGCCACGGCAGCACGCCCAGCACGGGACGCCCGGTGAGGGCGTTCAGCTGCCGCAGGCCCGGTTCGAGCAGCGCCGGGTCGCCGCGGAACTTGTTCACCACGAACCCGCCGACCAGCGCCTGGTCCGCCGGGTCGAGCAGCGCCAGCGTGCCGAACAGGTGCGCGAACACCCCGCCCCGGTCGATGTCGCCGACCACCAGCACCGGCAGGTCCGCCGCCCGCGCCAGCCCCATGTTCGCGATGTCGTTCGCCCGCAGGTTGATCTCCGCGGGCGACCCCGCGCCCTCGCAGACCACCACCTCGAAGTCGTCGCGCAGGCCGTCCAGGGTCTCCAGGACCGTGGCGAACAGCTCGGCCTTGCGCTCCCGGTAGGACAGCGCGGAGACCTCGCCCACGGCCCGTCCCAGCACCACGACCTGCGAGCTGCGGTCGCCGCCCGGCTTGAGCAGCACCGGGTTGAACCGCACGCTCGGCGCCAACCCGCACGCGGCCGCCTGCAACGCCTGCGCCCGGCCGATCTCGCCGCCGTCCGGCGTCACGACCGAGTTGTTGGACATGTTCTGCGCCTTGAACGGCGCCGTCCGCACCCCGCGCCGGGTGAGCCACCTGCACAGACCCGCCGCCAGCACGCTCTTCCCGGCGTCCGAGGTCGTGCCGGCCACCAGCAACGCACTGCGCACAATGTCCCCTAGCTGTCGGTCCCGGCTGACATCATCCACGGCATGGTCGACGTCCCCGCCACGGCGGTCCTGGTGCACAGCCCCTACCTCGGGCCCGCGAGCCTGCGCCCGCTCGCCGGTGCGCTGGCCGCGCTCGGCCACCCCGTCGTGCTGCTGGACGTGCGGGTCACGGTCAACGCCGCGCCGGTGCACCAGCGGCTGCTCGGGGTGTTCGCCGACGCCGTCGAGGACGCCCTGGTCGAAGGCGACCTGGCGGAGGGCGACCTGGTGCTGGTGGGGCACAGCGGCGCCGGACCGCTGCTGCCCGCGTTCGCCGACGCGCTGGAGACGCCCGTGCGCGGGCTGGTGTTCCTCGACGCCGACCTGCCCACGCCGGGGCGGAGCTGGCGCGACGACGCGCCCGCCGAGCGGATGGCCCGCCTGAAGACCATCTCGCGCGACGGGCTGATGCCGCGCTGGGACCTGTGGTTCGCGCCCGAGGCGCTGTCGGCGATGGTGCCGGACGTGCGGCTGCTGGAGGAGATCGTGTCGGAGGCGCCCGAGGTGCCGCTGGCGTTCCTGAAGGAGCCCCGGCCCACCGTGGCGTGGACCGGGCCGTGCGCGTACCTGAAGCTCAGCCCCGCCTACGACACCGCCGCGGCGGCGGCGCGGGAGCTGGGCTGGCCGGTGGTGGAGCTGGACAGCCACCACCTGGGCGCCGTGACGTCACCCGACGAGGTGGCCGCGGCGCTGCTGCCCCTGCTCAGCAGACGGTGAGGATCTCCGCGCCGTCCGCGGTGACCACGATCGTGTGCTCGAACTGGGCGGTCCAGCTCTTGTCGCGGGTGGTGACCGTCCAGCCGTCGTCCCACAGGTCGTGGTCGATGCCACCGAGGGTGATCATCGGCTCGATGGTGAACGTCATGCCCTCTTCGATGATCGTGGGCACGTGCGGCGCGTCGTAGTGCAGCACGACCAGGCCGCTGTGGAAGGTGCGGCCGATGCCGTGGCCGGTGAAGTCGCGCACCACGCCGTAGCCGAACCGGTTGGCGTAGGACTCGATGACGCGGCCGACCACGTTGAGCTGCCGGCCCGGCTTGACCGCCTTGATGGCGCGCATGGTGGCCTCGTGGGTGCGCTCGACCAGGAGGCGGGCCTCCTCGCTCACCTCGCCCGCGAGGAACGTGGCGTTGGTGTCGCCGTGCACGCCGCCGATGTAGGCGGTGACGTCGACGTTGACGATGTCACCGTCCTCGACCACGGTCGAGTCGGGGATGCCGTGGCAGATCACCTCGTTCAGCGAGGTGCAGCAGGACTTGGGGAAACCGCGGTAGCCGAGGGTGGACGGGTACGCGCCGTTGTCGCACAGGAACTCGTGCGCCACCGCGTCGATCTCGTCGGTGGTCACACCGGGCACGATCACCTTGCCCGCTTCCTGCAACGCCTGCGCCGCCAGCCTGCCCGCGACGCGCATCGCCTCGATCACCTCGGGCGGCTGCACCCAGGGATCGGTGTTGCGCTGGGGTTCGGGCCGGTCGACGTACTCGGGCCGCTCGATGTGGGCGGGCACCGGACGGCGTGGGGACAGCACACCTGGCTGGAGGACGGCACGCACGGACATGCCCCCAGGTTACGGCTCAGCGTGATGAGGCATGCGCCACGTGTCCCCTACGCGGTCCGCTCGGCCGAACCGGCGTCGAAGGGCTTGAGCGGCAGCGGCAACGCGCCCACCGCGCCCGGGAGGCCCGGGGTCGTGGTCATCCGGTCGAGCTCGACCGGTACTCGCTCGTGTGGTGGCGCAGTTCGCGAAGCCCGATGCGAGCCATGTGACACATGGCTTCACACCGGTGTTGCCCCGTTCAGCCCAACGCGGCCAGGAAGCGGGCGGAGGCGTCGACGGCCGGGGCGGAGCTGTTCGTGCCCAGCAGCAGGGTCGCGAAGGCCACGTCACCGCGGTAGCCCACGAACCAGCCGTGCGAGTTGGTGCCGTCGCCGAACTGGGCCGTGCCGGTCTTGCCCCGCACGTCGCCGTAGGGCTTGAGCTGCGGCGCGGTGCCGGTCTCGACGACCTCCCGCATCATCGCCCGCAACGGCTCCAGCACGGCGGGCGCGGGCGGCGGCGGGGTGCGGTCGACCTTCGTCTCCCGGCCCTTCAGCAGCGTCGGGACCGGCATCTTGCCCGTCGCCGTCGTCGCCGCCACCACCGCCATGCCGAACGGGCTGGCCAGCAGCTTGCCCTGGCCGAACCCGTCCTCCGCCCGCTCCACCACGTCGGTGGCGGGCGGCACGGAACCGGTGATCGTGGTGATCGCCGGGACCTCGAAGTCGACGCCCAGGCCGAACCCCTCCGCCGCCTTGGTCAGCGCGTCCGGCGCCATCCCGGCCGCGAGCTGCGCGAACGTCGTGTTGCACGAGAACGCGAACGCCGAGTGCAGCGGGATCGTGCCCTTGTCGAACTCGTGGTCGTTCGGCACGACCCGCCGCCCGTCGATGACCGCCTTGCCGGGGCACGGCAGCGGCGTGTCCGCGGTGGCCTGCCCGGACGCCAGGGCCGCCGCCGCCGTCACGATCTTGAACGTGGACCCCGGCGGGTAGCGGCCGGTCAGCGCCACCGGGCCCTCCGCGTCGGCCGGGCCGTTCTGCGCCACGGCCAGCACCTCGCCGGTCGACGCCTGCAGCGCGACCAGCATCGCCGCCTGCGGCACGGGCTCCAGCGCGTCCTCCGCCGCCGCCTGCGCGGTCCGGCTCAACGCCGTGGTGATCGCCTGCGCGGGCTCCGGCGCCTGCTCGTGCAGGGTCTCCACCTCGTCACCGGCCGCGTTCACCGTGTAGACGCGCAGCCCGGCCTTGCCGGCGATCTCCTCCTCCACCGCCTTGCGCACGGCGGGCAGCACCTGGGAGCCGAACGTGCGCGACGGCGCGAGCAGGCTCGTCTGCGTGGTGAACCGCACGCCCGGCAGCTCGTAGATCACGGGCTTCACGGTCTGGTAGTCCGCGTCACGCAGCGCCGCGACCTGGTAGACCTGCCCGGCCTGCACCTTCGACACCCCGTCCACGATCGACGCCCGGGTGATCGCGGCGTCGATCGGCGTGAGCGCCGCGGCCAGCGCGTCGGCCACCGCGCCGACGTCACCGGCCTCCTTGGCGTCGAGCAGGATCGACACGACCTGCTCGGGCGCGAGCAGCGGCGTCCCGTCGCGGTCCAGCACCGGCGCGAGCGCGGGCTTCACCTCGGCCGCGCCCAGCGTCTGCTGCACGGTGAGCTTGGGGTGCACGACCGAAGGGGCCCAGTGCACCTTCCAGTCGTCCTCCGCGCGCCGCAGGTCGAACCTGGTCTGGTAGCTCCACGCGTGGTCGTGCCCGAGGTCCCAGTCCAGCCGCGCGGTCGCGTCGGCGTTGGACGACTCGCCCGCCGAGCCCACCTGCTCGACCCGGGCGTCCAGCCCCTCGGGCTTGAGCACCTCGCGGACCTTGCCCAGCACGTCCTTGGCGCCGCCCGGGTCGTCGGTCAGGCCGGCCGCCCCGTCCACGTCGCCCGCGGCCAGCTTGGCCAGGAAGTCGCCCGCCACCTGCTCGGGTCCGGGGCGGGAGGAGAACAGGCCGCAGCCGCTGACGAGCAGCAGGACCACCCCAAAAAGGACCAGCTCGGGAAGGACCACCCTGGCGAGGGCCACCTTGCGCGCGATCACGGCGCCGAGTATGCCGTGCGGTCCCGACGCTCAGAACAGCACGGTGGCGTACTGGCCGACCTGGGAGAACCCGATCTTGCGGTACGCCGCCTTGGCCACGTCGTTGTAGGAGTTCACGTACAGCGACGCGGTCCGGCCCAGTCCCCTGACCAGGCGTTCGGCCACCGCCGCGGTGCCCGCCGCGCCGATGCCGCGGCCACGGCGGTCCGGCCGCACCCACACGCCCTGGATCTGACCGACCTGGGCCGACATGGCCCCGATCTCGGCCTTGAACACCACGTCGCCGCCCTCGAACCGGGCGAACGCCCGACCGCCCGCGATGAGCTCGGCCACCCGCGCCCGGTAGGACACGCCGCCGTCCTCGGCGCACGGGTCGACGCCGACCTCCTCGATGAACATCGCGATCGCGGCGGGCAGGTACCGGTCCAGCTCGTCCGGTCGCACGGGCCGGACCAGCGGGTCCAGCGGGATCGACGGGCTGCCGCCCAGCGCCATCAGCGGCTGGTCGGCGCGCACCTCGCGGGCCGGGCCCCAGTCCGGGGCCAGCTCCTCCCACAGCCCGAGCACCTGCTCGGCGGGCCCGACCAGCGACGAGCACATCCGGCCGCGCCGGCGGGCCCGGTCGGCGAAGCTGCGCAGCGCGGTCGCGTTGCCGCGCAGCGGGATCAGGTTGGGCCCGGCGAAGCAGAGCGCGTCGACCCGGCCGCCGCGCAGCGACCGGTGGTCGTACGCCCACACCTCGCCGCCGAGCCGCCACGGGTCCAGGCCCGCGACCTCGACCCGGGCGGCGACCATGCAGGACGCCACCGGGTCGGCCGCGAGCACGGCGAGAACCTCGGACAGGTCCCGCTCGTCGAGCAAGCGCGCGCCAGCCAACCTCAGCACGCCGTCAAGCCTGCCAGATGGACACCGTTACCCGCGCGTCTGCCACCCGCTCAGCCGACTCCGGGGCCGTTCAGCCGACCGTGACGACGGGCTCGCCGCCCTCGACGGTCTCGCCCATGTCCTCGGCGATGCGCATGGCCTCTTCGATCAGCGTCTCCACGATCTGGTGCTCGGGCACGGTCTTGATGACCTTGCCCTTGACGAAGATCTGGCCCTTGCCGTTGCCCGACGCGACGCCCAGGTCCGCCTCACGCGCCTCGCCCGGCCCGTTCACGACGCACCCCATGACGGCGACCCGCAGCGGCACCTCCATGCCCTCCAGACCGGCCGTGACCTGCTCGGCCAACGTGTAGACGTCGACCTGGGCGCGACCGCAGGACGGGCACGACACGATCTCCAGCTTGCGCGGGCGCAGGTTGAGCGACTGCAGGATCTGGTGCCCGACCTTCACCTCCTCCACCGGCGGCGCCGACAACGACACCCGGATCGTGTCCCCGATCCCCTGCCGCAACAGCGCCCCGAACGCCACCGCCGACTTGATCGTGCCCTGGAACGCCGGACCAGCCTCCGTCACACCCAGGTGCAACGGGTAGTCGCACTGCTCGGCCAGCAGCTCGTAGGCCCGGATCATCACCACCGGGTCGTTGTGCTTCACGCTGATCTTCAGGTCGTGGAAGTCGTGCTCGGCGAACAGCGACGCCTCCCACAACGCCGACTCCGCCAACGCCTCCGGCGTCGCCTTGCCGTACTTGGCCATCAACCGCGGGTCCAACGACCCCGCGTTCACCCCGATCCGGATCGGCGTGTTGTGGTCACGGGCCGCCTGCGCGATCTCCTTGACCTTGTCGTCGAACTTCTTGATGTTGCCCGGGTTCACCCGCACCGCCGCGCACCCGGCCTCGATCGCCGCGAACACGTACTTCGGCTGGAAGTGGATGTCCGCGATCACCGGGATCTGCGACTTGCGCGCGATCGCCGCCAACGCGTCCGCGTCGTCCTGCGACGGGCACGCCACCCGCACGATGTCGCACCCCGCCGCGGTCAGCTCCGCGATCTGCTGCAACGTCGCGTTCACGTCCGCCGTGACCGTCGTGGTCATCGACTGCACCGACACGGGGAACTCGCTGCCGACACCGACCGACCCCACCATGAGCTGGCGGGTCTTGCGCCGCTCCGACAACACCGGAGGAGGCATCGCCGGAAGACCGAGCATGACGCCGTCACTCATGAACTGGCACCTCTCACGTTGATCACTGGAAGAGCTTGATGGGGTTGACGATGTCCGCGGTGATCGTCAGCAGCGTGACCGACCCGCCGATGAAGATCACGAAGTAGGTCAGCGGCAGCAGCCGCAGGTAGTTGACCGGAGCACCCTCGGGCAGGCCGCGGAGCTTCCGAATCCAGTTTCGCACCCGTTCGTACAGGTTGACGGCGATGTGACCACCGTCAAGCGGCAGCAGCGGCAGGAGGTTGAACACACCCACGAAGAAGTTCAGCCCCGCCAGCATCAGCCAGAACAGCTGCCACAGGCCCCGGTCGACGGCCTCGCCGCCGAGCCGGCTCGCGCCCACCACGCTGACCGGGCTGTCGACGTCGCGCTCCGCGCCGCCGATGGCCTCGATCACGGCGGGGATCTTCTGCGGGAACCGCAGCAGGCCCTGCCAGGTGTTCTCGAACATCACGCCGGTGAACTTCGTCGCGCCGCCGACCGCGGTGAGCGCGTTGTACTCGAAGACGCGCTGCTGGACGACGCCGATCGCGCCGACCTCGGAGGTGTAGCGGCTGCCGTCCTTGCGCTGCATCTCGCGCTCGACCCGGGCGACGTCGGCGGTGAGGGTCAGCTCCTCGCCGTCGCGCAGCACCCTGAACTCGGTCGGGCCGGTCTGCTCGCGGGTCTTGGTCAGCACGTCGCCCCAGGTGGGGGTGGCCGCGCCGGCCACGGCGACGATCTCGTCGCCGACCTGGAAGCCCGCGTCCCTGGCCGGTGCGGGCGCGCCGGGAGCGCACTCGGCGTCGGTGCTGCTCTGCACGCACGGGGCCACCTCGGCGACCAGCGCGCTGTCGCGCAGGTTCGGGATGCCCATGGTGAAGGCCATGAAGTACAGGATGACGAAGCCCACGATGAAGTGGGTGATGGAGCCCGCGGACAGCACGACCACGCGCTTCCAGGTCTTCTGCCGGTTGAACGCGCGGTGCCGGTCCTCCGGCGCGACCTCTTCCAGCGCGGTCATGCCGGTGATCTCGCAGAAGCCGCCCGCCGGGATCGCCTTGAGGCCGTACTCGGTCTCGCCGCGGCGGAAGGACCAGATCTTCGGCCCGAACCCGATGAAGTACCGGGTCACCTTCATCCCGAACATCTTCGCCGTGGCCAGGTGGCCGAGCTCGTGCAGCGCGATCGAGATGCCGATGAGCAGGGCGAACAGCAGGATGCCCAGAAAAACGAGCACGTCAGTCCCTTCCAGACCCCACCGAAGTGGCCACGAGTTCCCGCGCCCGCGCCCGGGCCCATTGCTCCGCCGCGAGGACTTCGTCGACGTCGACCGGCTCGTGCGCCCAGCCGTCCGCCTCCGCGAGCACCCGTTCCACAGTGTCCACGATGGAGGTGAACGACGTGCCGCCGTCGAGGAAGACCGCGACCGCTTCCTCGTTCGCCGCGTTGTAGACCGCCGGCAGGCAGCCGCCGCCGGAGCCCGCCTGCCTGGCCAGTCGCACCGCCGGGAACGTCTCGTCGTCCAGCGGCTCGAACGTCCACGCCGTCGCCACGTCGAAAGTACACGCGGCGGCGGCGTCCGGGACGCGGTCGGGCCAGCCCAGGGCCAGCGCGATGGGCAGCTTCATGTCCGGCGGGCTGGCCTGGGCGAGCGTGGAGCCGTCGGTGAAGGTGACCATCGAATGCACGATCGACTGGGGGTGCACGACCACGTCGATGCAGTCGTAGGGCACGCCGAACAGCAGTTGCGCCTCGATCAGCTCCAGGCCCTTGTTGACCAGGGTGGCCGAGTTGATGGTGATGACCGGGCCCATCGACCACGTGGGGTGCGCCATCGCCTCACGCGCCGTGACGCCGTCGAGGTCGGCGCGGGTGCGGCCGCGGAACGGGCCGCCGGAGGCGGTGAGGACGAGCTTGGCGACCTCGTCGGCCCGGCCGCCGCGCAGGCACTGGGCCAGCGCCGAGTGCTCGGAGTCGACCGGCACGAGCTGGCCGGGCCGGGCCGCCTTGAGCACCAGCGGACCGCCCGCGATCAGCGACTCCTTGTTCGCCAGGGCGAGCGTGGCGCCGGTCTTGAGGGCGTGCAGCGTCGGCGCCAGGCCGATGGAGCCGGTGATGCCGTTGAGCACCACGTCGGCGGGCGTGGAGTCGACCAGGTCCGTCATCGCGGTCGGGCCGGCCAGGATGCGGGGCAGCTTGAACGCGCCCTCGGCGTAACCGCGCTTCTGCGCCTCGGCGTAGAGGGCGAGGGTGACGTCCTCGACCGCGGTGGCGCGCGCGACGGCCACCGCCTCGACCCCGAAGTCGACCGCCTGGGCGGCGAGGGCGGCCGGGTCGGCACCGCCCGCGGCCAGGCCGACCACGGTGAACCGGTCGCGGTTCGCGGCGATGACGTCGAGGGCCTGGGTGCCGACCGACCCGGTTGACCCGAGGACCAGGACCGTGCGTGGTGTGCTCATCACCGACCATTGTTGCCGAGCCGACCTGATAGGCCGCACAGCGGTACTTCGATAACAGAACGGTAACGGGGGCGTGGTCTCACCCGAACGTGGGCATTCCTCGATCAAGCGCCCGACGGATCCGCCCGTCGCGGCCATCAGGAAGGAGAGCCCCCGTGGGCATCTTGGGTTGGATCGTCCTCGGCCTCATCGCGGGTGCCATCGCCAAGGCCATCATGCCAGGTCGGGACCCCGGCGGCATCATCATCACGATGCTGCTCGGCATCGTCGGCGCCATCATCGGCGGTTTCGTCGGCCGCGCCATCTTCGGGACCGACATCAACACGTTCTTCGACCTGAGCACCTGGCTGCTCGCCATCCTCGGCTCGCTGATCGTGCTCGGCATCTACCGCATGGTGACCGGCAACCGAGGCAACCGCGCTCGGGCATGACGCTCGGAGCAGATAACCACTTCGGGTGTGCCCCGTCGAGACATCGGCGGGGCACACCCCTGTGGGCGGCCTAGTTGGCCAGGCCCGCGTCGCGCGCGAGCAGCGCCGCCTGCACCCGGTTGGTGAGGCCGAGCTTGGCCAGCAGCCTGCTCACGTACGTCTTCACGGTCGCCTCGCTCATGTGCAGCCGCTGACCGACGTCGGCGTTCGACATCCCCAGCCCGAGCAGCGACAGCACCTCGACCTCGCGCTCGGTCAGCCCCTCCACCTGGCGCATCGCCTCCTGCCGGCGCGGCTGGCCGACCTGGGCCACCATCCCCACCACCCGGCTCGTCACCATGGGTGACAAGTACGCCTCGCCCGAGTGAACCGCGCGCACGGCGCGCAACAACTCCTCCGGGGCGGAGTCCTTCAGCAGGAACCCGGCCGCGCCGTCGGACAGCGCCCGGACGATGTTGTCGTCCTCGCCGAACGTGGTGAGCATCACCACCCGCACGGACGGCGCCGCGGTGCGCAGCTCCCGCGCCGCGGCCAGGCCGTCCAGGCGCGGCATCCGGATGTCGAGCACGGCGACGTCCACCCGCCGCTCCCGGGCGATCCGGACGGCTTCGCGCCCGTCACCGGCCTCGGCGATCAACTCGATGTCGTCGGCGGTGCCGAGGATGGCCTTGATGCCCGCGCGCATCAGCGGCTCGTCGTCGGCGATGAGGACCCGGATCAACGCTCACATCCCCTGGAGGTGGGTTTTCTTCTCCACGAGCTTGCCGCCCGCGAAGCAGAACCGCACGATCTTCGTCGCCCGCGAGGAGTAGGTCTGCACGTCGGCCACGCGGTACTGGCACGTCGCCCCGGCGGGCTCGGGCTCGGAGTCGGACTTGATGTCACCCAGCGGCGGCTCGGCGCCGCCCGGGAGCTTCGCCATCACCTCGGCCTCCGGCTGCCCGACCGACACCGAGTCGTACAGCTCCTCGGACACCACCTTGGTGATGGGCTGCGACCCTATCCACGTGTAGCCGCCGACGACCACCAGCACCACGATCCCGGCGAGCACGATCGAGCCCACGCCCGCCCACTTGCGTATCCCGGTCGGCTTGGCGGGCGCCTCGACGTCCACCGGGTCGTCCGACGGCTCGTCGTCCGCCGCGGCGGTGTCCTCGTAGGGCAGCACGGCCGCGATCCGGAACCCACCGGCCGGCAGCTCGCCGACGTGCAGCATGCCGCCCGCCAGCCGCACCCGTTCACCCAACCCGACCAGGCCGAAACCGCCGCCGCTGGGCAGCTTGGCCCGGGGCGGGTTGTTGCGCACCTCCACCACCAGCGCGTCCGGCTCGTACTTCACGGTCACCTGCACGCTCGCGCCCGGCGCGTGCTTGTTGGCGTTGGTCAGCCCCTCCTGGGCGATGCGGTACGCGGCGTGGCTGACCTTCACCGGCAGCGGCACGGGCTGGCCGCCGCGGACCAGGCTGACCCGCACGCCGGCTCGCCGCGCGCCGTCGACCAGCTCGTCGATCGCGTCCACGGTCCGGCGCACCTGGTCCTCTTCCGGCCCCTCGTCGCGCCGCAGCACGCCGATGACGCCGCGCAGCTCCTCCATCGCGGTGAGGGCCGCGCTGCGCAGCACCTGCACCGCCTCGCGCTGGCGCTCGCCGAGGCCGCTGTCCATGGCCAGCGCGCCCGCGTGCACGGAGATGAGGCTGAGCCGGTGGCCGAGGCTGTCGTGCATGTCCTGGGCGATCCGGTTGCGCTCGCGCAGCCGCACCTGCCGCGACACCATCCGCCGCTCGCGCACCACCCGTTCCTCGCGCTCCTGGAGGGCCGCGACCAGCGCGTTGCGCTGCGCCGCGTACCGGCCGACCAGGTACGGCAGCGCCACCACCATGCAGTAGACGGTCAGCATCACCCACTGGCCGAACGGCCCGGACAGGCCCGGCGTGGACACGCCCCACGCGAACATGTGCAGGGCGAGCGCGAGGACGGCGGTGAGCAGCGAGCGCTGCCACGGCGCGATCCGGTAACCGGCCGCGTAGGACAGCATGACCACCAGCGCGATCCCGCCGTGCTCGGCGCTGAAGACGACCCACGTGGCCGTCAGCAGGGCCAGCGCCGGGAACAGCAGCCGGCTCAGGTAGATCAGCACGTACCCGGCGCCCAGGGCGATCATCGTCCAGCCGGACGCCCGCCAGTCGCCCGAGATCCAGCCGGGGAACACGTCCAGGCCGAGGAACACCAGGACGGCCAGCACCTCGCGCCCCACGCGCCACGGCGTGACCCGGCCGAGGCGTTCGGCGTGGTCGCGCAGGAACGCGGCGGGCGCCTCCCGCAGGTCCGGCAGGTCGGGCCGGAGCCGCTGAACGACAGACGTCACAGGGCACCACGGTAGGAGACCTACCCGACCGCGTGCCGCGTTCCTTGGTCTCGACCACCCCCGACGAAAGTTGACGCGCGGCGGGCGCGCCAGGCGACCACGAGCACGCCCGCGACCAGCAGGGCCGCGCTCACCGCCACCATCGCCGTCGACAGCGCGACGATCTCCGGCGACACGCCCCGGCGACCGGCCTGGGCGTAGACGAACACCGGCAGCGTGGTCGAGCCGACACCGGTCAGGTAGCTCGACGTCACCACGTCGTCGAACGACAGCAGGAACGCGAACGCCGCGCCGGCCGCCACCGCGGGCGCCACCAGCGGCAGCGTGACCGTGCGGAACGCCACCAGCGGGCTCGCGCCGAGGTCCGCGGCGGCCTCTTCGAGGCGGTGGTCCGTGCCCGCCAGCCGGGCCCGCACCACGACCACCACGAAGCTGAGCGAGAACGCGACGTGCGCGGCCAGCAGCGCGCCGAACCCGAGCGGGATGCCCGCGAGCTTCACGCAGAACCCGAGCAGCGCCACGCCCAGCACCACCTCGGGCACCACCAGCGGCAAGCTCAGCAGCACCGTCCACGCGCCCCTGCCGGGGAACGCGCGGCGCAGGCCGAACGCGGCGAGCGTGCCGACGGCCGTGGCGACGACCGCGCTCGCCGCCGCCAGCCGCAGGCTCAGCCCGAGCGCGTCGAGCACGCGCCCGTCCCGCACCAGCTCGCCGTACCAGCGCAGCGACAGCCCGGTCACCCGGCTCAGCGACCGCGAGTCGTTGAACGACACCAGCGCGAGCCACGCGATCGGCGCGTAGAGGAACGCGAACACCAGCGCGGCGACCGCGCCCAGCGCCCACGGGCGGCGGTTCACAGCACGTCCTCGCCGCGTCGGCCGCGCGCCACCAGCACGACCGCCACCAAGACCAGCAGCACCACCGCCATCGCCGAGCCCAGTGGCCAGTTGTTGCCGCCGCGGAACTGGTCGTCGATCACGCTGCCGAACGTCGACTGGTCCACCCCGCCCAGCAGCTTGGGCGTGACGAAATCACCCGCCGCCGGCACGAACACCAGCAACGACCCGGCCAGCACACCCGGGAACACGCCCGGCAGCACCACCCGGAGGAACGTCGACGCCCGACCGTGCCCCAGGTCGTAGGACGCCTCCACCTGCCGGTGGTCGAACCGCTCGCACGCCACGTACAGCGGCAGCACCATGAACGGCAGGAAGCCGTACGTCAGCCCCACCACCACCGCGCCGTGCGTCAGCAGGAACCCGCCGTCACGGCCCAGCCCCACTGCTCCCAGCAGCCGGTTGACCAGCCCGTCACCGTCCAGCAGCGCCTTCCACGCGTAGATCCGCGCCAGGTAGCTCGACCAGAACGGCACCAGCACCGCCGCCAGCAGCGCGGTCCGGTACCGCCCGCTGTGCCGGGCGATGAACCAGGCCAGCGGGAAGCCCAGGATCAGGCACAACGCCGTGGTGACGCCCGCGTACGCCAGCGTGCGGCCGAAGATCGGCAGGAACGCCGGGTCCAGCGCGGTCGCGTACGCCCGGAGCGTCCACGGCAGCACGGCGCGCGCCACGCCGGTGTCGCGGGTGGCGAAGCTGAACTGCACCACCAGCGCCAGCGGCGCGAGCAGGAACAGGCCGAGCCACACCCCGGTCGGCGCGAGCAGACCGGTGGCGACCAGCCACCGCGGCCGGGCCATCAGCCGGTCTTGACCCTGGTCCACGCGTCGGCGTAGCGGGCCTCCACGTCCGCGCCGAGGTCCTTGGTGAACGGCAGCTTGGCCAGCAGCTCGGCCGGCGGGTACACCAGCGGGTCGTTGAGCAGCTCGGGGTCGATCAGGGGCTTCGCGGCCTCGTTGGGGCTGCCGTACCGGATGGCGTTGGCCAGCGCCGCGCCGACCGACGGCTCCAGCACGTGGTCGACGAACCGGTGCGCGTTCTCCGCGTGCGGCGCGTCCTTCGGCACGCACAGCAGGTCGACGTAGGTCAGGCCGCCCTCGGTCGGGATGGCGTAGGCCAGGTCCTCGTTCGCCGCACGGGCCTGGAACGCGTCGCCGGAGTACGCCTGCGCCAGCGGCACCTGGCCGGAGGTCAGCGGCTCGATCACGTCCGAGGTGATCTGGCCGAGCTTCTTCTTCAGCTCCAGCAGGACGGTGACGGCCTCGGCGAGCTGCTTCCCGTCGGTGGTGTTCGGGTCGTGGCCGAGCTTGAGCAGGCCGAGCGCCAGCGCGTCGCGGGCCTCGTCCAGGATCGTGCTGCGGCCCTGCGCGGCGGCCAGGTCGAAGGCCGAGAACCCGATCACGTCGCCGAGCTGCGACGTCGAGTACGCCAGGCCGGTCGTGCCCCAGGCCCACGGCACCGAGTAGGCGTTGCCCGGGTCGTAGTCGGCCTCGGTGAACCGCCGGTCCAGGTTCTTCAGGTTCGGCAGCAGGTCGTGGTCCAGCGGGGTGAGCAGCCCGGAGCGCAGGAACCGGCGCAGGAAGTTGTCGCTGGGCACCACCAGGTCGTACCCGGCCGCGCCGGAGGCGATCTTGGCTTCCATCTCGTCGTTGGAGCTGAAGTTGTCGTAGGTGACGTCGATGCCCGTGGCGTCCTTGAAGCCGGACAGCGTGGCGGGCGCGATGTAGTCGGTCCAGTTGTAGAAGTTCAGCTTCGGCTCGGCCACCGCGTTGGTCGCCCTCGCCTTCGAGGTGGGCGCCGCGCCGCTGGTGCCGGTCGACGGCGCGTCGCCGACACCGCACGCCCCGGTGGCGGCCAGGGCGAAGAACGCGGTCGAGCGCAGCACCGCGCGGCGGGTGACCCGGGCGTTGCCGGTGTCCCAGAGGCGGGCGATCCGGAGGTTCTGCTCAGTCATCGGCGCTCCCCAGCAGCACGGTGAAGTCGGGGTCCCAGGCCATCCGCACGGGCTGCCCCGGCGAGCCCGCGTCGGCGACGCGGCGGGTGTTCTGGACGAACGCGACCAGTTCCGCCCCGCCCGGCACGTCCACCACGTACTGCGTGGACACGCCCGTGTAGACGACGTCGCGGACGGTGCCGGTGAGCACGCACCAGCCCGCGGGCGGCTCGTCGTCGAGGTCGTGCAGGTGCACCTTCTCCGGGCGCACGGTCGCGGCGACGCGCTGCCCGTGGCGGACCTCGCGTCCGTTCAGGGGAGCCCGCAGGCCCGTGACGCCGGGGGCGTCGAGCAGCGCCCACCCGGCGTCCACACCGGACACGTCGGCGTCGAGGATGTTGGACGTGCCGATGAACCCGGCCACGAACCGGGTGGCGGGGCGCTCGTAGACGTCCTCCGGGTAGCCGACCTGCGCCAGCCGGCCCGCGTTCATCACCGCGACGCGGTGGGACAGCACCAGCGCCTCCTCCTGGTCGTGCGTCACGTAGAGGAACGTGGTGCCGACCTCGCGCTGGATGCGCATCAGCTCGATCTGCAACTCCTTGCGCAGCACCGCGTCCAGCGCGCCCAGCGGCTCGTCCAGGAGCAGCAACCGCGGCCCGGCGGCCAGGGCGCGGGCGATCGCGACGCGCTGCTGCTGACCGCCGGAGAGCTGCGCGGGCCGCCGCTTGGCGTACCGGTCGAGGCGGACCAGCTCCAGGTGCTCGCCCACCACCTGCTTGAGCCGCGCGCCCCGCACGCCCTTGCGCTTGACGCCGTAGGCGACGTTGTCCCACACCGACATGTGCGGGAACAGGGCGTACGACTGGAAGACGGTGTTCACGTCGCGCCGGTAGGGCGGCACGCCGACCACGTCCACGCCGTCCAGCTCGATCCGGCCCGCCGTCGGGTCCTCGAACCCGGCGATCATGCGCAGCAGCGTCGTCTTGCCGCAGCCGGACGGGCCGAGGACGGAGAAGAACTCGCCTTCGTGGATCCGCAACGTGACGCCGTCCACGGCGGTCTGGTCGGAGAAGCGCTTGGTGACGCCGTGCAGGCCGACTTCGACGGGGGCGGAGGTGTCGGGCGTGCGGCCCTCGGCCGGGTGGAAGCCCGCTACCGGCTGTTCGGTCAACCTCGTCGCCCTTCTGGGCAGTCGAGGTGCCCGTTCCGGCCTGGCGGGGTGCGGCGAACACGCGGCGAACACGCGCGAGGGCCGAGGGTAGACGCCGCGGCGGTGCCGCGCACCTCACGTCTCGGGTGGCGCGGCTGTGTGGGACGATGACGCCGTTGATGAACGTGATCGGGCAGGAAGGTCGTGCGGCTGTGTCTTCGTCCTCGGAACTGGACAAGCGTCCGTCGGTCGACCCCCACGAGGAGCCTTCGGCCGAGTGGGGTTGGCACGGCACGTTCCCCAAGGGCATCAAGATCGCCGGCTGGCTCTCCACCCTGGGCGTGTTCGCCCTGCTGATCGGCAACCACCACGGCCGCACCGAGAACATCTGGGTGATCGCCACGGGCACCGCCATGGCCGCCCTGCTGATCTGGGACCAGGTCCGCAGCCGCACCTCCTGGCGCCGCTAGGCCCCGCGCGGCCGACCCACCCGGCCGCTCGCCCCGGCGACGGGCCGGTGCCACGCCGTCACCGCCGGGCGCTCGTGACGCGCTGCGTCGAACGCCCGGCGTGACCGACCGGTCAGCCCTCGGCCGCGAGCTACCCGCAGGCCGCCGCGATCTCCTGGCCCCTCGTGTCGCGCACGGTGCACGCGACGCCCTGGTCGTTGACCCTGCGCACGAACTCGCGCTCCACCGGCTTCGGCTGCCCGAGCTCCGCGAGGCTGGAACGGCCGCTGGAGGCCGGCCGCGTCATACCGCGTCGAGGCTGCGGACGTACGCAGGCGCCAGCGCTCGGATCCGCTCCGCGTTCAGGTCACCGGCCAGCGCTTCGATGGCCATCCGCACACCCGGCGTGTCCGCGCCGCCGAACTGCGCCCGCAGCAGCGCCAAGCCCTCGGTCGCGACCTCTCCGACCCGGGGATCGTGGATCAAGGCCGCGAACGAGGCGACGACCTCCGCAGGTCGAATCGACATCATGATCCGCAGCACGTCGGCCGCATCCTTGTTGACGAGACGGTCGGGCCGATTTCCTGCCGCGTCCGAGAGACGGTCCCTGATCTTGAACGCCTTGGCCACGAGCAGGGCCACCGGACCCGCGACGTGGACCTCCACGCTGATCGGCGATGACCTCGGACCTGACCCACAGGCCGGGTTGGTTCGGGTCCCGCAGTGTGAATCCGGCTTCCGCCAACGCCTCGTTGATCAGCGGCTCGTCCCCGAGGAGGTCGGGGTCCAGGGCCAGGTCACCGTCCGAGGTGTAAGCGGCGCTCCGGAGCGTCGCCTGGGTCGTGCGCAGGTATACCGCTTGAGCACCGATCACCGTTATGGCGACCCGGTGCGGTGCAAGCGCCTCCAACCCGTCGAGCAGCACTGTGCGAGCGGTGATGTTGAGCTGGTCCGGATCAACACCATCCGGGGCTTTCGACATGGACTGCGACTCCTACCGGGGTTCGACGCGCGACAGTTCGGTGTCACGCCACTCGTGCTCGTGTTCGGTCATGTACCGCAGCACCGCCTCCCCCTCGGCGGGCAACCGGCCCGGTCCTGCCAAGCAGTCGACGACCAGTTGGCTCAGCGCCACGTGCGGCACACCTCCGACGTCCCGCCGGCCGGTGAAGACGACATCGTCGTGTGCTTGCAGCACGAGCACGTCGGCGTCGGCGTCGGCGTCGACACGGAGCAGCCCCAACCGGTCCGCCACCCCGTCCACCGTGTCCAGGCCGGCGCGGACGTAGAGCATCAACTGACCGCCCGAAGCCAATGGCGCTACCGCACTGGCCGCGTAGTGACCGGTGACGATCACCTCGGGCTCGTCACCGGACGTTCCGAGCACGCCCGATGCCATGTCGTCCAGCACCCGTCGGATCCCGTTGGGTGCCACGAACGAAACGTACGGATTGTGCCGGAGCAGGCCATATGCCTCGGCGCGCGCGCGAAGGAGGTCCGCCCAGTCCACGTGCACGACGACCCTGCCGTCACGACGGATCAGCAGCTGGTCGTTGAGCTGCGCCAGCAGCTTGGAGACCCACGGAAGGCTCAGCCCGGTCGCTTCCGAGAGCTGCGTCGCGCGGTATGGCGGCGAGTGGTCGACGAGCGCGCGGACCAAGCGGCCGGCTCGCGGCCCGGCCAGCGTCGGGCTCCCGACGCTCGACGCGTTACCGCCACGAGGTTCTCTGGCCGCTCCCTCGGTGTGGATGACGATCGTGGGACGTGAGACGCGGAGGTCGACACTGCCCGTCAGGTCCAGGTAGCCGATCTCGTGCTCGCGCAGGAGTTCGCGGGTTCGCCGGGCCAGCCAGGGAGCCAACACCAGCAGGTTCGTGCCGTAGAGCTGTTTGATGAGCTCCGAACGCGGTAGCAGGTGGTCCTCCACCTGGCGTGGGGTCAACTTCGTCTTGGCTTCGACCGCCAACTGCGCCGGGGCACCACCGTCCGATGGCAGCAGGTCGACTATCGCGTCCACACCGCCGTACCGCGCCACGTCCAGGCGTGGCACCAGCCGTACGTTCGGTTCGAGCACGTTGGCCAGGTGGTCAAGACCTTGTTGCAGGAGCTCGAGCCCTGTCCCGGTCGGACCGTTCATGGCCATACGGTGTCACAGCGAGTTACGGTGAGCAAGAAACCTTTCCCGCTGCAGCCACTTTCCTCTGAGAAGAAAGTGGCTCAACCAGGAAAGTTGTCCGGTAGAGCCAGGTCTCCTGGCCCCCGAAACCACTCGATCGAGGAAATCAGCCCTCGGCCGCGAGCTGCCCGCAGGCCGCCGCGATCTCCTGGCCCCTCGTGTCGCGCACGGTGCACGCGACGCCCTGGTCGTTGACCCGGCGCACGAACTCGCGCTCCACCGGCTTCGGCGACGCGTCCCACTTCGAGCCCGGCGTCGGGTTCAGCGGGATGACGTTGACGTGGACCAGCTGGCCCAGGTGCCGGCGCAGCAGCTTGCCCAGCATGTCCGCGCGCCACGGCTGGTCGTTGACGTCGCGGATCAGGGCGTACTCGATCGACACCCGGCGACCCGTGCGGTCGGCGTAGCCGCGGGCGGCTTCCAGGACCTCGGCGACCTTCCACCGCGTGTTGACCGGCACCAGCGTGTCCCGCAGCTCGTCGTCCGGCGTGTGCAGCGACACGGCCAGCCGGACCTGGAGGTCCTCCTCGGTCAGCTTCCGGATCGCGGGCACCAGGCCCACCGTCGACACGGTCACCGAGCGCTGCGAGATGCCCAGCCCGTCCGGCGTCGGGTCGCAGATCCGGTGGACCGCCTCCACGACGCGCTTGTAGTTGGCCAGCGGCTCGCCCATGCCCATGAACACGATGTTCGACAGCCGTCCGGGGCCGCCGGGCAGCTCGCCGTCGCGCATGGCCGCCGCGCCCCGCCGCACCTGGTCCACGATCTCCGCCGTGGACAGGTTCCGGGTCAGGCCGCCCTGTCCGGTCGCGCAGAACGGGCACGCCATGCCGCAGCCCGCCTGCGACGAGATGCACAGCGTGGCGCGGTCCGGGTAGCGCATCAGGACGCTCTCGACCAACGTGCCGTCGTGGGCGCGCAGCAACGTCTTGCGGGTCGTGCCGCCGTCCGCCTCGACGCTGCGCAGCTCCGTCCACAACGGCGGCATCAGGTCGTTGACCAGGCGTTCCCTGGTGGCGGCTGGGATGTCGGTCATGGCGTCGGGGTCGACGGTCAACCGGCCGAAGTAGTGGTTCGACAGCTGCGCGGCGCGGAACGGCTTCTCACCGAGCGCGGCGACCGCCTCTCGACGCTGGTCGGCGGAGAGGTCGGCGAGGTGGCGCGGCGGCAGGCCGCGCTTGGGCGCGTCGAAGACGAGGGGGAGGGCAGTCATAGCGCCCTCCAGTGTCCCATGCGCGCGGAGTGCACAGGACCACGCCGACTGCGACCGCCATCACCGTTGCATCGCGATACGTTCCGATATATCGTCGACACGTCGCAACCGATCGATACAAGGAGCATGAAGATGCGTTTCCACGGACACGGACACCGGCACCACGACCACCGGCTCCACCGCGAGCACGGTTTCGGAGATCCACGAAGGGGGTTCGGCGGCGGCGGCTTCGACCGCGGCGGCCCGTTCCCCGGCCCGCCGCTCCCACCCGAGCCACCCGGCTTCGGCGGTCACGGCCGGGGACGGGGGCGCGGCGGCAGGCAGCGCCGGGGCAACGTCCGCGCGGCGGTCATCACGCTGCTCGCCGAACGCCCCATGCACGGCTACGAGATGATCCAGGAGATCGGCCGCCGCACCGACGGCCTCTGGCGGCCCAGCCCCGGCTCGGTCTACCCGACCCTCCAGCTGCTGGCCGACGAGGGCCTCGTCGCCTCCACCGAGGAGGCGGGCGGCAAGAAGCTGTTCACGCTGACCGAGTCGGGTCGGGAGGAGGCCGCCAAGCTCGACGGCGCGCCGCCGTGGCAGCAGGTCAACGACGACCTCGACGCGCACGCCGCGAAGCTGCGCACGGCCGCACGCCACCTGGGCGCGGCCATGCAGCAGATGGCGCACGCGGGCACGCGCGAGCAGCAGGCCCGCGCCGTCGAAGTGCTCGGCGAGGCCCGCCGCAAGCTGTACGCGATCCTCGGCGAGCTCGACGTCGAGGAGGACGACCCGGAGGAGTGACCTACCAGCGGTCGTGGACCAGCGGCCGGATCAGCGAGTCGTACACCGCGCGCACTTCGTCCAGCGCCTGCGCCGGCAGCGGCGCGAGGTCCGCGGCGGCCGAGTTGGCCCGAGCCTGCTCGGCGTTGCGCGCGCCTGGGATGACCACGGTGACACCGGGCTGGTCCACGATCCACCGCAGCGCGAACTGCGCCATGGTGGCGCCGGCGGGCACGTGCGGCCGCAGCCGCTCCACCGCCTCCAGGCCCACCTCGAACGGCACGCCGGAGAACGTCTCGCCGACGTCGAACGCGTCACCGTTGCGGTTGTAGTTGCGGTGGTCGTCGGCCGAGAACGTGGTCGACGCCGTGTACTTGCCGGACAGCAGGCCCGAGGCGAGCGGGACGCGGGCGATGATCGCCACGCCCGCTTCCGCCGCCGCGGGCAGCACCCGCTCCAGTGGCTTGAGCCGCAGCGCGTTCAGGATGATCTGGACGCTGGCGACACCCGGCCGGGCGATCGCGGTCAGCGCTTCCTCGACGGTCTCCACGCTCACGCCGTACGCGGCGATCCGCTTGGCCTCGACCATCTCGTCCAGGGCGTCGAACACCTCGTCGGTCGAGTAGACCGGGGTCGGAGGGCAGTGCAGCTGGACCAGGTCGAGCGTGTCCACGCCGAGGTTGGCGCGCGACCGGTCGTTCCAGGCCAGGAAGTTCTCGCGGGTGTAGTTCTCCGGCGTCTGCTCGACCCGGCGGCCCATCTTGGTGGCCACCGTGATGCCCGCGTCGCCGCGCTCGCGGAGGAACTTGCCGATCAACGTCTCGCTGCGGCCGTCGCCGTAGACGTCGGCGGTGTCGAAGAAGTTCACGCCGGTGTCGGCGGCCGCGTGCAGCACGGCCAGCGCGTCGGACTCCTCGACCTGGCCCCAGTCCGCGCCGAGCTGCCAGCAGCCCAGACCCACGACGCCGACCTGCCGACCCAACCTGCCCGCGTTCCTGTTCTCCACGGTCCGAATCCTATGTGAGCGCTATCAAGGCAGCACAATGCCGGTGGGCTTGCGCCGCACGTGCACGCGGTAGCCGACCTCGAACGACAGGCCGGGCGTGTGCGCGATGGCCTTCTCCGCGACCCCCTCGGAGAACTCGATGCGCAACACGGCCTCCAGGTCCGCACGGCGTTCGAACCGCCACAGCGCGCGCACCCGGCGCAACGAGAACCCCTGGTCCGCGAAGAACCGCTCCACGTCCACCGGGTTGTAGCGCGGCTCGTCGGCGCACAGCCACGGCCCGTACGGCTCGGCGAGCCCGTCGAGGTCCACGATCGCCAGCGCTCCACCCGGCCGCAGCACCCGGTCCGCCTCGCGCAGCCCCGGTTCGCAGCCCGGACCGAAGAAGTACGCCGTCCGCGCGTGCACCAGGTCCGCGGTCGCGTCACGCAATGGCAGCCGTTGCGCGGGCCCGGCCACGGCCTCGGCGTTCGGCACGTCCGCCACCCGCGCCCGAGCGCGCTGCACCAGCGGAGGGTGCGGCTCGACGCCGATCACCGAACGCGCCTCACGCGCGAACACCGGCAGGTGGAACCCGTCGCCGCACCCGACGTCGACGACGTCCCGCCCGGTCCAGTCGCACTCCTCGCGCAGCGCGCCCCAGATGGCCCCGTCCACGTCCTGCGCGCGGTTCTCCACCTCGTAGACCTCGGGCCAGCGCCAGATGTTCGGGCTCGGCAGGACGTCGACAGGCCGGACGGCGGCCAACGCGGCGCGGACGAATCCCTTCACGGGACGACTCTAGAGCCGTAGCGTGATCGAATACCCAGCACGCAGGAGGTACGTGGTGTCGATCGTCCCCAATTCTCCCGCCCTGGCCGAGCTGCACCACGGCGCACCGTGCTGGGTCGACATCGCGACCACCGACCTCCCGGCCGCGGTCGACTTCTACTCGGGGCTGTTCGGCTGGAACTTCGCCGACGCGCCCGGCAACGCGATCGCGCTGGTGGACGGCGTGCCGGTGGCCGAACTGGTGGTCGCCGCCCAGCCGAGCGCGTGGACGCTGTACCTGAACACGCCCCACGCCCGCGCCACCGCCGAGAAGGCGTTCGCGCTGGGCGGCGAGGTGCTCGGCGAGCCCTCGGACACGGTCACCGTGATCGCCGACCCGACCGGCGCGGTGGTCGGCTTCCGGCACGTTCCACCCGATTGGGTGTTCGGCACGGACGGGCACGGCGCGTACGCGTGGGCCGAGCTGAACACGCGTGACGGCCAGCTCGCGGACGAGTTCTTCGGCGAGCTGTGCGGCTACGAGATCACCCAGATCGGTGACGGTCAGGCGGTGGACTACACGCTGTGGGGCGTGCAGGGCCACACGGTGCTGGGCCGTCAGCGGATGGGCCGGGCGTTCACGCCGGACACCCCGGCGCACTGGATGGTGTACTTCACCGCCGCGCCGGAGATCGGCACCGACTCCGCCGCCACCCGGGTGCTGGAGCTGGGCGGGCGCGTCACCGTGGAGCCGTACGACACGCCGTTCGGCCGGATCACGGTCGTCGCCGACCACGCGGGCGCGGTGTTCTCCGTGATCGACCCGTCCCGGACCACTCCCCTGTCGGAGGAAGAGGCCACCGAGACGCGCGTGGACGACCCGTACGACGACTAGCCGGGCAACAACGACCTAGCCGGGCACGAACACGTGCAGGAGGAGCCAGGCGACCACGGCGGACGGCAGCAGCGAGTCCATCCGGTCCATCAGGCCGCCGTGACCGGGCAGCAGCGTGCCCATGTCCTTGATGCCGAGGTCGCGCTTGATCAGCGACTCGACCAGGTCGCCGGCGGTCGCGGTGACGACCAGGGCCGCGCCGAACAGCACGCCCTGCCACCACTGGCCGTCGAGCATCAGGCCGACGGTGAGCGCGCCGCCGACCATGCCCGCCACCATCGAGCCCGCGAAACCCTCCCAGGACTTCTTCGGGCTGATGGTGGGGGCCATCGGGTGCTTGCCGAACAGCACGCCGGCCACGTAGCCGCCGGTGTCGGACAGGACCACGCCGATCAGGAACGCCAGGACGCGGAACACCCCGTCGTCCGGCACGACCAGCATCACCGCGAAGGACGCGAACACGGCCACGTAGGCGACCGTGAAGATGGACGCGGTGACGTCGCGCAGGTAGCCGTCCGCGCCGTCCTTCAGCCGCCAGATCAGGCACACGAGGATCGTCACCACGAACGCGCTGAGCACACCGCCGCGCTCGTACGGCCAGGCCAGCCACACCACGGCCTGCCCGCCCAGCAGCACGGGCACGAGGCCGACGCGGATGCCCGCGCCCCGCCGCAACGCGCCCGCCAGCTCGTACACCGACACCGCGACGGCGATCGCGACGACGCCGACGAACAGCTCGCGCACCGTCAGCAGCGCGACGAGGATGACCGCGCCCAAGCCGACGCCCACGGCGATGGCCGCGGGCAGGTTGCGCCCCGCGCGTGACGCGCTCTTCTCCGGCGCGCCCTGGTCACCGCCGCCTGACACCTGTTGTGCTCCCATCACGGCCGCGTACTGAAGCGCGCGGACTGCTGACCCGACCCGTCGACCCCGACGTGACCGCCTAGACCTCGAGCAGCTCGGCTTCCTTGTGCTTGACCAGCTCGTCGATCTGGGCGACGTAGCGGTGCGTGACGTTCTCCAGTTCCTTCTCGGCCCTGGTGCCCTCGTCCTCGCCGACCTCGCCGTCCTTGACCAGGCGGTCCAGCTCTTCCTTGGCCTTGCGCCGGATGTTGCGGACGGACACCTTGGCGTCCTCGCCCTTGCCCTTGGCGACCTTGACCATCTCGCGGCGGCGCTCCTCGGACAGCTGCGGGATCACCACGCGGATGATCGAGCCGTCGTTGCTGGGGTTCACGCCCAGGTCGGAGTCGCGAATGGCCTTCTCGACGGCGTTGAGCTGGCTCGCGTCGTAGGGCTTGATCACCGCCATGCGCGCTTCCGGGATGGCGACGCTGGCCAGCTGGTTGAGCGGGGTGGGCGAACCGTAGTACTCGACCACGATGCGGGAGAACATCGAGGGGTTGGCACGGCCGGTGCGCACCGCGGCCAGGTCCTCCTTCGCCACGGACACCGCTTTTTCCATCTTCTCCTCGGCGTCGAGGAGGGTCTCGTCAATCACGGCTGACTCCCTTGGTGTGCGCAGTTCGGCTCGAATCCCAGCAGGTCTAGAAGGACGGGCGACCACCGGGGGTGCTCACCAGTGTGCCGATCTTCTCACCGCGCACGGCTCGCGCGATGTTCCCCTCGGTGAGCAGGTTGAAGACCATGATCGGCATGTTGTTGTCCATGCACAGGCTGAACGCGGTCGCGTCGGCGACGTTCAGGCCGCGTTCGAGCACTTCCCGGTGGGTGATGTTGTCGAACATCAGCGCGTCCGGGTCGATCTTGGGGTCCGCGGTGTAGACGCCGTCCACGGCCTTGGCCATCAGCACGACCTCGCACCCGATCTCCAGCGCGCGCTGCGCGGCCGTCGTGTCGGTGGAGAAGTACGGCATGCCCGCGCCGCCGCCGAAGATGACCACGCGCCCCTTGTCGAGGTGCCGCATGGCCCGGCGGGGGATGTAGGACTCGGCGATCTGGCCCATCGTGATGGCGGTCTGCACGCGGGTCTCGATGCCGTGCTCGCGCTCCAGGAAGTCCTGCAGGGCGAGGCAGTTCATCACGGTGCCGAGCATGCCCATGTAGTCGGCGCGGCTGCGGTCCATGCCGCGCTGCTGCAGCTCCGCGCCGCGGAAGAAGTTGCCGCCGCCGATGACGACCGCGACCTGGACCCCGGTCCGCACGACCGCGGCGATCTGGCGGGAGACGGTCTGCACCACGTCGGGGTCGACGCCGACACCGCCGCCGCCGAACATCTCGCCGCCCAGCTTGAGCATCACCCGGCGGTAGCCGTGGACGGGCTGCTCGTCGGCGTGATCCGCTTTCGGGTGATCTACCTCTGCGCTCACAGGTACTCCTCTGGACACGGCAAGGGCGGGGTCGCGACGTCTGCGCGCAACCCCGCCCTCACGCGGATCAAGCCTGGCCGACCTCGAACCGGGCGAAGCGGGTCACGGTGACCCCGGCCTCGTCCAGGACAGCCTTGACGGTCTTCTTGGACTCGGTCACGGAAGCCTGCTCCAGGAGCACGACGTCCTTGAAGAAGCCGTTCACGCGACCCTCGACGATCTTGGACAGCGCCGCCTCCGGCTTGCCCTCCTCGCGAGCGGTCTCCTCGGCGATGCGGCGCTCGTTGGCCACCACGTCCGCGGGGACCTCGTCGCGGGTGAGGTAGCGGGGACGCATCGCGGCGATCTGCATCGCGGCGCCGCGGGCGGCGTCCTCGTTGTCGCCGGTGAACTCGACCACCACGCCGACGGCGGGCGGCAGGTCGGCGGCACGGCGGTGCAGGTAGGTGGTCACGGTGCCGTCGAAGACGGCGACCTTGGCCAGCTCCAGCTTCTCGCCGATCTTGGCGGAGAACTCCTGGACGACCGCGTCGACGGCCTTGCCGTCGAGGTCGGTGGCCTTGAGGACGTCGACGTCCGCCGGGCGGGTGGCCTTGGCGACCGCGACGATCCGGGAGGCCAGCTCCTGGAAGTCGGCGTTCTTGGCGACGAAGTCCGTCTCGCAGCGCAGCTCGATCATGACGCCGTCCTCGGCCACGACCAGGCCGTTGGAGGTCGTGCGCTCGGCGCGCTTGCCGACGTCCTTCGCGCCCTTGATGCGCAGGATCTCGACCGCCTTGTCGAAGTCGCCCTCGGCTTCCTCGAGCGCCTTCTTGCAGTCCATCATGCCTGCGGCGGTCAGCTCGCGGAGGCGCTTCACGTCAGCGGCGGTGTAGTTCGCCATCGTGCGATTTCCGTTCCTTCTGCGGTCTGATCGTCGGCTTCGCTCGCCGACGCGTGTACGCGCTGGGTGTGGTGCTGGGGAGCGGGTCGGTGCCGGTCCTGCGGGTACGCCGCGCCCGCCGTGGAGGGCGGGCGCGGCGTGCTCGCGATCAGGACTGGACGGCCTCGGAGCCCTCGGCCGGGGCGGCGGGGGCCGCGGCCGGCGCCTCGGTCGCCTCGGCGCCGACGAGCAGCTCCTGCTCCCACTCGGCCAGCGGCTCGTCGGTGCCGACGCCCGGCTCGGGCTTGTCGGCGCCGTCGGCGGCCTGGGTGCGCGCGCCGGAGCGCTGCATCAGACCGGCGGCGGCGGCCTCGGCCACGACCTTGGTCAGCAGCGCGGCGGACCGGATCGCGTCGTCGTTGCCCGGGATCGGGTAGTCGACCTCGTCCGGGTCGCAGTTCGTGTCGAGGATCGCCACGATCGGGATGTTCAGCTTGCGCGCCTCGCCGACGGCGATGTGCTCCTTCTTGGTGTCCACGATCCACACGGCGCTGGGCACCTTGGACATGTCGCGGATACCGCCGAGCGTGCGCTCCAGCTTGTCCTTCTCGCGGTTCATCATCAGGATTTCCTTCTTGGTGAAACCCTGGAAACCGCCGGTCTGCTCCATCGACTCCAGCTCCTTGAGCCGCTGGAGGCGCTTGTGCACCGTGGAGAAGTTGGTGAGCATGCCGCCCAGCCAGCGCTGGTTCACGAAGGGCATGCCGACGCGGAGGGCCTCGTTGGCGATGGCCTCCTGCGCCTGCTTCTTGGTGCCGATGAACAGGATCGACCCGCCGTGCGCGACCGTTTCCTTCACGAACTCGTAAGCCCGGTCGATGTAGGTCAGCGTCTGCTGGAGGTCGATGATGTAGATGCCGTTGCGCTCGGTGAAGATGTAGCGCTTCATCTTCGGGTTCCAGCGACGGGTCTGGTGCCCGAAGTGCACGCCGCTGTCGAGCAGCTGCTTCATGGTGACGACGGCCATGGCCGGGTTCGCACCTCTTCGTTCAGGCGCGCCTGGCGGTGGGCCGGCGCGCGTTCCGGTTGATCGCGGCGGGCCGGGTCGGACCGCCGCCCTGGTGCCCCTGCCGCCGTCCGAACCGGAGGCAGCTCACCTCTGGACCGCTGGACGCCGTGACTCGACCACGCCGAAACTCGGTCGGATCTGCATTGGCACGCGAAGTCGCCCCGCACTCACACGGGCCGCGGACCGAGTGTACGCCGGTCAGGCGGAGAACCACGAACCGGGCCCGGGAGTTGTCCACAGGCCCGCGAGTTGTCCACAGGTGAGCCGAAGCCACTGGTAGCCGCAGGTGCGCCCGGCGACCCTGGACCCATGACTCCCACCATGCGAACACTGCTGGTCCTGGCCTTGACAGCCACCGTGACGCTACCCCTGGCCCCGCTCGCGCGGGCGTCCCGCCCACCCCGCTTCACCTGGCCGCTGGCCCCACCGCACCGGGTCGTCCGCACCTTCGACCCCCCGGCCACCGAGTACGCCGCCGGCCACCGCGGCGTCGACCTGGCCGCCCCACCGGGCAGCCCCGTCCTGGCCGCCGCCGACGCCGTGGTCCTGCACGCGGGCCCGGTGGCCGACCGCCGGCTCGTCTCCCTGCTCCACCCCGGCGGCCTGCGCACCACCTACGAACCGGTGCACCCCACCGTCCACCGCGGCCAGCGGGTCCGCCGGGGAACTCCGATCGGCACCCTGCAGCCGGGCCACGAGGGCTGCCCGACCGACGCCTGCCTGCACTGGGGCGCGGTCCGCCCGACCCCACCCCGCTCCCGCACCTACCTCGACCCCCTGCACCTGCTGACCAACGGCCGCGTCCGCCTACTCCCCCACCCCACCTGCCCCTGCCAGAAGCCCTCATCCCCACCTCTGGACGAGCCCACTCACCGCTGACCCCCGCCCACCACCGGCCCCACGCCCTGAGACAACCCGCCCGCCCTACCAGCACCACTCGCCACGACCTCGCCCCTTACCGGGCCACTCCCCACCAGCCACCCTTGCCCAGCCACGCCTGACCCCGCAACCAGCAATCCCTCGTCCACCGACGTCTGACCTGGTCACATCTGATCCGGCCACACCTGCCCAGCTACCGAACCCCGGCTTCCCGACACCGGCTTTTCGCACCGCCGAGGCCACTGCCCGGTGCCGACCCACAGGTCCCGCAGCCCTCTCGCCCTGACTTGGCGGTGGTCCCGCGCGGCCGACCCGTGTCCTCGCGCGGCGAAGGCCCTGCCGGCTCGTGCCCGGCGCATCCCGCAATCAGCCAGGCCGGCGGCTCACCAGCTCGCGGCGCGCGTCAGGACCCACCACCGAACCGCGGCGCTCTACCGGGTTGGAGGTCGACCGACGCCGGTGGCGGTCGGGTGTCAAGCCTCCAGCTGCTCGTTCAACTTGGTGCGCAGCCGCAGCACCGCCCGGGTGTGCAGTTGGCACACGCGGGACTCCGTGACGCCCAGGACCTTGCCGATCTCGGCCAGCGTCAGGTTCTCGAAGTAGTACAGGGTGACCACGACGCGGTCCCGTTCGGCGAGCTGGGCGATCGCGTCGGCGAGTTGGCGGCGGCTGTCCTGGTCGACCAGGGTGGCGATCGGGTCCTCCGCGCCCTCGTCGGGCAGGGACTCGGCCAGCGACGACCCCGCGCCGCCGGTGCTGCGGCCGGCGGCGATCAGCTCGTCCAGGGCGACCACGCTGGTCAGCTGGAGCTGGGCGTAGAGCTCGCGCAGCTCCCCCAGGCCGATCTTCAGCTCGGCGGCGAGCTCGCGGTCGGTCGGGGTGCGCTGGAGTCGGCCGCCGAGGCGTTCCAGGGCGCGTTCGACGTCACGGGCGCGGCTGCGGACCGAGCGCGGCACCCAGTCCTGCGAGCGCAGGTCGTCGAGGATCGCGCCGCGGATGCGCTGCATGGCGTAGGTCTCGAACTTCAGCCCCCGCTCGGGCTCGAACTTCTCGATCGCGTCGACCAGGCCGAAGATGCCCGACTGGATCAGGTCCGCCACGTCGACGTGCGCGGGCAGGCCGGTGCCGACCCGGCCGGCGACGTACTTCACCAGCGGCGCGTAGTGCAGCACCAGGCGGTCGCGCAGGGCTTGCAGGCGGGATTCGCCGTAGTTGTGCCACAGCGCGATGATCCCGGCTTCCACGTCATCGGCGGTGCGCGACTCGGACGCCGCGTGGGCCGGTCTGCCCGGCGCCGCGGGCAGGGCGTGTCCGTTCGTGCGCAGCGGCTCGTCGTCGACGTGGTGACCGTTCGTCCCAGTCGCGGTGCGCGCCGCCGACGAGGTCCCGACGTGCGCGGCGGAGGGAGAGGTCACGGTTGCGGTCCGCGAACCTCCCCCTGCGACGTCAGGAGCGGGGGTGGGTTCGGTCATGGATCGCCTTCAGCCGTTCGACGGTGACGTGTGTGTAGAGCTGAGTCGTTGCGAGCGTAGCGTGACCAAGAAGCTCTTGGACGGTGCGCAGGTCCGCTCCCCCTTCCAACAGGTGCGTGGCCGCGGAGTGGCGCAGGCCGTGGGGCCCGGTGTCGGCCGTGCCGGGTACCGCACCCACTACATCGTGGACAACTCGCCTGGCGGTACGCGGATCGAGCCGACCGCCGCGCGCACCGAGCAGCAGCGCGCGTTGTGAACGGTCGTTGACCAGGGCGGATCGGCCGTGTTCCACCCAGCGCCGTACAGCCCGTTCGGCCGGAACGCCGAACGGCACGGTGCGTTCGCGACTACCCTTGCCCAGAACCCGAATCACCCTTTGGGAGTAGTCCACGTCGTCGAGGTCGAGCCCGCACAACTCGGCGACCCGGACACCTGTTGCGTACAGCAACTCCACCACGGCCCGGTCACGCAGCGCAACCGGATCGCCCTGTTCCGCACCTACTCCGGCAACTGCCATGGCGGCGTCGGCCTGCTCCGGCCGCAACACTGCGGGGAGCGTCCGGTGGGGCCGGGGTGCGGAGAGCCGCGGGCCGGGATCGGCGGCGAGCAGTCCGTCACGGGCGGCCCAGGCGGTGAACGTGCGGGCGGACGCGGCACGCCTGGCCATCGTCGTCCGGCTCGCGCCTGCGGAGTGCTGGGAAGCCAGCCACGACCGCAGCCCGGCCAGGTCGATCGCTTCCACGGTGGCGTTGTCGGGCGTGCCGCCGGCTAAGTGGACCAGCAGGGCGACCACGTCGCCGAGGTAGGCGCGCATCGTATGCGGCGAGAGGCCGCGTTCCATCGCGAGGTGGCGTTCGTAGCGGTCCAGGGCCGTCGCCACGTCCGCGGGCAGCGCGCGACGCAGGCGAACCAGGTCGACACGACGTGTCCGAGCGGGCGGCTGCGGGGACATAGCCCCTGACGCTGCGCCCTCAAGCGCTCTTGGTCAAGTATCGCCACGCCAACTCCCGTTCTGGGAGCGCTTCCAACCGCTTTCCACGCGCTCGGCGAGACTGGCCAGTTCCAGTTGGGGCAACAACGCGCGCACCCGTGCCAGCTCCACTCCGGACTCCACGGAGATCGCCTCCGGGCTGTGCCCGAACGTCAGCCCCAGCGCTTCGAAGACCCGCATCGCGTCACCCTGCGGCGGTCCGGTGTCGGTGTTCCTGGTGGCCTCGACCAAGTCGACGCCGAGCCGACCGGTCGACTCGATGATCTCGGCCACGCTGGTCACCGGCAGCGCGACCCCGGATCGCAGCAGCTCGTTGCAGCCGGACGAGCTGCTGGACGTGATCGGTCCGGGAACGGCCATGAGCACCCGACCGAGTGCCGCCGTCGACGCCGCCGTGTTCTTGGCACCGCTGCGCCGTCCGGCTTCGACCACCACCGTGCCCTCGGCGAGGGCCGCGATGAGGCGGTTCCGCGTCAGGAACCGGTGACGCGCGGGCGTGTGCGTCGGTGGGTACTCGCTCACCACCAGGCCCTGGCTCGCGATGCGGTCCAGCAGGGCCTGGTGGCCGGAGGGGTACGCGACGTCGATCCCGCAGGCCAGCACGGCGATCGTCAGGCCGCCCGCCACTATCGCGCCCCGGTGGGCGGCCCCGTCGATGCCGAAGGCGGCACCGGACACCACCGTGACCCCGGCCTCGGCCAGCCCGAACCCGAACTCGCCGGCGACGTGCTGCCCGTACCCGGAAGCCGACCGGCTGCCGACCACCGCGACCGCCCGTTCGGTGATCGCGGCCAGACCGGCCTCACCGCGGACCCACAACGCCAACGGCTCCACCCCGCACCGCACACCGTTGGCGGCGGCGATCGTCAGGGCGTTGAAGGGCCAACGAGGCCACTCGTCGTCCTCCGGGATCACCAGGCGCCCACCGATCTTCGCCGCCGCCTCCAGGTCCTCCTCGGCCCGGTCCAACGCCCGGCGCGCCGACGTCTGGCTACCGACCCCGGGAGGCACCTCACCGGCCCGGACCCTCTCCGCCGCCCGCACCGGACCGACCTCGGCCACGAACCGGGCCAACGCCGCCGCCGGCGGTTCCGCCACCCGCGACAGGTAGGCACGCGCCAACCGGACTTCGTCGCCACTCACGACCACCGCCACCATTCGTCCCGGCTGGGCCCGGCTGCCGGGCCTGCTTCGGCGACGGGAGGCCCGAGCTCAGGCACCGCTCGCGCTAGGGAGGACGGGACGAACGACGGGTCCTGGGACGGGTTCCGCCACAGCCCGGTCGGTGGCGCGAGGGCCGGGGTGGAAGTCGGCGAAGCGGAGGTCCGCGAGAGGGGTGGGGACTGGTCGAGGGCGGTGGCGGTGGCAGTGGTGGTGAGGGCCGAGGGTGAGGTGATGGGGGTGGGACGGGTCGGGGTGGCGGGCGGGGAGCTTGAGGGTTGGGTGGAGGTGGGTGGTTCCGGCGATGCGGCGGGGTGGGTGGTCATGACTTCCTGCGCTCTCGGAATTCCAGGGCGGCGGCCACGTGGTCGGTTGTGGGGCGGTCGACTTCGGCCAGGTCGGCGAGGGTCCAGGCGACGCGGAGGCAGCGGTCGGCGCCGCGGCCGGTCAACGTGCCGGTGGTCAGGGCTCGGTCGAGGACGGAGGTGACGGGGCGGGGCAGGGCGTACTCGCGGCGCAGGGCCGGGCCCGGGACCTCGGCGTTGGTCAGCCAGCCGTGGGCGGACCACCGTTCGGTGGCACGGGTGCGGGCCTTGTGCACGCGTTCGCGGACGGCGGCTGTCGGTTCCGGTGGGGAGACCTCGATGCCGCTCATCGCGGTCAGGGGCCGCATCACGACCCGCAGGTCCACCCGGTCCAGCAAGGGGCCCGAGAGCTTGCTCTGGTAGCGCCTGCGGGCGGCCGGGAGGCAGACGCAGTCGATGTCCTTCGGCGGTGCGCACGGGCACGGGTTGGTGGCCAGCACGAGCTGGAACCGGGCCGGGTAGCGGGCGATGCCGTCACGCCGCGCCAGCCGGACCTCGCCCTCCTCCAGCGCGGTGCGCAGCGCCTCCAGCTTGGCCGCGCCGAACTCCCTGGCCTCGTCCAGGAACAGCACGCCCCGGTGGGCTCGGCTCATCGCGCCGGGCCTCGCCATGCCGGTGCCGCCGCCGATCAGCGCCACGGTGGACGTCGAGTGGTGCAGCGAGATGAACGGAGGCGTGGTCACCAGCGGCGACTCCGGGGTCAGGAGCCCGGCGACGGAGTGCACCGCCGTGACGCCCAACGCCTCCTCCCGCGACAACGGCGGCAGCAGGCCGGCCAGGCGTTGGGCCAGCATCGTCTTGCCCGTCCCCGGCGGGCCGGTCAGCAGAATGTGGTGCCCGCCCGCCGCCGCCACCTCCAGCGCCCACCTCGCCTCCGGCTGGCCGATGACGTCCGCCAGGTCCGGACCGTCCGGCGGCGGGGCCAGGGCGGGCGGGGTGGTGCGGTGGAGGGTGTGCTCGCCGGTCAACCACGACAGGACGTCGACCAGGGTCGCGGCGCCGTGCACCGCCATCCCGTCGACCAGCGCGGCTTCGCGGAGCACGTCGACCGGGACGACCGCCTCCGTCAGCCCCGCCCGCCTCGCCGCCACCAACGCCGGCAGCACGCCCCGGACGGCGCGCACCCGGCCGTCCAGGGCCAGCTCGCCCAGCAGGACCGTGCCGGCCAGGCGCTCGCCGGGGATCACCTTGGCCGCGGCCAGGACCACGCACGCGATGGCCAGGTCGTAGCCGGAACCGTTCTTCGGCAGCGTGGCCGGCGACAGGCCCAGCGTCACGCGCTGGGACGGCCAGTCGTGCCCGCTGTTGCGCACGGCCGCCTTCACCCGGTCCTTCGACTCGTGCAGCGCGGCGTCCGGCAGGCCCAGGAGCTGCGTCTTCACCGTCCCGACGCCGACATCGGCCTCGATCTCCACCGGGACGCCGTCCACACCGAACAACGCGACCGACCACGTCCGCGCGAGCGCCATCACACACCCCGCAGGTGGTGCAGCCGGACCCGGCCCTCGGGCGGCCACTCGATCGCGATCACGTCGAACCGGATCTCCACCCGGCCGACCCGGTGGGCGCTCAGCCAGCGCAACGCCGCCCTGCGCACCCGCTCCAGCTGCTCCGGCGTCACGGCCTCCAGCGGCGTGCCCCGCGAGGTGCCCGAACGGCACTTCACCTCGACCACCACCAGCCGCGCGCCGTCGGTCGCCACGACGTCCAGCTCGCCGTCGTCGCACCGCCAGTTGCGCGCCAGGATCGACAGCCCCTGGTGCTCCAGGTACCGGCACGCCGCGTCCTCGCCGCGCCGGCCCAACTCGGTTGCCGTGCCCATGTCCCACTCCCCCGCGATCGGTCGGTCCTGGTTCCGACCTTGCCGAGCGGGAGGGAGGCCGGCGAGGGGGAGTTCGCCGGCTGTGGACAACTTCAGGGGCTGTGGACAGCGCGAGGGAAATTGTCGGTATCGCGTGGTATGGGGCGAAAGACGCAAAGGGGCCCGCCCCTTCGGGCAGGCCCCTGCGACTTTGCGGGTATCAGGAGTTGAACGGACCGTCCTCGGGCAGCCTCAGCTCCGGTTTGTCCAGCTCCTCGACGTTGACGTCCTTGAAGGTGATCACCCGGACGTTCTTCACGAACCGGGCGGGGCGGTACATGTCCCACACCCACGCGTCGGACATCCGCACCTCGAAGTAGACCTCGCCGTCCGCGTTGCGGACCTGCACGTCCACCGAGTTGGCCAGGTAGAACCGCCGCTCGGTCTCCACGACGAACGAGAACTGGCTGACGATGTCGCGGTACTCCTTGTACAGCGACAACTCCATCTCGGTCTCGTACTTCTCGAGATCCTCTGCACTCATTACGCCTCCGCGCGGGTAATCATCGAATCCGCGCCCCTCCTCGTCGCGAGCCTGCCACCGCTGGTCTGCGGGGTTGTCCCATTCTGGACCACGGCGGCGGCGATCACGCCGCGCGCCACCCCGTGCGGCGGTTCCAGCCCGTGCCGTTGCGCCGCGGCGGCCACGTTCGCATACGACCAGCGGTGTTGCGCACTCGGGCCGTGCTCCGCGAGCGCCGCCGCGTGCTCGGGGGTGCTGTAGCCCTTGTGCACGTCGAACCCGTAGACGGGCAGCTCCTCGTGCAGCCCGGTCATGATCCGGTCCCGCGTGACCTTGGCCAGCACCGACGCCGCCGCGACGCACGCCGCCACCCGGTCGCCCTTGACCACCGGCATGTTCGGCGCGGTGAGACCGGGCACCGGGAAGCCGTCGGTCAAGACGTACCCGGGATGTGCACCCAATCGTGCGACAGCGCGCCGCATGCCCTCGATGTTCGCCACGTGCACGCCGATCAGGTCGACCTCGGCGGCCGGGATCACGATCACCGCGTAGTCCCGGGCCCGCTTGAGCACCAGGTCGTACATCCGGTCCCGCGCGGCGGCGGTGAGCAGCTTCGAGTCGGTGAGCCCGTCGAACTTCGCCGCGTCACCCGGCTTGAGCACGCACGACGCCACCACCAGCGGCCCCGCGCACGCGCCCCGACCGGCCTCGTCCACGCCGGCCACCGGACCGAAACCGCGCCGGTCCAGCGCGGCCTCGAAGGCCCAGATGCCCGCGGTCTGCCGAACCTGGACACGAGGCGGCTTGCGGATCACCTGTCGACCTTATCCCAGCCGCGAACCCCGGAACCGCGCCCTCACCCGCTTGCCCAGCAGCAGCACGGGCCACGCCGCGGCCAGACCGGCCCCGGCGGGCAGGGCGTCCTGCCACGCGGGCGCGCCGATGGCCACGACCTGCGGGTTGTGGTCGCCCACGCCCTGCCAGCGCGACGGCGGCAGCACGATCACCCGGGCCTTGCCCACCACGTTGTCCACCGGCACCAGACCGCCCTCGCGACCGTCGCCCTGGCACCGCGAGTCGCACGAGTCGTTGCGGTTGTCACCCAGCACGAACAGGAAGCCCTCGGGGATCTTCAGCTCGGCGAACGACTCCTGCACGGTGCTGCGACCCGGTGCCCAGTACACGTACGGCTCGTCCAGCGGCTTGCCGTCCACCAGGACCCGGTTGCGGTCGTCGCAGCACTGCACGGTCTGCCCGCCGACCGCGATGACCCGCTTGACGAAGTCCTCCTCGTTCGCCGAGGGGAACCCCAGCAGCGAACCGAGCCCGTGCACGGCCTTGACCACCGGGTTCGTCGGCTCGGCGGCCACGAAGTCCTGGTTGATCCAGCTGTCGGGCCCGTGGAAGACCACCACGTCACCGGGTCCGGGCTCGGTGAAGTCGTAGGTCAGCTTGTCCACCAGCACCCGGTCGCCGAAGCAGCCGTCGGAGCAGCCGTGCAGCGTCTGCTCCATCGACTCCGACGGGATCATGTAGACCTTCGCCAGGAACGACTGGATCAGCACCGCGAGCACCACCGCGACACCGATCAGGATCGGCAGCTCTTTCCAGAACGAACCCTTGCGCTTGGTCGTTTTGCGCGCACGGGCACGCCACTGCTCGACCTTCTCCTCGTGCTCCGGGTCCCCCTCGTCGGAGGACCCGCGCGACGATGCGACGTCTACCACCCGCCCAGCGTACCGATCAGACCTGTGAGGCCCTGGTCAACCGCCTGCGCACCTTGCGGCCGAAGAAGACCAGCGGCCACGCCGCGGCCACGCCGGCACCCGCCGGGATGGCGCCCTGCCACGCGGGCGCGCCGAGCGCGACGGCCTGCGGGTTGTGGTCGCCGATGCCCTGCCAGCGCGACGGCGGCAGCACGATGACCCGGGCCTTGCCGATGACGTTCTCCTCGGGCACGGTGCCCGCCAGCCCGCCGCCGCCCTGCTTGCGCGAGTCGGTCGAGTTGGTGCGGTTGTCACCCATCACCCAGAGGTGACCCTCGGGGACCTTGACCGGCTCGAACGGGTCGTGGTTCTCCGGCGAGGTGCCCGGCTGCCAGTAGATGTACGGCTCGTCCAGCGGCTTGCCGTCGACCTTCACCCGATGCTGCTCGTCACAGCACTCGACGGTCTGCCCGCCCACGGCGACGACGCGCTTGACGAAGTCGCGCTCGTCCGGCGGCGCGAGCCCGACCAGGGAGGCGACCGACTGGATGCCCGCCACGATCGGGTTGTCCGAGCGGTTGGACGTGAAGTCGTTGTTGCCCCAGGTCTCGGGGCCGCGGAAGACCACGACCTCGCCCGGCTCGATGTCGGTGAAGTCGTAGACCAGCTTGTCGACCAGCACGCGGTCGTTGTTGCACCCCGGACAGCCGTGGAGGGTCTCCTCCATCGACTGCGACGGGATCACGTACACCCGCGCGAGGAACGTCTGGATCAGGATGGTGAGGACCAGGGCCGTGGCCCCGAGCACGAGAAGCTCGCGCCAGAGCGGGGGCTTCTTCTTGTCCTTCTTCGACTTGCCACCCGCAGTCGAGTCCGGAGTGGACTCGACTGCGGGATCCTGACCGTCTTCGTCAGCGGAGCGGTGCACGGGATCTGCCACGTGGGCAGGCTACTGCTTCCGCGTGTGCCCGGCGTCAGGAGGCCGGCTTGGCGTCCCGCTTCTCCTTGATCTTCGCGGCCTTGCCGCGCAGGTCGCGGAGGTAGTACAGCTTCGCCCGGCGGACGTCGCCGCGGGAGGCGACCTCGATCTCGGCGATGTTCGGGGAGTGCACCGGGAAGGTGCGCTCGACACCGACACCGAACGAGACCTTGCGGACGGTGAAGGTCTCGCGGATGCCGCCGTTCTGCCGGCGGATCACGACGCCCTGGAACACCTGGACCCGCTCGCGGGAGCCCTCGATGACGCGGACGTGGACCTTCAGCGTGTCGCCCGGCCGGAAGCTGGGGATGTCGGAGCGCAGCGACTGGGCGTCAAGAGCGTCCAGGGTGTTCATCGGTGGTCCGTCCTCGTCCTCACGTGTATTGCGTACTCCCCCAGGGCGCGGAACATCTCAAGTTACACACGCGCACGGGGGCGGGCCTAGCGCACGCCGGATGAGTTGAACCGGGTGCAGCAACCTGTCCAGTGTGCCAGACGAGGGGCGGCGGGGAGAAATCGCCCCTAGTCGAGCTCGTCCAGCAGCTTGCGGTCGTGCTTGTCGAGCGCGCCCTCGGGCAGCGCGTCGAGCAGGTCGGGACGGCGCTCGCGGGTGCGGCGCAGCGACTGGTCGCGCCGCCACCGGTCGATCGCCCGGTGGTTGCCCGAGCGCAGCACGTCGGGCACGGCCAGCTCGCGCCACACCTCGGGCCGGGTGTAGCTGGGGCCCTCCAGCAGGCCGTCGGAGAACGAGTCCTCGGCGGCCGACTTCGGGTTGCCGAGCACGCCGGGCAGCAGCCGGACCACGGCCTCGACCACGACCAGCACCGCCACCTCGCCCCCGACGAGCACGTAGTCGCCGATGGAGACCTCGTCCACGCGCATCCGGCGCGACGCGTCGTCCACCACCCGCTGGTCGATGCCCTCGTACCGGCCGCAGGCGAACACCAGGTGCTCCTCGGCGGCCAGGTCGTGCGCCATCCGCTGGGTGAACGGCCGACCGGCGGGCGTGGGCACGATCAGGCGGGTGGCCGGGGTGCAGACCGCGTCCAGCGCCTCGCCCCACACCTGGGGCTTCATCACCATGCCGGGACCGCCGCCGTACGGGCTGTCGTCCACGGCCTTGTGCACGTCGTGCGTCCAGTCGCGCAGGTCGTGCACGCCGACGCTGATCAGGCCCTTGTCGATCGCCTTGCCCAGCAGGGCGGCGCGGAGCGGGTCCAGGTACTCCGGGAAGATCGTGACGACGTCAATCCGCATCGAGCAGGCCCTCGGGCGGGTCCAGCACGACGCGCTTGCCCGCGATGTCCACCGTCGGCACGATCTCGCGCACGAACGGCACCAGGGTCTCGTCGCCGTTCTCGCGCTTGACCACGAGCAGCTCGCCGCCCGGCCCGTGCACGATCTCCAGCACGGTGCCGATCCTCGTGCCGTCCACCAGCTCGGCGGTCAGCCCTTCGAGCTCGTGGTCGTAGAACTCGTCCGGGTCGCCGGTCGGCGGCAGGTCCTCGGTGCTGCCGAGCAGCACCGTGCCGCGCAGCGTCTCGGCGACGTCGCGCGTCAGCACTTCCTCGAAACGCACCAGCAGCCGCCCGGAGTGGTTCCGGGCGGCTGCGACGGTGAGGTTGCGGGACGTGCCGTCGCGCAGCTTGGCGGCCAGCACCGAGCCCTTCGCGAACCGGGTCTCGGGCGAATCGGTGCGCACGTCGACCGCGAGCTCGCCGCTGATCCCGTGCGCCTTGGCCACTCGGCCGACGACGACGTCCATGTGCGCGTTCAGCGGTCGGTGTCGACCACGTCGACGCGCACGCCACGACCACCGATACCGGCCATCACGGTGCGCAGGGCGGTCGCGGTGCGACCGCTGCGGCCGATCACCTTGCCGAGGTCGTCCGGGTGGACGTGGACCTCCAGCGTGCGACCGCGGCGGGTCGTGACCAGGTTCACCCGGACGTCGTCCGGGTGGTCGACGATGCCCCGAACGAGGTGCTCGAGGGCGTCAGCCAACAAGCTCACGCCTCGTCCTTGGCAGCCTCGGGAGCGGCCTCGGCGTCGGCCTTCTTGGCGTCGTCCTTCTTCGCCGACTTCTTCTTCGGCGTGGTCGCCTCGGTGGACGGCGCGTCGCCCGCGGCGGCCAGCGCGGCGGCGAACAGGTCCGCCTTGCTCGGCTTGGGCTCCTTGACCTTCAGCGTGCCCTCGGCGCCCGGCAGGCCCTTGAACTTCTGCCAGTCACCGGTGATCTCCAGCAGGCGCTGGACCGACTCGGTCGGCTGCGCGCCGACGCCCAGCCAGTACTGCGCGCGGTCGCTGTCCACCGCGATGAACGACGGCTCTTCCTTCGGGTGGTACTTGCCGATCGTCTCGATGGCCTTGCCGTTGCGGCGGGTGCGGGCATCGGCGACGACGATCCGGTAGTACGGCTGACGGATCTTGCCAAGCCGCTGAAGCTTGATCTTGACGGCCACGGGTGTGGGTGCTCCTCGTGCTCTCGTGTGCTCAGGTGCGGGCAGTCCTCACCCGAGTGGGGCACGGGTGGTGAAAGCCCAGGTGTCTGGGGCGCCATGGCACGGTGAGAGGGACCGACCTCGGCGAACAACCAACCATTCTGCCAGACGGGTCTACCGGACCACGAATCGGGCCACGGGGACGCCCGCGTCCGCCAGTGCCGCGCGGATCCGCTTCGCGTGCTCGACCGCGCCCGGGGTGTCGCCGTGCAGGCAGAGGGAGTCGATCTCCGCCGCGATCACCGTGCCGTCCACGGCGACCAGCTCGCCGCGCTCGGCCAGGCGCAGCACCTGCGCCAGCACGGCGTCCGTGCCGCTCAGCACGGCGTTCGGCTCGGTGCGCGGCACGAGGGCGCCCTGCGGGGTGTACGCGCGGTCGGCGAACGCCTCCCGCACCGGGCGCAGGCCCGCCCGTTCGGCGTGGTGGAGCAGGCGCGAGCCGGGCAGCCCGAGGACGGGCAGCTCGCCGAACGCCCGCACGCCGTCCACGACGGCCTGCGCCTGCCGGTCGTGGTGCACGGTGGCGTTGTAGAGCGCGCCGTGCGGCTTGACGTACTCGACCCGCGTCCCGGCCGCCCTGGCGCACGCGTCCAGCGCCCCGATCTGGTACAGCACCTCGTCGGCCAGTTCGGCGGGGTCGGCGTCGATGAACCGGCGGCCGAAGCCCGCCAGGTCGCGGTAGGACACCTGGGCCCCCACCGCGACGCCCGCGGCGGCGGCCTGCCGGCACACACGGCGCATGGTCGACGGGTCGCCCGCGTGGAAGCCGCAGGCTACGTTCGCGCTGGTCACGATGCCGAGCAGGGCTTCGTCGTCACCCAGGCGCCAGATGCCGAAGCCCTCGCCCAGGTCGCTGTTGAGGTCGATCCCGCGGGCGGTCACGCGGGCATCACCCCGACCGAGACGAGCAGGAGGGTGAGGCCGGGCAGGAAGTTGTTGATGACGTGCGCCACCACGCTCGCGGTGAGCCTGCGCGTGATGAGGCGGGCGATGCCGATGGGCAGCGCGATGACGATGAGCAGCGACGTCCGCAGCGGTTCGAGGTGGCTGGCCGCGAAGATCAGCGTGGTCAGCACGAACGCCGCCCACCGGCTCCAGCGCTGCCGCTCGATCGCCCCCCACAGCAGGCCGCGGTAGATGACCTCCTCGCACACCGGCCCGAGGAAGCACACGTAGAGGAACATCAGGACGGCGGCGGAGACGGGCAGCCCGGCGCCGTCGACCAGCTCGCCGATCGCGGAGGTGGCGTTGCTGTCGCCGACGACCCGCGACCAGATCACCGCGGCCACGTAGGTCAGCACGAGGCCGAGCGCGCCCAGCTTGAGGCCGATCTTGACGTCCGCCCAGTCCCAGGCCAGCCGCAGGTCCTGGAACGGGCCGTTGCCGCGCAGGTAGGTGATGGTGACCGCGACCGCCGCGGCCAGGACCGTCGGGACCATCGAGCCGACCAGCACGAACGAGATCGAGGTGCCGATGTCCGTGCCGGACGTGCGGGCCACCGCGGTGATGAACACCGCGCTGAGGATGAAGACGGCCTCCACCAGCAGGAACGCGCCGAAGCCCCAGCGCTGGCCGGCGTCCACCGCTTCCGGTCCCCGGCCGACCGCGCGGACGCTGGCGATCAGGCTCGGCGGTGGTTCATCCGGTCGTGTCACAGCCATCCACCCTAGTCAGCCGATGTACAGGTAGACGGCGGGCAGCAGGTTGTTCGTGGCGTGCGCCACCACGCTGGAGGCCACCCGGCCGGTGATCATGCGGGCCGCGCCGATGGCGAGCCCCTGGGCGAACAGGCTCAGCATCCGCCAGCTCTCCTCGTGCAGGAACGCGAAGACGACGGCGGTGAGGGCCAGGATCGCGAGCTTGGGGATGCGGTAGTGCGCCAGCGCCTGCCACAGGGCGCCCCTGGTGAGCAGCTCCTCGGTCAGCGGCGCGCCGAGGAACACGAACAGCGCCGCGGCGGCCAGCCAGATCGTCCGGCCGCCGGAGAGCGCTTCGATCTCGTCCAGCGACCCGGACCGGTCCGGGTTGATGCTCAGCAGCAGCGCGCCCAGCAGCCAGGCGGCCAGCAGCGCCGCGCCGCCGGCGGCCAGGCCGACCTTGAGGTCCCGGACGGTCGGCAGCAGGCCGAAGTCCTTGCCCGGCCCGTCGCCCCGGTACCACGAGATGACGACCGGGCCGAGGCCCAGCAGGACGTTGGGCAGGAAGACCAGCAGCAGGAGCGGGCCGAGCACCGGCGGGTCGGTGATGTCGACCTCGGCGAAGCGGTCGGCCGTGGCGGCGGTGAAGCCCAGGATCGCCAGGTGGTAGCCGCCCAGGCCGGTGAAGAACGCCAGGAAGCCCCAGTGCGCCCGACCGCTGTCCCGGTCCTGCTGTTCCTCCACTCGTCCGAACGTAGTGGTCCGGTGGGGCGGAGTGCTGCACGAGGCCGTTCAAGATCACCCTGACGGCCGCAGAACTCACCTCGGGTGGCGGAAGAACTCCACGTCAGGCGCCCTGGTCGCGGATTTCCTACCGCCACCGAGGTCAGGCGTGGATGCGGCCCCGCAGCATGACCAGCTTCGGGTGGCGCAGGGCGTCGAGGTCCTCGCGCGGGTCGGCGTCGTAGACCACGACGTCGGCCGCCGCGCCCTCGGTGAGCGACGGGAAGCCCAGCCACTCGCGCGCGGCCCAGGAGGCGGCGCCCAGGGCCTGGGTCGGGGTCATGCCGACGCCGTGGAGGGCCTTGATCTCGTCCACGATCCGGCCGTGCTCGATGCCGCCGCCCGCGTCGGTGCCCGCGAACACCGGCACGCCCGCCTCGACGGCCTTGGCGATGGTCGCGGTGTTGCGCGCGTACAGGTCCCGCATGTGGCTCTGGTAGCCCGGGTACTTGTCCGCGCCCGCCGCGATGGCCGGGAAGTTCTCGATGTTGATCAACGTCGGCACGAGCGCCGTCCCGTTGCGGGCCATCTGCGCGATCGTGTCGTCGGTCAGGCCGGTGCCGTGCTCGATGCAGTCGATGCCCGCGTTGAGCAGGGCGGGCAGGGCGTCCTCGCCGAAGACGTGCGCGGTGACCCTGGCCTTGCCCTCGTGCGCGACCTTGATCGCCTCGGTGAGCACGTCCTCGGTCCACAGCGGCGCGAGGTCGCCGGTGGCGCGGTCGATCCAGTCGCCGACCAGCTTCACCCAGCCGTCGCCGTTCTCGACCTGCTCGGCCACCGCGGCCGGCAGGTCGGCCGGGTCCTCGACCTCCACGCCCAGGTACTTGATGTAGCGCTTGGGCCGGGCCAGGTGCCTGCCCGCGCGGATGAGCCGCGGCAGGTCCAGGCGCTCCTGCAACGGGCGGGTGTCCAGCGGCGAGCCGCAGTCGCGGATCAGCAGCGCGCCCGCCCGCCGGTCGGTGAGGGCCTGCTCCACCGCCTCGGGCAGGTCGACCGCGCCCTTGGCGCCCAGGCCGACGTGGCAGTGCGCGTCGACCAGGCCGGGCACCAGGTAGCCGCCGGTGCTGACGGTGGTCGCGCCGGGCACCGGGTTCGTGCGGATGCGCCCGTTGACCACCCACACGTCCCGCGGGTCGCCGCCCTCGGGGAGGACGACGCCCCGCAGGTGCAGGCCGCTCACTTGTCGAACTTCAGCTTCGACGGGTCGAAGCCGGGCGGGAGCTGGTCGAAGCCGCCCAGCCCCGGCGGCAGCGCGGGGCCGCCGCCCTGGGGCGGCATGCCGGGCATCCCGGGGGGCAGCATGCCGGGGAACCCGCCGCGCACCTTCGGCGGCGTCGGGCCGCGGCCCTTGCCCTTCTTGCCCTTCTTGCCCTTGCCCTTGCGGTTGTTCTTGCCGCCCGCGCCGGGCAGGCCGAAGCGGCCCGCCATCTGGCTCATCATCTTGCGGGCTTCGAAGAAGCGGTTGACCAGGTCGTTCACGTCGCTGACCCGGACGCCCGAGCCGTTGGCGATGCGCAGCCGGCGGGAGGCGTTGATGATCTTCGGGTCGTCGCGCTCGGCCGGGGTCATGCCGCGGATGATCGCCTGCACCCGGTCCAGGTGCTTCTCGTCCAGGTTGGCCAGCTGGTCCTTCATCTGGCCCGCGCCGGGCAGCATGCCCAGCAGGTTCGCGATGGGTCCCATCTTGCGCAGGGCCAGCATCTGCTCCAGGAAGTCCTCCAGCGTGAGCTGGCCGGAGCCCATCTTGACCGCGGCGGCCTCGGCCTGCTCGGCGTCGAACGCCTGCTCGGCCTGCTCGATCAGGGTGAGCATGTCGCCCATGCCCAGGATCCGGCTCGCCATCCGGTCCGGGTGGAAGACGTCGAAGTCCTCCAGCTTCTCCCCGTTCGAGGCGAACAGGATGGGCTGCCCGGTGATCTCGCGGACGCTGAGCGCCGCGCCACCGCGGGCGTCGCCGTCGAGCTTGGTGAGCACCACGCCGGTGAAGCCGACGCCGTCGCGGAACGCCGTCGCGGTGTTCACCGCGTCCTGGCCGATCATCGCGTCGACCACGAACAGCACCTCGTCGGGCTGCACGGCGGCACGGATGTCCACGGCCTGGCGCATCATCTCCTCGTCCACGCCGAGGCGGCCCGCGGTGTCGACCACGACGATGTCGTGCTGCGCCCGCTTGGCCTCCTCGATGCCCTTGCGGGCCACGTCGACCGGGTCGCCGACACCGTTGCCCGGCTCGGGGGCGAACACGGGCACGCCCGCGCGCTCGCCGACCACCTGGAGCTGGGTCACCGCGTTGGGGCGCTGGAGGTCGCACGCCACCAGCATCGGGGTGTGGCCCTGGCCCTTGAGCCACTTGGCGAGCTTGCCCGCCAGGGTGGTCTTGCCGGCGCCCTGGAGGCCCGCGAGCATGATCACGCTCGGCGGGTTCTTGGCCAGGTTGAGCCTGCGGGTCTCCCCGCCGAGGATGCCGACCAGCTCCTCGTTGACGATCTTGACGACCTGCTGGGCCGGGTTCAGGGCCTGGCTGACCTCGGCGCCCTTGGCGCGCTCCTTGACCTTCGCGATGAACGTGCGCACCACGGGCAGCGCGACGTCGGCCTCCAGCAGCGCGACCCGGATCTCGCGCGCGGTCGCGTCGATGTCGGCCTCGGACAGCCGCCCCTTGCCCCGCAGGTTCTGCAGGACCGAGGTGAGCCGGTCGGAAAGGGTGTTGAACACGATGCCGCCAGACCTCGCACGTCGTCGGTGGGTTCCTCGCACTCAGGGTAGCCGTTCACGCCGGCGTCACCGACAGGCGCAGGTGGTCACGCCGGGTCAGCAGGGTCAGGCCCTGCCAGCCACGTGGCGGCACGCCCGCGGCGAACCGGGGCCGCAGCCGGTCCGCGCGGCGCACGTGCCGGGTGAACGACCGGGACCGGATCAGCCGGCCGCGCTCCACCTGGCCGGACAGCGCCTCCTCGGCGCTCGCGTCCAGCCACAGGAAGTGCCTCGGCCGGTTGGTGAGCACGCCCACGGCGACCAGGCCGGCGCGGGTCGTCGGTCGGGTCGACGGTTCGTGGACCAGCAGCAGGCCGCGCGCGGTGACCGCGAACCAGGCGATGCGCAACCGGTGCACGAGGTGCACGAGCGGGCGGTAGAGCCGGTACGGCAGGGCGTCGGGGAACAGGGCGCGGAGCGCGGTCCGCACCTGGTCGGAGTCCAGCACGACGGCGGGCGCGCCGTCGGTGTCGGCGGCGGCGAGCAGCGTCGACTTACCCGCTCCCGGCAGTCCGGCCAGCACGACCAGCGAGCGCGGCCTCACGGCGACAGCGGTCATCGCATCCATACTAAAGAGACGTTTCGGACGTCCACGAGTTCCGCCGTGATCGGGGGCGGCCCGACCCCTCGACAGGCCGCTCCCGACCACGTGGTGGCGTCGTCCCGCCTCGTCCCCCCGAACCCCGGCGGTCCCCCCGCGCCACGGGAGAAGCTTCTCCCGGCACGGGGGTCCGCCGGCAGCGTGAGCCCCCTTGGTCGGTTGTGCGTAGACCTACGCAACCTCAGCGCGCGGCCAGCAGCACGGCCCGTTCGATCTTGCGGCGCCGGTCGGCGTCCACGCCGGTCGGCACCGTGATGGCGAACGAGTCGACCACCGTGGAACCCAGGGTCGACACCCGCGCCCACACGATGTCCACACCGGACTGCTCCAGCGCGTCCGCGACGTGGTGCAGCAGCCCGATCCGGTCCGCCGCGCGCAGCTCCAGCACCACCGCGCCGGTCGACTCGTCGTCGAACCAGAGCACCTTCGGCGGTGGCGGGTCCAGCGGCGGACCGCCGTAGTCGCGCTCCTTCGCGGCGAGCTTGTCGGCCAGCGCGAGGGAGCCGTCCAGCGCCCGGCTGAGCTGCTCGCGCAACAGCGTCACGTCCGGCAGCGAGCCGAACCGGGGCGACACGGTGAACACGTCGACCGCGGCGCCCTCATGGGAGCGCAGCGTCGCGGCGTGCACCTCCAGGGAGTTGAGCGCGAGCACGCCCGCCGCCCGCGACAGCGTGCCCGGCCGGTCGGGCGCCACCACCGTGACGGTGGCCGCGTGGTCGCCCGGGTCGACCAGCACGTCCGGCTTGCCGCTGTCCAGCACGGCCTGCGCCAGGTCCCGCTGGCGCTGGTCCAGCGGCTCCGGCTCGGGCAGCGGGTCGCCCGCCATCGCCGTGCGGCAGCGCGCGACCAGGTCGCTGATCAGCGAAGCCTTCCAGTCCGACCACACGCCCGGCCCGGTGGCCACGGCGTCGGCCTCGGCCAGCGCGTAGAGCAGCTCCAGCAGCACCGGATCGCCGCCGAGGGTCTCCACCACGCGGCGCACGGTGGCCTCGTCCTCCACGTCGCGTCGGGTCGCCGTGTGCGGGAGCAGGAGGTGGTGGCGCACCAGGGCGGTGAGCGTGGCCACGTCCTGCGGCCACAGGCCGAGCCGTTCGGCGATCTGCGTGGTGAGCGCCGCGCCGACCTCGGAGTGGTCGGCCTGCCTGCCCTTGCCGATGTCGTGCACCAGCGTGCCGAGCAGCAGCAGGTCGGGCCGCGACACCCTGGTGACCAGGCGGGCCGCGTGCGCGGTGGCCTGCACCAGGTGCCGGTCCACCGTCCAGGTGTGCGCGGCGTCGCGGGGCGGCAGGTCGCGCACCGCGCCCCACTCCGGGAAGAGCCTGCCCCACAGGCCCGTGCGGTCCAGCGCCTCGACCACGTCGATCAAGCCCGTGCCGGTGCCCAGCAGGGCCAGCAGCTCCTCGCGCGCCTCCCGGGGCCACGGCTGGCGCAGCTCCGGGGCGGAGTCGGCGAGCTTGGCCAACGTGCCCGGCGCGATCGGGTGCTTGCTGCGCGCGGCGGCCGTGGCCACGCGGAGCAGCAGCGCCGGGTCGCGGCTGGGCACGGCGTCACGCGCCAGCGCCACCTCGGAGCCGTGCAGCACGACGCCTTCGTCCAGCGGACGCCGGGCCGGTGCGCGCCGGAGCGGGGAACGGGCGAACACGCCCAGTCCGCGCTTGGGCACCGCGGCGCGCGCCGTGCGCATGGCCACGTCCACCGCGTAGACGATCGTGCGGGCCGCGGACGACATCGAGCGGGCCAGCGTGAAGCGGTCCTGGAGGCCCAGCGCGGTCGCGACCTCGTCGCCGTCCTGCGCGCGGAGCACGTCCCGCGGCTTGCGCGCCACCCGGCGCAGCTCGGTGCGCACGTCCAGCAGCAGCTTGCGGGCCTCGTTGACCTCGGCGGACGGCCGGTCGGTCAGCTGCGCCGCGCTCAACGCGTCCAGCAGCGTGACGTCGCGCAGCCCGCCCCGGCCGTGCTTGAGGTCCGGCTCGACGCGGTGCGCGATCTCGCCGCTGCGCGCCCAGCGCCGCGACGCCGACTCGGCCATCTCGTCCAGCCGGGTGCGCACCCCGCTCCGCCACGCCTGCCGGGCGCTGTCGGTCAGCCGCCCGCTGATCTCCTGGTCGCCCGCGATGTGGCGGATGTCCAGCAGCCCCAGCGCGGTGCGCAGGTCACCGGCGGCGACGCGCAACGCCTCGCCGACCGTGCGCACCGAGTGGTCCAGGCCGATGCCGGAGTTCCACAGCGGGTACCAGAGCTTCTCGGCGATCCCGTCCACGCCCTTGTGCCCGTTGTGCACCAGGAGCAGGTCGAGATCGGAATAGGGCACCAGCTCGCGCCTGCCCAAACCCCCCACGGCGACCAGCGCGACCCCGCTGCCCGGTCCGCCGACGCCCGCCTGCGAGGCGTGCGCGGTGAGCCAGAACTCGTGCAGGTCCACCAGCGCCTCGCGCAGCGACTCCCCCGTCAAACGGCGCCGACCTGGCGCGAGCAGCCGATCGCGTGCTCGCACCAGGTCGTCGGCCGTGACGACGGCCGTCTCGGCGTTGTCCATCCGGCCGTCCCCCTGCCTACTCCGGAGCCCTATAGGGCATCCGAGCCGCGCTCCCCGGTGCGGACCCGGATGACCGTGTCGACCGGCGTCACCCAGACCTTCCCGTCACCGATCTTGCCGGTGCGCGCGGCCTCCACGACGGCGTCGAGGACCTTCTCCACGGCGGTGTCGTCGATCAGGACCTCGATGCGCAGCTTGGGCACGAAGTCCACGGCGTACTCGGCACCGCGGTAGACCTCGGTGTGGCCCTTCTGCCTGCCGTACCCCTGGACCTCGCTGACGGTCATGCCCAGCACGCCCAGCTGCTCCAGGGACGCCTTCACGTCGTCCAGCGTGAAGGGCTTGATGATCGCGGTGACCAACTTCATGACTTGTTGCTCCCCTCGAGGACCGCAGTGGCGCCGGCGGCGACACTGGGCTTGCTGCCGCTACGGGTGCCGATGCCGCTGCCGAACTCGTACGCGGTCTCCGCGTGCTCGGCCTCGTCGATGCCACCGACCTCGGCCTCCTCGTCGGCGCGGAAGCCGACGGTGAGCTTGACCAGGTAGCCCAGGACCAGGCTGAGCACGAACGAGTACACGAGCACGGCGAGCGCGCCCACGGCCTGCCGCCACAGCTGGTCCACGCCGCCACCGTAGAAGAGGCCGTCGATGCCCGCCGGGGCGGAGGAGCTGGCGAAGAAGCCGATCAGGATGGTGCCGGCCAGGCCGCCGACCAGGTGCACGCCGACCACGTCGAGCGAGTCGTCGAAGCCGAAGCGGTACTTCAGGCTGACCGCCAGCGCGCACAGGGCGCCGGTGATCGCGCCGATCGCGATGGCGCCGAGCGGGGTGACCGAGGAGCAGGCCGGGGTGATGGCGACCAGGCCCGCGACGATGCCGGACGCGGCGCCGAGGGTGGTGGCGTTGCCGTCGCGGACGCGCTCGACGAGCAGCCAGCCGAGCATCGCGGCGGAGGTGGCGACCAGGGTGTTGACGAAGGCGACGCCCGCAGTGCCGTTGGCGGCGACCGCCGAGCCCGCGTTGAAGCCGAACCAGCCGAACCACAGCAGGCCCGCGCCCAGCACGACCAGCGGCAGGCTGTGCGGCTTCATCCGGTCCTTCGGCCAACCGACGCGCTTGCCGAGGACCAGCGCCAGCGCGAGACCCGCCGCACCGGCGTTGATGTGGACCGCCGTGCCACCCGCGAAGTCGATGGCCATCAGCTTGTTGGCGATCCAGCCGCCCGGGTCGACGACGTTGCCGTCGGCGTCCTTGCCGTCGAAGTCGAACACCCAGTGCGCGACCGGGAAGTAGACCAGCAGCGACCACAGGGCGGCGAACAGCAGCCACGGCCCGAAGCGGGCGCGGTCCGCGATCGCGCCGGAGATCAGCGCCACCGTGATGATGGCGAACATCGCCTGGAACCCGACGAACACCGTCGTCGGGATGGTCCCGAACGCCGACTCCTTGCCGAGCAGGCCGTCCAGGCCGAAGAACTCGAACGGCTTGCCGAGCAGGCCCGCGCCCACGTCGGTGCCGAACGCCGTGGAATAGCCGACCAGCACCCAGAGCACACCGACCACGGCGATTGCGCCCAGGCTCATCATCATCATGTTGAGCACACTCTTCGACCGGACCATGCCCCCGTAGAAGAAGGCAAGTCCCGGCGTCATCAACAGCACCAGTGCGGCACTGGTGAGCACCCAGGCGGTGTCCCCTGTATCCACGTCGACCTCCACTGCACGTCGGTTGCAGGGAGCATCGGTATGGCCTGTTTCGCGCGGTTGCGCCCGAGGTTTCGCGCAGGTGAACTGTCCGGGCCCTGGTGTTACGGGCACGTTTCGCGGGCTTGAAGCGAGCAGTTCCGCCCGCGATCCGTCCGGGTGACCGCGAAATTTCCGGTGACGGACCGTGCGAGCCGAACTCGCCTTTGCGGTGTTTCGTGTGATGCGGAGGAGAGCCCGGCGACGCTCGGTCACCGGCGGTCCGACCCGGCCGGAGCCGCCCCCACCGCGCGGCGGGGGCGGCCCGGCGCCGGGTTACCCGAGCCAGCCCGGGATGGCCTGGGTCGGACCCGCCGGCCGGAGCTCGACGCCCGGCGACGCGACCGACTGCGGCGCGGGCTCGACCGCCGCGCAGCGCGCCCCGGGACGCGGGGTCCTGAGGGTGATCAGGTAGTCGTCCGTCGCGCCGCGGGTGCAGTCGCTGCGGTCGTAGACGCCGTGGCCCCAGCCCTCGTAGGTCAGCAGGACCGTGGTGTCGCGGCTCTGCCGGTGGGCGTTGACGGCCCACTCGTACCCGGTGGCGGGGTCGTGCAGCGCGTTCAGCATGAGGATCTTCGGCGCGTCCTCGATCCGCAGCCGGTGCTGCGGGTTGTTCACCTGCTCGGGCAGGCCGACGCAGCCCGCCATCGCGGTGTGGCCGAGCGACGAGCCGCGCATGTGCGGCGCGAGCTGCCGGGCCCGGTCGACCAGGGCGGAGAACTGGCGGTGGTCCTTGACGCGGATCGCCCAGTCCTGGCAGAACACGGCCGGGAACGGGTTGCGCGCGGTCTCCTCCGCCGCCGCGAAGGCCGTCGGCTTCGCGCCCGCGCCGAGCTCGACCAGGAAGTCCGACAGCTGCTGCCACTCCGGCCCGTAGAACGCGCCGAACGCGGTGCCGATGATGTCGTCGGCGGTCACCTTGCGGCTCGGGTCGAACGGGTCGGTGATCTCGCCCCGGTCGGCGCGGGCGAGCAGGTCGTCCCACACCTCGGCCACGTCCTGTCCGTGCAGCGCGCACGACTCGGTGCGGTCGCACCACTTCACGAACTCGCGGAACGAGTCCTCGGCGGTCTCGGCCTCGGTCTCGTTGAACCGCCACGTGCCCAGGCTGTGGTCCATGTTCGAGTCGATGACCATGGCGCGGACGTGGCGGCCGAACTCCTCGGCGTACTGCTGGCCGATGAGCGTGCCGTAGGACAGGCCGTAGTAGTTGATCTTGCGCTCGCCGAGGGCCCGGCGCAGCGCGTCGATGTCCTTGATTACCGCGCCGGTGTCGGCGTGGTCGTAGATCGGGCCGCTGTGCTCGCGGCAGTCGGCGGCCAGCTCGCGGTTGTACGCGGCGAGCGCGTCGAACCCGCGCTGGTCGGTCGGGTAGAGCGACGGCTGGGCGCGCAGCAGCTCGATCGAGCACTGGACGGGTTGGCTGCGGGCGACGCCGCGCGGGTCGAACCCGACGATGTCGAAGCGCTGTTGCACCTCCGGGCTGAAGTAGCCGTCCGCGCCGAGGGCGAAGTTCACGCCCGAGCCGCCCGGCCCACCCGGGTTGATGACCATCGCACCGATCCGCTTGGCCGGGTCGGTGGCCTTGCGGCGGGCCACGGCGAGGCCGAACTTCTCACCGCGCGGGTTCGCCCAGTCGATCGGCAGCTCCAAGGTGCCGCACTCCACCTCGGCCAGCTCCGGGCACGGCTGCCAGTCGATCCGGCCCGCCCCCAGCGCGTCCGGTTCCGTTTCGGCCGACGCCACCGACGTCGTGCCCACTGCGAGCGCCAGCGCGGTCGCCACACCGCCCAGCGCCCTGATGATCGGTCGCACAGGTTCCTCCCTAGTTCCTGTTCACCCAATCGGGTTTTCGCAGGCTTCCAGGGCGGTCGAACGGGCCACAACCGACTGAAGTCTCACCTGTGATCAGCCCGAGGGCTGACAACCTCACCCCTCGGTCAGCGCAAGTCCTGGTAGCGCTGGGTGATCACCCTGAGGCCCTCGGCGGTCAAGCCGCCGAACAGCCGCAGCCGTGCCATCCCGCCGTCCGGGTAGATGTCGAGCCGCGCGTGCGTGGCCTCGGGCGCGTCGTCGACGCGGAAGCGGTGCCGGGTGTCGGGCTGCAACCGGGTGCGCGGCAGCACGTCGAACTCCGCGCCGGTCCGCGCGTCACGGGCCCGCACGGACGCCCAGCCCGGCGCGTTGCCCTTGAAGTGGCTGGTGTCCAGCTCGGCCAGCCGGATCACGCCCGGCGCGGCCAGCTCCACCTCGACCCAGTCGTTGCCGTCGTCGCGGCGGCGGGCGGTCTCCCAGCCCTCGCCCATCACGGTGGCCTGGCCGGGCGCGATGAGGTTGCTCGGGTCGCTGTAGAACATGTCGCTGCACCCGGTGACCCGCGCGCCGTGCTCCAGCGCGGCCAGGTCCAGCGCGTCCGGCAGGATCAGGTCGGGGTCGGCGACCGGCGTGCCGTGCACCCGCAGCCTGGCCACCCCGCCGTCCGGGTGGATGGTCAGCCGCACGTGCGTGTAGCGGCGGCGCGCGGACACCTCGAAGTAGTGCTTGCGGTCGCCGCCGAGCGGCGACCTGGGCACCACGGTCTCCCAGTCGGTCAGCTCGTCGGGCGCCGGGTAGCCCCGCGCGGAGGTTGCCTCGACCGACGCGAACGGCGGGTAGTTGCCCGTGAAGAACGCGGTGTCGACCACCACGCCCTCGACCACGCCCGGCAGGCCCAGCCGGACGATCGCCCGGTCCTCGCCGCTCTCCCGCCTGCGGCGCGTCTCCCAGCCGTCGTACACCTGGCCCTTGTGCCCGAACGTGTAGGTCTCGAACCGCGGCTCGGGCTTGCGGATCAGGTTCTCGCGCTCGGCGAACGACTCGTCGTTGGCCCACACCACGCTGCCGCCCACCGAGCGGCACGCCAGGTCGGGCAGTCGGGTCCAGCCGGGGACTTCCGTCATGCGTCTCCTCTGTCCGGTTCTCGGCTCAGCAACCGGCCGCGCGGCCGGTCGTCGGTCGGCCGGCCGCGCAGCCACGTCTGCCGCACCACGCCCGCCAGCGGCCGGCCGTGGTACGGCGTCACGGGGTTGCGGTGGCGCAGCGCGGCGCGGTCGACCACGAACGCCTCGTCCGGGGCGAAGACGCAGAAGTCCGCGTCCGCGCCCGGCGCGATGCGGCCCTTCGCGGTCAGGCCGACCAGGTCGGCGGGGTTGGTCGCCATCCACCGGACCACGTCGGTCAGCGCGTGCCCGCGCTGCCTGGCCTGCGTCCACACCGCGGGCAGGCCCAGTTGCAGGCTCGCGATGCCGCCCCACGCGGTGGCGAAGTCGCCCTGCTTCAGCTCCGGGGTGCACGGCGAGTGGTCGGTGACGACGAGGTCGATCAGGTCCTCGCGCAACGCGCGCCAGAGCTGCTCGCGGTTGGCCGCGTCGCGGATCGGCGGGCAGCACTTGAACTCGGTGGCCGCGTCGCCGATCTCCTCCGCCACGAACGTCAGGTAGTGCGGGCACGTCTCGGCGGTCACCCTCAGCCCCAGCTCCTTGGCGGTGCGCACCTGCCGCAGCGCCTCGCCGCTGGACAGGTGCAGCACGTGCAGCCTCGCCCCGGTCTCGTTGGCCAGGTCGACCACGGTGGTGACGGCGTGCGTCTCGGCGCGGTGCGGCCGGGAGTCCAGGAACGCGCGGTAGTCGGGGCCGGGTTCGGTGACCTCGTGCGGGTCCTCCGCGTGCACGATCGTCAGGGCGTCCCGGGACCGCAGCCTGGCCAGAGCGGCCCGCAGCTCGTCCTCGGTGACGTGCGGGAACTCGTCCACGCCCGAGTGGATCAGGAAGCACTTGAAGCCGAACACGCCCGCGTCGTGCAGCGCCTCCAGGTCGTCCAGGTTGCCGGGCACGATGCCGCCCCAGAAGCCGACGTCGACGTGCACCCGGCCGCGGGCCGCGTCCTGCTTGGCCTTCAGCGCCTCGACGGTGGTCGTGGGCGGCAGGCTGTTCAGCGGCATGTCGACGATCGTGGTGACGCCGCCGGCCGCCGCCGCCCGGGTGGCGGTCCCGAAGCCCTCCCACTCGTCGCGGCCCGGGTCGTTCACGTGCACGTGCGTGTCCACCAGGCCGGGGAGCAGCACCTCGTCGTCGGCGAGCGCCACGACGGTCCCGGCGTCCAGGTGGTCGGCCACGGCGACGATCCGACCGTCCGCGACGCCGACGTCGGCGCGGCGTTCACCGTCGGGCGTGACGACTCGGGCAGCGCGCAGCACCAGGTCCATGAGCGTCACTCTCCCAGCCGGTCGGCGGCGATGCGACCGCCCAGACGGCGCAGGAGCGGTTCCGGCGCGGTCAGGCAGCGCCGCAGGTCGGGCTCGACGTCCAGCAGGGCGTAGGCGGCGACGAGGCCCAGCTCGGCGGGGTCGACCGCGCACCGGCCGGCCACCGCCACGACCGGCACGCCGCCCGCCGCCCTCGCCACGCCCGCCGGCGCCTTCCCGTGCGAGGTCTGGGCGTCCAGGGAGCCCTCACCGGTGATCACGAGCCGCGCGCCGGGCAGGTGGTCGGCGAACCCGACCAGGTCGAGCACCACGTCGATGCCCGCCCGCCTGGTCGCGCCCAGCACGGCCAGCGCGGCGAACCCGATGCCCCCGGCGGCGCCCGCGCCCGGGTGGTCGGCCCACGCCGGGTCGACCTCGTCCGCCCACGCCCGGAGCCTGGACTCCAGCTCCCGCACCTGGCGCGGCGTCGCGCCCTTCTGCGGTCCGTAGACGGCCGCCGCGCCGCGCGGGCCGAGCAGCGGGTTGTCCACGTCGGTGGCCAGGACCAGCTCGACGTCGCGCAGGTCCCGGCCGGCCAACCCGTCGAGCATCCCCCTGCCGCCGTCGGTGCACGCGCTGCCGCCCACGCCCAGCACGATGCGCCGGCACCCGAGGTCGTGGGCGGAGCGCAGCAGCTCGCCCACGCCCCGGCTGGTCGCCGTCATCGGGGCCGGGCGGTCCAGCAGGGCCAGGCCGGCGGCCGCGGCCACCTCGACCACCGCCGTGTCGCCGCGCACCGCGAAGCTCGCCGGCACCGGCGTGCCGACGGGCCCGGTGACCCACCGGCGGACCCGGACGAACCCGGCGGCGACGGCGGCGTCGACCGTGCCGTCGCCGCCGTCGGCCACCGGCAGGCAGCGCACGTCCAGGTCGGGCCGCACGTCCCGCAGGCCGCGCGCGACGGCGGCGGCGACCCGCGGCGCGGTGAGCGTGCCCTTGAACTTGTCGGGCGCCACGACGACGTGCCCCGTCACGGCACCTCTTCGTACTCGCGGACGGCGGCGATCGAGGTGCCGTTGGCGGTGTTGCCCTCGCGTTCGATCATGATCTCGACCAGGACGGGGCGGCTGGTGCGGTCGGCCTCCTCCCGCGCCCACTCCAGGCTCTCCCGGATGCGGCCCGGTTCGGTGACCCTGGTGCCGGAGCAGCCGTAGGCTTCCAAGGTACTCGTTGTTCAGCATGATCAGCACGAACGGCACGTCGTACTGGGCGCCCACGGCCAGCTCCTCCACCAGGAACTGGAACGAGTAGTCGCCGACGACGCCCACCACCTCGGCGTCCGGGTCGGTGCGCTTGAGCGCCTTCTTCACCCCGATCGCGGCCGGGATCTCCCAGCCGAGCGGCCCCGCCTGGCCGCACACCTGGTAGTGCCGCGGCTTGTGCGCCTTCTGGTGCTGGCCCGATCAGATCTGGTACAGCCCGATCGCGGTGACGAAGTACGTGTCCGGCCCGTAGAACTCGTTGATCTCCTTGAACACCCGGGGCGCCTTCACCGGCACGGTGTCGAAGTCCTCGCGGCGCGGCAAAGTCGCCTTGAGCTCACGGGTCCGCGCCGCCCAGGCGTTGTCGGGGCGGGGTCCGGTCCGGGCCCGCGCCGCGGCCGGCAGCGCCCGCAGGAACGCCTTCACGTCCGCCACCACGCCGAGGTCCGGTCCGAAGACCTTGCCGATCTGGGTCGGTTCCACGTCCACGTGGATGAACTTCCGGTCGCCCCGGTAGGTGGCGAAATCGCCGGTGTGCCGGTCGCCGAACCGCGCGCCCAGCGCCACCACCAGGTCGCTCTCCAGGAACGACGCGTTGCCGTACCGCTGCGACGTCTGGATGCCCGTCATCCCGGCGTACAGCGGGTGGTCCTCGTCGACCGCGCCCTTGCCCATCAGCGTGGCCTGGACCGGCACGGTCAGGTGCTCGGCCAGCGCCAGCAGCTCCTCGTGCGCCTCGGCCAGGATCACGCCGCCGCCCGCGAGCAGCAGCGGCCGTTCGGCGGCCAGCAGCATGTCCAACGCCCGTTCGACGCGCGCCGGGTGCGGCTCGGGCCGCGTCACGGGCAGCGGCGCGTCGATGGTGTGGTCCCACTCGATCTCCTGCTTCTGCACGTCGATCGGCAGGTCGATCAGCACCGGCCCCGGCCGGCCGGACCGGGCCACCCGGAACGCCTCCCGGAAGATCCACGGGGCCTGCGCGGCCTCCTTCACCTGCACCGCCCACTTGGTGACGGGCGCGGCGACCGCCACGATGTCGACCGCCTGGAACGCCTCCTGGTGCAGCTTGGTGGTGGCCGCCTGCCCGGTGACGCACAGGATCGGCACCGAGTCGGCCTGCGCGGTGTAGAGGCCGGTGATCATGTTGGTGCCGGCCGGGCCGGACGTGCCGATGGCCACGCCGACGGCGCCGGTCGTGCGCGACCAGCCGTCGGCCATGTGCGTGGCGCCCTCCTCGTGCCGCACGATCAGGTGCTCGATCGTGCCGTCCCGCTCCATGGCCTGGTAGAGCGGCAGGATCGCCGCCCCGGGGCAGCCGAAGACCGTGTCGACCCCCTCGCTCTTGAGGACTTCCACGACCGCTTGCATGACGGGTATCCGAGCCATCAGGCCCTCCCGGACAGGTTCTCGACGACCTTGAGCAGCGCCGAGTGGTCGAGGGATGCGTAGCCCTGTGCCCGGCCGGACGCGATGAGCTGGGCGATCAGCCCCGTCACCGGCAGTGCGACGTCGACCTGGCGGGCCGCGGCGAGCGCGATCCCCATGTCCTTGTGGTGCAGGTCGATGCGGAAGCCCGGTCGGAACTCGCGCGCGATCATGCTGTCGCGCTTGAGGTCCAGGACCCGGTTGGCGGCCAGCCCGCCCGCGAGGACGTCGAGGCCGGCCTCGGCGTCCACCCCGGACGCCTCCAGCAGCACGATGGCCTCGGCCACCAGCGCGTGGATGCCGCCGACCACGAGCTGGTTCGCGGCCTTGACCACCTGGCCCGCGCCGTGCGGACCGACGTGGACGACGGTCTCGCCCAGCACGTCGAACAGCGGCCGGGCGGCGGCGAAGTCGGCCTCGGCACCGCCGACCATGATCGACAACGTGGCGCGCTCCGCGCCCGTCTCGCCACCGGACACCGGCGCGTCGAGCACCCGCACGCCCCGCTTCGCGCCCTCCTCGGCGACGGCGAGGGACGTTTCCGGGCGGATGGTGCTCATGTCGATCAGGAGCGTCCCCGGGTCGACCGCGTCCAGGACCGTGCCCAGGACGACCTCTTCCACCTGCGGGTGGTCGGGCAGCATCGTGATGACGACCTCGGCGTCCCGCACCGCGTCACGCGCGCTCGCCGCCGCCGTGCCGCCCGCCGCGGTGAGCTTGTCGAGCGCGTCCCGGTTCAGGTCGAAGCCGGTGACCCGGTGGCCCGCGGCCGCCAGGTGGGCCGACATGGGCGTGCCCATGATGCCGAGGCCGATGAACCCGATGGCGCTCATCGCGCGGTCCTCCCCGTGGTCGAGCCCGCCCGGGGGAGCCAGTCGAAGCCGCCGGTCCGCGCCCGGTACTCCAGGCCCACGTAGCCCTCGTAGCCGTTGGCGTCGAGCTCGGCGAGGTAGCCGAAGACGTCGAGCTCGCCGGTGCCCGGCTCGCCGCGCCCCGGCGCGTCGGCGATCTGCACGTGGCCGATGCGGTCGACGTGGTCGGAGACGACGGCGTCGAGGTCGTCCCCGTTGACGGCGAGGTGGTAGAGGTCGGCGAGCAGCGCCACGTTGTCGCGGCCGACCTGGTCGGCGACCTCCAGCGCGTCCGCGGCGGTGAGCAGCGGGTACTCCGGCGCGCCGGACAGCGGCTCGATGAGCACCACCGCGCCGACCTCGGCGGCCACGTCGGCGGCGTACGCGAGGTTGTCCAGCGCCGCGTCCGTGGTGGGGAAGTTGCCGTGCAGGGCGTTGAACGCGCGGCAGCCGAGCCGGCCCGCGATGCCGGCCGCGATCTCGACGTTCGCGCGGAACTCCGACTGCCGGCCGGGCCAGGCGACCAGGCCGCGGTCGCCCGCCGGCAGGTCGCCCGCGAAGAAGTTGAGCCCGACGAGCCGGACGTCGGCGTCGACGAGCGCCGCCTCGAACGCCTCGACCTCGCGGGTCGGCGGCACGGCCTCGGCGAACGGCCACCAGAACTCGACCGCGTCGAACCCGGCCGCGCGGGCCGCGGCGGGCCGTTGGAGCACCGGCAGGTCGGTGAACAGGATCGAGAGGTTGATGTCGAAACGCATAGGAGCGTCCTTCCACAATGCGGAAGCTAACTTCCATACAACGAGAGAGTAGGCAGCCATTCGACGGCGGCGCAAGACTGTTGACACGCTCGGAGGGCGCTCGTACCGTCCCTCTTTGCGGAAATGAGATTCCGCGATACAGAAAAGGGAGCCTTTGTGCCCGATCTGGAAGGGTTCAACTCCGCGCCCCCGGCCGAGCTCCGGCCCCTGCTCACCGACTGCCTCGCCGTGCCCCGCTGGGTCGACGCGCTGCTGGCCGGCCGCCCCTACGCCGATGTGGGCGACCTGCTCGCCGCGTCGGACCGGCACGCCGAGTTGAGCGACGACGAGGTGCGCGCCGCCATCGCGGGCCACCCCCGCATCGGCGAGCGGGCCGCGGGGGACGGGGTGTCGGCGAAGTGGTCGGCCGACGAGCAGTCCGGCGTCGCCGCGTCGCTCGCCGACCGCCTCCACGTCGCCAACGCCGCCTACGAGGACCGGTTCGGGCACATCTACCTGGTGTGCGCGACGGGGTTGAGCGGCGATCAGGTGCTGGCCGACCTCACGTCCCGGATGGACAACCCGCCGGACGTGGAGCTGCGCGTGGTCAACCGGGAGCTGGCCAGGATCGCGGCGCTGAGGCTGAGGAAGGTGCTGGCATGACGACGCTGTCCACCCACGTGCTGGACGCCGAGGCGGGCCGACCGCGCGCCGCCGTCCCGGTCCGGTTGGAGCGCGACCGCGAGGTGCTGGCCGAGGGCGTCACCGACGACGACGGCCGGCTGCGGTTCGCGCGCGACCTCGCGCCGGGCGTGCACCGGCTGGTGTTCCAGGTCGACACGCCGTTCTACCCCGAGATCACCGTCGCCTTCCGGGTCACCGGCGACCCGCCGCACCTGCACGTGCCGATCCTGCTGAGCCCGTTCGCCTTCACGACCTACCGAGGGAGCTGACCGATGGCCATCGTCCTGGGGCCCAACCAGTACGGGAAGGCGGAGAACCGCCTCGTCACCGTCACCCGCGACGGCGCCGTGCACGCGATCAAGGACCTCACGGTCAGCACCTCCCTGCGCGGCGACCTGGCGGACACGCACCTGACCGGCGACAACTCGAAGGTGCTGGCGACCGACACGCAGAAGAACACCGTCTACGCGTTCGCCAAGCAGGCCCCGGTGGGCGAGATCGAGGACTTCGCGCTGCGCCTGGGCCGCCACTTCGTCTCGACGCAGGAGGCGATCACGGGCGCGCGCGTGCTCATCGACGAGCACTCGTGGCAGCGCATCGAGGGCAACGACCACTCGTTCGTCCAAGCCGGCAACGAGAAGCGCACGACCGCCGTGACGATCGACGGCGACCGCGCGTGGGTGGTGTCGGGCGTGCGGGACGTGGTCGTGCTCAAGTCGACGGGATCGGAGTTCCACGGCTTCCCGCGCGACGAGTACACGACGCTGAAGGAGACCGACGACCGCATCCTGGCCACGTCGGTGACGGCGCGGTGGCGCTACCAGGGCTCCGACGTCGACTGGGCGGACAGCTTCGCCGAGATCCGGCGGCTGCTGCTGACGACGTTCGCGGCCAAGCACAGCCTGTCGTTGCAGCAGACCCTGTACGCCATGGGCGAGGCGGTGCTGCGGGCCCGGCCGGAGGTGGCGGAGGTGCGGCTGTCGATGCCGAACAAGCACCACTTCGCGGTGGACCTGTCGCCGTTCGGGCTGGAGAACGACAACGAGGTGTTCCACGCCGCCGACCGGCCGTACGGGCTGATCGAGGGCTCCGTGCTGCGCGACGACGCGGAGGACGCCGGCTCCGCCTGGTACGCGCTGCCGACGTTCTGAGCGGCGACCGTGCTCCCCGGGCCGGGGAGCACGGTCACTTCTTGTGCAGCGCCATGCGTTGCAGCCGCCAGGTGTGGAACAGGTCGGCCTCCTCGTACCAGTCCACGACCGTCGGCCGGCGGGCGGTGAACATGAACTCCAGCAGGATGTCGCGGTACGTCGTCAGCGGCACGCCCACGCCCGGCGGGAAGTCGGTGTACGCCTCGTCCACGTACGGCGCGTCCGGCTCGCCCTTCGGCCAGCCGGTGAACTCGTCGTCCACGTAGTTCAGGTAGCCCCACCGGCCGCGCACGGCGAGCACCAGGTTGTGGTCGCTCTCCCCCTCCGCGTCGGGCGCGCGGGCGAAGTGCTCCAGCATCCCGTCATTGCACTCGGGCCGCGCCAAGGCGGCGATGAGCACGTCCACGTCCGCCGCGCACGCCACCACCTGGTACCGGAACTCCGCCCGCTCCAGGTCCGGCAGCCCGGTCCACAACCCGGCCCGCATGGTCATGCACACACCCTGACCGGTGTCGCGTGTTTCGGCCTTTCGCTGCTCCGAGGATCACCCCATCCAGCGATGCCAAGATCACTCTCTTCTGGCTAGAGCCCGCAATTCGGTCACCGTGAGTCCCGTCGCGCGGCCGATCTCGTCCTCGTCCAGGGCCCCGCAGTCCAAGGCGCGCAGGAACGACGTCGACAACGCCTGGGCCGTCGCGGGCTCGTCCAGCACCGAACCGCCCACCCGCGACACGTACGCCCGCAGCCGGCGGGCGTCGGCCTCCACGCCTTCGAGGTGGAACGCGTGCACGGCCGCGTACCGCGTCACGAGCTGCGCCGGGTGCAGGTCCCAGCCCTGGTGGAAGCCGTGCGCCAACGACCGCCGCACCAGCCGGTAGTGCGTGCGCCAGCCCTCGTGCACGTCGTCGCCGACCGGCAGCACGTTCGTGGAGCCGTCGGACAGCGCGACGCCCGTGCCCGCCGCCGACACCTGCATGACGTTGCGGGCGAAGTCGCACGCGCCGTGCGCGAGGTGCTGGTGCGCCGCGCCCAGGCCGCAGCCCGCCGTGTAGTCGTAGGTGCCGAAGTGCAGCCCGGTCACCCGGCCGCGGCCCGCCTCGATGAACCGCGGCAGGGCCAACCTGCCCTCGGGGTCCACGATCGACCGCGTCGTCTCCACCTGGATCTCGAACCGCAGCGGCAGCCCGAACAGGTCCAGCACGTCGCCCAGCACCTCGACCTGCGCGACCGACGTGACCTTCGGGAACGTGATCACGAACGCCTCGGGCGCCTCGCCCAGCGCGGTGAGGAACACGTCCAGCGTGCGGATGCCCCGCTCGCGCAGCGCCCTGGTGTCGAACGACTTCATCCGCAGGCCGAACCGCGGCGGCGCCGTGCCGTCGCGCAGCCACTCCCGCACCACCAGCGCGGTGCGCTCGGCGTCACCGTCCTCCTCCGCGTCGGAGCGGACGCCGTAGCCGTCCTCGAAGTCGATCCGCAGGTCTTCCACGGGTTCGGCGGCCAGCTTCGCCCGCACCCGCCCGTCCACGACCCGCGCCACCTCCGGCGCGAGGTCGAGCACGTCGCCCAGCCCGTCCGGCGCGTGCCCGTCCAACGCCGCAAGCGCTTGCGCGCCCCACTCGGCCGGCGTGGACGGGGTCACGCGGTCGGCCGGCACGTAGCACGTGTGCACGGGTTGGCGGCCCGCCGGCGAGCGCAGCTCCACATCGGACAGCCGCGCGGTGACCGCCCGCACCGCCTCGGCCGACAACGACGTCCGCGGCACGTCAGCCGATCCGCTCGTAAGCGGGCAGGGTCAGGAAGTCCACGAAGTCGTCGGCCAGCGCGACCTGCTCGAACAGCTCGACGGCCAGGTCCAGGTGCTCGCCGTCCAGCTCCCCCTTCACCCGCGCCAGCACCTCGCGCACCAGCTCGGCGGTGACCGGCGTGCCGTCGTCCAGCACGACGCCGTTGTGCACCCACTGCCACAACTGCGAACGGGAGATCTCCGCGGTCGCGGCGTCCTCCATCAGGTTGTGGATGGCCGCCGCGCCGTTGCCGCCCAACCACGACAGCAGGTACCGCACGCCGACGTCCACCGCCGACTCCACACCCGCCCGGGTCGCGCCGCCACCCGCCGACTTGAAGTCCAGCAGCTGCTCGGCCGTGACGGACACCTCGGGCCGCAGCACGTCGAGCTGGTTGGCCTTGTCCCCCAGCTTCGCGTCGAAGATCTCCCGGCACACCGGCACCAGGTCGGGGTGCGCCACCCACGAGCCGTCGAACCCGTCGCCCGCCTCCCGGGTCTTGTCCGCGCGGACCTTCTCCAGCGCCTGCGCGGTGACCTCCGGGTCGCGCCGGTTCGGGATGAACGCCGCCATGCCGCCCATCGCGAACGCACCCCGCTTGTGGCACGTGCGCACCAGCAGCTCGGTGTAGGCGCGCATGAACGGCACGGTCATCGTGATGGCGTTGCGGTCGGGCAGCACGGCGTCCGGCCCCGCGTCGCGGAAGTACTTGATGACGCTGAACAGGTAGTCCCAGCGGCCCGCGTTCAGGCCGGACGCGTGGTCGCGCAGCTCGTGCAGGATCTCGTCCATCTCGAACGCGGCCGGGATCGTCTCGATCAGCACGGTCGCGCGGATCGTGCCGTGCGGCACGCCGAGCCGTTGCTGCGCGGCGGTGAAGACGTCGTTCCAGAGCCGGGCTTCGAGGTGGCTCTCCATCTTCGGCAGGTAGTAGTAGGGCCGACCCAGCTCGGCGTTGTGGAAGAAGTGCAGGCCGAAGTCGACCAACGCGCCCACGGCGGGCTCGCCGTCGATCTCGAGGTGCCGCTCGGGCAGGTGCCAGCCGCGCGGCCGGACCACGATCGCCGGGCGGGCCACGTCGTCGCGCAGGGCGTAGCGCTTGCCCTCCGGGGAGGTGTGCTCGATCGTGCCGCGGGCCGCGTCGTAGAGGTTGACCTGGCCGGAGACGACGTTGTGCCAGTGCGGGGTGTTGGCGTCCTCCAGGTCGGCCAGCCAGACCTTCGCGCCGGAGTTCAGCGCGTTGATCGTCATCTTGCGCTCGGTGGGCCCGGTGATCTCCACCCGCCGGTCGCGCAGCGGCTCGGGTGCTTCGGCGACGCGCCAGTCACCGTCGCGCACCGCCCGCGTCTCGGGCAGGAAGCCGAGCGGACGGCGTCGCGCGCGTCGGGCGACCAGCTCGTCGCGGGTGGCGGCGAAGTCGCGGTGCAGGCCGGCGACGAACTCCAGCGCGTCCGGCGTGAGGATCTCGTCACCGCGTTCCACTTCGCCCCCGAGGACGCGAACACCGGACATGGAAGCCCACCTCGATTCCGAGTCGGTTTCTACTTCGCGGACTATAGTTTTCACCACGCGGAACGGCAACGAAGGAGTGATGTCGGTGGCACGGGAGTCCACGGGCGGCGTCCAGTCCCTCCAACGCGCCTTCGACCTGCTGGAACGCCTCGCCGACGCGGGTGGTGAAGCGAGCCTGTCCGAGCTGGCCGCCACCTCCGGGCTGCCGCTGCCGACCATCCACCGGCTGATCCGCACCCTTGTCACGCTGGGGTACGTGCGGCAGAACAGCAACCGCCGCTACACGCTCGGGTCCCGGCTGATCCGGCTCGGCGAGAGCGCGTCGCGGCAGTTCGGCACGTGGGCGCGGCCGTTCCTGGCGCAGCTCGTCGACCAGGTGGAGGAGACGGCGAACCTGGCCGTGCTGGACGGCGACGAGGTGGTGTACGTGGCGCAGGTGCCGTCACGGCACTCGATGCGGATGTTCACCGAGGTCGGCCGCCGGCTGCTGCCGCACGGCACGGGCGTGGGCAAGGCGATGCTGTCCCAGCTGCCGCGCGACGAGGTGCGCGCCCTGCTGGCCCGCACGGGCATGCCCGCCTACACCCCGAACACGATCACCGACCCGGACGAGCTCGTCGCGTCGCTGGACCGGATCGCCGAGCAGGGCTACGCGCTCGACGAGAGCGAGCAGGAGCTGGGCGTGCGCTGCGTCGCCGTCCCCCTGCACGGCGCGCCGACCCTCGCCGCCGTCTCCGTCTCGGGCCCGGACAGCCGCCTGACCAAGGAGTCCCTGTCCCGCATCGTCCCCGAGGTCCTCGCCACCGCCACCCGCCTCTCCACCCACTCCCACTCCTGATCCCCGCGCGAGTCGAACCTCCAGGTCCCGCGTGTCGAACGCTCAGGACCCCCGAGTTCGCCGTTCAGGTCACACGACTGCGTACCTGAGCGTTGAATTCGGGGGTCCTGAAGGTTCGACTCGCGGGACCTGAGCGTTCGACTCGCGGGTTAGTCGAGGAGGGCGTCGACGAAGGCGGCGGGTTCGAAGGGGGCCAGGTGGTCGGCGCCCTCGCCCAGGCCGACCAGCTTCACGGGCACGCCCAGCTCGCGCTGGACCTGGAACACGATGCCGCCCTTGGCGGTGCCGTCCAGCTTGGTCAGCACGATGCCGGTCACGTCGACCACCTCGGCGAACACCCGCGCCTGGGTCAGGCCGTTCTGCCCGGTGGTGGCGTCGAGCACGAGGAGCACCTCGTCCACCTCCGCCTGCTTCTCCACCACGCGCTTGACCTTGCCCAGCTCGTCCATCAAGCCGGTCTTGGTGTGCAGCCGGCCCGCGGTGTCGATCAGCACGGTGTCCACACCGGCCGCGACGCCCTGCTTCACCGCCTCGAACGCCACCGACGCCGGGTCCGCGCCCTCGGCACCGCGCACGGTCGACGCGCCGACCCGCGAGCCCCACGTCTCCAACTGGTCGGCCGCCGCCGCGCGGAACGTGTCGGCCGCGCCCAGCAGCACGGTCCGGCCGTCGGCCACCAGCACGCGCGCCAGCTTGCCCGTCGTCGTGGTCTTGCCGACGCCGTTCACCCCCACCACCAGCACGACGGCCGGCTTCACGCCGCCGGAGCCGTCGGTGTGCGGCAGCGCGTTCACCGCGCGGGTCATCTCCGGGTGCAACGCGTCGACCAGCACGTCCCGCAGCAACGCCCGCGCGTCGTCGGACGTGCGCACGCCGCGCGCCACGATCTGCTCCCGCAGCGCCGTGACGATCTGGTCCGTGATCGCCGCACCGAGGTCGGCCATCAGCAGCGTGTCCTCGATGTCGGTCCAGGAGTCCTCGTCCAGGTCGCCCGCGCCGAGCAGCCCCAGCAGGCCCTGCCCGAACGTCGAGCGCGACCGCGACAGCCGACCGCGCAGCCGCTCCAGCCGCCCGGAGGTCGGCTCGATCTCCTCGATCTCGGAGGCTTCCTCGGGCAGGTCGACCTCGACGAACCCGCGCTTGAGCGAGTCGCGCGGCACGGCCGCGTCGTCACCGACGCCCGGCTGCCCGTCCACCTCGGTGCGGTCGGCGACGGGGTGCTCGACGGGTTCGACCGGCGCGGGAGCGGGTGACGCCCCGGCGCGCTCCACCGGCTCGGCCGGTCTGGTCGGTTCGGCCACCGGCGGCGCGGGCGCGTTGAAGGTGATCGCGCCACCGGCCTGGTACCCCTTGGCGGGCTTGTCCTGCTCGGGCTCGGTGAGGCTGATCCGCCGGCGTCGCGCCAGCACGACGCCCGTCACGAGGGCGACCGCGAGCAGTGCCGCGACGACGACGATGATCCAGATCAGGGACGTGGTGGACACGGCGCAATCCTCGCACGCCATCCTATGTTGACGATCGACGAACCAGGTTGATTTCAGGCAACTTTCCCACCAACACTCTTGCGCAGGCGTTCAGTGTGGAATAGACCACAGGGCGTGAGGGTGATCGGGCTCATTTCCGGCACGTCGATGGACGCCATCGACGTGGCCGTGGCCGACCTGTCCATCGACGGCCGGACCGTCGTGCTGACCCCCGTGGAGCACGCCGAGCACCCGTTCCCCGAGGACCTGCGCACGCCACCGACCAGCGCGGCCGAGCTGTGCGCGCTCGACACCCGGCTCGGCCAGGCGTTCGCCGAGGTCGCCGCCCGCTACCGGGGCGACCTGGTCTCGTCGCTCGGCCAGACCGTGCACCACTGGGTGGAGGACGGCCGCTGCCTGGGCACGCTCCAGCTCGGCCAGCCCGCGTGGATAGCCGAAGCGACCGGCCTGCCGGTGGTGGCCGACCTGCGGGTCCGCGACGTCGCCGCGGGCGGTCACGGCGCGCCGCTGGCGAGCACGCTGGACGCCCTCTGGCTGGCCGACTTCGACGGACCGGCCACCGCGCTGAACATCGGCGGCATCGCCAACGTCACCAAGGTCTCGCCCGCGGGCGTCGTCGCCTACGACACCGGACCGGGCAACGCGCTCATGGACGCGGCGATGACCGTGCTGTCCGGCGGGCTGCGCAACCAGGACACCGACGGCGAGTACGCCCGCCGAGGCCGGGTCCACGCGGAACTGCTCGACCGCCTGCTGGCCGACCCGTACTACGCGCTGCCCGCGCCCAAGTCCACCGGCAAGGAGCACTTCAACCGCGCCTACCTGGACCGCGTCACCGAGGGCCTGACGATGCCCGCCGAAGACCTGCTGGCCACGCTCACCGAGCTGACCGCGCGCACGATCGCCACCGAGTGCGAGGGGACCGTGATCGGCTCCGGCGGCGGCATGCGCAACCCCGCCCTGGTCGAGTCGCTGGGCCGCCGGGTGGACCTGCGCACCAGCGACGAACTGGGACTGCCCGCCGCGGGCAAGGAGGCTTACCTCGCCGCCTTGCTGGGCTTCCTGACCTGGCACGGCCTGCCCGCGAACGTGCCGTCCGCCACCGGCGCCGCCGGTCCGCGCCCGCTGGGGTCGATCACCCCCGGCCGCTACCCGCTGCGCCTGCCCGAGCCCGTGATCACCGCCGTGACGGGATTGACGATCGGCCGCCGTGAGAGGCAGTCGGATGGGAGAGGCCATGCGCGCACTTGATGTCGGCATCATCGTGCTGTTCCTGGTGGGCATGCCGCTGCTGGGCGTGTGGATCGCCGGGCGGCAGCGCTCCGCCACCGACTACTTCGTCAGCGAACGCCGCATCTCGTGGTGGGTCGTGTGCGTCTCGGTGGTGTCCGCCGAGACGTCCACGCTCACCGTGCTGAGCGTGCCGACGGTCGCCTACCTGGGCACGATGACGTTCCTGTCGCTGGCCATCGGTTACCTGATCGGCCGGATCGTGGTGTCGTTCGTGCTGCTGCCGAAGTACATCGCGGGCGAGCTGATCACCGCCTACGGCTTCCTCGGCAAGCGGTTCGGGCGCAACATCCAGAGCACCGCGTCGCTGACGTTCCTCGTCACGCGGCTGCTCGCGGACGGCCTGCGGCTGTTCGCCACCGCCATCCCGATCAAGGTGGTGCTCGTCGCGTACGGCGTGGACGTGTCGTACTGGGTGATCGTGGCGGCGCTGGGCGTCGCGATGGTCGTCTACAGCTTCCTCGGCGGCGTGCGGGCCGTGGTGTGGGTCGACGCGATCCAGATGCTCTGGTACGTCGTGGGCGCGTTCGCGGTGATCCTGGTGCTCAACGGCAAGCTGCCCGACGGGTGGTTCGCCAGTGCCGCCGAGGCGGGCAAGTTCCAGGTCCTCGACTTCAGCGCCAGCGCGTTCACCTCGCCGTACGCGATCGTCGTCGCGTTCATCGGCGGCGCGGTGCTGTCCATGGCCTCGCACGGCGCGGACCAGCTGATCGTGCAGCGGCTGATGGCCACGAAGGACGTGCGCTCGGCGCAGAAGGCGCTGATCGCCAGCGGTGTGGTGGTGTTCCTCCAGTTCGCGCTGTTCCTGTTCATCGGCGTGATGCTGTGGGCGTTCTACAAGGCGGCCAACCCGGTCAAGGACCTCGGGCTCAACAACAACGACGAGCTGTTCGCCAACTTCATCGTCAACGACATGCCCTCCGGGCTGTCCGGGTTCGTGATCGCGGGCATCCTGGCGGCGGCGCTGTCGTCGTCGTTGGGCGCGCTGGCGTCCTCGACCGTGACCGACATCGTGCAGCGCGTGGTGCGGCGGCCGATGAGCGAGGCCGAGGTGTTCCGCCAGGGTCGGATCTGGACGGTGGTGTGGGCCGGCCTGCTGATCGTGTGCGCCGGGCTGTTCGCCACGTTGACGCGCCGCGGCAACCCGATCGTCGAGCAGGGCCTGTCGATCGCCGGGTTCACCTACGGCGCGCTGCTCGGCGCGTTCCTGCTCGGCCTGGTGTTCCGCAAGGCCAGGGAGCTCGACGCGGTGGTGGCGTTCGCGGTCACGGTGGTCGTGATGGCGTTCGTGATCCTGGGCGTGAAGTTCGTCGGGCCGGACGCGACCCTGGCGATCGACTTCTCGCCGGCCGCGCCCGCCCAGAAGATCGTGTCACTGGCCTACCCCTGGTACACGGTGCTGGGCGTGCTGGTGACGTTGGTCGTGGGTGGGCTGATGTCGTTGCGGCACCGGGGTTACCAGCCGCCGGGCGTCCAGGACGACGTGGTGTCGGCCAAGGCGTCGTAGTCGGGGTTCAGGCGGCGGCGTTGGCGCGGTAGGCCACCAGTTCGAGGTGGAGCCGGAAGCCGAGCCGGTCGAAGAGCCGTTGGGAGGAGCGGTTGCCGGCCAGTATCGCGGCGGCGGCCTGGGGTCGTGCCCCGGACTTCTCGGCGAGCTTCCAGACCAGCTCGGTGACCAGCGCCGCGCCGACGCCCTGCCCCCGCACGTTCGGCTCCACGGCCACGAAGTCCAGGTAGAACTCGCCGGGTTCGGCCTTGCCCGAGGCGTAGCCGAGGACCCGGTCGCCGTCCATGGCGACCACCACGGTGTGACCCCGGCTGCCGTCCACGAGCTTGCGCCCGGACAGGTGGGTCTTGGGGAAGCACCGCTCGTGCAGCACGGCCACCGCCTCGTGCACGGCCGGGTCGGTCGGCAGGACCCGCATCTCGCGGGCCGGCCCGGTGCGCGGGCAACTCGCCTCGCGCAGCAGCAGGCCGCGCAGGCCGTCGCCGTCGAGGACGTGGATGCCGCACGCGCGCGCGGCGGCGAAGCGGTGCCGTTCGGCGAACGCGGCCAGCCGCCGGTGCCCGGTGTGGCCCAGCAGCTCGCGGTCGGTGACGCCGTCGAGCAGCGGCGCCGCGGCGGTGTAGAGGGCGTCGGCGGTCTGGTCCCAGATCCGGCTGCCCGCCGGGTGGTTGACCGGCACGTCGACGAACGGCCCGTGCAGGTAGGCGCGGTCCGTTTCGGGGTCGACCTCGACGCTGAGCGCGCCGACGACCCACCCGGAGTCGTCGGTGGCGACCAGCGTGCACGAGGCCCAGTCGGGCTCGAACTCGGCCAGCTCCGCGGAGATGTCGCCGAGCGTCTCGCCGAGGTAGCCGATGTGGTGCGCGTCGTCGGCCTGCAGCCGCAGCACCAACGCGAGCACGGCGTCCAGGTCGTCCTGGGCGGCGGGACGGATGTCGTACATGTCTGGAATGGTCGCCCGCGAGGTCGGTGAACGCGAGGGAGTTTTCGGTGCTGGACGGACGGGACGTGACGGAGGTCGCCGAGCGGTGCGCGGCGTTCCTCGAAGGGGTGGCCGATCGCGACTGGGCGGTGGTCGTGCCCGGGATGGACTGGACGGTCGCGCAGACCGTCGCGCACGTGTCGGACTGCCTGCTCTGGTACGCGACGGACATCGCCGCCGGACCCGCGGAGCTGAGCACGACCGAGGTGCGCGTGCGGCCCGACTCGTCGCCCGCCGACCTGGCCCGCACGCTGCGGTCGTCCGGGAAACTGCTGGCAGCGGTCGTGGACGCGACGCCGGCGGGCGAGCTCGGGTGGCACCCGTGGGGCCTGGCGGACGCGGCCGGGTTCGCCGGCATGGGCTGCGACGAGATGCTGGTGCACACCCACGACGCGGGACGGGGTCTCGGGGTCGGGTTCGAGATCCCGCCGCACCTGGCGCGCGGGGTGCCGGCCCGGACGTTCCCGGAAGCGCCGACCGACCACGACCCGGCTCGCGCTCTGCTCTGGGCGAACGGCCGCGTCCCGCTCGACGACCTGCCGAAGCGCACCGGATGGCGCTGGCACTGCGCTCCCCCGGGCTCCTAGCGTCGGGGGCATGACGGACGACGTCCTGGAGATCCCCTTCGCCGACGCCTTCGCGTTCGACCCGTCGCCCACGTGGGCGCGGCTGCGGGAGGAGCGGCCGGTGTCCCGGGTCCGCACGCTCGCGGGCGCGGAGGTGTGGTTGGTCACCCGCTACGACGACGTGAAGCTGGTGCTGGCCGACCCCCGGTTCTCCCGGGCGGGCGTGGTGGCGGCGGGCGCGCCCCGCGTCGGCGTGTCCCGGCCGCTGCCCGGCACCCTGCCGACCACCGACCCGCCCGAGCACACCCGGCTGCGCAAGCTCGTGTCCGGCGCGTTCTCGCACCGGCGGATCTCGGGGACCCGGCCGTGGGTGCGGGAGCTGTGCGAGCGGTTGGCGGACGACGTGGTGGACGGCGCGGACCTGCGGCAGGTGTACGCGCTGCCGCTGCCGATCCAGGTCATCTGCACGCTGCTGGGCGTGCCGTACGACGACCGCGAGCGGTTCCGCGAGTGGGTCGAGCTCGCGTACAGCCTGGAGATGTCCGAGCAGCCGCGGGTCGAGGCGGCGATGGCGAGCCTGCTGGAGTACATGGGCGGGCTGGTCGCGGCGAAGCGGCGCGCCCCGCGGTCGGACGACCTGCTCGACGAGCTGTGCGCGACGCCGCTGACGCACGACGAGCTGGTCGCGTTCGCGCTGAACCTGCTGGTCGCGGGGCACGAGACGTCGGCCAACCAGATCACCAGCTTCGTCGCCACCCTGCTGCGCGAGCGGTCGCAGTGGGACCGGTTGGTGAGTGATCCGTCACTGCTGCCGAGCGCGGTGGAGGAGCTGATGCGGTTCACCCGGCTCAGCGAGGTCGGGCAGCTGCGGGTGGCGCTGGAGGACGTCGAGGTCGCGGGCGTCGTGGTCCGGGCCGGTGAGGGTGTGATGGCCGCCATAGGTTCGGCCAACCGCGACCCGCGCGCGTTCGGGTCACCGGACTCGCTGGACCTCGCGCGCACGCCCAACCAGCACCTCGCGCTCGGCACCGGGCCGCACTTCTGCCTCGGGGCGCAGTTGGCGCGCATCGAGCTCCAGGAGGCGCTGGGCGTGCTCGTGACGCGGTTCCCCGGGCTGCGGGCGGCGCGTCCGGTCGAGGAGCTGGCCTGGCGGAGGGTCCTGGTCAGCGGTTTGGCCGAGTTGCCGGTCAGCCTCGGATGACCGACATCTCTTGCCGCGCGTTTCGCGTTGGGGAACCCTGGGAGGGTGAGCGAGGAAACGATCCAACTCGAACTCAACGACAGCGGGGTGGCGGTAGACCTACCGATGCCTGCCAACCAGCGGGACCAGGTGCAAGAGGTCCCCTATCGGCCGGTCGAGTTCCGTGACGACGACCTGCCCAACGCGTTGGAGCGCGCAGCTTCCTGGCTGCGGCAGACGCAGGACTGGCTCGGTGAAGCGGTCGACGTGATCGCGGTCCACCTGGACTACGACGACACCAAGGGTTCGCCGTATTACGCCCTGAAGCTGCTGTGCAATGAGGAGGACCTGGCGGGCGTTCCGCGCGTGGTGCGCGAACACGATCGCACTACTGACGAGTAACGTACGCTGGGTTCATGTCAGATCGCGTGTACCCGCCGGTGATCGCCGCGGCCAAACTGATGTTCCGCGTGCTCGACATGCGGATCACCGTGGAGGGCGCGGAGCACGTGCCGACCACCGGCGGGGCCGTGCTGGCCTCGAACCACGTCTCCTACCTCGATTTCATCTTCGCCGGTTACGGCGCGCACCCGGCGCGCAGGCTGGTCCGGTTCATGGCCAAGCACGAGGTGTTCCGGCACCGCGTGTCCGGCCCGCTCATGCGCGGGATGCACCACATCCCGGTGGACCGGGCCGCCGGACAGGCTTCCTACCAGCAGGCGCTGGACGCGCTGCGGTCCGGGGAGATCGTCGGGATCTTCCCGGAGGCCACGATCAGCCGGTCGTTCACGGTCAAGGACGTGAAGAGCGGTGCGGTGCGGTTGGCGGCCGAGGCCGGCGTGCCGCTGCTGCCGACGGCGGTGTGGGGCACGCAACGCCTGTGGACCAAGGGCAGGCCGAAGTCGCTGACCCAGCGCCACGTGCCGATCACGATCATCGTCGGCGACCCGATCGAGCCGACCACGGACGCCGCGCTGCGCGAGCGGATGCAGGAGCTGCTGGACGACGCCCAGGCCCGGTACCCGGAGTCGGGCGAGGGCCAGTGGTGGCAACCGGCCCACCTCGGCGGCACCGCGCCCACGCCGGAGGAGGCCAAGCGCCTCGACGACCGCTGAGCTCTAGGCCGACGCCTCCGGGCCGGACGCGGCCGGTGCCACGCCATCGACGTCCGGAGCGACGGCCTCGGGTGCGGCGGCTTCGGCTTTCGGAGCGGTCACGGCGGCCTTGGCGCGCTTCGGCTTGTCCTCACCGCGCAGGCGCTGCGAGATCACCTGGCTGATGCCGTCGCCCCGCATCGACACCCCGTAGAGCGCGTCCGCGATCTCCATCGTCGGCTTCTGGTGCGTGATGATCAGCAGCTGCGAGTGCTCCCGCAACTGCTCGAACAGGCCGATCAACCGGTGCAGGTTGGTGTCGTCCAGCGCCGCCTCGACCTCGTCCATCACGTAGAACGGCGACGGCCGGGCGCGGAAGATCGCGACCAGCATGGCCACGGCGGCCAGGGACTTCTCGCCACCGGACAGCAGCGACAGCCGCTTGACCTTCTTGCCCGGCGGCCGGGCCTCCAGCTCGATGCCGGTGGTCAGCATGTCGTCCGGTTCGGTCAGCACGAGCCGTCCCTCGCCACCGGGGAACAGCACCTTGAACACGACCTCGAACTCGCGGGCGACGTCCTCGTAGGCCGACGTGAAGACCTCCAGGATCTTGTCGTCGACCTCCTTCACCACGGTCAGCAGGTCGCGCCGGGTCGCCTTGATGTCCTCCAGCTGGTTGGACAGGAACTTGTACCGCTCCTCCAGCGCCGCGAACTCCTCCAGCGCCAGCGGGTTGACCTTGCCCAGCAGCGAGAGGTCGCGCTCGGCGCGCTTGGCCCGCCGCGCCTGCGTGTCCCGGTCGTAGGGCATGGGCTGCGGCGCGGTCACCGGCTCGCCGCGCTCCTTGGCCGCCTCGTACTCGGCGACCTCCTGCGGCGACGGCGGGATGAACACGTCCGGGCCGTACTCGGCGACCAGGTCCTCCAGGCCGATGCCGAACTCCTCGGCGACCTTGGTCTCCAGCTGCTCGATGCGCATCCGCTGCTCGGCCCGCAGCACCTCGTCGCGGTGCACGGCGTCGGTCAGCTTCTCCAGCTCCACCGACATCTCGCGGACCAGGTTGCGCACCTGCGCCAGGAACGTCTCGTGCTGCGACTTCCGCTCCTGCGCCGCGTCGCGCTCGCGGGCCGCCCGCGCCAACGACGCGGCGATCTTCTCCAGCGCGACCTCACCGCCGCGCACCACGGCCTTCGCCACGACCGCACCGCGGGCGCGGGCCGCGTGGGCGCGCTGGGCGCGTTCCCGGGCCTCGCGCTCGGCCCGTGCGGCCCGCCGCAGCCCTTCCGCCTTGCCCTGCAACGCGCGGGCGCGTTCCTCGGCGGTCCGCAGCGACAGCCGGGCGTCCACCTCGCCCTGGCGGGCGGCGGCCAGCTCGGCGGCCATCTCGTCGCGGTGCGCGGTGTCGGGTTCGTCGTCCAGCGGCTGCTCCTGCGCCACCAGCAGGCGTTCTTCCAGCTCGGCGAGCTTGAGCAGGTTCTCCTCGCGGGCCGCCTCGACCTTCTCCCGCTGGGCCCGCGCCCGGTCCACCTCGGCCTCGGCCGAGCGCACCGCCGCGGCCAGCCGGTTGAGCCGCTCCGACGACCGGGCGCGCCGCACCTTGGCCTCGTTGAGCTGCTCCTTCACCGCGGCGACCTCGGCCCGGCGCGCCTGCTGCTCGGCCCGAGCGCCCTCCAGGGCCGCCGTGGACTGCTCCAGCGCGCGCTCCGCCAGCGCCAGCTTCTCCGACGCCTCGTCCACCGCGGCCTGGACCTCGATGACGCTCTGGCTGCGCCCGGACCCGCCGACCGCCCAGTCCGCGCCCAGCACGTCGCCGTCACGGGTCACCGCGCGCACCGACGGGTGCTCGTCCACCAGGCTCCGCGCGGTGGCCAGCGAGTCCACCACGACGACCTTGTCCAACGCCCGGTGCAGTGCGGGCCGCAACGGCTCCGGCGCCTGCACCTGGTCCACGGCCCAGCGCGCGTCCGCCGGCAGCGACGGCCACCCGGACCGGTCGACGGTCACCGGCGCGCCGCCCACCAGCACGCCCGCCCGGCCGGTGTCCTGCTCCTTGAGCAGCTCCAACGCCGCCACCGCGTCCGCGCCCGACGCCACCGCGACCGCGTCCGCGATCGGGCCCAGCGCCGCCGCCAGCGCGACCTCCGCGCCCGGCTCCACGGTCAGCAGCGCCGCCACCGAGCCCAGCAGCCCCGGCAGCCGGGACGCCAGCAACGCGCCCGCGCCGTCCTTGCGGGTCAGCCCCAGCGACAGCGCGTCGACCCGCGCCTTCCACGACGCGATGTCGCGCTCGGCCGTCCGCTCGGCCTTGACCAGCTCCTCGACCCGGCGGCGCGCGGCGTCGTCCGCCTCGACGGCCAGCCGGTGCCGCTCGTCCAGGCCGACGTCGTCCTCGTCCTCGGTCCCGGTCACCTCGCGGGCCTCAGCGAGCTCCTGCTGCACGACCTCGGACCGCTCGACCGCCTCGGCCAGCGCGATCGACATCCGCTCGATCTCCTCGGCGGTCGCGCTCGTCTTCGACCGCAGCGCCTCCACCTGCCCGGACAGCCGGGCCAGGCCCTCGCGCCGGTCGGCGATGGCCCGCACGGCGGCCAGGTGCGCCTTCTCCGCCGCCGACACCACGCGCTCCAGCTCGGCGCGGGTCTCCACGGCCTCGGCCAGCCCGACGCGGGCCTCGGTCACGCCGTCCTGGAGCTCCTGCTCCAGCAGCGCGGTCTGCTCGGCCTCGGCCTCCAGCTCGTCCGGGTCGCGCCCACCGCGCGGCGCGTCGACCGCCGCCGACAGGTGCCGCTCCCGTTCCACGGCCAGCCGCACCGTGCCGCGCAGCCGCTCCTCCAGCGCCGACAGCCGGTACCACGTGTCCTGGGCCTGCTGGAGCTTCGGCGCGTCCGCCGCGACCTGGTCCTCCAGCTCGTTCTGCTGCAACTGGGCCTGTTGCAGCGACTTCTCCACCTCGGCGCGGCGGGCGCGGGCGGCGGCCTCGTCCTGCTCCTCGCGCGCCAACGCCTCGCGCTGCGTCACCAGGTCGTCGGCCAGCAGCCGCATCCGCGCGTCGCGCAGCTCCGACTGCACGACCTGCGCGCGCCGGGCGATCTCGGCCTGCTTGCCCAGCGGCTTGAGCTGGCGGCGCAGCTCGGCGGTGAGGTCGGTGAGGCGGGTCAGGTTCGCCTGCATCGCCTCCAGCTTCCGCAGCGCCTTCTCCTTGCGCTTGCGGTGCTTGAGGACGCCCGCGGCCTCCTCGACGAACGCGCGCCGCTCCTCGGGCTTGGACTCCAGGATCGCGGCGAGCTGGCCCTGGCCCACGATCACGTGCATCTCGCGGCCGATGCCGGAGTCGCTGAGCAGCTCCTGGATGTCCATCAACCGGCACGAGTTGCCGTTGATCTCGTACTCGGTGGCGCCCTCGCGGAACATCCGGCGGGTGATCGACACCTCGACGTAGTCGATCGGCAGCGCGCCGTCGGAGTTGTCGATGGTCAGCGTCACCTCGGCGCGCCCCAGCGGCGCGCGGCCGGACGTGCCGGCGAAGATGACGTCCTCCATCTTGCCGCCGCGCAGGTCCTTCGCGCCCTGCGTGCCCATCACCCAGCGCAGCGCGTCGAGCACGTTCGACTTGCCGGACCCGTTCGGACCGACGACGCACGTGATGCCCGGCTCGAAGCGCAGCGTGGTAGCCGAGGCGAAGGACTTGAAGCCCTTCAGCGTCAGGCTCTTGAGGTGCACGCCGGGCAGAGTACCCGTGCGGGCCTCGCACCAGTCGTCGGCACGCTGACCAGCGCGATCACGGCCGCACCGAGACCAGGACAGTCATGTCGACCACGACGTCGAGCCGTTCGATGTCCTCCACCGGGAACGACGTGGAGCCGGGGATGCGCTCGTCCGCCGGGTGGTCGGTGCCCCACCAGCCGCCGATCTCGGTCCGCCCGGCCCGGTCGTGGACGATCAGCTTGCACCTCGTGCCCCTGGGCATGTTCTCGGTGCTGACCCACAGCTCGGTGCCCCACGACTTGCGGACGAGGTCCGCGCTGGCCACCACGCCGGACGACGCGTCGGCGGCGTGCCAGGTCACGGCGTCGTCCCCGACCAGGTGCGGCACGAGCACCGCGCCCAGCGCCACGAGCACGACCAGCACACCCGCGCCCACCAGGACCGGCCACCGCCGTCGGCGGGTCGGCGCGGGCACGGGCTCCGGTTCGGGCGGCAGCGGCCGCAGGTCGGGGTCTGGCGCGGGGTCGTCGAACGGCAGCTCCAGATCCGCCAACCGGACCTGCCCCAGCAACCCGGGCAGCGGCGCCAACCGCACCATCTCCCGCCGGCAGGCGGCGCACCCGTCGACGTGCCGCTCGAACGACGACCGCTCCGCCGGGTCGAGCGAACCGAGCAGGTAGGCGCCGAGCGCCACGGTCCGGCCACAGCTCATGACTGCGTGACCCCCCGTTCCTCCAACGCGTCGCGCAGCGCGCGCAGGGCGTAGAAGCAGCGCGACTTGACCGTGCCGGGCGGGATGCCCAGCACCACCGCCGCCTCCGCCACCGAACGCCGCCGGTAGTACAGCTCGACCACCACGTTGCGGTGGTCGGTGCTCAGCGCGCGCAACGCCTCCGCGACCTGCCAGCTCTGCAGGACGTGCTCGACCTCGTCGGCGACCGGGGGCAGGTCGCCCGGTTCGATCGGCACCTCGTTGTTGCGGCCGCCGCGCTTGCGGAAGCCGGAGATGACCAGGTTCCTGGCCACGGTGTAGAGCCAGGGCCCCGCGTCGGCGGGGGTCAGCTCGTCGACGTGCCGCCAGGCCCGCAGCAGCGTCTCCTGGACGACGTCCTCGGCCTGCTGGTGGTCACCGCCGACCATGCGCAGGACGTAGCCGTGCAGCGGGCCGCGCCAACGGCCGTACAGCTGCCTGACGACATCTTCGCCACGGTCCACATCGATGTACTACGCCACCGGGCCCCTCGGCGTTCAACGCTCCACGAAACCGGTGAGGCCGCCGCGGGCCTCCGACCAGCGCTCCACGATCGAGTCCACCCGACCGGGGGTATCGCCCGAACGCAACGCGGTCAGCAGGTCGCGGCACGCCGATTCCGGACCTTCGGCGTTCACTTCGACCCGACCGTCACGCAGGTTGGACGCCGAACCGACAAGTCCCAGCTCAAGCGCCCTGGCGCGGGTCCACCACCGAAAACCGACGCCCTGCACCCGGCCCCGCACCCAGGCGGTCAGGCGCACGGTCCGCTCTACTCCAGCCACAAGAGCCATCCTGTCATTTCACCCGTTAGTGGTACGGTGCGCGACCGTGACAGCACGGCGCGGTAACCGATCGGTGATCGGCGGACTCGTCGGCCTGCTCCTCGGCGCGGCCGGTGCGACCGGCGTCGCCTTCGCCAACCCGGAACAGCTCGCCCCGTTCGTCGGGGAAAGCGCAGCACAGCGCACCGGTTCCGACAACACCGGCGTCGGCGGGGTCGGGGGCGTGGGCGAGCCCGCGCAGAGCCGTGCGCCCGAGGTCCTGCCGACCACCGCCGGAACGCCGTCGTCCACCCAGACCGCCACTACGACGACGACCACCACCACCACCGAGACGACCACGACGACGGAGACGACGACCACGACGTCCGAACCGTCCCCCGTGACCACGACGACCACCGCGCCCGCCGACCTGCCGCAGGCGCAGCAGGTCGTCGCCCTGGTCAACGAGGCCCGCGACCTCGCCGGCTGCAAGCCGCTCAAGGTGGACGAACGGGTGGTCAAGGCCGCGCAGGGCCACAGCACCGACATGGCGCAGCGCGACTACTTCTCGCACACCACGCCGGAGGGCGTCGACTTCGCGCAGCGCATGCGCGCCGCGGGCTACCCGAACCCCGGCGGCGAGAACATCGCGATGGGCCAGCGCTCCGCCGAGCAGGTCATGAAAGCCTGGATGAACTCCGACGGGCACCGCCGCAACATCCTGAACTGCGGGTTCACCACCATCGGCGTGGGCCTGGACACCCGCGGCTGGTACTGGACCCAGAACTTCGGCTGGTAGAGCAGACGTCCGACAGACCTTGGGAGAACCGTTGTACGAGACCCCGGAGCCCGAGCGCACCCGCCCGCGCGTGTCGCCCCACGTGCTGCTGGCCGCGTCCGGTGTCGCCGTGTCGACGATCTTCGCCACCATCGCGTCCCTGGCGGGCGCGTCCCCGGACGCCGCACCGGCCAACCAGCTGCCGCGCGAGGACGTCGTGTCCCGCAGCACCCTCACCACGGCGCCGCGCACGTCGTCGTCCTCCTCGGTCAGCCTGACCACCACCGCGGAGTCGACCACCACGACGACCGAGGCCACCACGACCACCACCACGTCGCGCCGCACCCGCGTGACCACGGTGACCAGGCCGGACGGCACCACCACGACCACCGTGGTGGACGAGCCGGGGCCGCAGCCCCAGCCGACGACCACCACGCCGCCGCCGGTCATCACCACCACGGTCCCGCCGACGACCACCTCGCAGTCGCCGACGACCACCACGGCCCCGACGACCACCACGACGACGGCCGCCGGGACGGGCCAGTAACGACATCGTCGGCCGCAGGTGACGGTCCTCCACACCATCGGGTGGAGGACCGCGGCAACGATGCGGCCCGGGACAAGATCCGCCGATAACCCGAACACTGACCATCCGTCCGGATCCCCCACAGGGAGATGGTGTGTTCGAGGAAGATCGACCGGCGACCCCGAAGAAGAAGCTCTCCTCGGTGGCGCTGCTCGCCGCGGGCGGCGCGGCCGTGGCCACCGTGATCGCCACCCTCGCTTCGGTGCTGGCCGGCGGCGGGTCCACGGCGGCGCCACCGCCGGAGCCGCTGGCCGACGTGCTGACCACGGCGAACACGCCGGCGACCGCCGGGCCGGGCGGCGGCACGGCCACGCTGGTGGTCACGGTGTCCAAGCGGCCGGGCGCGCAGCAGCCGCGCGAGGAGGAGGGCTCGAAGCCGGCCGAGCAGGCGGGCCCGACGCCGGAGTCGCTCGCGGAGACGGCGTCGTCCGAGCCGCAGCTCACCAGCCAGCCGCCGAGCAACCCGCCGTCGTCCTTCAGCCCGCCGTCGTCCTCGTCCTCCACGTCCTCGGCCACCACCACCGCGCCGACGACCAAGGACGACGAGGGGACGCCGTAGCTACCAGACGTCGCCGTCGCGCCAGTCGCAGGTGAGGTCGCCCGCCAGGTCGAGCGGCACGACCGGCAGGACGAAGACCCCGTCGTCCTCCTCCTCGGTGCGCTCGACCCCGGCGGGCGTCAGGGCGAACGTCCGCCCGCGCCACCGCTGCCACCCCCGCCCGGCGTAGAACGCCAGGGCGTCCTCCGACGCGCTGAGGGCACCGAGGGAGTACGCGCCGCGCACCACGTCCTCCAGAGCCGCCATCACGGCCCCGCCGACGCCCTGGCGGCGTCGGTCCGCCCGCACCGCGACGCCTTCCACGTACCCGGCCCGCAGCGCGCGCCCGTCGTGCACCAACCGCCGCTGCACGACCGCTCCGTGGCCGATCAGCTCGTCGCCGTCCCACGCGAGCGCGTGCACGCCACCGAGGCTGTGCTCCCAGTCCTCGTCGCCGAAGTCGCCCTCGAACGCCTCGTCCACCAGCTCGCGGACGGCGACGAGCGTCGCCTCGGGCACTTGCCAGGTGTGCAGCACGGAGACAGGTGACACGCCTCACACCCTAAGCCGTCACACCGCGCGCCCCGATCTCGCTCCTCCGGTGACGAAAGGACGGGGAAATGGAAGAGCACATCGTGGTGGTCGGTGCTGGTTACGCGGGCTTGGCCGCCGCCAAGCTGGCGGCGAAGTGGACCGACTCGCGGGTCACCCTGGTCAACGCGCGGGACCGGTTCGTGGAGCGGGTCCGGCTGCACCAGCTCGCGGTGGGGCAGCGGATGCGCGACGTCCCCCTCGCCGAGATCCTCGAGGGCACCGGCGTCGAGCTGGTCGTGGACCGGGTGACCGAGATCGACCCGGAGGCCCGCAAGGTCCGGCTCACCGGCGGTGCGCTGGCCTACGACCGGCTGATCTACGCCCTGGGCAGCTACTCGGACCTGAGCGGCGTCCCGGGCGCGGCCGAGCACGCCCACACCGTCTCGACCCGTGAGGACGCCCAGGAGCTGGCCGTGGCGCTCAAGAACGCCCGCACGGTCGCCGTCATGGGCGGTGGGCTGACGGGCGTCGAGGCCGCCTCGGAGCTGGCCGAGTCGCGCCCGGACCTGGACGTGCTGCTGGTCACCGGCGGCGGGTTCGGCGACGACCTGTCGGAGAAGGGCCGGCAGCACCTGCGCAAGGTGTTCGACCGGCTCGGCGTCCGGGTGCGCGACCACGCGCGCGTCACCGAGGTCCGCGCCGACGGCCTGGTCCTCGACGGCGGCGAGCTGGTCCCCGCCGACACGGTCGTGTGGACGGCCGGGTTCGCCGTGCCGGACCTGGCGGCGCGGGCCGGGTTCGCGGTGGACGGGCGGGGCCGCATGCTGGTCGACCAGACGCTGACGTCGATCTCGCACCCGGACGTGCAGGGCATCGGCGACGCCGCCGCGATGAAGCGCCACGACGGCCTCGAACTGCGCATGGCGTGCGCCACCGGGCTGCCCACGACGCAGCAGGCCGTGCGGGCCCTGGCGAAGCGGCTCGGCGGTGCGCAGCCGGCCGACCGGCTCGACTTCCGCTATCGCATCCGGTGCATCAGCCTCGGTCGCCGCGACGGCCTGATCCAGTTCGTGGACGCCGACGACAACCCGAAGGAGCGCGTGCTCACCGGACGACCGGCGGCGGTGACCAAGGAGCTCGTGGTGCGCAGCGCGCTGCTGTTCCAGAGCCACCCCACCATGCCGGCGGGGTGAGCGGCACGGGGGCCGGTTCGGGCCCGGCTAGGGCTCGAACCGGTAGCCCATGCCGGGCTCGGTCACCAGGTGCCGGGGGCGCGAGGGCTCCGGTTCCAGCTTGCGGCGCAGCTGGGCCAGGTAGACGCGCAGGTAGTGGGTCTCCTTGGCGTAGGCCGGGCCCCACACCTCGTGCAGGAGCTGCTTCTGGGCCACCAGCCGGCCCCGGTTGCGGGCCAGGATCTCCAGCAGGCCCCACTCCGTCGGCGTCAGGTGCACCTCGACGCCGTCCCGGCGCACCTTCCGCGCCGCGAGGTCCACCGTGAACGACGCCGTCTCCACGAGCGCGTCCTCGCCCTCGGCCAGCGCCGAGCGCCGCACCGCCGCCCGCAACCGGGCCAGCAGCTCGTCCATCCCGAACGGCTTGGTCACGTAGTCGTCGGCGCCCGCGTCCAGCGCCTGCACCTTGTCGGCCGAGTCGACCCGCGCGGACAGCACGATGATCGGCACGGTCGTCCAGCCGCGCAGACCCGCGATCACCTCGGTGCCGTCCACGTCCGGCAGCCCCAGGTCGAGCACCACCACGTCCGGCTTGCCCTCGGCCGCCGCCTTGAGCGCTTCCGTGCCGTCGTGGGCGGTCAGGACCGAGTAGCCGCGGGCCGACAGGTTGATCCGCAACGCCCGCACGATCTGCGGCTCGTCATCGACCACCAGCACCTTTGTCACGCTGAGACACTACGCCCGGACCTCGCGGCGCGGTCCCGCCCGACTACGTTCGGCGAAGTCCCTGACGAAGCCTTGATGCGGGCCTGGTCACCCTTTATGCCGTTTTGACGCTTCCCTCTCCGCATCGGTGCGGAAAGCGTGAGTACATCCGGGTGCGAATGCAACCGTTCTCTGGACAGCCGTACTGCGAAAGTGCGAATGTCCTGTCCGAATTCGGACACATGCTCACTCACGGTGAGCCACGAGGAGGTCTGATGACCACCAGTGTGACTAATCAGGACGCGTTACAACTCGTGGTCGCCGTGCACCGGCTGATCCGCAGCCTGCGCCAGTCCGCATCGGTCCGGCGACTGCAGCCCACGCAGTTGCTGGTGCTCGCGGAACTCGCGTCGCAAGGGCCGATGCGGATCGGCGAGATCGCGGTGCGGGCGCTGTGCTCGCAGCCCACGGCGACCACGGTGGTGACGGGTCTGGAATCCTCGGGCCTGGTGCGCCGCGAATCCGATCCGGCCGACGGCCGCGCCACGATCGTGGAGCTGACCGGTCTCGGGCGGGACACCATCCTGTCCCTCGCGCACGGCGAGGCGGAGTTGTTGTCCGAGCGGATTTCCCGGCTCGACCCGGAGGAACGCGACGCGCTGAGAACGGTCACGCCGCTGTTGCGCAGGCTCGCCGACCCGCCGCGGTGAGCGTCAGCCCCGCGGCCGGGGTTGGCAGCGGGGGCACGAGTAGGACGAGCGGTTCATGAACGGCTCGCGCCTGACCGCCGTCCCGCACCGCCGGCACGGCTCGTCCTCCCGCCCGTAGACGGCCAGGGACCGGTCGAAGTAACCCGACTGGCCGTTCACGTTCACGTACAGCGCGTCGAACGACGTGCCGCCCTCGCCCAGCGCCTCCTGCATCACCTGCGTGGCGTGCGCGAGCAGCTCGGCGGCCTTGGCCCTGGTCAGCTTGTCCGCGGGCCGCAGCCCGTGCAGCCTGGCCCGCCACAGCGCCTCGTCGGCGTAGATGTTGCCCACCCCGGAGACCAGCGTCTGGTCGAGCAACGCGCGCTTGATCTCCGTGCGCCGCCTGCGCAGGGCCGCGACCGCCGCGTCCGGGTCGAACGCCGGGTCCATCGGGTCGCGCGCGATGTGCGCCACCGGCCCCGGCAGCCGGGCGCCGTCGACCTCGACGATCTCCGCCAGCGCCAACCCGCCGAACGTGCGCTGGTCCACGAAGCGCAGCTCCGGGCCGTCGTCGGCGAACCGGACCCGCACCCTCAGGTGCTTCTCATCCGGCGCGCCGACGGGCTGGACCAGCATCTGGCCGGACATGCCGAGGTGCGCGAGCATGGCGTCACCGCCCGACAGGTCGACCCACAGGTACTTGCCGCGACGGCGCGCGGCCTCCAGGCGCTGACCGGTCAGGCGCACGGCGAAATCCGCCGCACCGGGCAGGTGGCGGCGGATCGCTCGGGGGTGCAGGACTTCGACCGCGTCGACGGTCCTGCCCGCGACGTGCTCGTGCAGACCTCGGCGTACGACCTCGACCTCGGGCAGCTCGGGCACGGGCGGGAGGTCAGTCCTCGGTGTCGCGCTCGGCGGCAGCCGCGGCGGCCTCGGCCTGCTCCAGCTCTTCGAGCATCTCGTACGCGGCGGCCTGCGGCTTGGTCGGCTTGAGCATCCAACCGCCCGCCTGGGCGGTGTCGCGCACGAGCACGAGGCCCTGGATGCCGCCGTTGCGGCTCGCGTTCAGCGGGCGGGACGGACGCGCGTGGCGCGCGCGCCGGGTCCGGACGTTCGTGGCATACATTTCGGCGTCAGTCTTCCTGGGTAGGTGCAGCCTGAGGTGAAGCCTGGGGTGATGCCTGCGCGGCCGAGCCGGGTGCGTGGCCGTTCCCGGACGCGCCGGTCTCCTGCTCGGCGCGAACCCGTTCGTGCAACACGCGGTAGGCGGCCTCGGCCGCCTTCTGCTCGGCTTCCTTCTTCGTGCGCCCGTCGCCGGTGCCGTGGGCCTGACCACCGACGAGCACCGTGGCGGTGAACTCCTTGCGGTGGTCCGGGCCCTGGTCGTCCACCCGGTACTCGGGGACGCCCAGCCCCGCGGACGCGGTCAGCTCCTGGAGACTCGTCTTCCAGTCCAGTCCAGCACCTCGCAGCGGCGCTTCGGCCAACAGCGGGTCGAACAGGTGGTGAACGAGTTGACGCGCGGTGTCTATGCCGAACTGCAGGTAGACCGCGCCGATGACGGCTTCGAGGCCGTCGGCGAGGATGCTCGCCTTGTCCCTGCCCCCGGTCAGCTCCTCGCCGCGACCGAGCAGGAGGTGCCCGCCCAGGCCGTCGTCGCCGAGCCCCCGGGCCACGCCCGCGAGGGCGTGCATGTTGACCACGCTCGCGCGCAGCTTGGCGAGCTGCCCCTCGGGCAGCTCGGGGTGCGTGCGGTACAGGTGGTCGGTGACGACCAGCCCGAGCACCGCGTCACCGAGGAATTCCAGTCGCTCGTTCGGCGGCAGGCCGCCGTTCTCGTACGCGTACGACCGGTGCGTCAGCGCGAGCGTCAGCAGCTCGGCGTCCAGAGGGACGCCGAGCGCTTCGAGCAACGGGGCGCGGTCGGCGGACCGACCGCGCGACGACCTACCCCCCACGATTCGCCGCTACCTTCGCCAGAGGGGTGATCAGGCCGGCTGGACGACCTGGCGGCCGTCGTACTGGCCACAGGCCGGGCAGGCGACGTGCTGCGGCTTCGGCTGGCGGCAAGCCTTGTTCTGGCAGGCCACCAGGTGCACGGCAGCGGTCTTCCACTGAGCGCGGCGCGAGCGCGTGTTCGAGCGCGACATCTTCCGCTTCGGGACGGCCACGACTAGTTCTCCTCTGGATTGTCACGATTCCCGTCGAACCGCTCCTGGAGAGCAGCCCACCGGGGGTCAATCGTCTCATGCCCGTGGTCGGGGCCGAGATCAGCCAGCTTGCCCCCGCAGTCGACGCACAGCCCGAGGCAGTCCGGCGAGCACAGCGGCACCTGTGGCAGCGCGAGCACGATGGCGTCGCGCACCACGGGTTCGAGGTCGATCAGGTCGTCGTGCAGACGGCTGACCTCGTCCTCTTCGGTGGTCTCGTCGGTGGTGCTGTCCGGGTACGCGTACAGCTCGGTCAGCTCCACCTCGACCTCCGCGGACAGCGGTTCCAGGCAGCGCGAGCACTCCCCTTCGACCACCGTCGCGGCCGTGCCCGTCACGAGCACGCCTTCGACCACCGACTCCAGCAGGAGGTCGAGTTCGACGTTGCCCCCCGCCGGCACCGCGATCACGCCGAGAAGGCCGACGCCCTCCGCGGGCACCGTCCGGCGCACACCGCGGCTGGAGCCCGCACGACGCCCGAGGTCCCTGGTGTCGATGACCCAGGGCCCGGTCGCTGTGGGACGCGCGGCGGCGTGACGATGCTCAGACATGATGTTTGGTGTTGCCGTCGGGGACTTACCACGACCAGCCGGTCAAGGGTACGGGACAACGGGCCCCGGAGTGAAATCGGCTGGTCGGGGCCTCGTCCGGTCGGGTTATTCGTGGTAGTCGAACGGCGCGGCGGCGCTGGCGACGGCCGGCCCGCGCAGGTGCGAGCGGCCCTTGCCGACGCTGCGCAGCGTGTGCGCGAGCAGGTCCTCGAAGTCGGCCAGCTTGCCGTCCACGTACGCGTCGCACTCGCTGCGCAGCCGGATGGCCTCCGTCTGCGCCGCCTCCAGCACGCGCGCCGCCTCGGCGTGCGCGGCCTGCACCACCTCGGTGCCGTCGACCAGGCGCGCCTGCTCCGCCCGGCCCTCCTCGATGGCGCGCTCGTAGTTCGCCCGCCCGGCCTGGACCATCCGGTCGGCCTCGGCGTGCGCCCGGCCCACCAGGTCCTCGTACTCCTGGCGGCCCGCGGCGACGGTCCGCTGCGCCTGGTCCTCGGCCTCGGCGACCATCCGCTCGGCCCGCGCCCGCGCCTCCGACAGCATCCGCTCGGCCTCGTGCTGCGCCTCGGCGACCATCCGCTCGGCGTCGGACCGGGCCTTGCTCACCGCCTGGTCCGCGTCGTGCTGCGCCTTGCCTACCAGCTCGTCGCGGTGGTCGAGCACGTCCTGGGCGTCGTCCAGCTCGGCGGGGATGGCGTCGCGCACGTCGTCGAGGAGTTCGAGCACGTCGCCGCGCGGCACGACGCACCCGGAGGTCATCGGCACGCCACGCGCTTCCTCGACGATCGTGACCAGCTCGTCGAGGGCCTCGAACACCCGGTACACGTCACACTCCTCGCGCCCACAGCAGTACCCGTCCTAGTGTGCCCTGCCGATCTCGTCGCCGCCGGGAGATCGGCAGGGCGTGTCCGGCTAACGGGTGATGTCCACCAGGACGAAGCTCGCGTAGTGGTCGGCCGTGGAGAAGTACGGCTTCGGGTGGCGTCGCCGGTCACGATCCGCCGCGCGCCGCGCGTGGAGGCGCCCGGGGTCTTGACCGTGTGCTCCTTGTAGTAGCCGGTCGAGCAGGCCGGGAGGACGCCCTCGCGGCTGTGGAAGGTCTGGTTGTCCTGCGGGTACGGGTACGGACCGCCCCGCTGGACGAGCCGCACGGTGTCCGTCGCCTGGCTCGGCAGGCTGGACAGGGCCACCCGGCGGAAGCCGGAGGTGTCGCCGCAGGCCGCCCGCGCCGCGGCCGGCGCGGACGTCGCGACCGTGCCCGCCAGGACCAGCAGCAGGGAGAGCAGCACCTTCGCGGTGCGCGATGTGATCTCGCTCATGCCGGTGAACGCTGACCACACCGGGCGACGAGGAGACCGTCGGAAAGTTGACCGGGCGTGACCGGTCAGCGACCCTCGGCGAGCCGCGCGGCGAGCCGGTCCTTGATCGACGGCGGCAGCAGGCTGCTCACGTCGCCGCCGTAGGTGGCCACGTCCTTGACCAGGGAGCTGGCCAGGAAGCTGTAGATCGGGTTGGTCGGCATGAACAGCGTCTCGACCCCGGTGAGCTGGTGGTTCATCTGCGCCATCTGCAGCTCGTAGTCGTAGTCGCTGACCGCGCGCAGGCCCTTGACGATGGCCTTGATGTCGTTCTCCAGGCAGTAGTCGACCAGGAGGCCGTGCCAGGCGTCGACGCGGACGTTCGGCCACTGCGCGGTGACCTCGCGCAGCATCTCCGTGCGCTCCTCGACCGAGAACAAGGTCTTCTTGTTCTTGTTGATGAGCACGGCGACGACGACCTCGTCGAAGAGCTTCGCCGCTCTGCCGATGATGTCCAGGTGTCCGTTGGTGGCCGGGTCGTAGGAGCCGGGGCACACGGCACGCGTCATGGTTTCGGACGGTAGCACCCGATCGGACGCATCCACTCAGGTGCGTGGTCGGCATCACCCGTAGGCGTCAACCTGTTCGGCCCAGTGCAGCGTCGTGTCGCCGTATCGCTTGCTGCGCAAGGATTCCACGGCACTTGGCCAGATCGGTTCAGCACTGCGCGCGTCGCGTTCCACCACGACCAGCGACCCCGGTTTCGTCCAACCGTTCGTGACCAGCGACGCGAGCACCCGGTTGAGCTGCTCGTCGCCCACCGCGTACGGCGGATCGGCGAACACCACGTCGCAGGCCACCTCCGCCGCAGCACCCACCACGGACTCCGCGGTGCGGTTGAGCACCGTCACGCCGGGCAGCGCGACCACCTTGGCGTTGCTCTTCAAGACTTCGGCAGCCCGCTTGTCCGACTCCACGAACGTGGCCCGGACCGCGCCGCGCGACATCGCCTCGAACCCCAGCGCCCCCGACCCCGCGTAGAGGTCGAGCACCACCGCGCCGTCGAGGTCGATCAGGGTCTCCAGCGAGCTGAACAACGCCTCGCGCACCCGGTCGGAAGTAGGGCGGGTGCCGCGCGGCGGCACCCGCAATCGGCGGCCACCGGCGACACCCGCGACAATCCTGGTCACCCGGTCATCGTCCCACCGAGAGCGCCTGCCACCACCCGTCGACCGCCGGCGGGCTCGCCACGTCGACCCGCTGACCGGGCCGCGGCACCGCCAACGGCACCTCGTGCGCCTCCGCCTCGCGCCACACCCGGTCCACCGGCTCGGACCAGTCGTGGAACGCCAGGTTGAAGGTCGCCCAGTGCACGGGGATCAGCAGGCCGCCCCGCACGTCCCGGTGCGCCGCGACGCCCTCCTCGGGAGTCATGTGGATGTCCGGCCACCCCGGCCCGTACGCCCCGATCTGGATCAGGGAGGCGTCGAACGGCCCGTGCTCCTCCCCGATCCGCTTGTACCCGTCGAAGTAACCGGTGTCACCGCTGTAGTAGACCCGGTGCTCCGGCCCCTTCAGCACCCACGACGCCCACAGCGTCGTGTCCCGCTGGAACCCCCGCCCGGAGAAGTGCTGCGCCGCCGTCGCCACCAGCGTGACCCCGGCCACCTCGTGCGACTCGTCCCAGTCCAGCTCCACGATCCGCTCTTCGGGCACCCACCACTTCCGCAGGTGCGCCCCGATCCCCAGCGGGACCACGAACACCGCGTCGGTGTCCCGCGTCAGCGCCCGCACCGTCGGCAGGTCCAGGTGGTCGTAGTGGTCGTGCGAGATCACCACCGCGTCCACCGGCCCGACCTCGTGCAGCGCGTGCGGCACCGGGTGCAACCGCCGCGGACCGACCACAGGGGACGGTGAGCACCGGTCGCTCCACACGGGGTCGATCAACACCCGCGCCCCGTCGATCTCGACCAGCGTCGACGCGTGCCCGTACCAGGTGATGTGCAACCCGTCCGAGGACGCCCCGGCCACCGGCGGCACCAACGGCACCTCACCCGCGGGCCGCCGCTGCTGCCCGCCGAAGAACATCTCCCGCACGGTCCCCGCCGCCCCGTCGGGCATGGTCCGCGTCGGCGCCGCGTTGTGGAACTTCCCCCCGCGGTACTGCGGCGACCTGCGCACCCGCTCGCCGTCCGGCTTCCCGCCGAACGCCAACGGCACATCCCGGGCCGCCCAGGCGACAGCACCGGCCGTGAGGGCGAACAACGCAGCGGCAACCTTCTTCATGCCACCCCAACGCCACCCCGAACGACCCGGTTCCCCCCAGCGCCGGATGTGGCCACGACCACTCAGACCCCCTCAGCCCTCGCGTCCCGCCGGAACCACACGTACTCAACCCCGACCATCAACCCGACCAGCACCCACAACCCCGACGCCGCGTACCACCGCGCCCCTTCGAACAACATCACCGACAACGCCAGCGCCCCACCGCCCGCCAGCACCGCCAACCGACTGCGCCCCACCGCGTCGTGCACGAACCACCACCGGACGGACCTCCGCCGAACCACCGGCTCGACCGCCCGCGTCGGCAACCGGTCACCGGCGATCCCCCCGACCACCTCCGCCGCGAACAACGCCCCCACGTACAACCACACGGGCAACACCAACGACAGCCCGAACGCCACCACCGCCCCCACACCGACGATCACCGCAACCCTCACCCCGAACCCCTCCTCCACCGGGACCCGCGACCGGCTCACCGAGCCGCGCCGACCGCCGCCCGCCGAGCTCTGCGCACCGCGTACCGGGACAAGCAGTAGTCCAAGGCGACCAGCACGACCGCGAGCCCCAGCGCCCCGGCCGGAAAACCCCACTCCGGCCAAGCGAGCACCGCCCACCCGACCGCACCGACCGCCACCACCACGAGCAGGACCGCCCGACCGCGCCCGACCCGGTCGTGCCGCAACCACCGGAGCGGGGAAACCCGGGCGGCCTGCCCCGACACCCCGGTCACCCGCAGCTCCAGCGCCGAGGCGAAGAGCCACAGGACGACGATCAACGCCACGCGGTAGCCCCAGTGCGGCAGGAACGACCCGCCCGCGAGCGCCACCCACGGCAACCCGGCCACCCCTAGGTGACCGACAGCCGCCCAGTCCCGCTTCCCCACGCCTCGCACCCCCCGTTCGCCCGCCGGGCCGGGCACCGCGAGGGTGCCCGGCCCGGCGAGGCGCTGACGATCACTCCAGCACGATCAGCAGATCCCCACCCTCGACCTGCTGCACCCCGCGCACGGCCAGCCGCTTCACCCGCCCGGCCTTCGGCGCGGTGATCGCCGCCTCCATCTTCATCGCCTCGATGGTCGCGATCGTCTGCCCGACCTCGACCACGTCGTCCTCCGCCACGCTGGGCGTGACGACCCCGGCGAACGGCGCCGCGACGTGACCGGGGTTGCCCCGGTCCGCCTTCTCCGCCACCGGCACCTCGGCCGCGATCGACCGGTCGCGCACCTGGATCGGCCGCAGCTGCCCGTTCAACGTCGCCATCACCGTGCGGATGCCGCGCTCGTCCGCCTCGCCGATGGCCTCCAGCCCGATCAGCAGCCGCACACCGGGCTCCAGGTCGACCTGGTACTCCTCGCCCGGCTTGAGCCCGTAGAAGAAGTCCTTGCTGCCCAGCACGCTGGTGTCGCCGTACGCCTCCCGGTGCGCCAGGTACTCCTTCGTCGGCGCGGGGAACAGCAACCGGTTCAACGTGTTGCGCCGGTCGGTCTCCAACCCCTTCACGTCGTCCTCGGACAGCTCCGCCACGCCCTTGGGCGCGGACCGGCCCTGCAACGCCTTGCTCCGGAACGGCTCCGGCCACCCGCCGGGCGGGTCGCCCAGCTCGCCGTGCAGGAACCCGATCACCGACGCCGGGATGTCGAACCGGCCCGGGTCCGCCTCGAACTCCTCCGGCTTCACGCCCGCGCCGACCAGGTGCAGCGCGAGGTCGCCCACGACCTTGGACGACGGCGTCACCTTCACCAGCCGACCGAGCATCCGGTCGGCCGCCGCGTACATGGCCTCGATCTCCTCGAACTTCTGCCCGAGCCCGAGCGCGACGGCCTGCGTGCGCAGGTTCGACAGCTGCCCGCCGGGGATCTCGTGCGAGTACACCCGCCCCGTCGGCCCCGGGATGCCGGACTCGAACGGCGCGTACACCTTGCGCACGGACTCCCAGTACGGCTCCAGGTCGCACACCGCCCGCAGGTCGAGCCCCGTGGCATGCTCCGTGTAGTCGGTCGCCGCCACGATCGCCGACAGCGGCGGCTGCGACGTCGTGCCCGCCATGGACGCCACCGCGCCGTCCACCGCGTCCACACCGGACTGGATGGCCGCCAGGTACGTCGCCAGCTGCCCGCCCGCCGTGTCGTGCGTGTGCAGGTGCACCGGCAGGTCGAACTCCTTGCGCAGCGCCGTCACCAGCCGCGCCGCGGCCGGCGGGCGCAGCAGGCCGGCCATGTCCTTGATGGCCAGCACGTGCGCGCCCGCGCCGACGATCTGCTCGGCCAGCTTCAGGTAGTAGTCCAGCGTGTAGAGCCGCTCGTCCGGGTTCGACAGGTCGGACGTGTAGCACAGGCACACCTCGGCGACCGCCGTGCCGGTCTCCCGCACCGCCTCGATCGCCGGGCGCATCTGCTCGACGTCGTTCAACGCGTCGAAGATCCGGAAGATGTCGATGCCGGTCTTCGTCGCCTCCTCGACGAACGCGCTGGTCACGGCCTCGGGGTACGGGGTGTAGCCCACCGTGTTCCGGCCGCGCAGCAGCATCTGCAGGGTGATGTTCGGCACCGCTTCACGCAGCGCGGCGAGCCGTTCCCACGGGTCCTCGGCCAGGAACCGCAGCGCCACGTCGTACGTCGCGCCGCCCCACGCCTCCAGCGACAGCAGCTGCGGCGCCATCCGCGCCACGTGCGGCGCGACCGCCAGCAGGTCCTTCGTCCGCACCCGCGTCGCCAGCAACGACTGGTGGGCGTCGCGGAACGTGGTGTCCGTGACGGCCAGCGCCCTGCTCTCGCGCAGCCACCGGGCGAAGCCCTCGGGGCCCAGCTCCACCAGCTTCTGCTTCGACCCGGCCGGCGGTTCGGCGTTCAGGTCGACCACCGGCAGCTTCACCTTGGGGTCCACGACGGACGGGCGCGGGCCGTTCGGCTTGTTCACCGTCACGTCGGCCAGGTAGGTGAGCATGCGCGTGCCGCGGTCGGCGGAGTGCCGCGCGGTCAGCAGGTGGGGGCGCTTCTCGATGAACGACGTCGTGACGCGGCCCTCGTAGAAGTCCGGGTCGTCCAGCACCGCCTGGATGAACGGGATGTTCGTGGACACGCCCCGGATGCGGAACTCCGCCACCGCGCGCCGCGCCCGGGCCACCGCCGCGCCGAACGTCCGGCCGCGGCAGCTCAGCTTGACCAGCATCGAGTCGAAGTGCGCGCCGATGACCGTGCCCGCGCCGGTCGTGCCGCCGTCCAGCCGGATGCCCGAGCCGCCCGGCGAGCGGTAGGCGCTGATCATGCCGGTGTCGGGGCGGAAGCCGTTGGCGGGGTCCTCGGTGGTGATGCGGCACTGGAGGGCCGCGCCGCGCAGCTGCACGGTCTCCTGGCTCAGGCCGAGGTCGTCCAGGGTCTCGCCGCTGGCGATGCGCATCTGCGACTGCACCAGGTCCACGTCGGTGACCTCTTCGGTGACCGTGTGCTCGACCTGGATGCGGGGGTTCATCTCGATGAAGACGTAGTTGCCGTTCGGGTCGAGCAGGAACTCGACGGTGCCGGCGTTGCGGTAGCCGATGTGCCGGGCGAACCGCACCGCGTCGGCGCAGATCCGGTCGCGCAGCTCCGGCGCGAGGTTCGGCGCGGGCGCGATCTCGATGACCTTCTGGTGGCGCCGCTGCACCGAGCAGTCGCGCTCGAACAGGTGCATCACGTTGCCCTCGCCGTCGGCGAGGATCTGCACCTCGATGTGCCGGGGCTCGACCACGGCCTGCTCCAGGAACACGGTCGGGTCGCCGAAGGCCGACTCGGCCTCGCGGGACGCGGCCTCCAGGGCCTCCCGCAGCGCGCCCGGTTCCTCGACGCGCCGCATGCCGCGCCCACCACCGCCGGCCACGGCCTTCACGAACACCGGGAACGCGATGTCCTCGGCCGCGCGCACGAGGGCCTCGATGTCGCTGGACGGCTCGCTCGACTTGAGCACCGGGAGGCCGGCCTCCCGGGCCGCGGCGATGGCGCGGGCCTTGTTGCCGGTCAGCTCGAGCACGTCCGACGGCGGACCGACGAACGTGATGCCCGCCTCCGCGCACGCCCTGGCCAGCTCGGGGTTCTCCGACAGGAAGCCGTAGCCGGGGTAGACCGCGTCGGCGCCCGCCTTGCGGGCCGCTTTGATGATCTCCTCGACGGACAGGTAGGCCCGGACGGGGTGGCCCGGCTCACCGATCTCGTACGACTCGTCGGCCTTCAGGCGGTGCAGGGAGTTGCGGTCCTCATGGGGGAAGACGGCAACCGTGCCGGCGCCCAGTTCGTAGGCAGCGCGAAAGGCCCGGATCGCGATCTCGCCGCGGTTGGCGACAAGAACCTTGCGGAACATGCGGCGTTCCCTCCCGGTTACTCGGCGAGTCCCGCCCCAGCTGGGGCGGGACTCGATGAATCAAGGCACGCTACCGTGCGCTTCCCGCCCCTCGGGAGTTCCATCTCACGTGACGGACGTCATCGTGATCGTTCACTCATCCGGTCAAGGCGGGCGCGACCTGGGATCACGCCCCGGGATTCTCCCTTGTGAACCCGTCGAGCGCAGCCCCCGACCGGTTCGGCACGCGGGCGGCGGATTGACCGCGGACCGGCGCGGTCCCTAGCGCACGACCCGCCGTCCACCGCTCACCCCACACGGTGGATCACCGACTCGTTACGGTGCGTTCGCTGCATCGGGTGACTACCGCGCGCGACTTCTCGGTAGGGTTGGGCCCATGGCCGGGGCTGAAGGGACTGGGCAGCCTGCTGCCCGCACCCATTTCGACGTCGTACTGCGCGGGTACAACCAGCGCCAGGTGAACGAACGGGTGACGCGACTCGAGTTCGACCTGAAGAACTCGAACCGGGCCCGGGAGGCCGCGTCGGCCCAGGTCGCGGAGCTGAGCAAGATGCTCAGCTCCACCCGTGCCGAGCTCGACAAGGTCAAGTCCCAGCTCGGCAAGCTGGCCACCAGCCCGGCCAGCGCGTCCAACGTCACCGAGCGCGTGCGCGTGATGATGACGCTGGCCGAGGAGGAGATCGCCGACATCCGCAAGGCGGCGCTGGACCAGGCGAACGCGACCCGCGCCGAGGCCGAGCGGGCGGCGGCCGAGGGCAAGGCGGCGCACCAGCGGGCGATGGGCGAGCTGGAGGAGCGGCGCCGGCAGCTGGAGGCGGCCCACCAGCAGCGGACCACGGAGCTGGAGCGGCAGTACGACGAGCGGCGCGCCGAGCTGGAGCGCTCGCACGAGGAGCTGCGGGCCAAGCTGACCGCCGAGCACGAGGCGCTGATGGCCGAGACCCGCGCCGACCGCGACAAGCTCACCGCGGACTTCGAGGCGAAGACCGCGGAGCTGGAGGCGAAGACCGCGGAGCTGGAGGCGAAGCGGGTCGAGCTGGAGCAGAAGTACAAGGGCTACCACGACGACCTCGACAAGGAGTACGACGAGCTGCGCACCACGCTCCGCAAGGAGCACGAGGTGCACGTGGTCGAGGCCAAGGCCGAGGCCGCGAAGCTCCTCGAAGCCGCCCGCGCCGAGGCGGCGGAGCTGCGCGCGGACACCGAGAAGCAGGTCGTCGAGCTGGAGTCCGAGGCGCTGGCCAAGGCCGAGCAGGCGATCAGCGAGGCCACCGCGCGGGCCGAGAAGACCATCGCCGACGCCGACGCGCACGCCGAGAAGACCGTCAGCGAAGCGGACGCGCACGCCGACCGCCGCACCACGGCGGCCGACGAGAAGCTGGCCGAGCTGCACCGCGTCCACCGCGCGCTGAGCGAGCAGTTCGCCGCCGCTCAGGAAGCGGTGTCCCGCGCGGTGGCGTCCCTCACGCCGCTGGACGACGAAGCCGCCGACAAGGCAGCCGATGACGAGGCAGCCGAGACCGAGCCCTCCCCCACCGCCGAGGCCGCTGCCGACGCCCCCACGACACCGGCGACCGCCAAGCCCGCGCCCGCGAAGTCGACGGCCAAACCTGCCACCAAGCCCGCCCCGGCCAAGGCCAAGGACGTCGACCCGTCCGAGCAGCCGACCGCCCAGCTCCCGGTCCCGAAGGGCAGGCAGTCCAAGTAGCCGGGCAGTCCGGGTAGCGCCGCCTACTGGGGCAGCTGGTCGGCCGCCACCACCTCGGCCTGCGCGGGCACGGTGATCTCGACCGGCTCGCCCCACCCGCGGAACCGGGTCGTGGACCGCTTGACGACCTTGCCGTCCAGCTCGAACCGGTACTCGGCCTGCACGGGCGCGCTCGTGTCGTCCACCCACACCGCCGCCGAGATCGTCACCCCGTACTCGGCCAGCTGGGTGTGCTGGAGCTGGATGTCCTTGTCCTCGATGACCTTGGCCATCTTCACCGGGTCCACCACCAGGTCGAACCGCGTCACCGGCACCCCGTCGAGCTGCTCGGCCGACTTGCCCAGGATCAGCGCCGCCCGCGGCTGCACGTAGTCCAGCTCCGCGCCGACCGTCGCGCTCGGCCCGAAGCCCCGCAGCAGCGCGGCCACCTCGCCGCCGCCGTCCGCCGGGTAGAAGCCCCACTTCTTGCCCGCGGGCATCGGCGCGCCCTCGACCTGCACGTACGTGCCGTCGCGGACGAGCACCAGCGCGATCTTCTTCGGCTGCCCGCCGGTCGACACGTCCATCGTCATCGACCCGGTCACACCGTCGCCGTCCTGGCGCACCACGCCGTCCACGACGGTGCGGACCTCGGTCGCCTGCCCGTCGGAGGCGAGCCCCTCGGTGTGGAACGCCGCCGTCCCCAGCTCCGCCCGCCGCTGCTCGATGCGCTCGGCGAGCACCGCCAGGTCGCCCTTCGGCAGCGAGGACGTGGTGGGAGCCGGGTCACCGGCCGGCGCACCGGAGCAGGCCACGAGCACCAGCGGAACCAGGGCGAGCAGGAATCGGCGCACAAGCCAGGGTAACCGGATCGCGCCCGGCCCCCTCCCGACCGTTCCCGCTAAGCCTTCTCCAGGTACTCCGCGCGCTCGTCGTCCAGCAACCCGGCCACCAGCCCGGCCAGCCCGGGGTGCCTCGTCAGCTCCGGGTCCGCCGCCACGACCTCCTGCGCCACCACCCGCGCCTCGGCGATCACGTCCTCGTCGCGCAGCAGCGACAGCATCTTCAGCCCCGACCGCGTGCCCGACTGCGCCGCGCCCAGGATGTCGCCCTCGCGCCGCAGCTCCAGGTCGAGCTGCGCCAGCTCGAAGCCGTCCAGCGTGGACTCGACCGCCCGCAGCCGCTCCATCGTCGACGTGCCGTCGGGCATCTCGGTCACCAGCAGGCACAGCCCCGGCGCGCTGCCCCGGCCGACCCGCCCGCGCAGCTGGTGCAGCTGGCTCACGCCGAACCGGTCCGCGTCCATGATCACCATGACGGTGGCGTTGGGCACGTTCACGCCGACTTCGACCACCGTCGTGGCGACCAGCACCTGCACCTCGTTGGCCGCGAACGCCCGCATCACGGCGTCCTTGTCGTCCGGCGCCATCCGGCCGTGCAGGATGTCGATCCGCAGCCCCCGCAACGGCCCCTCGGCCAGCCGGTTCGCCACGTCCACCACCGCCAGCGGCGGCCTGCGGTCCGAACCGTCGCCCTTGCCCGAGTCCTCCTTGGGCGGAGCGTCCCCGTCGTCCTCCGCCGCGTCGTCGCCGATGCGCGGGCACACCACGTACACCTGATGCCCCTTGCCGACCTCCTCGTGGATCCGCTGCCAGGCCCGGTCGAGCCACCCCGGCTTGGACGCCACCGGCACCACCGACGTGCTGATCGGCGAACGGCCCTGCGGCAGCTCGCGCAGCGCGGACACCTCCAGGTCGCCGTACACCGTCATCGCCACCGTGCGCGGGATCGGCGTGGCCGTCATCACCAGCACGTGCGGCGTCGACCCGCCCGCGCGCCCGCTCAACGCGGCCCGCTGCTCCACCCCGAACCGGTGCTGCTCGTCCACCACGACCAGCCCCAGGTCGGCGAACTCCACCTTGTCCTGGATCAACGCGTGCGTGCCGACCACGATCCCGGCCTCACCGGACACGATCTCCAGCAGCGCCCGCTTCCGCGCCGCCGCGCCCATCGACCCGGTCAGCAACGTCACCCGCGTGGCGTGCTCCGCCCCACCCAGCTCCCCGGCCTGCCCGAGATCACCCAGCAACTCCCGCAACGACCGCGCGTGCTGCGCCGCCAGCACCTCGGTCGGCGCGAGCATCGCCGCCTGCCGCCCCGCGTCCACGACCTGCAACATCGCCCGCAACGCGACCATCGTGTTGTGCGTGACGATGAAGTGGTCGGTCACGTAGAGCTGATCGGGGTGGGCGATCGAGATGCACCGCACCGGCTTGCGCCCCACGTGCTCGACCCGGCGGATCGCGCGGACCGGTTCCGCGTGCTCCCCCACCAGGCGGGCCTTGCGCGGGAGCCGGAACGGCGGGAAGTCGTCCGGCAGCCGGAGGCTCACCAGGTAGCGGGTGTTCCCCGCCTCGGTCACCGGCCGGACCCGACCGGTGCCGCCCAGGGACTCCGCCAGCCACCCCACCTGCTCGGCGAGCCTCGCCGAAGCCGACGCGAAGGTCACGTCCGACCCCCGCGCGCGGTCCACGGTCCCGGCGGTGTCCAGCAGGCCCTGCAAGAGGGCGTGCCGGTCCTTCACCGGCGCGACGAGGTACGGCTCGGGCACGAACTCCGCGTGCGAGCCCAGACCGCGCACGCCGAGCCCGCGCAGGGCGTCGAGCACCGGGTTGCGCCCCGGCTCGGAGCCCACGACGTGCCAGTCGTCCTGGCCGCCCGCCGGCGACTTCCGCACCTCGCAGCCGGCGGGCAGGGCTTCGGCGAGGCCGTCGACGAGCTCCTGGTCCGGGCTCGTGAACGTGATCCGCCCGTCGAGCAGGCTGCCGTCGCCGAGCAGCAGGCCCACCGGGTACGGGTCCACCGGCCGGTCCTCGTGGCAGTCGAGCTCCGCGGCCGCGGCGGTCGGGAGGTGCCACTTGGCCGCGCCGTCGGCGGTCACCAGGTCGTCCCGGATCTCCCGCAGGGTCAGCACCTCCGGCGGGTTGCCGCGGTCCCGCCGATCCGCCGCGGTGACCGCCCACAGGTGCTCCAGGTCGCACTCGGCGCTGGTGCCGTCGGAGAGGACGACCCGGTAGACCTCGCGCTCGCCCTGCGGGAACACGCCGGTGACCACCGTCACCTCGCCGTCGGCGGCGATGACCTCGTCACCCGGCCGGATGTCGCCCATCGGCCGGAACCCCGTCGGCGTCAGCACCTTCGCGTCGAGCGGTTGCGCCTTGCCCGAGCCGACCTCCCCCTGGAGCAGCCGGTTCATCGGGTGCTCGCCGGACAGGTCGCGGGCGATCTGCTCGCCGACCTCGCGCTGGCCCGCCGTCAGCTCGAACGGCAGGCGCGCGTCGAACGCGTCGCGCACCAGGCCGTCCCGGGGTGGGCAGGCGGGCGCGGGGCGGGCGGTGGCGGAGCGGCGGCGTTGGGCCAGCGTCAGCTGGACGGCCATGGCCTCGTCCCACTTCAACCGCTGCTGCGCGACCGTGATCGCGGCCCAGCCGTCGGGCCGGTGGATGTCGCGCAGCGCCTTCTCCAGGCCGACCAGGCCGCGTTCGGCGCGCAGCGACTCCGGCAGCGGGTCCTCGGTCACGCCGTCCCACACCGCGAGCACCTGCTCGACGCAGTTGGACACGTTCCACGACTGGATGCCCTGCGCCGCCGGGTACACCGGGATGAGCGCGCCCGCGAAGTCGGCCGCCGCCACGCCCTCGCCGTCGAGCACCTGGTAGTCGGGGTGGGCGAGCTGGAGCTTGCCGTTGAACATGCCGACCTTGCCCGCGAACATCGCCTCGCGGCCGGGCAGCAGCTCGCGCTCGACCTTGCGCGAGCCGCGCCCGAAGAACACCAGGTGCAGGTCGCTGGTGCCGTCGGTGATCACGGCCTCCAGCAGCTCGCCGCTGCGCGACTTCATCCGCCGCTGCCGCGCGCTCTTCACCCTCGCCTGCACGGTGACGTGCTCGCCCAGTTCCAGCCCGGCGATCTCGGTCAGCTTGCCGCGCTCGTCGTAGCGGCGCGGGTAGTGGCGCAGCAGCTCGCCGACGGTGGTCAGGCCGAGACCGGCCTCCAGCGCGTCGGCGCTCTTCTTGCCGAGCACCGACACCAGCTTCTCGTCGAAGGTCGTCATCCCGGCCTATTCAACTACTCGACACCGACAACCAGCAGCGCGTCGCGCTGCCCGCCCGGGTAGGCGGCCAGCTCCACCTCGGGGTGCGCGACGCGCAGGTGATCTTCCAGCACCCGCTCGACCCCGTCCGGGGCGGCCCGGCCCAGCAGCACGGTGACGAGCTCGCCGCCGCTGGCGAGCATCCGGTCGACCAGCCGGCACGCCACCGCGCCCACGTCGGCGTCGCCGGGCTCGATCACGACCACCTCGCCGTCGACCATGCCGAGCAGGTCGCCGGGACGGCACCGGCCGACCCAGGTGATCGCCTCCCGGTCCGACACGGCCACCTCGCCGCGCCGGGTCGCCGCCGCGGCCTCCGCCATGGCCACCACGTCGTCACCCGCGCGCCGGGACGGCGAGTGCACGGCCAACGCGGCCAGCGCCTGCACCGGGGAGAACGTCGGCACGACCACGACGTCCTGACCCGCGGCGACGGCTTGGGCGACGGCCTCGTCCAGCGGTTCGCGCCAGGTCGGGTCGCCCGGCAGCACGGTCACCTGCCGCGCCCGCGTGCTCACCACCACCGCGAGCAGGTCGGCCGCCGTCACCTCGTCACCCGGTTCGAACACCACCGCGCCCTCGGACCGGAACAGCTCGGCCACGCCCTCGCCCTCGACCAGCACGACGATGGCCCGGTCGCGCACGAACCGGGGCGCCTGGGCGGCGATCTGGTCGGCGAACCGGGCGACCGTGATGCGGTGCGGCCGGCCCGCCCGGATGCCCGCCTCGACCGCCGCGCCGATGTCGTTGCAGTGCACGTGCACGGTCCACAGCCCCGCGCCGTCGCCGACCACGGACACGCAGTCGCCGACGGCCACCAGCTCGTCCTTGAGCGCGTCGACGTCGGGTGAGCCGTCCAGCAGGTACATGACCTCGTACTCGAACTCCGACGACCCGGCCTCGCGGGCGGTGGTGAGGGCGTCGCGCGGCACGGTGCCGACCGCCGCGACCTCCTCGACCGCGCGCCCGGTGATCACCGCCGCCAGCGTGTCCAGCAGCACGACCAGCCCGCGCCCGCCCGCGTCGACCACACCGGCCCGGGCCAGCACGGCCAGGTGGCGCGGGGTGTCGGCCAACGCCTCGGCCCCCGCCTTCGCCGCGACCGTCACGACCTCGTCCAGCTCGTCCGAGGGGCAGTCGCGAGCCGCTTCGGCCGCCGCGTGCAGCACGGACAGCACCGTGCCCTGGACCGGCTCCGACACCGCGGCGGTGGCCAGCTCGTCGGCGCGCCACAACGCACGCCGCAACGACGCCCCGGTCGCCGTGGAGGCGCCGTGCGCCGCCTCGGCCAGGCCGCGCAGCACCTGCGACAGGATCACCCCGGAGTTGCCGCGCGCCCCCGCCAGCGCGCCGCGCGCTAGCGCGCCCAACGCCGCCCCGACCGTGTCCGCGGGTGTCCTGAGCAGCGCGTCCAGCGCCGAGCGCATCGTCTGGAGCAGGTTGGTCCCGGTGTCGCCGTCGGGCACGGGGAACACGTTGATGCGGTCGATGTCCTCCCGGTTCGCGTCCAGGGACCGAACGCAGGCGTCCGCCCACTGGCGCACCGCGACCGCGTCGAGAGCCTGCATGCCGGCGAGGGTATTCGACCCGGTTTGGTGGCCGAACGCGCCACCGGCTACCCTGTCCAGGTTGCCATGCCCGGCTGAGGCTTGTGCACGCTTGCGCGCCCGCCGGGGCGTGAGTACCGCTGAAGAAACCTTAAGGAGTGGCTGACGTGGCTGCCGTGTGCGACGTCTGTGGCAAGGGGCCGGGCTTCGGCAAGTCGGTCTCGCACTCCCACCGGCGCACCAACCGCCGGTGGAACCCGAACATTCAGACCGTGCGCGCGAAGGTTTCTTCTTCGACGCGGCAGCGGCTGAACGTGTGCACCTCGTGCCTGAAGGCGGGCAAGGTGGTGCGCGGCTGACATCCCGCGCTCGAGCTTGTCGAAGGCCCCCGGGACTCGTTCCCGGGGGCCTTTCGGCGTCCGGAGCCGCCTCGGTCGCGGGGAAGGGCCTCCGGCGTTCGCCGGGGACTCGCGAGGAGGCGCAGCCCTGTCATCCCGTGGTGCGACGGAGCACCTGCCGGCAGGGCGGTGCTCCGCCGCCGCGCGTCACGGGCGGTGAGCGGGGTCGGTTACGACAGCTTCCAGTCGATCGGCTCGGCGCCCTGCTTCACCAGCAGCTCGTTGGCCTTGCTGAACGGTCGCGAGCCGAAGAAGCCGCCCGCGGCGGACAGCGGGCTCGGGTGGACCGACTCCACGCAGCGGTCGGCGCCCAGCAGCGGCTTGAGGGCGCGGGCCTGGCTGCCCCACAGGATCGCGACCAGCGGCGCGTCGCGCTCGGCCAGCGCCTTGATCGCCTGCTCGGTCACCGGCTCCCAGCCCTTGTTGCGGTGGGAGTTCGACTTGCCCGGCTGGACCGTCAGCGCGCGGTTGAGCAGCAGCACGCCCCGCTCGGTCCACGGGGTCAGGTCACCGGTGGACGGCTTCGGGTGCCCCAGGTCGGACACGTACTCGGTGTAGATGTTGACCAGGCTCTTGGGGATCGGCCGCGTCTCCGGCGAGACGGAGAAGCTCAGGCCGACCGCGTGCCCCGGCGTCGGGTAGGGGTCCTGGCCGACGATCAGCACCCGCACCGAGTGGAACGGCTGCTGGAACGCCCGCAGCACGTTCTCCCCGGCCGGCAGGTAGGTGCGCCCGGCGGCGACCTCCGCCCGCAGGAACTCGCCCATCGCGGCGATGCGATCGGCCACGGGCGCGAGTGCCGCGGCCCAGCCGGCTTCCATGATCTCCTCAAGCGGACGTGCCACGGCGGGACCCTATCTCAGTCCAGCCGCCGCAGTTCCTTGCGGTAGAGCAAGATGTTGTTCACGTACTTGTCCACGGCGAACTGCCACGCGCCGTCCGGCACGACGTAGCCCTCGCGCACGCGGGCGGGCACGCCGAGCGCCATCGACCGCGCCGGCACGTGCCCCTCGAACGACACCACCGCGCCCGCGCCGACGATCGCGCCGGTCTCCACCACGGACCCGTTGAGCACCACCGATCCCGAGGCGATCAGGCACCGGTCGGCGATGGTCGCGCCCTCGATGTGCACGTTGTGCCCGATGACGCACTCCGCGCCGATCAGCGCCGGGTGCACCTCGGTGCAGTGCACGACCGTGCCGTCCTGGATCGACGTCCGCTCGCCGACCTCGATGCGCCCGTAGTCGCCGCGCAGCACGGCCTGCGGCCACACCGAGGCGTGCGCTCCGATCCGCACGTCGCCGATCACCGTCGCGTCGGGGTGCACGTAGGCGTCCGGGTGGATCACCGGCTCGAAGTCACCCAACGCGTAGATCGCCATCGCGGTCCCTCCCGGCCTCAGAGATCCTTCGCGAAGCAAAGGCTTTCCGGATGATGCCGGTAGACGCCGAAGTTGTCGATGCGCGCGTACCCGTTGGACTGGTAGAGCCGGATGGCCTCGGGTTGGCGCAACCCGGTCTCCAGCACCATCCGCTTGCGCCCGGCCGCGCGCGCCGCCGTCTCCAGCGACGCGAGCACGGCCCGCGCGAGACCGCCGCCGCGCACGGCCTCCACCACGTACATGCGCTTGATCTCGGCGTCACCGGGGCGCAGGGGGTGCTCGGCCACGTCGTGCGCGCGCCACCCGCCGCACGCGACGGGTTCGCCGTCGAGGTAGCCGACCACGAAGTGCCCCAGCGGCGCGGCGAACTCCGCCGGGTCGACCGGTGTGACGTCGACCTCGCCGTAGCGGTCCAGGTAGACCTGCTGGAGTTCGGCGATCAACTTCACCGAATCTGGATGATCATACGCGAGCGTGCATAGTTCCACACTCGTCAGGCTACCTACCGCCAGTGCTCCCAGCCAGGGGGTTTCTCGTACGCGCGCCCGTCGACGGTCACACCGCTGCCGTGCCGCACCGTGCCGATCGTCCGCCACCCCTCCGGCACGGCCCCCGGCTCCGGGAACGTCGCCGCGAGCGCGTGGTCCTCGCCACCGGTCAGCGCCCAGTGCCGGGCGTCCGCGCCGAGCGCCGCGGCCACGTCGATCAGCCGCGGGTGCACCTCCAGCAGCTCGGTGCGGATGTCGATGCCGATGCCGGACTCGTCCGCGATGTGGCCCAGGTCGGCCAGCAGGCCGTCGGACACGTCGATCATCGCCGTGGCGCCTGCCGCGGCGGCCTGCGGCCCGGCGGCGTAAGGGGGTTCGGGGTTCCGCTGCGCCCCGACGACCGCGACCGGCGACCGGAAACCGCGCTGCAACACGGCCAGCCCACCCGCCGCCCAGCCGAGCCGCCCGCACACCGCGACGACATCACCCACTTGAGCGCCTGAACGGGTGATGGGCTCCAGTCCGCCCATGTCGCCCATCGCCGTAACGGAGATCACCAGTGTCGCGGACGACACCATGTCGCCGCCCACCACGCCGGCCCCCGCGACGGTCGCCTCCTGCCACAGCCCGGCGGTGATCCCCTCGACCACGGCGGAGGGGGTGTCGGACGGGCACGCGAGGCCGATCAGCAGGGCCGTCGGCATCGCGCCCATGGCCACCACGTCGGCCAGGTTCACGGCCGCCGCCTTGCGCCCCACCTGCTCGGGAGACGACCAGTCGAGTCTGAAGTGGACACCCTCGACCAGCACGTCGGTGGACACCACCACGCGACCGTCGGGCGCCGCGACGACAGCCGCGTCGTCACCCGGCCCGAGCAGGGTGGTGGGCGGCTGCGTCCGACCTGCCGTCACCCGGCGGATGAGACCGAACTCACCCACCTCAGCGACCGTGTCCGCGTTGCGCGGCGGCTCCGGACGCAAGATTGCCTCCCGTTCTGAGCATTCGGAACCCCAACTGGGGTACGTTGCTGTGCACGTTCCTACCCCGACCTAACCTGTCGCGACGAAGGGGCACGCCGTGGTGCACGCATACATCCTCATCCAGACCGAGGTCGGGAAGGCAGCCGCCGTTGCGGCGGAGATCTCCGGCGTCCCCGGTGTGGCCACCGCGGAGGACGTCACCGGCCCGTACGACGTCATCGTGCGCGCCGAGGCCGACACCGTCGACCAGCTCGGCCAGCTCGTGGTCGCCCGCATCCAGAACGTCGAGGGCATCACCCGAACGCTGACCTGCCCGGTGGTCCACCTGTAGGTCCGTGCTGTCATAGCGGGGTGGCACCACAACCGTCACCCGCCCCGCCGCTGCCCCGACCGCTGCTGATCGTGGCCGTCGGGCTCACCGCGCTGCTCGTGGCGGGCGTCGTGGCCGTGGGTCTGCTCTCCCGCGGCGGCGACGACCCGCCGGCCGCCGACACCGGGCCCGTGGCGCTCGTGCCGGTGCCCGCGCCGCAGGCCGGGTCGGACGGGTGCCGGGCGCTGCTGGGCGGGCTGTCCGCGCAGCTGGTGTCCGACGGCGTCCCGTTGCCGCGCCGCGAGCTCGCCGCGCCCGCCCCCGCCGGCGCGGTGGCGTGGAGCGACGGGCTGCGCGAGCCCGTCGTGCTGAGGTGCGGGCTGGACCGGCCGCGTGACCTCACCCCGACCTCCCGGCTGCGGGTGATCTCGGACGTGCAGTGGCTGGAGGTGTCCGAGGGCGGCTCGGCCACCTGGTACGTGGTGGACCGGCCGGTGTACGTGGCGCTGACCGTGCCGTCGGATGCGGGCACGGGGCCCCTGCAGGACGTCTCGACCGCGGTGCGAGACACCCTCGCCCAGGGCCCCGTGGACACCACGGGTTAGGTCAGCGCAGGCCCGTGCCGCGGGCGAGCGCGGTCTCGATGAGCGTGGTCAGCAGCGCCGGGTAGCCCACGCCCGTCTCGGCCCACATCCGCGGGTACATCGAGATCGGCGTGAAGCCGGGCATGGTGTTGACCTCGTTGACCACGAGCTCGTCGTAGTCGGTGACGAAGAAGTCCACCCGGGCCAGGCCCTGGCAGTCCAGCGCGCGGAACGCGGCGACGGCCATCTCGCGCAGGTCGCGGGTGACGTGCTCGTCCAGCTTGGCGGGGATGTCGAACTCGCAGACGTCGTCGAGGTACTTGGCGTCGAAGTCGTACCAGTCGACCTCGCCGCCGACGATGCGCAGCTCGGCGGGCAGCGACGCCTCCACCCGGCCGTCGGGGAACTCCAGCACGCCGCACTCGACCTCGCGGCCGGAGACGGCGGCCTCGATGATGACCTTCGGGTCGGTCTTGCGGGCCAGCGCGATCGCGCTGTCCAGGTGGGCCCAGTCCACGACCTTCGAGATGCCCACGGACGAGCCGGCGCGGGCGGGCTTGACGAAGACGGGCAGCCCCAGGCGTTCCCGGTCGGCCTCGGTCAGCGTCTCCTGGTCGCGCCGCAGCACGGCGAACTCGCCGACCGGCAGCCCCGCGCCCTTGAGCAGGCGCTTGGTGAACTCCTTGTCCATGGCGACCGCGCTGGCCAGCACACCCGGTCCCACGTACGGGATGTCGGCCAGCTCCAGCAGGCCCTGGATGGTGCCGTCCTCGCCCCACGCGCCGTGCAGCACGGGGAACACGACCTCCACGTCGGCCAGCACCTCGGTGGGCGCCACCGGCACCAGTTCGTTGCCGGACACGGGGACCAGCGCGTTGACGGTGGGCAGCTGCCGGTCCCGCACTTCGAGCGCCTTGGTGTCGTCGGCGCCGATCACCCACGCGCCCGTTTCCGTGATGCCCACCGGCACGACGTCGAACCGGTCCCGGTCCAGGTGGGGCAGGACACTGCCGGCGGACAGGCAGGAGACCATGTGCTCGCTGCTGCGCCCGCCGAACACCACGGCGACCTTGGTCTTGCGCTGTGTCATGGCTCGGACCCTACCCGGATGGCGTAACCGGCCACCTCCACCGCACACCCGAGCGCAGAACTCAGGGGTCCTGAGCGTTCGACTCTCGGGACCTGAGCGTTCGACTCTCGCGAGAGTCCTGCGTTCGGGACGGGTGAGTCGAGCGTTCGGAACGGGCGGAGATGATGCGGATCAGGGTCGGGACGGCGGCGGTCAGCTGGTCGCGGGAGCAGGCGCTGTAGCCGATCGCGGCGCCGTGCACCTTCGGCCGGCCGGCGTGGTGGCGGGCCAGGCCGTCCAGCCGCAGCCCGAGGCCCAGCGCGTCCGCCAGCACGTCCCGCTCCGCCTGCGCCGACGGCAGCGGCACGACGACGTGCGCGCCCGCGTCGTCACCCAGCACCGGGATTCCCGCCTCGCCGAACGCCGCCGACAGCAGCGCGCGGCGCTCCGACAGCTCGCGCCGCAGCTTGCGCAGGTGCCGGCCGAGGTCCCCGTTGCGCGCCAGCTCGACCAGCACCCGCTGCCCCGCCGCGGACGGGCTGGTGCCGGTGCGGTCGCGGTGCGCCAGCACCTCCGCCGCGATCGGCTCGGGCGCGACCATCCACCCCGCGCCGAGCGTCGGCGTGAGGATCTTGCTCGTCGTGCCCAGGTGCACCACCACGTCCGGTGCCAGCGCCGCCAGCAACGGCAGCGGCGCGACGTCGTAGCGCAGCTCGCCGTCGTAGTCGTCCTCGACGACCAGCCAGCCCTCCGCGCGGGCCCGTTCCACCAGCGCCACCCGCCGCGCCGCCGACATCCGCCCGCCCATCGGGTACTGGTGCGCCGGCGAGCAGTACACCCCGCGCACGCCCGGCGGCACGGCATCCACCAGCAGCCCCTCGGCGTCCACGGGCGCCTGCACGACCTTCACCCCGGCCGACCGCAACGCCCACACCGCCCGCTGGTACCCCGGCTCCTCCACCGCCACCGCGTCACCGGGCCGCAGCACGGCCGCGCCCAGCTCCACCAACGCCGCCGTCGTCCCGCCGGTCGCCAGCACCAGCTCCTCCCGCAACCCGCCCCGCACGGCCAACCCCCGGTGCCGCAACAGGTGCTCGGCCACCACCGCCCGGTACTCCGGCAACCCGCCCCGGGCCGGCCGGAACATCGGCTGCACGTCCGCCGCCGCGCGCCACGCCCGCCGCCACGCCGCCCGGTCCAACCCCTCGGCCCACGGCGAGCCGGGTGCGAGGTCCACCACGTCCGCCTGCGTCACGGGAGCCGCCGCCCGCCGCGTCCGCGCCTTCAACGCACCCGGCGGGGTCGTCGTCACGTACGTGCCGGAACCGTGCCGTCCCGCGATCCAGCCCTCGGCGTGCAGCTGCTCGTATGCTGCCGCTGTCACGGTCCGGCTCACGCCGAGCCGTTCGGCCAGCGCCCGGGTCGAGGGCAGCCGGTCGCCGCTGCGCAGCCGGCCGTCGGCCGCCGCCGCGCGCAGGGCGTCCGCGAGCTGCACGGCCAGCGGTTCGGCCGACTCGCGGTCCAGCACGACCGCCAATGCCGTCTCCGCCACAAGTGGCCTCCTCAAATCGCCGAGAATTGGCACTTGAAGAGGGCCACTTTACCGGACAGGCTCAGCCCATGACGCTGTCACCGACGGACCGCAGCACCATCAAGCGGGGCCGCAAGCGCGCCGTGACCGAACGCGAGGCGCTGCACGCGGTCCTCGACGCCGCCCTCGTCTGCCACCTCGCCGTCGTCGTGGACGACGCGCCGCTCGTGCTGCCCACGGGCTACGGCCGCGACGGGGACACGCTCTACCTGCACGGCTCCACCGGCGCGCGCAGCCTCCGCGAAGCCGCGACCGGCGTGCCCGTGTGCGTCGGCGTCACGCTCGTGGACGGCGTCGTCTACGCCCGCTCCGCGTTCGACCACTCGATGAACTACCGCGCCGCCGTCATCCACGGCACCGCCGTCCCGATCACCGACCCCGACGCCAAGCGGCACGCCCTGCGCGTGCTCACCGAGCACCTCGCGCCCGGCTCGTGGGACTACGCCCGGCCGCCGACGGCGAAGGAGCTCGCCGCCACCGCCGTGCTCTCCCTCGACCTCGCCGAGGCGTCGGTGAAGATCCGCAGCGGCCCGCCCGGCGACGAGCCCGAGGACGTCGAGGCCAACGCGAGGTGGGCGGGCGTGCTGCCGCTGCGCACGGTGTGGGGCGAGCCCGAGCCGGACCCGGCGCTGGTCGGCGACTGGGACGTGCCGCCGCACGTCACCGCGCGGAGGTAGCCCCCGACAGGGGGTCGTACCGGACCGGCCGCAGGGTGCGCCCGCCGTCGCGGAACACGTGGATCGTGACGGCGGGGTCGCTCCCGTCGTTGCGCACCTGGTGGACGTACCCCGGCCCGAACACCCGCGACTGCCCCGCCACGAGGTGGTGCAGCACCTGGGTCGGGCCGGGCGTCACGACCTCGGTCAGCGAGCCGCTGACCACGGTGAACGCGCCGCTGGTGACGCCGTGGTCGTGCAGGTCGGCGTGCTGGCCGGGCAACCAGCTCATCAGCCACACCTCCTGCTCCGGCGTGCGGTCGACCAGCGCGGCGAAGCGGGTCTCGGGGTCGTAGCGGAGCAGGTGGGCCCAGCGCTCGCGCCGTGCCGCCGTGTCGAGCGCGATCCGCACGGGGTGCAGCGCGGCGTGCGACTGGGGCAGGGCGATGGTGTTCTCCGGAACGGCGAACATGGTTCCTTCTCGGGACTCGGTGAGTGTGCGGGCCTCAGGGGCGCGCGGGACGCGAGACGATCACCGGGAAGGACAGAGCGCGCTGGCGACCAGGCGGAGGTCGATGTGACCCCGCCCGTCGGTCATGGCGCGAAAAGACATGGTGACGAGGGTGGCAGCCGGTTCGCCGCCACGCAACCCGTCCCACGCGGTGAAACCCGTCAGAGTGACCGGAGCACGTCCTCGACCAGGTCGGCGGTGTCCTCGCACCCCGCGGACAGCCGCACCAGGCCCTCCGGCACCGGGTCGCCCCACTGCGCCCGCCGGTCCAGGCTGGTGTGCAGGCCGCCGAAGCTCGTGCTCGCGAACACCAACCGGGACTTCTCCAGGAACGACGCCACCGCGGCCTCGTCCGCCAGCACGAACGTCAGCACCCCGCCGAACCGCCGCATCTGCTTCGCCGCGACCTCGTGCGCGGGGTCCTCGGGCGCGCCCGGCCACCGCAGCCCGGTCACCGCCGGGTGGTCCTTCAGCACCTCGTACAGCGCCGCCGCGTTCGCCGCCTGCCGGCTCAACCGCAGGTCCAGCGTCCCCAGCCCGCGGTGTGCCAACCACGCCTCGAACGGACCGGGGATCGCCCCGCTCGTGGTCCGCGCCGCGCGCACCCGCTCCGCCAGGTCCGCGTCCGCCGTCGACACGTGCCCCAGCAGCACGTCGCTGTGCCCGGCCACGGCCTTCGTGTCGCTGCTCACCACCACGTCCGCGCCCAGCGCCAGCGGCTGCTGCCCCAGCGGCGTCGCGGTCGTGTTGTCCACCGCCACCAACGCGCCGGCCGCGTGCGCCGCCTCGGCCAACGCCGTGATGTCGCACACGTCCAAACCCGGGTTGGACGGCGACTCCAGCAGCACCAGCCGCACGCCCTCGAAGGACGGGTACGGCCCGGCCGTCGGCGCCTCGACCACCCGGACCGGCATCTCCGCCACCAGCGTGCGGGTCAGGTAGTAGCCGTCACCGGGCACCACCACCACGTCGCCGGGCGCGAGGACCACGCGCAGCAACGTCGAGATCGCCGCCATGCCGGACGGGAACAGCACGGCCGTGCCGCCGTCCAGCTCGCCCAGCGCCGACTCCAACGCCCGCCACGTCGGGTTGTGCGCCCGCCCGTAGGTGTCCGCGCCGCCCAGGTGGTACGCCGAGGCGAACACCGGCCCGGCCAGGAACGGCTCACCGGGCGCGGCGCCCGTCGTGTGCACGACGCGCGTGCCGTCACCCCACGTCACTGCCGTTCCGCCTTCCGCTCGCGCCCGAGCAGCGCCGCCGTCAGCACGCGCGGGTCCAACCCCTCGTGGCACACCTGGTGCACGCCGTCGGTGATCGGCATGTCCACCCCGACCCGCGCCGCCAGCTCGCGGATCGACGAGCACGACTTCACGCCCTCGGCGACCTGCCCGTGCGCGGCCTCCTGCGCCTGCGCCAACGAGTCGCCGCGCCCCAGCCGCTCCCCGAACGACCGGTTGCGCGACAGCGGCGACGCGCACGTGGCCACCAGGTCGCCCAACCCCGCCAACCCGGCGAACGTCAACGGGTCCGCGCCCAGCGCCGCGCCCAACCGCGCCGTCTCGGCCAACCCGCGCGTGATGATCGAGGCCATCGTGTTGTCCCCGAACCCCAGTCCCGCCGCCATGCCGCACGCCAGCGCGATCACGTTCTTGCACGCACCGCCCAGCTCGCAGCCCACCACGTCGACGTTCGTGTACGGCCGGAAGTACGGGTTCGAGCAGGCGTGCTGCAACTCCACCGCCCGGTCGTGGTCGGTGCACGCGATGACCGTCGCGGTCGGCTGCTCGGCCGCGATCTCCTTGGCCAGGTTCGGCCCGGACACCACCGCGACCTGGTCCTCCGGCACCCCGGCGACCTCGCGGACCACCTCGCTCATCCGCTTCAGCGTGCCCAGCTCCACGCCCTTGGCCAGGCTGACCAGCGTCGCCCCCGACGGCAGCCACGGCCGCCAGCCGGCCAGGTTCTCCCGCAGCGTCTGGCTGGGCACGGCCAGCACCACGGCCTGCGCGCCGTCCAACGCCTTCTCCGCGTCCGACGTGGCGGCCAGGTTCGCGGGCAGCACCACGCCCGGCAGGTAGTCCGCGTTGACCCGTTCCTCCGAGATGGCGTCGGCCACGTCGGCGCGCCGCGCCCACAGCACCACGTCCGTGCCGGAGTCGGCGAGCACCTTGGCGAAAGCGGTGCCCCACGACCCGGCGCCCAGCACCGCGACCCGGTCCACGTCAGACCTTCTTGGTGTAGAAGCCGTCGGGCGCCTGCTCCTGGCGGATGTCCGCGAGCAGGTCCTTGACCTCGTTCATCAGCACGTCGGTCACCTCGCGCAGCAACGCCAGGTTCTCCGGCCGGCCCCGGTAGGCGCTCAGGTCGACCGGCGGTCCGACCTTCGTCACCACGGTCTTGCGCGGGAACGGCCGGAACTTCTTGCGGTAGTGGTCGTAGAGGTCGCGGGTGCCCCAGCGCGCCGCCGGCAGCACCGGCACGTCGTGCTCCAGCGCGAGCCGCGCCACACCGGTGCGCGAGGCCATCGGCCAGCCGTCCGGGTCGCGGGTGATCGTGCCCTCCGGGTAGATGACGACCACGAGCCCCTTCTCCAGCGCCTCGTGCGCCGCGCGCAGGCTCTGCTGGGCGTCCGCGGTGCCGCGGTAGACGGGGATCTGCCGAGCGCCCCTCACCACCGTGCCGACGAACGGGACGTTCCACAGGCTGTGCTTGGCGAGGAAGTGCGGCACGCGCCCCTGCCTGTGCGTGAAGACGGCGTCGTAGACGGGGTCCAGGTGGGACACGTGGTTCATCACGATGAGCGCCCCACCGGTCCTGGGCACCCGCTCGCCCCCCTCGTCGCGCCGCCGCGCCATCACCGCGGTGACGGGGTAGAAGACCGCCGCGGCGAGCCCGACCCAGAAGCCGCCCTTCTCCTTGGCCACGTGCACTCCCTCTTCGTCGTGGACCTGGAGTCTTCCCCGGAGCCCCTGGCCAGGTCCAGCCGGCATCCGGGAGTATGGCGGGGTGGGAGCCGACGTGGACCTGGTGGTGCCGGTCAAGACGCTGGAACGGGCCAAGTCACGCCTGGTCGGCACCCGACTGGACCGCCCGGCGCTGGCGCTGGCGTTCGCTTTGGACACGATCCTCGCCGCACTCCCGGCCGTCCGCCGTGTGCTGGCCATCACCTCGGACCCCTCCGTCATCGCGGAGTTGCGCGCCCTCGACGTCGAGTCCGCACCGGGCCCCGAAGGTCTCAACGAGTCACTCCAGTTCGGCTTCGAACTCCTCCGCTCCCGCGACCCCGACTCCGTCGTGGGAGCCCTCCAAGCCGACCTGCCCGCTCTCCGGACCCGGGACCTGACCGCCGCCCTGTCCGCCGCCCGGGGCCGCTCGTTCTGCCCGGACCGCCAGGGCACGGGCACCACCCTCCTGCTCTCCACCCCCGGCGGCGACCTGACCCCCACGTTCGGCCCGGACTCCGCCGCCGCCCACACCGCCTCCGGTGCCACACCCCTCCTCGGCCCGTGGCCCTCCCTGCGCCACGACGTGGACACCGCCGAAGACCTCCGCCTGGCCGCCGACCTGGGCCTGGGCCCCCACACCTCCGCCACCGTCACCCCGGTCGGCCTCTGACCCGCGCACACCCACGCCGTCCCTCCCGGAAGAGGGCCCTGTGTCATCCCGCCGACCTGGCTGCGCCAAGTCGGCGGGATGACACGACGCCGGAACGGGGCTCACCGCGTCGCAGCGGTCATCCTGCTGATCCGCCCGTCCGGCGAGGGCCCCTCCGATCTCCGGCCTTCACCTCAGCAGCAGGGCTGCCCGGGCACGCACCGCCCCACCAACATCGGACAGGCGAACCCGTAATCGGGATCCGGCGCCAACGGCAACCTCCGCCTCGGGCTCTCCACCGGCCGAACCTCCGCCGCACCGGCACCCACCGGCACCGTCTTCAACGTCACCTTCGTGTGCGAAGCCTGCGCCTCGTACGCCCGCGCCGTGAGCTTCACCACTTCCACCCCGCGGGCGATGTCCGCCACGAACACCCGCCCCCGGTGCCAGTACGGCGCGAACGACACCGCGCCCTCGGGCCGCCAGTAGGCCACCTGGATCGGGTTGGCCGGGTCGCTGATGTCGAGGAACCGCGTCCCCTGCTCGTACCAGGAGTACGCCACGATCCGCTCGTGCACGTCGAAGTAGTGCGCCGAGCAGAACGTGTCCGGTCCGGGCAACGTGCCCTCCTGGTCGTCCGGCGACCAGACACCCACCGTCTTCAGGTGGAACGGCTGCTCGGGCGTCGCCCGCCACGACTCGCCGCCCGTCGACCCCTCCAGCGACGAGATCACGAACCGCCCCTGGTCCTTGCACGTCGCCGACCCGAAAGCCTCCTCGGTGTGCAGCAGCAAGCTGCCCGCCGGGTGCTCCCGCGTCGGTTCGGGCCCGTCCTTGAGCGTCCGCCCGACCGGTCGGAACGAGTTGTGCGAGAACGACGTCGGCATGTCCAGCTTCGGCGCCGCGCCGCCCGCGTACGGGACCGGGTCCACCGGTGTGGCCTCGCGCACCCGCCCGCTCAACGGGTCGCGGTGCCAACCGCGCGTGTAGTAGCCGCGCGTGCCGCCGGTACCGGCCACCCACGCCACGCCCGCCGCGTCCACCTGGACGTCGTGCGTCATGTGCGTCTCGCCCTGGTTGCGGTTGAGGTCCACGTACGTGCCCAGGGTCTTCGGGTTGCGCGGGTCGCGGATGTCGGTGACGAACACCTTGCCCGAACGCCGGTAGGTGTCCGGGTCGGTGGACGGCGTGCCGTCGTAGCCGGTCGTCCACAGGTACGTGCAGTCGTTGACGCACGACGTGATGTGCCCCGTGCCCATCGGCGCGAAGCTCAGCAGCTCCAGCCGGGCCGGGTCGACCGCGGACACGAAGTACACACCCGTCGGCCGGTCCGCGCCCGCCTGGCGGCCGAACGCGCTGCGCTCCCGCGCCAGGAACACCAGCTTGCGGTGCGGGTCGACGGTGACGTCCTCGTTCTCCCAGAACCGCTGCTCGGGGTCGTCGCCCGGCAGCGCCAGCTCCTGCTTGGTCAGGTGGTCGAGCAGCTTCGGCCGGTCGACATCGCTCACGTCGTACGTCTTCAGCCCGAACGTGCCGCTGAGGAACATCACGTCCCGGTGCCGGTACTGCATGAAGTTGATGGAGACGGCACCCTCGGTCTCCGGGATCGCCGCGCGCAGCTCGACGTTCTCCGCCGCCGCCTGCAACCCCTCACCCGACGCCGTCGCCGGCTCCGACGCCCCCGCGACCGGCTCCGCCGCCCGAGCGGACGCCGTCCCCTGACCAGCGGCGACAACACCGCCGACCAGCAACGCGGTCAACACCCCTGCCACAACCCTCATGCCGACTCCTTCCGGTGATGGGGCCGATGCGGAGCGTCGCAGCGCCACCCGACCGCCCACCACCCGCCAATCGGCTAGCTTTGCCCCGTGACCGAACACCCGCGCGAGCAGGCGACGGTGAGCGCCCATCACCCGGACGGCTCAGCGACCGTGCTGCGCGACGACGGCGTGCTGGTCGACGTGACCGCCGAAGCCGTCGCCGAAGGCGGTTGGCGCGCGCTGCGCCCCGGCCAGCGGGTCGCCCTCGTGCGTGATGCCGCCGGTGACGTGCGAGGCGTCCTGCGCCCCGTGTGACGCGGAGTTCACTTCCTCGTCGGCTCCGCTCAGCGCGCTGTCGCCCATATTGGGGAACAATGCTGATCGTGAGCACGGACAACACTCCCGAGCAGCCCGCGCCCAAGCGACGGACGAGGACGCCGCGGGCCACGCCGGCGGCGAGCACCCCCCGACGCGGACCGCGCCCGGCCGTCCGCCGCGGCAGCACCCGTGCCACGCCGCTCCAGGACGTCGAGGCGCCGACGCGCTCGTTCCCCGGCTCACCGCCCGCCGTCACGGCCACCGAGGCGCAGGCCGACCTGCCCGACGACCGGTACTTCAACCGGGAGCTGTCCTGGTTGGACTTCAACGCCCGGGTGCTCGCGCTGGCCGAGGACGCCTCCCAGCCGCTGCTGGAGCGGGCGAAGTTCCTGGCCATCTTCGCGTCGAACCTCGACGAGTTCTACATGGTGCGCGTCGCGGGCCTGAAGCGCCGCGACGAGACGGGCCTGTCGGTGCGCAGCGCGGACGGCCTCACCCCGCGCGAGCAGCTGTCCAACATCTCCAAGCGCACCCAGGAGCTGGTCGAGCAGCACGCCAGGGCGTTCCTCGACCACATCCAGCCGGAGCTGGAGAAGCACGGCATCAGCATCGTCAACTGGGCGCAGCTGACCGACTTCGAGAAGCTGCGGCTGTCGAACTACTTCACCGACCAGGTGTTCCCGGTGCTCACGCCACTGGCCGTGGACGCCGCGCACCCGTTCCCCTACATCTCCGGCCTGTCGCTGAACCTGGCCGTCACCGTCCGCGACCCGGAAGGCGGCGCGGAGCGTTTCGCGCGCATCAAGGTGCCGGACAACGTGCCGCGCCTGGTCCGGGTGGAGAGCGACCGGACCAGCCCGACGGCGACGTTCCTGCCCTTGGAGGAGCTGATCGCGGCGCACCTGGGCGAGCTGTTCGCGGGCATGCAGGTGATCGAGTGCCACGCGTTCCGGGTCACCCGCAACGCCGACCTGGAGGTCGAGGAGGACCAGGACGAGGACCTGCTCAAGTCGTTGGAGCGGGAGCTGGCGCGCCGCCGGTTCGGGCCGCCGGTGCGGCTGGAGATCGCCGACGACATGACCGAGCACATGCTGGAACGGCTGCTGCGCGAGCTGGAGGTCGACCCGCACGACGTCGTCCAGGTGCCCGGCCTGCTGGACCTGTCGTGCCTGTGGCAGCTCTACAGCGTGGACCGCAAGCAGCTCAAGGACGCGCCGTTCGTCCCGGCGACGCACTCGGCGTTCGGCGAGCGGGAGACGCCGAAGAGCATCTTCGCCACCCTGCGCGAGGGCGACGTGCTCGTGCACCACCCGTACGACTCGTTCTCCACGTCCGTGCAGCGGTTCATCGAGCAGGCGGCGGCCGACCCGCGCGTGCTGGCCATCAAGCAGACCCTGTACCGCACCTCGGGCGACTCCCCGATCGTCGACGCGCTGATCGACGCGGCCGAGGCGGGCAAGCAGGTCGTGGCGCTGGTCGAGATCAAGGCGCGGTTCGACGAGCAGGCGAACATCAAGTGGGCGCGTGCGCTGGAGAAGGCGGGCGTGCACGTCGTCTACGGCCTGATGGGGCTCAAGACGCACTGCAAGACCGCGTTGGTCGTCCGGCAGGAGGGTTCCCGGATCCAGCGCTACTGCCACATCGGCACCGGCAACTACAACCCGAAGACGGCCCGGCTGTACGAGGACATCGGCATCCTCACCGCCGAGCCGACCATCGGCGCGGACCTCACCGACCTGTTCAACGTGCTCACCGGGTACGCCCGGCAGGACCACTACCGCAGCCTGCTCGTCGCGCCCTACGGCGTGCGGCGGGGGATCGTGGAGCGCATCGAGCGGGAGATCGAGCACGCGCGGGCCGGCTCGCCCGCGGGGGTGCGCATCAAGGTGAACTCGCTGGTGGACGAGCAGGTCATCGACTCGCTGTACCGGGCTTCGCAGGCGGGCGTCCGGGTGGACGTCGTCGTGCGGGGTGTTTGCGCGCTCAAGCCGGGTATCAAGGGCCTGTCGGAGAACATCCACGTCCGGTCCATCCTCGGCCGGTTCCTGGAGCACTCGCGGGTGTTCCACTTCGTCGGCTGCGGCGAGCACTGGATCGGCAGCGCCGACATGATGCACCGCAACCTGGACCGGCGGGTGGAGGTGCAGGTCCGGGTGACCGACCCGAAGCTCACCGCGCAGCTGGACGCGATGATGGACTCGGCGCTGGAGCCGACCACGCGGTGCTGGGTGCTCCAGCCGGACGGCGAGTGGGAGGCGTCACCCGCGGACGGCACGAGGGTGCGCGACCACCAGACCGAGATGCTGCGCAACCACCGCGCGCTGGGGTGAGGCGGTGATCCGGGCAGCAGGCGCCGTGCTGTGGCGCGAGGGTTCCGTGGCGGTCGTGCACCGGCCGCGTTATGACGACTGGTCGTTGCCGAAGGGCAAGTTGGACGCCGGTGAGACCGTGCCCGCGGCGGCGGTGCGGGAGGTGCTGGAGGAGACCGGGTTCCGGGCCGTGCTGGGGCGGTACCTGTGCCAGGTGTCGTACCGGGCTTTCGGCAAGCCGAAGGTCGTGGACTACTTCAGCGCGCGGGTCGGGTCGGGGGCGTTCACGCCGAACGACGAGGTGGACGAGCTGCGGTGGCTGCCGGTCGCCGAGGCGTCCGCGCTGGTGACGTCGGACGCCGACCGCTCGGTGCTGGCGGCGTTCGCGGCCGAGCCCGCGGACCTGGCGACGGTGTTGCTCGTGCGGCACGCCAAGGCGGGCAAGCGGGACAACTGGCCGGGTGACGACGACCTGCGGCCGTTGAGCTCGGCGGGGTGGCGGCAGGCCGGTGGCCTGCGGTCGATGCTGCCGCTGTGGGGGCCGACGCGGGTGCACTCCGCGCCGCGCGTGCGGTGCGTGGAGACCGTCCAGGGGGTGGCGGAGGACCTGGGCGTGGGCGTGCTGCTGGAGCCGCGGCTGTCCGAGGAGGGGTTCTGGCCGGACCGCGAGGCCGGGTTGGTGCGGCTGCTGGAGATCGCGGACGGCGCGGGCACGGCCGTCGTGTGCAGCCAGGGCGGTGTGATCCCGGACATCGTGTCCACCCTCGCCGACCTGGGCGGCGTGTCGTTGAGCGGCACGCCGTGCAAGAAGGGCAGCGCGTGGCTGCTGGCGTTCCGCCGGCCGGAGCCGGGGTGGTCCACTTCGGACTCGCACACCTCCTGGCCGCGGCTGGTCTCGGCGCACTACTTCCCCACCGCCCTGCCGAAGCCCACCACGTGACCTGAATCGGCCACTCGGGTCACGTCCGGCGTCCGTTCGGGCACGGTTCGGGTTCCCGGTTATCCCGGTTCCAACCGCTCCTGAGCGTTGAACTCAGGGGTCCTCTCCCGCTTCGGGGTTCCGGAGGCTCAGAGCGCCTGTGCGGCGCCGGAGCGGCGGTCCGGGGGTAGACAGCGCTCAGGGCCCGGTGCGCGTCCGCACCGGGCCCTGAGCGTGTGTTGCGTGCCTGGCCGGTGATCACCCGGCCCGGCTTCACTTCTTCTTGGCCGGGGCCTTCTTCGCCGCAGGCTTCGCGGCGGCGGCCGTGGTGGCCTTCGCCGTCGACGCCTTCGCCGTGGTGGCCTTCTTGGCCGCCGCCGCCGGCTTGGCCGCCGTGGTCGCCTTGGCCGCGGTCGACTTCGCGGCGGTGGTGGCCTTGGTCGCGGCGCTCTTGGCGGGCGCGGCCTTGGTGGCGGTGGCGGCGGGCTTCGCGGCCGCGGCGGTCCGGCGGGTCGCCGGCGCCTTGGTGGCCGCCGCTGCGGCACGCGTCGCGGTGCCGGTGCTGCGCGTCGCGCGGGCGGTGGTGGCGCGCGCGGTGGTGCTGCGGGTCGCCGGCGCCTTCGTCGCGGCGGCCGGCTTGGCCGCCGCGGCTGCGGCGGGCTTGGCGGCCGTGACGCGCGGCAGCTTCTTCGTGCCGCTGATGACGTCCTTGAACGTCGAACCCGCGCGGAACGCGGGAACGTTGGTCTTCTTGACCTTCACGGTCTCACCGGTGCGCGGGTTGCGAGCGGTGCGGGCCGCACGGGCACGCTTCTCGAAGACACCGAAGCCGGTGATGTTGACCTTCTCGCCCTTGTGGACGCTGCGGACGATGACGTCGACGAGCCCGTCGACAGCGGCAGCGGCGTTCTTCTTGTCGCCAAGGCGCTCGGCGAGCGCCTCGATGAGCTGGGCCTTGTTCACCTTCAGTCCCTCCCAGGACGCTCACGGCCCTAGTCGGGCCGACTGATTGCCCACGGTAAGCCCATATGCAAGGAAATACCAATCGCCACGCCAGATTTCTTGTTGTGGCGTGGGCAATTACGACCTGTCGAGGGACACCCGGGCGACCGGCGGAGGGATCGAAGGGGCCGGATTCCCGCTGTTGGGGAGGGAATCCGGCCCCTTCGGCGTCACCTCGAGGGCAGCGGATCGGTAGTCGGCAACCAACCCTGCCTGCGCTGCTCGAACTCGGTGATGTCATCGGCGTGCCGCAGGGTCAGGGCGATGTCGTCCAATCCCTCCAGCAGCCGCCAGCGGGTGTACTCGTCGATGGTGAAGGGGGCGGTGAAGTCCTTCGCCACAACCGTGTTCGCGGTCAGGTCGACGGTGACCTCGGTGCCGGGCTCGTTCTCCAGCAGCTTCCACAGCAATTCGACATCGGACTGCTCGCACTGGGCGGCCACGAGGCCCTGCTTGCCCGAGTTGCCCCGGAAGATGTCGGCGAACCGGGAGGAGATGACCACCCGGAAGCCGTAATCCATGAGCGCCCAGACGGCGTGCTCGCGGGACGACCCGGTGCCGAAATCAGGCCCGGCGACGAGCACGCTGCCCGCCCGGAACGGCTCCTGGTTGAGCACGAACTGCTCGTCGCCGCGCCAGGCGGCGAACAGGCCGTCCTCGAAGCCCGTGCGGGTCACGCGCTTGAGGTAGACGGCCGGGATGATCTGGTCGGTGTCCACGTTGGACCTGCGCAGCGGAACGCCGACCCCGGTGTGCGTGGTGAACGCTTCCATGTTCGTAGAACTCCCTCAGACCAGGTCGGCGGGCGACGACAGGGTGCCGCGCACGGCGGTGGCGGCGGCCACGAGTGGCGAAACCAGGTGGGTGCGGCCACCCTTGCCCTGCCTGCCCTCGAAGTTGCGGTTGGAGGTCGACGCGCTGCGCTCGCCCGGCTTGAGCTGGTCCGGGTTCATGCCCAGGCACATCGAGCACCCGGCCTGGCGCCACTCCGCGCCCGCCGCCAGGAACACCTCGTGCAGACCTTCGGACTCGGCCTGCGCGCGCACCCGCATGGACCCGGGCACGACGAGCATCCGCACGCCGTCGGCCACCTTGTGGCCGCGCAGCACGTCGGCCGCCGCGCGCAGGTCCTCGATGCGGCCGTTGGTGCACGAGCCGAGGAACACCGTGTCGACGTGGATGTCGCGCAGCGGGGTGCCGGGCTCCAGCCCCATGTAGGTCAGCGCCTTCTCCGCGGCCACGCGCTCGTTCTCGTCGACGATGGCTTCGGGGTCGGGCACGGACGCGCTCAGCGGCAGGCCCTGGCCGGGGTTGGTGCCCCAGGTGACGAACGGGGTGAGCTCGTCGGCGTCGAGGCGGACCTCGGCGTCGAACTCGGCGTCGTCGTCGGTGCGCAGGGTCTTCCAGTACTCCACCGCCGCGTCCCAGTCCGCGCCGGACGGGGCGTGCGGGCGGCCCTGGATGTAGTCGAACGTGACCTGGTCCGGCGCGATCATGCCCGCGCGGGCGCCCGCCTCGATCGACATGTTGCACACGGTCATGCGGGCTTCCATGGACAGCGCCTCGATCGCGCTGCCCCGGTACTCCAGGACGTAGCCCTGGCCGCCGCCGGTGCCGATCTTCGCGATCACCGCGAGGATGATGTCCTTCGCCGTGACGCCGGGCTTGAGCTCGCCGTCGACCGTGATGGCCATCGTCTTGAACGGCCGCAGCGGCAGCGTCTGGGTCGCCATCACGTGCTCGACCTCGGACGTGCCGATGCCGAACGCCAGCGCGCCGAACGCGCCGTGCGTGGACGTGTGGCTGTCACCGCAGACGACGGTCATGCCCGGCTGGGTCAGGCCCAGCTGCGGGCCGACGACGTGCACGATGCCCTGCTCGGCGTCGCCCATCGGGTGCAGCCGCACGCCGAACTCCGCGCAGTTCTTGCGCAGCGTCTCGACCTGGGTCCGCGAGACCGGGTCTGCGATGGGGAGCTCGATGTCGACCGTCGGGACGTTGTGGTCCTCGGTGGCGATCGTCAGGTCCGGTCGGCGCAGCTGCCGGCCGGCGAGCCGCAGGCCGTCGAACGCCTGCGGGCTGGTCACTTCGTGCAGCAGGTGGAGGTCGATGTAGAGCAGGTCCGGCTCCGCGCCACTGCCGTGGCGCACGACGTGTGCTTCCCACACCTTCTCCGCGAGCGTGCGGCTCATCGCAACTCTCCCAAGATCTGGACAGTCGATAGATCTGGACTTCCCAGACAGTGGGAAGTTAGTATCGGCTTGTGGGACAGCATAGCGGGATCGGCGTGTTGGACAAGGCAGTGGCTGTCTTGAACGCCGTCGCAAAGGATCCGTGTGGGCTCGCCGAGTTGTGCAACCGGACGGGCTTGCCGAGGGCTACCGCGCACCGGTTGGCGGTCGGGCTCGAGGTGCACCGGTTGCTGCGACGGGGTTCCGACGGCCGCTGGCGTCCGGGCGCGGCACTGGCGGAGTTGGCGGGCGGGGCCACCGACCCGCTGCTCGACGCGGCCTCCTCGGTGTTGCCGAGGTTGCGCGACATCACGGGCGAGAGCGTCCAGTTGTACCGGCGGGACGGGATGCAGCGGATCTGCGTGTCCTCGGCGGAACCACCGAGTGGTTTGCGCGACACCGTGCCGATCGGCGCGCGTTTGCCGATGACCGCGGGTTCGGGCGCGAAGGTATTGGCGGCGTGGGCGGATCCGGGAACTCAACGTTCTGTTCTGGCCGACGCGGTTTACGGCGAGCGCACATTGTTGGAAGTGCGCCGGCGCGGCTGGGCGCAATCCGTAGCGGAACGCGAACCGGGCGTAGCTTCCGTTTCCGCCCCGGTGCGCGACAGCACGGGTTCGGTAGTGGCCGCGGTCTCCGTTTCTGGCCCGATCGACCGCATGGGCCGCCGCCCTGGCGCTCGCTGGGCCGCCGACCTCCTCGCCGCCGCCGAAGCCCTCCAATCCCGCCTCTAGCGCACAGCACAGACATCTGCCTGCGCCTACCCCGACCAGTGCCTGCACTGATCTCCCTGTATTGACCGGGCTCCCACTCTCCGCCGCCGCATCGCGGGCGTCGGGGACGGGAGCCCGGTCGCGTCGGGGGGTGCAGGGGGGCGAAGCCCCGCCTGCGCGGGGTCCGGGGGTCGCACCCCCGGGAGTAAATGCGAAAGATCCCCGTTTCGCGTAAGCGAAACAGGGATCTCCCGATCTGTAGCCCCGATGGGATTCGAACCCACGCTACCGCCTTGAGAGGGCGGCGTCCTAGGCCGCTAGACGACGGGGCCAGGATCTTACCGGCGATATTTACTTTATCATGTCTTGCTGTCCTGCGTTGCTCGGGTAGTCTAGCACATCTTTCTTTCTACCCTTGCAGCTGGGGTACCAGGACTCGAACCTAGACTAACTGAACCAGAATCAGTCGTGCTGCCAATTACACCATACCCCATTGGGTTCCCGGCCCGACTCCCACCCGGTCTTGCTCGGTGGGGGCCTCTCCGTTCCGCCGGAAGGAATACTAGACCACGGGCCCGGCGGAACGGAAATCGGGGTCACGCCGAGGCGTGCGACAGCTCGCAGACCAGGAGTTCCGGCAGCTCAGCGAGGCTGCTGATGGCGGAGATGCCCGCGGGCAGCGCGCCCTCGCGCGGACCCTGGCGGTTCAGCCACACGCCCTTCATGCCCGCGTCGCGCGCGCCGATCGCGTCGGCGTGCAGGCGGTCGCCGATGTGCACAGTGTCGCCCAGCTCCACGCCCAGGTCGGCGCAGGCGGTGTCGAAGATCACCCGGTCCGGCTTGGCCGCACCGACTTCGCCCGCGATGAGCACCGTGTCGAAGTACTGGGCCAGCCCCAGCGTGGCGATCTTCACGCGCTGGTGCCGCCCTGAGGCGTTGCTCACGGCCGCCATGGGCAGACCGGTGGCCCGCAGCCACTCCAGGCACGGCACCACGTCGGGGAACAGCCGCCAGCCGGACGCGAGGACTTCCTGCCGGTGCAGTTCGCGGCGGGTCGCCTCCTCCTCGTCCAGCTCCTCGCCCAGCGCCGCGAAGAACGCGCGGGTGCGGATGTTGCGCATGGTCTCGTATTCGAGCTCGCCCGCGAGCAGGCGTTCGCAGTGCTCATCGGTGATGCGCTGCCACAGCGGCCACGCGTCGGCGTTGCCGACCATCGCGGCCAGGGCGGCCCGGGACGAGGTGCTGTAGTCGACGAGGGTGTCGTCGACGTCGAGGCACACGGCCCGGATCTCGCCGGTTCTCCGAGGGGTAAAAGTCGGGGCTGCGGTTGTCACCCCGTGAGGCTAGGTGCGGTCGACCCCCGTCCGACTCGACCAGAGAGGTGATATCTAGGGGTTCTTGCACGGTCAAGCACCGCTGAACCGCCCGAACGAACCAGTCAGATTGCCCCGAGCGCGCGGCGCAATCGCCCGATCGAGCGACTGCGGCCCAGTAGTTCCATGGATTCGTACAGTGGTGGCGAGACGGTACGGCCCGTCACGGCGACCCGCACCGGCGCGTGGGCCGTGCGCGGTTTGAGCCCCAATCCGTCCACAAGAGACGTTGTCAGCGCGCCCTCGATCGCGGCGGCCGTCCACTCCGGAAGCGGCTCCAAGGCCGCCACCGCCGCCTCCAGCACGGGCCGGGCGTCCTCGCCGAGCGCCTTGGCCGCGGCGTCCTCCTCGGGCGCGAAGTCCGGCTCCGGCACGAACAGGAACCGGACCATCGCGGACGCTTCGGACAGCACGACGAGCCGCTCCTGCACCAGCGGCGCGATGCCGGTGAGCACGGCCAGCTGTTCCGGGTCGGGGTCGGCCGGCAGCACGCCGTCCTTGACCAGGTGGGGCAGCACGCGGTCGAGGAAGTCCCCTACGGGCAGGGCGCGCAGGTGCGTGGCGTTGATCGCCTCGGCCTTCTTCAGGTCGAAGCGGGCCGGGTTGGCGCTGACCCGCTCCAGCTCGAACGCCTCGACGAGCTCGGCGACGGAGAAGACGTCGCGGTCGTCGGCGATGGACCAGCCGAGCAGCGCCAGGTAGTTCAGCAGGCCCTCGGGCACGAACCCGCGGTCGCGGTAGTGGAAAAGGTTCGACTGCGGGTCGCGCCTGGAGAGCTTCCGGTTGCCCTCGCCCAGCACGTGCGGCAGGTGCCCGAACCGGGGCGTGGACGACGTCACGCCGATCCGCGCCAACGCCCGGTGCAGCGCGATCTGGCGCGGCGTCGACGGGAGCAGGTCCTCGCCGCGCAGCACGTGCGTGATGCCCATCAGGGCGTCGTCCACCGGGTCCGCGAACGGGTGGAGCGGGTCGCCGTCGGCGCGCACCAGCACCGGGTCGGGCGTGCTGCCCGCCTTGACCGTGATCTCGCCGCGCACCAGGTCGACCCACGTGATGTCCTCGTCGGGCATCTTCAGGCGCAGCACCGGCGCACGGCCCTCGGCGCGCAACGCGGACCGCTGCTCCTCGGTGAGGGTGCGGTCGTGCCCGTCGTAGCCGAGCTTGGGGTCCTGGCCCGCGGCCCGGCGGCGCGCCTCGCTCTCCTCGGCGGTGGAGAACGACTCGTACAGCTCGCCCGCCTCGACCAGGCGCCGGGCGATGTCGGCGTAGAGGTGGCGGCGTTGGCTCTGCCGGTACGGCGCGTGCGGCCCGCCGACCTCCGGGCCCTCGTCCCAGTCCAGGCCGAGCCACCGCAGGGCCGCCAGCAGCTGGAGGTACGACCCCTCGGAGTCGCGGGCCGCGTCGGTGTCCTCGATCCGGAGGACGACGGCCCCGCCGGTGTGGCGCGCGTAGGCCCAGTTGAACAGGGCGGTGCGGATGAGGCCCACGTGCGGCGTGCCGGTGGGCGAGGGGCTGAAGCGGACGCGGACCGCCGCGTCGGCTCCGGCGGGCGGAGCTGCTGGTGCGCTCATGACCCGATCAGCGTATCCGGCTTGACCTGGGCCGCACTCCGGAGCATCCTGGCCTTATTCAACCGGTGTTGAAAACCGAGGGGTGGATCATGGAGAGGACTGGTGTCGTGGTCGTCGGGGGCGGCCCGGCGGGCATGGTGGCCGGGTTGCTGCTGGCCAGGGCCGGTGTCGAGGTGACGGTGCTGGAGAAGCACGGCGACTTCCTGCGCGACTTCCGCGGCGACACGGTGCACGCGTCGACGTTGACGCTGCTGGACGAGCTCGGCCTCGGGCCGTCGTTCGCCGAGGTGCCGCACCAGCTCGTGGACAAGGTGCAGGTGCTGCTGGACAGCGGCCCGCAGACGATGGGCGACCTCACCCGGCTCCCCGGGCCGCACAAGCACATCGCGTTCGTGCCGCAGTGGGACTTCCTGGACCTGCTCGCCGACGCGGGCAAGCGCGAGCCGATGTTCACGCTGCGGATGAACACCGAATTCACCGGGCTGGTCCGCAGCGGCGGCAAGGTGACCGGCGTCCGCTACCGAACGCCCGGCGGCGAGACCGGCGAGCTGGCCGCGGACCTGGTCATCGCGGCCGACGGACGGCGTTCGCTGGTGCGGGAGCAGCTCGGGCTGCCGGTGCACGAGTTCGGCGCGCCGATGGACGTGTGGTGGTTCCGGCTGCCGCGCAACCCCGGCGAGCTCACCGGCGCCACCGGGCGGTTCACCCAAGGCCAGGCGATGGTGCTGATCCCCCGCGGCGACTACTTCCAGTGCGCGTACCTCATCCGCAAGGGCACCGACGAGCTGCTGCGGGCGGAGGGGGTCGCCGCGTTCCGGCAGCGGGTGGTGGCGCTCGTGCCGTGGCTGGCGGAGCGGATGGGGACGGTCGAGTCGCTGGACGACGTGAAGCTGCTGGACGTGAAGCTCGACCGCCTGCGGCGCTGGCACGTCGACGGCGCGCTGTGCATCGGTGACGCCGCGCACGCCATGTCGCCCATCGGCGGCGTGGGCATCAACCTGGCCGTGCAGGACGCGGTGGCCGCCGCGAGGCTCGTCGCCGCGCCGCTGCGCCGCGGCCGGTTGGGCCCGGAGGTGCTGGCGAAGGTGCGGCGCCGGCGGTGGCTGCCCACGGCGGTGACCCAGGCCGTCCAGCGGCGCATCCAGGACTCGTTCCTCAAGCCGACGCTCACGGGCTCGGCGAGCGCCGCGCCGGGGCGTCCGCCGCTGCCGGTCCGGCTGATGGCGCGGTTCCCCCGGTTGCAGGGGGTGCCCGCCTACCTGGTGGCCATCGGGCTGCGGCCCGAGCACGCGCCGGAGTTCGCCCGGCGCGCGCCCGAGCGGATCGAGCGGAGCTGAGGCTCAGCGGTTGGTGACGGTGTTCGTCAGCGTGCCCAGGCCCTCGACGGTCACCGAGACGGTCTGCCCGGCGGTCAGCGGGCCGACGCCCGCCGGGGTGCCGGTGAGGATCACGTCGAGCGGTCGCAGGGTCATCACCGAGGAGATGTACTCGATCAGCTCGGGGATGCCGTGCAGCAGCAGCGAGGTGCGCGAGTCCTGCTTGACCACGCCGTCCACCTCGGTGCGGATGGCCACGTCGGACGGGTCGAACTCGGTCTCCACCCAGGGGCCGAGCGGGCAGAACGTGTCGAAGCCCTTGGCCCGCGTCCACTGGCCGTCGGTCTTCTGCAGGTCGCGCGCGGTGACGTCGTTGGCGATCGTGTAGCCGAGGATCGACTGGCGGGCGCGGGACGCGGGGATGTCCCGGCCGCCGACGCCGACGACGACGGCCAGCTCGCCCTCGAAGTCGACCCGCTCCGACACGGCGGGCAGCTTGATGTCGGCGTTCGGCCCGATCACGGCGGTGTTGGGCTTGAGGAACATCAGCGGTTCGGCGGGCACCTCGTTGCCGAGCTCGGCCGCGTGCTCGGCGTAGTTGCGGCCGATGGCCACGATCTTCGGCGGCAGGAACGGGGCCAGCAGGCGGACGTCGGCCAGCGGCCAGCGGCGGCCGGTGAACGTCGGGTTGGCGAACGGGTCGTCGGCGATCTCGACCGCGGTGAGGTCGTCGCCTTCGCCTTCGATCGCGGCGAAGGCCAGGCCGTCGGGTTGGGCGATACGGGCAATGCGCACGGCGATCACCCTAACCGGCGGCTTGAAACGGCACCGTGCGTGCCTAGCGTCGGAGGGATGCGAACCCTGCTGATCGTGCTGACCCTGCTCCTCGCCGCGACCGCGCCGGCCGCGGCCACCCCGGGAGGGATCGGCGCCGCCGCGCTGCCGACCCCGCTGGAAGCCGGCACCACCCTGTACCCGGTGTCCGGCGGACGCTGCGCCAACGGCTTCAACGCCCGCGGCCACCTCATCGTGCCGACGTCCTGCGGGGCGCTCGGCACGGTGGTCCGCGGCCCCAACCTCGTCGACGTCGGCCCGGTCGTGGCGGTCCGGTCGACCTACTCGATCGTCCGGATCACCAACACCGCCGCGTGGGTCCAGCGGCCCACCATCGCCGGGCGCGGCGGCACCATCACCGGCTCGGCCGAGACGCCCGTCGGCGGCCAGGTGTGCGCGGCGGGCCGCACCACCGGCTTGCGGTGCGGCACCGTGCAGGCGAAGAACGTGACCGTCAACTACCCGGGCGGGATCGTCTACGGCCTGACGCGGACGAACGTGTGCACCGAGCCCGGCGACCAGTGGGCCCCGATCTTCACCGGCTCCCAGGCGCAGGGGCACTCGCTCGGCGGTAGCGGCAACTGCTCCACCGGCGGCGCGTCCTACTTCGAGCCGCTCAACCGCGTGCTGGCCGCCGAGGGGCTCACGCTCGTGACGGGTTGACCCTCATCGCCTTGTGCACCAGCGCGTCGCACAGGGCGAGCCAACTGGCCTCGACGATGTTGCCGTGCACGCCCACGGTGGTCCACTCGCGCTCGCCGTCGCTGGACTCCACGAGCACGCGGGTGACGGCGTCGGTGCCGTGCTCGGCCGAGTTGTGCGATCCGGGCAGGATGCGCACCTTGTAGTCGTTCAGCTCCACCGCGTCCAACCACGACAGGTGGGGCAGGAGCGCCTTGCGCAACGCGGCGTCCAGCGCGTGCACCGGGCCGTTGCCCTCGGCGGTGGCGATGACCCGCTCACCGGCCACGTGCACCTTCACCGTGGCCTCGGACACGATCGCGCCGTCCTGGTGGTGGTCGAGCACGACGCGGTACGACTCGAGGACGAACGGTGGCGCGTCCAGGTCGGACATCTCCGCCAGGAGCAGCAGCTCCAGGGAGGCGTCGGCGGCCTCGAACGACCAGCCGCCCGCCTCCAGGTCCTTCACCTTGCGCACCACGTTGGTGAGCGCGTCGGGCCGGCGGGTCAGGTCGATCCCGAACTCACGTCCCTTGAGTTCGAGACTGGCCCGACCCGCCATCTCGGTGACCAGCACCCGCATGTCGTTGCCGACGGTGTCCGGGTCGATGTGGTTGTACAACTCCGGATCCACCTTGATCGCGCTCGCGTGCAGCCCCGCCTTGTGGGCGAAGGCCGACGACCCGACGTAAGCCTGGTGGGTGTCGGGTGCGATGTTCGCGATCTCGGCCAGCGCATGGGAGACCCGGGTGAGCTCGGCCAGCGATTCGGTGGGTAGCACCTGGAGGCCGAGTTTGGTCACGAGGTTCCCGACGACGGCGAACAGGTCCGCGTTGCCCGCCCGCTCGCCGTAGCCGTTCGCGGTGCACTGGACGTGGGTCGCCCCCGCCTGCACCGCGGCGATGGTGTTGGCCACCGCGCAGGACGTGTCGTCCTGGCAGTGGATGCCGACCCGGAAGCCCGTGCGGGCGACCACGTCGGCGACGGTCTCGGCCAGGCCCAGGGGCAGCTGGCCGCCGTTGGTGTCGCACAGCACGACGACGTCCGCGCCACCCTCCACAGCGGACTCCAGCACGCGCAGCGCGGTGTCCGGGTCGAAGGCGAAGCCGTCGAAGAAGTGCTCGGCGTCGAGGAACACCCGGCGGCCCTCGCCGACCAGGTGCGCGACGGTGTCGCGGACCATCGCGCAGTTCTCCGCCACGTCGGTGCGCAGGGCCCGTTCGATGTGCCTGCGGTCGGACTTCGCGACCAGCGTCACGACCGGTGTCTGCGCCTCCAGCAGGGCCCTGACCTGCGCGTCTTCGTGCACCTTGACGCCCGCCTTGCGGGTCGAGCCGAACGCGACGAGCTGCGCGTGCTTGAGCGCGAGCTCCCCCGCCGCCGCCCTGGCGAAGAACTCGGTGTCCTTCGGCATGGCGCCCGGCCAGCCACCCTCGATGAAGCCGACGCCGAGCGAGTCGAGCAGGCGGGCCACGGCCAGCTTGTCGTTGACCGAGTAGGAGATGCCCTCGCGCTGGGCACCGTCCCGCAGGGTCGTGTCGAAGACGTGGAAGGAATCACCGAGGGGGGTCACGAGAGGGCTCCTAGGGATCGTGGAAAACAAAAAGACCCCCCGCAACATGCGAGAGGTCGGCGCGCCGGGTGCTTCGAGGCAGCACTACCCGGCGCGCTGGGAAATAATGATCACGGTGTGGAGAGCCACGTCCGCGATGGTGCCACAACCCGTCCGCGGATACCAAGCCGCGGACGGGTCGTCCCACACTATGGGTGGAAGCTATCGGCCAAGAACCTGGCGAACGCCTCGATGGCGGCCGGGTTGCGCGGGCTCTCCACCAGGGCCGCGTAGGGCAGCACGAAGAACCGCCCGTGCTTGACGGCGGGCACGTCGGCCAGCGGCGGGTAGGACTGGAGGAACGCCCGCTTCTCGTCGGGGGTGGTCGCCTCGCCGTCGGCGTAGTCGTTGATCAGCACCACGTCCGGGGCGCGGTCCACGACGGCCTCCCAGCCGACCGTGGTCCAGCTGTCGTCGAGGTCGCCGAAGATGTTGTCGCCGCCCGCCTTGCCGATGATGTCGTGCGGCGCGGCGTTGCGGCCCGACGTGAACGGCTGGTCGAGGCCGCTGTCGTAGAGGAACACCTTCGGGCGGTTCTGCTCGACGAGCTTCGCGGCGTCGGCCACCTGCTTCCGGTAGCCCGCGATCAGCTCCTCGGCCCTGGCCTCCACGCCGAACACGCGGCCCAGGTTGCGCAGGTCGGTGTAGAGGGCGTCCAGCGGCGGCATGATGCCGCGCTGCTTGCCGACGCCGTTCCGGCACGCCTCGGTGAGCTGGTAGGTGGCGATGCCGAGGTCGGCGAGGGCGTCCGGGGTGAAGCCGGTGGCCTCCGAGAACCCGTAGTTCCAGCCCGCGAACACGAAGTCGGCCTTCGCGCCCTGGACCAGCTCCTTGGTGATCTGCTCGCCGAGGTTCGGCACGCGCTCGAAGTCGGCCTTCCAGGGCGAGGAGGCCACGTCACCGGCCTGGCCGCCGCCGATGACGTACCCGGCCATCCGGTCGCCGAGGCCCAGCGCGAACATGATCTCGGCGATGCCGGTGTCGTTGGTGACCACACGGGACGGTGCCGCGTACGCGACCTGCTGCCCGCAGTTCGTGACGGTGACCGTGGCGGTGGCGGCGGCGGGCGCTATCCGCGCGCCGCAGCCGGCGGTGACGACGGCGGTGAGGACGGCGGCGAGGGCGACGAGCTTCTTCACGCGGTGGACTCCCTGTGGTCGAACAGCAGTTGCGGCACGCCGCTGGCCGGGTGGCGCACGACGTGGGCGCGGACGTCGAACACCTCGTGCAGCACCTCGGGGGTGAGCACTTCCTCCGGCGTGCCGCTGCGCACCACCCGACCGCCGTCGAGCACGTGCAGGCGGTCGCAGTAGGCGGCGGCGAGGTTGAGGTCGTGCAGGACCGCGAGGACGGTCACGCCCAGGCCCCGGACCAGCGAGAGGACCGCGAGCTGGTGGCTGATGTCGAGGTGGTTGGTCGGCTCGTCCAGCACGAGCACCTTCGGCTGCTGGGCCAGGGCGCGGGCGATGAGGACGCGCTGGCGCTCGCCGCCGGAGAGGGTCAGGAAGCCGCGGTGGGCGAGGTGGGCGGCGTCCACTCGCGACAGCGCCTCGGCGACCACCTCGGCGTCGTGCCCGGGGGTCGTGCGGTGCGGGAGGCGTCCCATCGCGACGACCTCGGTGACGGTGAAGTCGAACTCGACGTGGCTGTCCTGGGTGAGCGCGGCCAGGTGCTCGGCGGTGTCGCGGGCCCTGGTCGCCGCGACGTCCCGGCCGCCGAGCAGCACCACTCCCCCGGACGGCCGCAGCGCCCGGTACACGCAGCGCAGGGTGGTCGACTTGCCGCTGCCGTTCGGGCCGACGATGCCGTGCACCTCGTGGTCGCGCGCGTGCAGGTCGATGCCGTGCAGGATGCCGTCGACGGTGACGCGTTCGAGTCGGACGTCCATCAGCGACCGCCGAACACGTAGCCGCGGCGGCGCATCAGCAGGATGAAGCACGGCACGCCCAGCGCGGCCGTGATGACGCCCAGCGGCAGCTCCTCGGGCGCGGCGAGCAGGCGTGCGGCGACGTCCACCCAGATCAGGAAGCACGCGCCCGCGAGCGGGGCCACGGCGAGCACCTTGCGGTGGTCCGCGCCGACCGTGAGCCGGACCAGGTGCGGCAGCATCAGGCCGACGAACCCGACCGCGCCGCTGACCGCGACCAGCACGCCGGTCATGGCGGCCGTGACGGCGAACAGCGCCTTGCGGGTGCGGGAGACGTCGATGCCGAGGGTGGTGGCCGTCTCGTCGCCCATGGACAGCGCGTTGAGGTGCTTGGCGCGGGTCAGCAGGTAGGCGGTGCCCGCGGCGGTGACGGCGGCGGCGATCGGCAGGGACGTCCACGTGACGCCGCCGAGGCTGCCGAGCAGCCAGAACATGGCGGCCCGGGCGGCCTCGCCGCGCGGCGACTGGAAGACCAGCAGCATGGCGACGGCGGAGAAGCCGTAGGCCATGGCGGTGCCGGTGAGGACCAGGCGCAGCGGGGTGAGGTCGCGGCCCGTGACGACGTAGACCAGCGCCATCGCGGCCAGGGCGGCGAGGAACGCGGCCGTGGACAGGGCGTAGATGCCCAGGGAGGCGAACAGTCCGGTGGTCACGACGGCGGTGGCGCCGACGCTCGCGCCGGAGGAGATGCCCAGCACGTACGGGTCGGCGAGGGCGTTGCGGACCATCGCCTGGATGGCGACGCCGACCACGGACAGGCCCGCGCCGACCACGGCGGCGAGCAGGACGCGGGGCAGGCGGATGTCCCAGACGATCCGGTAGGGGCCCGCTTCGGCGGCGTCGAGCGTGCCGCCGGTGAGGGCGGCGGCGAGGAAGCGCAGGACGTCGTCGAACGGGATGCGCACCGGTCCGAGCGAGACGCCGGCCACGACCGAGGCGGCGAGCACGGCGGCGAGGGCCAGGCACAGGCCCGCGGTGGGCGGGCGGCGGGGTGCCTGGACGCGTGCCTGGCTGGTGGTGGGGGTCACCGGTCGCCTTCCGGACGGGTGGCCCGGACCGGCCACCCGCACCCGCACGGGGCGGGCCGGCGCACCCGTCCCGCAGACCACGGCAGGAGGTGGAGCTTCTTCCCACCGCCCACGGGTGATCGGGCTCGCCGAGCGTGCTGCTCGGCCTACCGTTGCGGGTCAGCGCCGGACTTCGACCGGACTTCCCCCACGGGCGGCTCCGGCGACCTTACGGCTCGTGACGCGGAAAGGGCCACCACGACACCGTCGTGGTGGCCCCCATCACCTCCGCGAGTCGAACACTCAGGTCCCGAGAGTCGAACGCTCGCGTACCCCGAGTTCAACGCTCAGGTCCGCCCACTGGCGTCCTGAACGTTGAACTCGGGGGTCCTGAGCGTTCGACTCTCGGGACCTGGAGGTTCGACTCTCGGTCAGGCGGTGCGGACGTTGGAGGAGACGAGCGCGGCCAGGCGGTCGCCCACGGCGTAGGTCGCGCCCGGCGACGAGTGGTCGCGGGTGGCCAGGTCGAACGCCACCGACGCCTCGATCCGCCGAGCCGCCTCCGACTCGCCCAGGTGGTCGAGCATGAGGGCGACGGACAGCACCGCCGCGGTCGGGTCGGCGATGCCCTGGCCCGCGATGTCCGGCGCGCTGCCGTGCACCGGCTCGAACATGCTCGGGTTGCGCCGCGTCACGTCCAGGTTGCCCGACGCCGCCAGCCCGATGCCGCCGGTCACGGCCGCCGCCAGGTCGGTCAGGATGTCGCCGAACAGGTTGTCCGTCACGATCACGTCGTACCGGCCCGGGTCGGTGACCAGGTGGATCGTCGCCGCGTCGACGTGCTGGTAGGCCACCGTCACGTCCGGGTGCTGCAACGACACCTCCTCCACCACCCGCGACCACAACGACCCGGCGTGCGTGAGCACGTTGGTCTTGTGCACGAGCGTGAGGTGCTTGCGCGGCCGGTTCGCGGCACGGGCGAACGCGTCGCGCACCACCCGCTCCACGCCGAACGAGGTGTTGATCGACACCTCGGTCGCGATCTCGTGCGGCGTGTCCTTGCGCAGGAGCCCGCCGTTGCCCGCGTACAGGCCCTCCGTGCCCTCGCGCACCACCACCATGTCGATCTCCGGCGGGTCGGCGATCGGGCTGCGCACGCCGGGGTACAGCCGGGCCGGGCGCAGGTTCACGTGGTGGTCGAGCTCGAACCGGAGCCGCAGCAGCAGGCCACGCTCCAGGATTCCGCTGGGCACCGACGGGTCGCCCACGGCGCCGAGCAGGATCGCGTCGTGCTGGCGGAGTTCCCCGAGCACGGACTCCGGCAGCAACTCACCTGTGGCGTGCCAGCGCGCCGCGCCGAGGTCGTAGCGGGTGATCTCAGCCGCTGGAACGACCTCACCGAGCACCTTCAGGGCCTCGGCGACGACCTCGGGCCCGATCCCGTCTCCTGGGATCACTGCGAGCCGCATCCACACACCTCCCAGGTATCAGTCCCATTGCACGGGACTAGTTTCCATTGCGAAAGGCTACCGGTCCGAAGCGGTGAAACCGCACTCGGAACACCCCTCCGTGGTCATATCTCCCGGACTGCGGGACACCCGAACGGTTCAGTGCCCCCGTTCGGTCGTCACCCGATGCGCGTAAACGGCTCTGGCCGGCCGGGGCAGTCCCCGACCGGCCAGAGCGGTGCACGACGATCAGGCCACTACGCGCACGGTCGGGCTCGGCCGCGGGGACCGCACCTTGACCACGTCCGCCTTGTCACCGGTGGCGTTGTGGTGGTGCAGGACCAGCAGGCTGTCCGCGCCGTCGGCCGCGGCCGACTCGGCGTCGTGGTTGACGACCAGGGCGGTCGCCGGGCGGGCCTGGTAGGACAGCGCCGGGTCACCGCCGCCCTGCACCCACACGCCGGGCTTGAGCGGGTCGAACGACAGCGCGTCCGGGATCGAGTCGATCAGGCCGTTGGACGTGCCCGGTGCGACGTAGAACCCGGCCACGCCGACCTGGTAGGCGATCCGCGAGGTGTCCGCCGACGCGTCGATGCCGAGCGCCGACAGCAGCACCGGCAGCACCACCACGTTCGTGTCGAACACGTTCGTGTCGACGTCGCCGAACTGGCCGTTGACGCCCTGGAGGTCGACCGTGGCGCCGGTGCTCAGGTCCACCGTGGCCGCGACCAGCAGGTCGGTGTCGGTCAGCTTGGTCGCGTAGACCTCGTAGTCGAACGCGCCGTCACCGTTGGTGTCGATGTCGATGAACGGGATGGTGTTGCTGCCCAGGTTGTACCAGTTGCCCCAGGTCGCGATGCCGAACGCGAGCATCGCGTCCTGCGGGTTGCCCTGCGCCTTGGCCAGCGGAGCGGTCGAGGCCGCACCGACGTAGCGCAGGTCGCCGCCCTTGGCGGTGTTGTTCAGCACGCAGTTCGCGGTGACGTTGCGGCGGCAGTCGGGCAGCTGCGGCGAGGACGCCTGGAGCTCCAGCACGCTCACCAGGGACTGGTAGGCGCCCTGGTTGACGCCCCGGCCGGTCAGGTTCAGCACGCCCTGGCCCTTGCCGTTGACCCGCACGTTGCCCGCGACGTTGATGTCGGCGACCGGCTTCGGCGCGGAGTACACCGGCACCCGCAGGGCCACCGACGATCCGGACTTCGGCGTGAGCACGACCCGGCCCGACGCGTCGGCCAGGTACTGGCGCGGCACGTCGAGGTGGTTCGCCTCGACGGTCGGGTCGACCGTCTTGCGCAGCGCCGCCGGGTCGTCGATCTTCAGCGTCACGGCGACCCGCGCGATGCCGCGCGGGCTGAGCCGCACGGTGCTCGCGGACAGCTCGTAGCGCACGCCCGGGATCTGGGTCAGCGCCTCGTAGCCCACGGTGTAGTCCACCCACTTGGTGGACTTGTTGACCACCTTGATGGTCTTGGTGAGGCTGACCGGACCGGCCACCTCGACCGTGCCGAACGACGCGGACACCGCGCCCGGGTCGTCCTGCACGTAGGCGAGGACCTGGTTCTCGACCGCGGCCTTGCCGTCGACGCGGCCGGCGCCGACGCGGTTGGGCGCGTAGGTCTTGCCGTCGGCCTTCACGTCGTGGCCCGCGGTGTTCATGACCGCGGCCTTGACCTCTTCGGGCGTCCAGTCCGGGTGGACCTGGCGCACGAGCGCCGCGATGCCGGTGATGTGCGGCGCGGCCATCGAGGTGCCCGAGTTGACCATCGTCTTGTTGCCCGAGCCGACCAGCGCCGAGGCGATGGTGTCACCGGGCGCGGCCACGTCCGGCTTCACGACCGGGCCGCGCACGCCGCGCGAGGTGAACGAGCTCGGGGTGTCGCTGATCGACTGGTCGTAGGTGGGCAGCGAGGTGCGCAGGGAGCCCGCCTGGCGGACGGTCAGCGTGCCCGCGGCCAGCACCGGGCGCAGCGCGGCGGTGGCCGAGCCGGTCAGCTGGAACACCGGGATCGCGGCGTTGCCGGAGATGCCCGCGTTGAAGTGCTCCAGGTTCGAGGTGAACAGCGCGCCGACGGCGCCCGCGGCGGTGGCGTTGTTGGTCCGGCCGACCGAGCCGCAGCGACGCGTGGCGTCGTTGTCGTCCCACTCCAGCCACACCATCTTGCCCGCGACCGCGGCCTTGTCCGCCGCCGAGAACGGCAGGCAGCCGTCCTTGTTGGCCGCGTCGCTCATCGCCACGACCGGCGCGGTGAGCTCCAGGCCCTCGTAGTCGTACGCCACGCTGTACTGGCCGGGCTTCTTGCCGGCCGCACCGCCGGGCGCGGTGACCTCGACCGCGTCGCGCAGCACGTACGCGTCACGGGTGCTGGCCACGGTCAGCGACTCGGGGGTGCTGCCCGGCGAGCCGCCGATGTCGTACAGGTCGCCGCCGTTGCCCGCGGAGAACACGGTCAGCACGCCGGAGGCGTTGAGCTTGCGCACGAACAGGCTGTCCGGGTCGTCCGGGGCGCCGTAGTCCGAGCCGAGCGACAGGTTGACCACGTCGAGGTGGTCGGAGAAGTCGCCGTCGCCGTCGGGGTCGAGCGCCCAGTCCAGGGCCTGCGCGGTGACGTTGGTCGAGCCCTCGCAGCCGAACACCTTCAGCGCGTACAGCAGGGCCTTCGGCGCGGTGCCGGGGCCGATGCGCATCGCGTCCAGCGCCTCGGGGGTGAGCTTGGTGTAGTCGCCCTTGAAGGTGGAGCCGTCGGCGTTGACGCCGAAGCCCGCCGCGGTGCCGGCGACGTGCGAGCCGTGGCCGTTGCAGTCGAGCGGGTTCGGGTCCGGCTTCGGGGTGTTGATCGCCGGGTCGTCGCTCTCGCCGTCGTAGGCGTTGCCGACGAAGTCGTAGCCGCCGACCACCTTGGCGGTCGGGAAGTACGAGGCGTCGACCTGGGTCTCGTCGATCGCCTTGAACGCCTCGATGGTGCCGGGGCCCGCGAAGTCGCTGTGGGTGTAGTCGATGCCCGTGTCGATGATGCCGATGCGGGTGTCGTCACCGAGCTTGCCGTACTCCTGCCACGCCTTGAGCGTGTTGGTCAGCTGCACGGCGCTGGAGTTCTGGCGGGACTTCGGCACCACGGTGCGCACGGACTTCACGTCCGCGCGCTGGGCCAGCTCGCGCACCTTGGCGGCGTCGGCCTGGACGACCACGCCGGGCACGCCGTTGGCGGTCCGGAACAGCTCCTTGGTGGCGGAGTCCTTGCCCTTCAGCGCGCCCACGACCTGGTCGGTGATCCGACCGGCGTCGTTCTTGGTCGCCTTGGCGGCGTCCTTGGCCTGCTGCTTGGTCGCGCCCCGGCTGGTCTGCTCGGCGAACGTGTCGACGGCCGGCTTGGCCTCGAGCTCCACGAACGCGGTGACCCTGCCCTTGGCGGCCGACAACCGGTCGGACACCTTCAACTGCAACTTGCCCGCATCCAGCCCGCGCGCGTTCGCGACGGACGGTGCCAGTGGATCTTCCGCGGCCAGCGCGGTACCGGCGGTGGACCCGGCGACGAGTATCGCGGCCAGCACCGGTACGGCTGATCTGGCGACAACGCGAGATCGGCTCACAACGTGCCCCAAGCGAGGTCGTGTTCGACCGGGCAGGCAGCGTCGTCCAGTGGGGGAAGGGAACTGCCCGCGTGGTGCCGTGCCCTCTACGGCACCGGGTCAACCTCGTGGGTGGAACCTAATCGCTCGGTCGAGCTGATCAGTTAACCCAAACGAGTGATGGCAACCACAGTTTTGACGACTAACGGTTAACTGTGACACCGCCGAGACCTGCGGCGATATACAACAACAGGTCTCGGCGGCGTTACTCCGTTTCGGCGACCCTTCGGTCAGTCGAAGTTGACCGAGCGCACCGTGCGCGCGCCCACGGCCGCGCCGATCGGGTCGAGCACCGCGGTGTCCACCGGGCGGTCGACGCGCAGCAGCATGAACGCGTCCGCGCCGTCCTTGGTCTGGCTGATCTGGGCCGCCTCGACGTTCACGCCGGCCTCGCCGAGCAGCGTGCCGACGGTGCCCATCACGCCCGGCCGGTCCGGGTACTCCAGCAGCAGCACGTTGCCCTCGGCGCGCAGGTCGAAGCCCCGGCCGTTGATGCCGACCAGCTTCTCGACCTGGTCCAGGCCCGTGAGCGTGCCGGACACCGTGATGACCGCGCCGTCGGCCTGCACCGCGCGCACCGTGACCAGGCTGCGGTGGTTGGCGCTCTCCGGCTCCTTGGCCAGGTCGACGCCCACGCCGAGCGACGCCGCCAGCGCCGGGGCGTTGACGAAGGTGACCTGCTCCTCGACCACGCTGGAGAACACGCCGCGCAGCGCGGCCAGCGGCAGCACCGAGACGTCCTCGTTGGACAGCTCGCCGCGCACCTCGACGGTGACCGACGTCGGGGCCTTCGCGCTCAGCGCGGCGACCACCGTGCCCAGCTTCTGCACCAGCGGCAGGTACGGGCGGACCTCCTCGCCGACCACGCCGCCGCCCTGCACGTTCACCGCGTCCGGCACGAAGTCGCCCGCCAGCGCCAGCAGCACCGACTTGGCCACGTCCGTGCCCGCCCGGTCCTGCGCCTCGGTGGTCGACGCGCCCAGGTGCGGGGTCACCACGACGTTCGGCAGCCCGAACAGCGGGCTCTCGGTGGTGGGCTCGGTGGAGAACACGTCGATGCCCGCGCCGCCGACCTGGCCCTCCTTCACGGCCTCGGCCAGCGCCTCCTCGTCGACCAGGCCACCGCGGGCGGCGTTGACGATGATCACGCCGCGCTTGGCCTTGGCCAGCTGCGCGGCGCCGATCAGGCCCTTGGTCTCCGGGGTCTTCGGCAGGTGGATCGAGATGAAGTCGGCGCGCTCCAGCAGCTCCTCCAGCGTCACGAGCTCGATGCCGAGCTGCGCGGCGCGGGCGGCGCTGACGTAGGGGTCGTAGGCGATGAGCGTGGTGCCGAAGGCCGCGATGCGCGCGGCGAACAGCTGGCCGATCTTGCCCAGGCCGACCACGCCGACCGTCTTGCCCTGCACCTCGACGCCGTTGAACTTGCTGCGCTTCCACTCGTGGTTCTGGAGCGTGGCGTGCGCGGCCGGGATCTGGCGGGCGGTGGCCAGCAGCAGCGCGACCGCGTGCTCGGCGGCGCTGACGATGTTGGAGGTGGGCGCGTTGACCACCATCACGCCGCGCTCGGTGGCGGCGGGCACCTCGACGTTGTCGAGCCCGACGCCCGCGCGGGCGACGACCTTCAGCTTGGTGGTGGCCTTGAAGACCTCGGCGTCCACCTTGGTGGCGGAGCGGACCAGGAGGGCGTCGGCGTCGGCGACGGCTTCGAGCAGCGCGGGACGGTCGGTGCCGTCGACGTGGCGCACCTCGATGCCATCACCGAAGACGTCGAGAACGGACGGTGCGAGCTTCTCGGCGATGAGGACAACGGGCTTGGTCACGGACGTCGCTCCCGGTGGTGTGAACGGGTGGGGAGCGCGGGGCCGTCGAGCAGGTCGTCACCCGCGCCGGCCGGCCACGGCAATGTGTCCGGGTTGTTAACGAGCATAGTCAGCGCCCACCCGGCGCTCATCACCCGGGTGCCCCGTTTCACCTGCTGGAACCCGGTACGCGCGTCCTACATGGACCCGTTCGGGGGACCCTGGGCGTCGAACTCGGGGTACCCGGGCGTGGGACACGGGGGGCCTGGGCGTTCGACTCGCGCGAGTGAGCGGTCACCAGGGTTCGTCGAACTCGCCGTCCTTCACGCCGAGGATGAACGCCTCCCACTCGGCGGGGGTGAAGACCAGGACCGGGCCGTCCGGGTGGGCCGAGTTCCGCATCGCCGTGTACGTCACGCCGTCGGTGTGCTCGACGAACGCGATCTCGACGTGCTCCTCCTCGTCCTCCGCGCCTTCGTCGCTGCGGATCCACTCGGCTCCGCTGAGGTCGAGGTTGCCCCGGACGTGGGCCTTGTCGTCGTAGATGGGCGCGCTGTCGGTCATGGGGCCTAGGTATACCGGGGCCCGCGGTCGAAACCGCGGGCCCCGGTGAAAAAACCGCTGATCTTACGCCGTTTCGGTGATGGGGCGGTCGACCCAGGACATCAGGCCGCGCAGCTTCTTGCCGACCTCCTCGATCGGGTGCTGCTCGCCCTCCTGCTGCAACTTCTTGTAGTTGCCGCGGCCGGCGTCGTCCTCGTTCACCCACTCGGTGGCGAACGTGCCGTCCTGGATCTCGCCCAGGATCTTGCGCATCTCCTCCTTGACGGCGGGCGTCACCACGCGCGGGCCGCGGGTGAGGTCGCCGTACTCGGCGGTGTCGGAGATCGAGTAGCGCATGCGGGCGATGCCGCCCTCGTACATGAGGTCCACGATGAGCTTGAGCTCGTGCAGGCACTCGAAGTAGGCGACCTCGGGCGCGTAACCGGCCTCGGTCAGCACCTCGAAACCGGCCTGCACCAGCGCGGACGCGCCACCGCAGAGCACCGCCTGCTCACCGAACAGGTCGGTCTCGGTCTCCTCCTTGAACGTGGTCTTGATGACGCCCGCGCGCGTGCCGCCGATGCCCTTGGCGTAGGACAGCGCCAGCGCCTGCGCGGTGCCGGAGGCGTCCTGCTCGACCGCGATCAGCGCGGGCACGCCCTTGCCGTCCACGAACTGGCGGCGCACGAGGTGGCCGGGGCCCTTCGGCGCGACCATGGCGACATCCACATTGGACGGCACGGTGATCAGGCCGTAGCGGATGTTGAAGCCGTGGCCGAAGAAGACGGCGTCACCGTCGTTCAGGTTCGGCGCGATGTCGTTGGCGTAGATGTGCCGCTGAGCGGTGTCCGGCGCCAGGATCATGATCAGGTCGGCCTCGGCCGCCGCCTCGGCGTTGGACAGGACCCGCAGGCCCTCCTCCTCCGCCTTGGCCGCGGACTTCGAACCCTCGCGGAGGCCGATCCGGACGTCGACGCCGGAGTCGCGCAGGCTCAGCGCGTGCGCGTGGCCCTGGCTGCCGTAGCCGATGACCGCGACCTTGCGCCCCTGGATGATGCTCAGGTCGGCATCGTCGTCGTAGAAGATCTCGACGCTCACTGGTGGTACTTCCTTCCTCGGAACTGGAAAATCAGCGCACCGCGGTCGCGGTGATGGAGCGGGCGCCACGGCCGATGGCGACCATGCCGGACTGGACGATCTCGCGGAGCCCGTAGGGCTCCAGCATCCGCAGCAGCGCGTCGAGCTTCTCAGACGTGCCGGTGGCCTCGACGGTGACCGCCTCCGGCGAGACGTCGACGACCTTCGCGCGGAACAGCTGCACCGTCTCAAGCACCTGGCTGCGCACCGTGGCGTCGGCGCGCACCTTGACGAGCAGGAGTTGCCGCTGGACGGACGCGGCGGGCTCCAGCTCGACGATCTTGATGACGTTGATGAGCTTGTTGAGCTGCTTGGTCACCTGCTCCAGCGGCAGCTCCTCGACCGAGACGACGATGGTCATCCGGGAGATGTCCGGGTGCTCGGTGCGGCCGACGGCCAGCGACTCGATGTTGAAGCCGCGGCGCGAGAACAGGCCCGCCACACGCGCGAGGACACCGGGCTTGTCCTCGACCAGAACGCTCAGGGTGTGCCTAGTCATCTCGTCACTCGTCCTCGTCGAACAGCGGGCGGATGCCGCGCGCGGCCATGATCTCGCTGTTGCCGGTGCCGGCGGCCACCATGGGCCACACCTGGGCGTCCTTGCCGACCACGAAGTCGATGACGACCGGCCGGTCGTTGATCTCCATGGCCTGCTGGATCACCGCGTCGACCTCCTCGCGGGACTCCGCGCGCAGGCCCGCGCAGCCCATCGCCTCGGCGAGCAGCTTGAAGTCGGGGATGCGGTGCTTGTGCGTGCCCAGGTCGGTGCTGGAGTAGCGCTCGCCGTAGAACAGGGTCTGCCACTGGCGGACCATGCCCAGGTTGCCGTTGTTGATGACGGCGACCTTGATCGGGATGCCCTCGATGGCGCAGGTGGCCAGCTCCTGGTTGGTCATCTGGAAGCAGCCGTCGCCGTCGATCGCCCACACCTGGACGTCCGGCACGCCGGCCTTCGCACCCATCGCGGCGGGCACCGCGTAGCCCATCGTGCCCAGGCCGCCGGAGTTGATCCACGTGCGGGGGCGCTCGTACTTGACGAACTGCGCGGCCCACATCTGGTGCTGGCCGACGCCCGCGGTGAACAGGGTGTCCGGCGGGGTCAGCGCGCCGATCCGCTCGATCACGTACTGCGGGGACAGCGTGCCGTCCTCGGGCCAGTCGTAGCCCAGCGGGAACGTCTCGCGCAGCGCGTTGAGCTGCTCCCACCACGGCGTCAGGTCGACCGCGCGTGAGGTGTTCTCCTTCTCCGCGCGCACCGCCTCGACCAGCTCGCTGATGATCTCCTTGCAGTCGCCCACGATCGGCACGTCCGCGCGGCGGTTCTTGGAGATCTCCGCCGGGTCGATGTCGGCGTGCACGACCTGCGCGTCCGGCGCGAACGTGGACAGCTGGCCGGTGACCCGGTCGTCGAACCGCGCGCCCAGCGCGATCAGCAGGTCCGACTTCTGCATCGCGGCGACCGCCGAGACCGTGCCGTGCATGCCGGGCATGCCCAGGTGCAGCGGGTGCGAGTCGGGGAACGCGCCGCGCGCCATCAGCGTGGTCACCACCGGGATGCCGGTGGACTCGGCCAGCTCCAGCAGCTCCGCCGACGCCTCGGCCTTGATCACGCCGCCGCCGACGTAGAGGACGGGGCGACGGGCCGCGGCGATCAGCTTCGCGGCCTCGCGCACCTGCTTGCCGTGCGGCCGGGTCGTCGGCCGGTAACCGGGCAGGCGCAGCTCCGGCGGCCAGGAGTACGAGGTCATCTCCTGGAGCACGTCCTTGGGGATGTCCACCAGGACGGGGCCGGGTCGGCCGGTGGCGGCCAGGTGGAACGCCTCGGCGATCGCGCGCGGGATGTCCGCGGCGTCGGTGACGAGGAAGTTGTGCTTGGTGATCGGCATGGTGATGCCGCAGATGTCGGCTTCCTGGAACGCGTCGGTGCCGATCAGCGGGCGGGACTGCTGGCCGGTGATGGCGACCACCGGGACGGAGTCCATGTTGGCGTCCGCGAGCGGCGTGACGAGGTTCGTCGCGCCGGGACCCGAGGTCGCCATGCAGACGCCGACCTTGCCGGTGGCCTGCGCGTACCCGGTGGCGGCGTGGCCCGCGCCCTGCTCGTGGCGGACCAGGATGTGGCGGACCTTGGTGGAGTCGAGGAGGGGGTCGTAGGCAGGCAGGATCGTGCCGCCGGGAATGCCGAAGACCACTTCGCAGCCCACTGCCTCCAGCGAGCGGACGAGGGACTGGGCACCGGTCACGCGGATGGGAGCGCCGCTCGGCGGGGCCGGTTTCGGCCGCGGTCCAGGGCGGGGCGACGACGACTCTCCGGGAGCCGGTCGCGAGGTTGCGCTGGTCATCTGTCTGCCTCGTGGGTAAGGAGAATGCACGGTCCGGGCACGAAAAAACCCTCGCCAACCCGAACGGGTCGTACGAGGGTCGCGCGTCGACGCAAGCTCGAATGCCTAGGCGTCGACGCGCCTGGGAAGTACGAGAACGAGGTTGCGCTGCATGGCGCTGACGTTAACCGTCAAGCAGGTGGAGCGTCAACTGTGCGGGACGGCACTCCCGGATGGTGGAAGCCCCCACGTGCGTGGACGTGGGCCGGAGTCACCCGCTCGGACGAGGAGTGACAGCATCTGGGACCGTGCCGAAAGTCGTGTTCCGCATCCCCACCCCGGCCCTGTTCGCCGCCCTGGCCGCCGCCGTCTGCGCGACGCCCGTCGCCTGGGCCGCACCGGGCCTCCAGGCGCTCTACCTGCTGCCGGCGGCGTTCGCGTGGTGGGTGCTGCGCAACCGGACGACCGTGGACGGCGAGCGGATCGTGGCGCGGAGCACGTTCGGCGCGCGGACCGTGCCGTGGTCGGACGTGAAGGCGATCAAGGTGGTACCGAAGGGGTGGTTGTCGGCGGTGCTGACCGACGACTCGCTGGTCCGGCTGCCCGCCGTGCGCGCCGCCCACCTGCCGATGTTGTCGCAGGTCAGCGGTGGTCGCGTGGCCGATCCGACGGCGGTCGCGGCGGACGGGGAGCCGGAGGGCGAGCAGGCCGGGCCTGACCAGGACGAAACGCCGCCGCCCGTAGAGTCGCGGGAGTGAGTTCTCGCACACAGTGGGTGCCCGCGGTCAGCCTGGTGCTGTCGCTGGCGGGCCTCGCGGTCTCCGCCTACCTCACCGTCGCGCACTTCAACGCGGGCGCGCTGCTGTGCGCCGAGGGCGAGGTGATCGACTGCGGCACGGTGACCACCAGCGAGCAGTCGGAGCTGCTCGGCGTCCCGGTCGCGGTGCTCGGCCTCGCGTTCTTCGCGTTCCTGACCGTCGCGTGCCTGCCGTTCGCGTGGCGCAGCCCGGCGCTGCACTGGGCGCGGCTGGTGTCGGTCGGCGTCGGCGTGCTGTTCGTGGTGTACCTGGTGGCCGCCGAGTTCCTGCTGATCGGGAAGATCTGCCTGTGGTGCACGGCTGTGCACGTCATCACGCTCGCGCTGGCCGCCGTGCTGGTCACCGGGGCGTTGCGGCGGAGTAACCTCTGAGGCACCGCTCCGCCCTTCCCGCGCCCTCACCCCCGCGCGCGTCGTTCGCGATTCTCAGGCAAAGACTTCTGGAGGAGCCGTGCCACCGCTCCGTTCCCGCACCACCACCCACGGCCGCAACGCCGCGGGCGCACGCGCGCTGTGGCGCGCGACCGGCATGACCGACAGCGACTTCGGCAAGCCGATCGTGGCCATCGCCAACTCCTACACGCAGTTCGTGCCGGGTCACGTGCACCTGCGCGACCTCGGGGACATCGTGGCCGAGGCGGTCCGCGAGGCGGGCGGGGTGCCGCGCGAGTTCCACACCATCGCGGTGGACGACGGCATCGCCATGGGGCACGGCGGGATGCTCTACTCGCTGCCGTCGCGGGAGATCATCGCCGACTCGGTCGAGTACATGGTCAACGCGCACCAGGCGGACGCGATCGTGTGCATCTCCAACTGCGACAAGATCACGCCGGGCATGCTCAACGCGGCGATGCGGCTGAACATCCCGGTCGTGTTCGTCTCCGGCGGGCCGATGGAGGCGGGCAAGGCGGTCGTGGTGGACGGCGTCGCCGTCGCGCCGACCGACCTGATCACCGCGATCTCGGCGTCCGCCTCGCCGGAGGTGGACGAGGCCGGGTTGGCCGAGGTCGAGCGGTCGGCGTGCCCGACCTGCGGCTCGTGCTCGGGCATGTTCACCGCGAACTCGATGAACTGCCTCACCGAGGCGCTGGGCCTCGCGCTGCCGGGCAACGGCTCCACGCTGGCCACGCACGCCGCGCGCCGCGAGCTGTTCGCCGAGGCCGGCCGCACCGTCGTGGACCTGTGCAAGCGGTACTACGAGCAGGACGACGAGTCGGTGCTGCCGCGCTCGATCGCGAACCGCGAGGCGTTCGAGAACGCCATGGCGCTGGACATGGCGATGGGCGGCTCCACGAACACCGTGCTGCACGTCCTCGCCGCCGCCCAGGAGGGCGAGATCGACTTCACGCTGGCCGACATCGACGCGGTGAGCCGCCGGGTGCCGTGCCTGGCGAAGGTGTCGCCGAACTCGGACTACCACATGGAGGACGTGCACCGGGCCGGCGGCATCCCGGCGCTGCTGGGCGAGCTGTGGCGGGCCGGGCTGCTCAACGAGGACGTGCACACCGTGCACAGCCCGGACCTCGCGTCGTGGCTCGGCGAGTGGGACGTGCGCGCCGAGTCGCCGTCGCCGCGCGCGGTCGAGCTGTTCCACGCGGCACCGGGCGGTGTGCGCACGACCGAGGCGTTCTCCACGTCCAACCGGTGGTCGAAGCTGGACACGGACGCGGCGGGCGGCTGCATCCGCGACGTCGGGCACGCCTACACCAAGGACGGCGGGCTGGCCGTGCTGCGCGGCAACCTGGCCGAGCGCGGCGCGGTGATCAAGGCGGCGGGCGTCGACGAGGACCTGTGGCGCTTCGAGGGCCCGGCGCGGGTGGTCGAGTCCCAGGAGGAGGCCGTCTCGGCGATCCTGAAGAAGGAGATCCAGCCGGGTGACGTCCTCGTGGTCCGCTACGAGGGACCCGCGGGCGGGCCGGGCATGCAGGAGATGCTGCACCCGACCGCGTTCCTCAAGGGCGCGGGCCTGGGCAGGAAGTGCGCGCTGATCACCGACGGGCGGTTCTCCGGGGGCACGTCCGGGCTGTCCATCGGCCACGTCTCGCCGGAGGCGGCGGGCGGCGGCGTGATCGGCCTGGTCCAGGACGGCGACCGGATCCTGATCGACGTCCACGAGCGGCGGCTGGAACTGCTGGTCGACGAGACCGTGCTGGCCGAGCGGCGGGCGAAGATGGAGGCGTCGGAGCGGCCGTGGCAACCGGTCGACCGGGTCCGCCCGGTGACGGCGGCGCTGCGCGCTTACGCCCGGATGGCGACGGACGCGTCCACGGGCGCGGTGCGGGACGTGACCAAGTAGCAGCACGGCGCGAACCGGCCGGCGGCTGTCGTCGGCCGGTTTTCGCTGTTCAGGGGCTCAACCGACCACCCACGCCAGGGTCAGGGCGGCGAGGAGCACCGCCCAGCCGACCAGCGGTCCGACGACGGGGCGGCGCACCCTGCCGACGAGCACCCCGCCCACCACGAGCCCGGCCAGCAGCCCCACCGGCGGCAGGAGCGAGCGCGCGGTGAGGCCGAGGGGGAAGGCGATCAGGTAGACGACCGGCACCCCGACCACCACGAGCGCGAGCTGCGCACCCGCCGCCACGACCCGCTGGTTCACGTCACCGGAAGACGTACAGGGTGGCGGCCGTGGCGCCGGCGGCGATCACCAGGCACAGGAAGCCGGACAGCAGCGGGTGGCGGAACCAGCTCCGGTTGTAGTCGAGGGCGGCTCGGCCGGGGCCCGCGAACAGGGCCGCGAACGCCATCGCCGCGTACGCCACCTCCAGCTCGACGCCGTTGGGCGCGAAGAAGCCGCCCCGGTACTTCAGCGCGATGACGTTCGCCATCACGCCGAGCACGCCGGCCGCCGCCAGCGGCGTGAACAGGCCCAGGACCAGCAGCGCGCCACCGCCCAGCTCGGTCACGCCGGTCACCCAGGCCAGGATGCGCGCCTCGCGGAACCCGGCGTTCTGGAGGTACTGGGCGAACCCGTCGATGCCCGGCCCGCCGAACAGGCCGAACACCTTCTGGAGGCCGTGCACGACGAACGCGCCGCCCAGCGCCAGCCGCAGCACCAGCAGGCCGATGTCGGCGCTGGAGGTCCAGCCGAACGGCCTGCGGTCGTCGTCGTCCTCGAAGGCGTCGTGGTGCGAGGCGGGCTTGTCGTCCAGGTCCGCGATCGGCGTGTAGCCGGAGGTGTCGAACGCCGCGGTGTCCTTGCCGAACGCGCCGCCGTCGGTGGGCCGCGTGCCGTCGTCGAAGTGGTGAACTCCTCCGCCCGCGCCGCTCGTCGAGTAGAACCCGTCGTCGGAGTAGCCGCCCGATGTCCTCGAACGGTCGTCGTGAGTAGCCACGCACCCGCACGTTAGGAGGTTCGGACGACGTCCGCGAGCGTCCGTTCCGCCGCCTGGATTCACCCGAACGGGCTAATAATCACCCTGCACCAGGTTCCGGGGCTCCTCGCCGCGGGCGAACCGGGCGACCTCCGCCGCCACCACGGCGTACGCGCGCTCGGCGTGGCCCGTGCAGCTGCCGGCCACGTGCGGGGTGAGGAACAGGCCCGGCGCGGTCCACAGCGGGTGGTCCGACGGCAGCGGCTCCGGCTCGGTCACGTCCAGCGCCGCGCGCAGCCGCCCGGACGTCAGCTCGGCCAGCAGCGCGTCGGTGTCGACCACCGCGCCGCGCGCCGCGTTGACCAGGATCGCGCCGTCCTTCATCCGGGACAGGAACTTCGCGTCCACCATCCCGGTGGTCTCCTCGGTCAGCGGCACCACCACCAGGACCGCGTCGAACCCGCCGAGCAGCTCGGGCAGCTCGTCCACGCCGTGCACACCGGGCCGGGCCGTGCGGCCGACCAGGGTCGCGGTCGCGTCGAACGGCTCCAGCCTGCGCCGGAACTGCTCGCCCAGGTCGCCCGCGCCGACCACGAGGACCTTCTTGTCCTGCAACGTGTCCGTCAGGTGGTAGTCCCACCGGCGCTCCTGCCGGGCCCGCTCGAACACCGGGAAGTCGCGGTAGATCGCGAGCAGCGCGCCGATCGCCCACTCGGCCGTGCTGCCGCCGTGCGCGCCCCGGCAGGTCGACAGCTTCACCCCTTCGGGTACGACACCGATGAACCGCTCCGCGCCCGCCGACAGCAGCTGCACCAGCTCCAACGACGGCAGCTGCGCGAACACGTCGCGCGGGTCCGTGCCCAGCAGGAACTTCGGCACCAGGACCTGCGCGTCCGCCGCCTCGGCGGGCAGCGGCTGCCCCGGTTCGTAGCGGACGGCCCGCACACCCTCCACCTCGGACAGCACGCGGACGCCCAGCTCGTCGGGGACCAGAACGGTGAGGCTCACGGGTTCGCACGTTACGGCACACTGGCCGCCATGCGGGAGCACGACGTCTTCTCGGCCGACGGCACGCGGATCAGGTTGTGGCGCACCGACGCCGACGGGCCGGACGTGCTGCTCAGCCCGGGGCTCGGCGCCGTGCCCGAGCTGTGGCCGGACCTGCCGTCGGCCCGCGTGCACAGCTGGCACCACCGCGGCACGCTGGACTCCGACCGGCCCGCCGACCCGGCCCGCGTCGAGCCCGCCGACCACGTCGCCGACGCGCTGGCCGTGCTGGACGACGGCGGCGTGGAGCGGTGCGTGGTGGTGGGCTGGTCGATGGGCGTCACGGTGGCCGCCGAGCTGGCCGTGCGCCACCCCGACCGGGTCAGCGGGCTGATGCTGGTCACGGGCGCGCCGGGGGACGCTTTCGCGGGCGCGCTCGGCTTCCCCGGCGTGCCGGCGCCGGTGCGGCGGCTGATCGGCGTGGGCGGGGTGACGGCGTTGAAGGCGGCCGGGCCGCTGCTGGACGCCGTGCTGCACCGCCTGCCGGTGCCGGACGTCGGCGGGCTGCTCGGCTCGCTGCGCCGCTGCCTGCGGCACGACTGGAGCTGGTACTTCACGCTCGCGCTGGCCCTGGGCCGCGCGCCCCGGCTGGACCTGAGCGGCGTGACGTGCCCCACCACGGTGCTCGCGGGCCGGTACGACTTCCTGGCCCACGCGGACGACGTGCTCGGGCCGGTCGCGGCGCTGCCCCAGGCCAGGGTGCGGGTGCTGCCGAACACGCACTTCCTGCCGTTGGAGGACCCGGCGGTGGTGGTCGACGAGCTGGAGCTGCTGCTCGACCGCGCCGACGCCGTGCGCCGGGCCGTGCACGAGGACGTGGAAGGGCCGCTCACCTCGCGTTCACGGCCGCGCGCCTAACCTGGGACCCGTGTCACGACTGCGTGGAGTGCTGATCGGCTCGGCCCTCGGCCTGCTGGCCGCGGGCTGCGCGAGCTTCCCCGAGCAGCCGCCGCCCGCCGGGTGGAGCGCGGCCCAGCAGCTGACCCCGCAGGCCGGGCCGGTGCCCGAGCTGCCCGGCGAACTGCCCAAGGGCCCCGGGCAGGGTCAGCAGCCCGGCCAGCAGCCGACGCCCGTGCCGCCTCCGCAGGGCTGCAAGGACTTCAACCCGGCCGTGGTCGGCACGTGCCTGAACCCGATCGCCGGCGTGGCGCTGACCGACATCAACCAGACCACCGGCGCGGTGACGGCGCTGGCCGCCGAGCGCGCCACCGGGCGGCTGCTGCGGGTGACCAAGGACGTCGACCCGGTCGAGGTGGCCAAGTTCGACGTGGACGCGGCGGCGGACGGCGGGCTCACCGGGCTCACGCTGTCGCCGACCTACGCCGAGGACCAGCTGGTCTACGTGTACGTGACCACGGCGACGGACAACCGGGTGGTGCGGCTCGCACCGGGTGACGTGCCGAAGCCGGTGCTCACCGGCATCCCGAAGGGCTCGACCGGCAACCGGGGCGTGCTGGCGTACGACCGCAGCGGGGCGCTGCTGGTGGCCACCGGCGACGGCGGCAACCCGGCCGCGGCGGCCGACCCGAACTCGCTGGCCGGGAAGGTGCTGCGGATCGACGCCAACGGCCAGCCGGCGCCGGGCAACCCGACGGCGGGCTCGCGGGTGGTGGCGAGCGGGCTGAAGTCGCCCGGCGGGCTGTGCGTGTCCGGCGACGGCGCGAAGACGTGGGTGACGGACGCGGGCGCGACCGCCGACCTGCTGTACCGGGTGGAGGCGGGCAAGGCGCTGGGCGACCCGGCCTGGTCGTGGCCCGAGCGGCCGGGCGTGGCGGGCTGCGCGTCGTTCTCGAACCAGGTGATGGTGGCCACGAGCGCCACCCCCGGCGTGCTCAACCTGCCGATGAACCCGGACGGCAGCTTCACCGGCAAGCCCGAGCCGGGCATGACCGGCGAGGACGGCTTCGGCCGGATCGGCCCGCTGGTGATGCTGGACGACACGACCGCGCTGGGCGGCACGGTGAACAAGAACGCGGGCGGCGCGCCGGTGTCCAGCGACGACCGCGTGGTGATCATCGTGCGGGACGCGGGCAACGTGGGCGGCAAGGACTGACCCGTTGACGGCCGTGCGACTCTTTGTGTCAAGGGGATGACACAAAGGGGGCGGTGTCGTGGCGACGGTGCTGGGGTGGGGGCTGGCCGGTCTCGCCGTGCTGGTCGTGCTGTGGCCGACCGAGGCCGCCGCGCGGCGGTTCCTGCGGCGCTGGGGCGTCCCGGAGCCGGACGACGCGCAGACCGGCCGCGCGGTCGGGTACCTGCGGGACCGGCGGTTGCTCTACCCCGTGCTGTTCGTGCTCGTGCCGGTCGTGGCCCGCGCGTTCGGCTTCGCGCGCGACGGTTCGCCCGCGGTGCACCACCTCGCGGCGCTGCTCCTCGCGTTGGCCTTGGCGGAGGCCGCGGCGGCGCTGCGCCCCGCGCGCGGCACGCGGACCGCGACCCTGACCCGTCGCCACTGGCGCGACCTCGTGCCGGGGTGGGCGATCGGGGTGCTGCTGGCGCTCGGCGGGGTGGCCGCCCTGCTGGCCGTCGCCGGCCTGGCGGCCCAGCCGTGGGCGGAGGGGGTCGTCGCCGCCATCCCGGACGGCGGTGTGTGGCGCTCGGCCGACGGCGACGTGATCGGGACCGTGTCGGAGCGGCACTACGCGGGGGTGGACCGGCCGATCAGCCTGTTCGCCCTGGTCGGGGTGGTGGCGGGCCTGGTCGCCGTGCTGGGCGTGGTGCGGCTCGCGGTGCGGCGGCGGTCGGTGCCGGACCCGCCGGTGGACCTCGCGCTGCGCCGGCGCAGCGCCCGGGTCGCGGTGGGCATCGGCCTCGCCTGGATGGCGTCGATGGTGCTGGTGGCGAACAACCGGCTCGCGTTCCTGCGGGCCGTCGAGCTGCCGGTGGCCGGGTCACCGCCGACGCCGCCGTGGCTGGAGCACACCTCGACCGCCGACTTCGTCGGGCTCGTGGCGCTCCTCGTCGGCGCGGCCGGCTGGGTCCTGGTGGCCAACCCGCCCCGCCGGTGGTCGGCCGCGTGACCCGGCTCCTGGTCGACCCCGACAGCGGCGTGGCCCCGTGGCGGCAGGTGCGCGACCAGCTGGTGCACCTGATCCGGGTCGGTGAGCTGCCGGTCGGCGCGCCGCTGCCGTCGATCCGGCAGCTGGCGCGGGACCTGGGGTTGTCGGTGGGGACGGTGGCGCGGGTGTACCGCGAGCTGGAGGCCGCCGGGGTGCTGCGCACGGCGCGGCGCAACGGCACCGTCGTCGCGGCGGTGCCCCCCAGCGGCGACGGGAGCGCCGCCGCCGCGCTCGCGTCGGCCGCCACCGAGTACGTCGCGTCCGCCAGGGCGCTCGGCGTCGACCGGCAGGACGCCGTGCAGGCCGTGCTGCGCGCCTACCTCGACGAGGGGCCCGCGGTGCGGTAGATGGCGTCCGCCACCTGCCAGTACAGGCCCTTCGGGTGGTCGCGGAACAGCGGTTCGGTGCCGAACAGGACCGCCCGCGCGCCCCTCGGCGACGTGCCCGCCACGACCGCCGCCTGCCCGACCGCCTCCACGCCGCCGCCGGACCCGTCGGGGCGGGTCGACCAGTGCCCGGCGACCAGGCCCTGGTAGCGCTGCCGCGCCGTCACGCCCGGCCCGAGGTCGGTGAACCAGTACGGCGCGTACACGAACGAGTGATCCACCACGCCCGCCTCGTCCACCACGGACACGACGCCGTTGGCGTCCTCCCGGCCCGCGACCGCGCGCACCGGCAGCAGCCCGGTGTCGGCGTTGAACCGCGCGCCCGTCGCACCGCGCGTCACCACCCCACCGCGCGCCAGGAAAGCGTCCACCTCGGCCCTGGCCGGCGCGCCGAGCTGGTCGTAGCGCAGCCCGGAGGACACCAGCAGCACGTCCACCGCGGACAGGTCGAACCCGGCACCCACCGTCGCCGTCGACACCGGCCGCACGTCGAACCCCATGTCCCGCAACGCCTTCAGCTCGTCCGCCGCGACCGCGCCCGCCACCACCGGACGCCGCAGCGGCACGCCGCCCGGCCGCGCCGAGGTGAACCGCGCCCCGTACCGGTCCGACACCTCCTCGGCCGCCGCCCGCGCCGCCGCGGGCACCACGATCGTGCCGTCGTCCTGCCTGCGCAGCTCAACGCCCCGGCCGAGCAGGTCGTTCACCGCCGCCACGTCCCTGCCGTCGGCGAGCACGAGCGCCAGATCGCTGCCCTCGGGCGCGTCCAGCGCACCCGTGGGCGACGCCGCCGCCACGTCACGCCCGCGCACGTCCACCCGACCGTCCCGCACGACGTCCACCGACGCGCCCCACAGCAGCCGGTGGCTCCAGCCGCTGATGTCGTACATCACCGGCACCCGGTCGGAGAGGTCCCGACCCGCCTCCAGCATCACGTTCGCCAGGGCCCGCTTGGGCTGGCGCATGTCCACCACGTACGACCCGGCCGGGTACTCGCGGCCACCCAGCGCGAACGCCCGGTCGGCCCGCTTCACCCGCACGTCGTGCGCCACCAGGTGGTCGACCAGCCGCGCGGCGGCCTGCCCGGACCGCTGCCCGTCGCCCACCGGGATGACGTAGGCGCGGGGGAACTCGGTGGTGTAGCGGTCCTCGGGGCCGAAGCCGGGCACGAAGCCGTCCGGCACGGGCCGCTGCGGCTCGCCCGCCAGGCCGCGGCGGAACATCTCGATCTGGTTGTCCACCATGGCGGCCCGGTGCTCGTCCACGTACGCGAGCGCGCTGCGGATCGTCGCCTCGACCACGTCGGTGTTGATCGCCGAACGCCGCCGCAACTCCGTCACCGGCTGTGTCGTGTAGTCACCCCGGTTCACGCGCATGGGGATCTCGATCGTGTAGGACACCGCGCCGTGGTACATCGAGTACTGGGCGGTGTAGATCGGCGCCCAGCCGTCCCACACGCCCGGCTCGTAGTCGCGGAACGGGATCTCCGGCGTGGCCGCCTCGGGGTGGCCGAGCGCCCGCACGGCCTGCTCCATGCGCAGGCCGCCCGCGTAGCCGTGCTCGATGTAGAGGTCGAAGTCGTAGTTCTGCCCGTGCGGCGGGGTGGTCGGCTCGATCAGGGTGTTCGCCACGTACCCGTGCTCGTCGAGCACCAGCAGCGGCTGGATGCGCCGGACCACGTCCCGCATCGCCCGCGACTCCGGCTGCGACGAGGTGACGAAGTCGCGGTTGAGGTCGAACCCGGCCGCGTTGGCGCGGGTGCCGGCCACCCGCCCGTCCGGGTTCGCGGTCAGGTTCACGTACACCCGGTGCCGGCGCAGGAAGTCCCGCGCGCCCGGGTCGAGGGCCAGGTCCTCGATCACGCGCAACGCGCCGTCGGTGCCCTCCCACTCGTCGCCGTGGATGTTGGCATTGATCCACACCGGCGCCTTGTAGCCGCTGCGCAGGAACACGTCCCGGGCGGCGGAGACCGGGTCGTTCTCGATCTCCTCGCGCCACGCCTCCTGCCTGCGGGCCTCCGCCGGGCTCTCCGGCGCGGTGAGCGTCACCAGGTACAGGTCGCGGCCCGCCGTGGAGCGGCCGACGACCTCGACCGACACCCGGTCGCTGCGCCGTTGCAGGTCGTTCAGGCGCGGCGCGAGCGCGTGGTAGGGCGCGAGGCCGAGCTTGATCGACCGGTCGGCCTGGTCCTCCGGGTAGGCGCGCAGCACGGTGCGGCGCGGGTAGCCGGGGTTGGCGTCGGGCCAGTTGTCGCCGCGCGCCGCGGCGGCCGGCGCCGGCGGGTCGACGGCGGCGACCTGGTTGCGCTCCGGGCCGTTGCCCGGCTCGTGCGCCCGGCCGACCGCGGGCGCGGCGGTCGCGGGGGTGGTCATCGTGGCCAGCAACAACACCGTGAGCGTCAACCAGCGCACCGGGCCCCCTAGGGGTGATCGCCGAAGAACTCCTCCACCCTGACTAGTGGGTGCGGGCGACCCGGGTCAACCGGTCGAACGGCTGGTCAGGCCGTCATCCCGAACCGAGGCACACGAACGGGCGACGCAGCGGGTCCACCGCGACCGCCTCCGCCAACGCCACCGCGGGTGACGCGCCGCCCGCGAGGTTGCGGTGGAAGTCGGCCATCGCCGCCGCCGACGGCTCGTCCCCCACCCGGCTGGACGCGGCGATCACCGTCCGCGCGCCGCCCGCCAGCAACGCGCCCGCGAACCCCAGCGGCTCGTCACCGGGCCGCACCCGGTTGAGCGCCAGCTCGCACGCCGCCAGCACGACCCGGTGCGGCGGCCGGCGCACCCGGCCGACCTCGTGCGCGAACATCGCGCCGTCCACCAGCTCCAACCGGGAGAACAGCGCGTTCTCCGGCTCGTGCTCGCCGTGCGCGGCGATGTGCGCCAGCTCCACCCCGTCCAACGCCTCCAGCACCGCGCCGACCTTGGCCTCGCTCACGCCGAGCAGCTTCGCGTCGCCGTGGTAGCCCGCGAGCCGGTCGATCTCGCCCTGCGCGGCCTGCAACCCGGGGCCGCGCACCAGCAGCACGCCGTCGACCCCGTCCCGCTCCCGCCCGGTCGCCGACACCCACGCGGTGGCTGACGGCACCGCCGTCGTGGGCCGGTTAGCGCACGTCGGCAGCACGCCCCACGGCACCACGTACAGCGCGCCGGTCGGCACCACGACCAGCGACCGGTCGCCGATCATCGGGGTCAGCGGGCGCAGCAGCAACCGGTCCAGCTTCTCCGCCTCGCGGCGCGCGGACGCCGAGATGACCTCAGCCAGCGCGGACGGCAGGTGGTCGGGCGCGAGCGCGTTCAGGTCGGCGTGCAGTCGGCGGGCGCCCTCGGTGGCCTCGCTCGCCGAGCCGAGCCGGACCATGCGCACCCGGTCGCCCGCGAACACCACGGCGATCAGCTCGTCACCGGACACGGCGAAGCTCACCAACGCCCGGCCGGACAGCCGGGCCAGCACCTCGTCCGGCGTGACGACCGGGCGCGGGGTGCCCCACGGGCTCGCGCTCCAGCCCATCCGCGTCGCGGCGCGCTGGCTCGCCTTGAGCCGCGACTCCAGCTCCGCGGTCGGCAGCCCGTCGAGGCGGGCCCGCAGCAGGGCGCGGCTCAACGTGCGCACCTCGGTGATCCGCTCGCCCAGCTCGGAGTCCACAGCGGACACGGCGGGGTCGTACCGGTACAGCTGGGCCCTGGTGCGCTCCAGCCAGGTGAACAGCCGCTTGGCGTTGGCCGCCGAGTCACGGCCGTCCAACACCAGCCGCACGGCGAGTTCGCCCAGCTCACGGCCGTGCACGGCGGTACCGGACACCAGTTCCAGCCCGCCGAGCCGGTCCCGCAGCCGGCCGAGCTCCGCGAGACCCGCCTTGGCCTGCGCCAACGCCACCCGCTGGTTGCCGCGGGCCAGCGCCAGCTCCGCCCGGCACAGCCGCAGCAGCATCCGGTGGTCGATCGGCGTGATCCGGCGCGACTTCGGCACGCTGCGCAGCAGCTGCGCGCCGCGGTCCGGGTCGCCGCGGCGGATCTCCAGCCGCGCGGCCAGGACCAGCGCGAACGCGGCCTGGTCGTGCAGCTTCAGCCCGGCCAGCTCGGCGGCCAACCCGGTCGCGCGACGCACCACCGCGGCGACCGGTCGCCGCGAGTCGAGCGCGCGCACCGCGTCCACCCGCAACGCGATCAGCCCCGCCACCGCCGCCCACGCCGGGCTGCCGCGCCGCACCAGCTTGCGCTGCGCCGAGGTCGCCATCCGCCGGGCCAGCACGAGGTCGCCGTCCTGCAACGCCGCCGCCGCGCGGAACAGCTCGGCCTCGGCGACGTCCTGCCCGATGCGCTGGCGGCGCAGCTCCGGCAGCACCTCGTCCAGCAGCCGGCCCGCCTCGTCGGCCAGGCCGACGCTGATCATCGCCTCGGCCTGGTCGATGCGCAGCCGCAGCAGCAGGCCGGGTTCGAGCTCCTGGAACGCGCGGTTGGCCTCGTGGTAGTGGCGCAGGGCGGCCGGGATGTCGCCCGCGCGCTGCACCGCGTTGCCCAGCGCGTGCTTGGCGATCGCGGCGCGCAGCGGCAGGTCGTGGGCGTCGGCCAGCTCGACCGCGCGGTTCAGGTCGCGCACGGCCTTGTCGTAGCGGTGCACCTCGCCGTGCGCGTTGCCCCGGTTGGACAGGGCCAGCGCGAGCAGGTCGACGGCCTCGGGGTCGGCGTGCGCGGGCAGGCGCCGCTCGCTGCGCTCGATCTCCCGGTCGAGCTGGGCGATGCCCTCGTCGATGCGGCCGACCCGGCACAGCAGGGCGGCGCGGTTGAGGTTGACCAGCGTGGACAGGTGGGCCCGCAGCGCCTCGTCGCGCAGGCCGGCGAGCTCGGCGTCCACGCCCGCGAGCTGGGTGAGGCCGTCGTCCACCTTGCCGGTCTCGGCGAGGCAGAACGACAGCGTGTTGAGCAGGCGGGTGCGGACCTCGAGCCGTTCCTGCGGGTCGATGCCCGGGGTCTCCAGCAGCGCCAGGCCGCGGCGCATCTGCCGGATCGCGGCCGGGTGGCGGTCGGCGGTGGCCGCGTCACGGGCGCTGCGGTGCAACTGCCGGGCCAGTCTGACCGCGTGATCCGGTCCGGCGGGACCACGCGTTTCGCCAGGCACGCTCATATGAGATCACAAGCGGAAGCGGAATGCCGCCGACCCGGGGGCCGGCGGCATTCGGCGTGACGCCACCGTGATTATCGGCGACCGTATTACTTCGTCTGGGTGACCGCGACCGGCTCGTCGGTGGTCGGCTTGTACGGGCCGCCGTTCGTCTCGGGGTCGCCGGTCGGCTTGTAGGGGCCGCCCATCGGCTTCAGCAGCCGCTCCACCTCGGGGTCGTCGGTGGTCGGCTTGTACGGGCCGCCGGTCGGCTCCACCCCACCGAGGTCGACCAGGTCGGTGCTGGTCTCGCCGGTGTCGACGACGTCCTCGGTGACCTTCTCACCGATGGTGTCGATCTCGGCGACGAGCTTCGGGTCAGTGCGGGTCATGGCGTTGCCTCCCCTACAACAGGTCCCCTGAACGGGGCATTCGGGCGTTGGTCCAAGTCGCTTCGATGGCCCCCCGGCTCACCGAACGGCCCAAGCCTGACACAGATGGACGCATCTGGGGAGAAGAAAATGCACCGAGAGCTACCAACCGGCGGATCGCGGGCTCCGCTGACCAGCGCGGGAGGGGTGCCCCCAGAAGTGTTACCACTCGAATGGGCGAACGTGTTAACAGGCTGAAGGCACTCCGGGTCCGCAATAGGGCGAGTCCGCCTGGTCCGCCCGACGTGGAATCACCACCCGGTCATTTCCCGATCGGCCACGGCGCGTCCCGAATTGGTGACCAACGGTGTCCGAATGGGACCGGTCGGGAATGGACTTCTCGCGAGTGGACGCACCGCCCGGGAAACGGCGGTGGGGCGGCACCGCGACGCGGCACCGCCCCACCGCCGAACGACCGCTACGAGCAGCGGGCGATGATCAGCTCGCGCACGCGCTTCGCGTCCGCCTGACCCTTCGTCGCCTTCATCACCGCGCCGACGATCGCGCCCGCCGCCGCCACCTTGCCGTCGCGGATCTTCGCCGCCACGTCCGGCTGCGCCGCCAGCGCCTCGTCCACCGCCTTCTCCAGCGCGGAGTCGTCCGAGACGACCTTCAACCCCCGCGCCTCGACCACGGCCTCCGGCTCGCCCTCGCCTTCCAGCACGCCGGTGACGACCTCGCGGGCCAGCTTGTTGGTCAGCTCACCGGCGTTCACCAGCGCGATGACCCGCGCGATCTGCGCCGGCGTGATGCCGAGCTCGGCCAGCTCGACACCGCGGGAGTTGGCCTCCTTGGTCAGGTAGGCCACCCACCACGACCGAGCCTCGGCAGGCGTCGCGCCCGCGTCCACCGTGGCCGCCACCAGGTCCACCGCACCCGCGTTCACCAGGTCGCGCAGCTCGGCGTCGGTCAGCGACCACTCCTGCTGCACCCGCTTGCGGCGCTCCCACGGCAGCTCCGGCAGCGTGCCGCGCAGCTGGTCGACCCACTCGCGCGACGGCGCGATCGGGACCAGGTCGGGCTCCGGGAAGTACCGGTAGTCCTCCGCGGTCTCCTTCGTCCGGCCCGACGAGGTGGACCCCGTCGACTCGTCGAAGTGCCGCGTCTCCTGCGTGATCGACCCGCCCGCCGCCAGCAGCGCCGCCTGGCGGGTCATCTCGAACCGCACCGCCCGCTCGACGCTGCGCAGCGAGTTCACGTTCTTGGTCTCGGTGCGCGTGCCGAACTCCGACGCGTCCTTGGCCATCAGCGACACGTTCGCGTCGCAGCGCAGCGAACCCTGGTCCATCCGCACGTCCGACACGTCGAGCGCCTTCAGCAGGTCCCGCAGCGCCGTCACGTACGCCCGCGCCACCTCGGGCGCCCGCTCGCCGGTGCCCGTGATCGGCTTGGTGACGATCTCGATCAGCGGCACGCCCGCGCGGTTGTAGTCCAGCAGCGAGTGCTCCGCGCCGTGGATGCGGCCGGTCGAGCCGCCGACGTGCAGCGACTTGCCGGTGTCCTCCTCCATGTGCGCGCGCTCGATCTCGACCCGGAACAGCGAGCCGTCGTCCAGCGTCACGTCGAGGAAGCCGTTGAACGCGATCGGCTCGTCGTACTGCGAGGTCTGGAAGTTCTTCGGCATGTCCGGGTAGAAGTAGTTCTTCCGGGCGAACCGGCACCACTCGGCGATCTCGCAGTTGAGCGCCAACCCGATGCGGATCGCCGACTCCACCGCCTTGCCGTTCACCGCGGGCAGCGCGCCCGGCATGCCCAGGCAGACCGGGCAGACCTGGGTGTTCGGCTCGCCGCCGAAGACGTTCGCGCACCCGCAGAACATCTTGGTGTTGGTGTGCAGCTCGACGTGCACCTCCAACCCCAGCACCGGGTCGAAGCGCTCGATGACCTCGGCGTAGTCCATCAGCTCGTGCACCGACGTCATGCCTTCCCGTCCTTCCGCAGACCCCGCACGGCCAGCGCCGCGCCGGTGATCGCCACCAGGATGCTCGCCGCCGCGTTGGCCAGGGCGAGCTTGTCGTTCTTCCCGCGAGCCGACTTCAACGTGGAGAACGCGCTGGTGGCCGCACCGGCGGCCCCGACCAGCGCGAGGAGCGTCCGCGCCTTGCCCATCGGGCCCTTCACCGGGAAACACCCGCCGGCTGCGGCACGCCGCTGATCACCGTCGCGCCCAGGGCGGCGTCCCGCGCCACCTCGTACGCCGCCGCCACCCGGTACATCCGGTGGTCCTGCAACGCGGGCGCCATGATCTGCAACCCCACCGGCAGGCCGTCCTCGTCGGACAGTCCGCTCGGGACGCTCATCGCGGCGTTGCCGGCCAGGTTCGCCGGGATCGTGCACAGGTCGGCCTTGTACATGGCCATCGGGTCGTTCATGCGCTCGCCGATCGGGAACGCCGTGGTCGGCGTGGTCGGCGAGACCAGCACGTCCACGGTGGCGAACGCGGCCTCGAACTCCCGGCTGATCAGCGTGCGCACCTTCTGCGCCGAGCCGTAGTACGCGTCGTAGTAGCCCGAGGACAGCGCGTACGTGCCGATCATGATCCGGCGCTTCACCTCGGGGCCGAAACCGGCCTCGCGGGTCAGCGACATGACCTCCTCGGCGCTGCGGGTGCCGTCGTCGCCCACCCGGATGCCGTAGCGCATCGCGTCGAACCGGGCCAGGTTGGACGACGCCTCGCTGGGCGCGATCAGGTAGTACGCGGGCAGCGCGTAGTCGAAGCTCGGGCACGACACCTCGACGACCTCCGCGCCCAGCTGCTTGAGCTGCGCCACGGCCGCCTCGAAGCTGCGCAGCACGCCCGGCTGGTAGCCCTCGCCGCTGAACTGCGTGACCACGCCGACCCGCACGCCCGACAGGTCGCCGTTCGCGCCCTCGCGCGCCGCCGCCACCACGGGCGGGACCGGCGCGTTGATCGAGGTGGAGTCCATCGGGTCGTACCCGGCGATGACCTCGTGCAGCAGGGCCGCGTCGAGCACGGTCCGGGCGCACGGGCCCGCCTGGTCCAGCGACGACGAGAACGCCACCAGGCCGTAGCGCGACACCCCGCCGTAGGTCGGCTTCACGCCCACCGTGCCGGTGACCGCGCCGGGCTGGCGGATCGAGCCGCCGGTGTCCGTGCCGATCGACAGCGGCGCCTCGAACGCGGCCAGCGCCGCCGCCGAGCCACCGCCCGAACCGCCGGGGATGCGGTCCAGGTCCCACGGGTTGCGGGTCGGGCCGTACGCCGAGTTCTCGGTGGAGGAGCCCATCGCGAACTCGTCCATGTTGGTCTTGCCGAGGATCACCACGCCGGCTTCCTTCAGCCTGCGCGTGACCGTGGCGTCGTAGGGCGGGATCCAGCCCTCGAGGATCTTCGAGCCGACCGTGGTCGGCACGCCCTCGGTGGTGAGCACGTCCTTGAGCGCGATCGGCACGCCGGCCAGCGGGCCCACCGGGGCGCCGGCGGCGATGTCGTCGTCCACCTTGCGGGCCGCGTTCAACGCGCCCTCGGTGTCGACGTGCAGGAACGCGTTGACCGCGCCGTCGACCTCGCCGATCCGGTCGAGGTGGGCCTGCGCGACCTCCACCGCGGAGACCTCGCGGCTCGCGATCCTGGCGGCCAGCTCGGCGGCGGTGCTGCGGATCAGGTCGGTCATGCTTCCTCCCCGAGGATGCGGGGCACGCGGAAGCGGCCGTCCTCGGCGGCGGGGGCGCCCGCGAGCGCCTGCTGCTGACCGAGGCTGGGACGCACCACGTCCTCGCGGAACACGTTGGTCAGCGGAACGGCGTGCGAAGTGGGCGGGATGTCCGCGGTGGCGATCTCGCCCACCGTGGCCACCGACTGCAGGATCACGTCCAACTGGCCGGCGAACAGGTCCAGCTCGTCGTCGGTGACGGCGAGCCTCGCCAAGCGGGCCAGGTGCGCGACCTCGTCGCGGGAGATGCTGGGCACCTCGTCAACCCCCGTGGGTCGGTTTTTCGGATTTTGGACCTGCCGAGTCTATTGGCTGGTCAGGCCGACCTCCGACCGGGTTACCCGCGCTCGCGCGCGGGGGTGCGCGATTTTACCCGCGCGCAACGCGGCCGGTGGGTCGGAAAGCGAAGCTGCGTCTGCGAGAATCATCGACCGGCGACTTTCCACCCCGCCGCTCCACCACAGCCTTTGGAGGCGTGCACCGTGTCCTTCCTGATCCGGGTCCAGCTCCCGGACCGTCCCGGCACCCTGGGCGCGGTCGCCTCCGCGCTCGGCGAGATCGGGGCCGACATCCTCAGCGTGGACGTGGTGGAGCGCGGGGCCGGCCTGGCCATCGACGACCTGGTGGTCGAGCTGCCCTCGGGGCGGCTGCCGGACGTGCTGATCACGGCCGCGGAGTCCATCGAGGGCGTCGAGGTGGACGCGGTCCGGCCGTACGCCGGCGTGCTGGACACCCACCGCGAGCTGGAGCTGGTGGAGGAGGTCGCCGAGGAACCCGCGCACGGGCTCGCGGTGTTCACCGAGGGCGTGCCGAAGATCATCCGCGCCGGGTGGGCGGTGGTGGTGTCGTGGGACGGCAGCACCGTGCACCGCCTGACCTCGTCCTCGGCCGCCCCCGAGACGAAGCTGGCGACCCCGCCGTGGCTGCCGCTGGCCCGCGCCACGGTGCTGGACGGCGAGGACTCGTGGGTGCCCGAGACCTGGCAGGAGCTGGGCACCGAACTGGCCGCCACCCCGCTCGGCAAGCCGGACCGCGTCCTGCTGGTGGGCCGTCCGGGCGGCCCGATGTTCCGCGCCGCCGAGGTCGCCCGCCTGGCCCACCTGGCCGGCATCGTCTCCGTCGTCCTGCCCGACTGACCCGCGAGCCTGGGGTTCTCAGTCCTTGCGGCCGGTGGCGGCGATGGTCACGCCCAGGCCGATCATGGCCAGGCCGCCGGCGCCGCCCACCGCGGACAGGCGGCGGGGCGAGCGGGCGAACCAGGAGCGGGCGGTCGCGGCGGCCAGGCCCCAGACGCTGTCGGACGCCACCGCGATGAGGTTGAACACCAGGCCCAGCAGGAGCATCTGGGCGGCCACGTGACCCTGCGCGCGGTCCACGAACTGCGGCAGCACGGCGGCGAAGAACACGATCGTCTTGGGGTTCGCCACCCCGACCGCGAAGCCCTCCCACAACGTGCGCAGCCCGCCGTGCGCCGGCCCTCCCGCCGTGAACGACGCGTGCAGCGCACCGCGCTGCCGCACCGCCTTCACCCCCAGGTACACCAGGTACGCCGCCCCGACCAGCTTCACCGTCGTGAACACCACCGCCGAGCGCTCCACCACCGCCCCGACGCCGAACGCGACGGCCACGACGAGGGCGTAGGCGCCGAGCGTGTTGCCCAGCACCGTGATCAGCGCGGCCCGGCGCCCCTGCGCCAACGCCCGTCCCACCACGAACAGCACGCTGGGCCCGGGGATGACGATGAGCAGGAACGACATGGCCGCGAAGGCGAGGAGCCGGTCGGTGGACACCATGGCGCAACGAAACCACGCCCCGCACCCGTGCAACCAGTGCTTTTCGGGCAGCTCAGCGGGCGAGGCGGACGAGGTGCGCGTTGTCGACCGCGACCGTGCCGTCACGGGCGGTGAGAGTGTCCTCCAAGCCGATCCGCGTGTCCAGGCCCCGTGCCAGGGCGTAGTCCAGAACCGGCCACGCGCTGTCGTCCTCGCCGTGCAGCAGGACCGGCGGCCCGAGCGGCGCGAGCAGGTCGAGCAGCCGTGCCGCGTCCTGCTCGGTCTGCCCCGGCTGCACCTCGGCCAGCACCCGGACAGTTCCGTCCGGCACGCCCACGTCCAGCAGCGTCCGCGCCGCCTCGACGTGGAACACGCCCAGCTCGATCCCGATGCCCGCGGCGCGCAACGCGGCGGCGACGCCGAGCCAGCCGTCCTCGTGCACGTTGACCGACGCGAAGTCGGGACGCCCGGCCGCCAACCCCGCCCACCCGCGCACCAGCTCCGCCCGCCGCACCGGGTCGGGCACGATCCACGCCGCGGTCGTCACCCCGATCTCCGCCCGCGGCACCGCCGCCCGCACCACCGACACCGAGGTCGCGACCTCCGGCCCGGCCAGCACCTCCAGCCCCACCACGTCCCGCGGGTGCAGGTGGAACGACGTCACGCCCAGCTCGGCGCACGCGGCGGCGTCGGCCGCCAGCTGCTGCGGGGTGATCGGCACACTAGGGTGGCTGCCCGGCTCACGGGCGCCGTTCAGACAAGCCTGGAGCACGAAACCCACCGAACCACAAGGTGTTGGATACCGCCATGCCGACGCTGACCTCAGCCCTGCTGCGCCACCACGCGGGCGCCAAGTCGTACTGGCGCGGGCTGACCTACCGGGACTCCGTGGTCGAGCTGTCCGTCCGGTCGCGGCACGTGGAAGGCGTCGTGGTCGGCGCGGCCGAGTACCGGGTGACGTTGGAGTGGGAGGACACCCGCCTGGTCGGCGCGTGCACGTGCCCGTACGGGTCGCAGGGGTTCTTCTGCAAGCACTGCGTCGCGGTCGGGCTGGTGCTGCTGGAGCGCGACCTGACCGTGCCGCCGCCGGACGCGGAGGACGAGGAGCTGCGCTTGCGGCTCGCCGAACTGGACCACGCGACGCTGGTGGAGCTGCTCTACGACCGCGCCGCGCGGGACCGCTCGCTGCGCGACGAGATCATGCGAGTTCGAGGCTGAACCCGAGCGCGGTGATGTCCACGCCGGGCACGGGCCGCCAGTCGCGATCGGGCTGCCGCCGGAACCCCAACCGCTGGTAGAGCCGGTGCGCCGGGGTCATGTGCTCGGAACTGCTCATCACCAACCGCCGCGCCCCGAGCTCCCGCGCCCGCACGATCACCGCGCGCACCAACGCCTCCCCCACCCCGCGCCCGCGGGCGGACGGGCTCACCGCGAGCATCCGGAACTCCACTTCGCCGTCCTTGCTGACCTCGGCGTACGGGGTGCCGGGCCGGACCACGGTGACGGTGCCGAGCACGGTGTTCTCCGCGTCCACCGCCACCAGCAGTTCCGCCTCCCGCGCCCGGGTCCGCGCGTCGACCAGGGTGTCGGCGTACCCGCCGGTGTGGCTGTCGATGTGCCGGTCGGCCTGGTAGGCGGCCACGGTGATCGCCCCCGCCACCGCCCACTCGTCTTCCCTGGCGAGCCTGACCACGATGTCGGCCATCTGGTTCCCCTCTGCGTCAGCGGACCGTCCTCGATTGTCGTCCAGCCAACTGCGCCGGCGGGCGTTCGATCAAGTGTCCGCTGGGCGCGGCCCGTTCGCGGGCCGTTCGCGGGCCGTTGGCGGGCTGTTGGCGGCCGTTCGCGGGCCAGCCGTGTGGCCACCGTCGGGCGGCCCTTCAGGCGGCCTTGGGGCTGGTTTTCGGGCCGGCCTTCAGGCGGCCTTGAGGCCGAGCCGGAGCCCGAACCCAGGACTCGGCTCAGGGCGGCATCCCCGCTTTGCCCGCACCTTCCCTCACGCCGCTCCGAATCCTCCTTCCCGGCCCCTCGATGCTCCCCGGCCCGGCCTCCCGACCACCCGCAAGACTGCGGGGCACGATGGCCTGGTTCACGTGCCTTCCCGGTACGACGAGGGGCCCAGGACGCGGGGCCTGAGGGTGGCGGGGCGGAGGGCCGGGGTTGGTTGGCGGCCTCGTTGTTTCAACCGACGTTCGGGGGGTTGGATAACGGCGTTTCGGGTTGGTCAGCCGATTGGGTTCACTCGGTCGTGATGGGGGTAGCCGGGGAAGGTGCTGGTCAGGGGGCGGGTGGTGGGGTTGGAGGGTCGGCGAGGGTGGCTACTTCGGTGGCGGCTTCGGGGCCTTCGGTGAGGAGGAGTCGGAAGCCGGCTTCGTCCAGGATCGGGACCTTCAGTTCGAGGGCCTTGTCGGCCTTGGAGCCCGGGGATTCGCCCACGACGACGAAGGCCGTCTTCTTCGACACCGAGCCGGCTGCCTTGCCGCCGCGCGACAGGATCGCTTCCTTGGCCTCGTCGCGCGAGAAGGTCTCCAGCGAACCCGTCACCACGATCGACAGCCCTTCGAGGTTGCGGGGGATGGAAGTGTCGCGTTCCTCCGCGGTGCGGACGCCGGCGGTTTGCCACTTGTGCACGATCTCCTGACGCCACGGGGTGTCGACCCACTCGCGCACGGCCGCGGCGATGGTGGGGCCCACGCCCTCGGCGGCGGCCAGTTCTTCCTCGGTGGCCGAGGTGATGCGGTCGAGGGAGCCGAATTCCTGAGCCAGGGCGCGGGCGGCGGTGGGGCCCACGTGGCGGATGGAGAGGGCGACCAGGACTCTCCACAGTGGACTTTGTTTCGCCGTTTCGAGGTTGTCCAGCAGCTTCAGCGCGTTCGCGGTCAGGTCGCCGTCCTTGGTGCGGAACAGGTCGATTTCGGCCAGTTTGTCCGCATCCAACGTGAACAGGTCGCCCTCGTCGCCGTACACCGGGGACTCGACCAGGGCGGCGGCCGCTTCGAAGCCCAGCACCTCGATGTCCAACGCCGAGCGCGACGCGAGGTAGGCCAGGCGCTCCCGCAGCTGACCCGGGCACCCGGCCGCGTTGGGGCACCGGATGTCCACGTCGCCCTCCTTCATCGGGCGCAACGCGTGACCGCACTCCGGGCACGTCAACGGCATCTCGAACTCGTACGCGTCCGCGGGCCGCACGTCGATCACCGGCCCCAGCACCTCGGGGATCACGTCGCCGGCCTTGCGGATCACGATGCGGTCGCCGATGAGCACGCCCTTGCGCTTGACCTCGCTCGCGTTGTGCAGGGTGGCGCGCGCGACCGTGGACCCGGCGACCTTCACCGGCTCCATCACGGCGAACGGCGTCACGCGGCCGGTGCGGCCGACCTGCACCTTGATGTCCAGCAGCGTGGTCGTGGCCTCCTCCGGCGGGTACTTGAACGCGATCGCCCACCGCGGCGCGCGGGACGTGCTGCCCAGCCGCCGTTGCAGCGACACCTCGTCCACCTTGACGACCACGCCGTCGATCTCGTGCACGGCGTCGTGGCGGTGCGCGCCCCAGTGCGCGACGTGCTCGCCGACCTCCTCGACCGTGCTCAGCACGACCGTGTGCGACGACACCGGCAGGCCCCACGCCCGCAGCGCCTCGTAAGCCTCGGACTGCCTGGCCGGTTCGAACCCGGCCCGCTTGCCCAGCCCGTGGCAGATCATCCGCAGCCGCCGGGACGCGGTGACCTTCGGGTCCTTCTGCCGCAACGACCCGGCGGCGGTGTTGCGGGGGTTCGCGAACGGCGGTCTGCCCGCTTCCACGAGCCGCGCGTTGAGCTCCAGGAAGTCCTCGACCGCGAAGAACACCTCGCCGCGCACCTCGACCAGCGCCGGCACGGGGTAGGCGTCGGTGCCGGCCAGCGTCTCCGGCACGTCCCGCAGGGTGCGCACGTTGAGCGTGACGTCCTCGCCGGTCCGCCCGTCGCCGCGGGTGAGCGCCCGGACCAACCGGCCGTGCTCGTAGAGCAGGTTGACCGCCAGGCCGTCGATCTTCAGCTCGCACAGGAAGTGGGCGTCCGCCCCGACCTCCTTGCGCACCCGCTCGAACCAGCCCGCCAGCTCGTCCTGCGAGAACACGTTGTCCAGGCTGAGCATCCGCTCCAGGTGGTCGACCGCCGTGAACTCGGTCGAGAACGTGCCGCCGACGCGCTGGGTGGGCGAGTCGGGGGTGGCGAGGCCGGGGTGCTCCCGCTCCAGCGCCTCCAACTCCCGGAGCAACGCGTCGAACTCGCCGTCACTGACCGTCGGCGAGTCGAGGACGTAGTAGCGGAACTGGTGGCCGCGCACCACCTCGGCCAGCTCGGCGTGCCGCTCGCGCGCGCCGGCGGGCACGTCCTCGACGCCCTCGGCGGGGGTCTGGGTCGGGTTCAACGGGTCGTCGCTGGTCACGGCATGACTGTAACCAGGGGGTCCGACAATTTCAGGAGGGATCCTCACTCATCGCGCGGACCAGGTCGCGCAGTTCCAGCAGGCCGATCGTGGCCTCCGGTTCGGCGGACGCGGTTTCCACCCGTCCGAGTCGTTCACCCGCCAGGCGCTCACCCAGCGTGACGTCCAGGGGCAGGAACGTCATGGTCTGCCGGGCCGCGGGGTCGAGGTTCGCGAACTCGGGGTGGTAGACGGCGACGTCGACCAGCCCTTCGGAGACCTGGGCGACCACGCGCACGTCGGCGAGGCGGATGCGGCGGGGTCCGAGGTTGACGGTGACCTGGGTGGGGTCGGGCACGGCGGGCACCGAGTCGTGGTACTCCCAGATCATGTCCTCGGACGGCGCGGCCTTGATCCACGCGTCGGTGTAGGGCCGCAGCTTCGGGTCCTCGCGGCTGGTGATCACCAGGGCGTAGATGGCGCGGTGGCCGCGTTCGAGCGAGAACTCCAGGTCGGGGTGCATCGCGGCGACCATCGCGCCCAGCTCGCCCTCCACCCGGTACGGCTCGCCGTCGCCCAGGGCCGCGCTGACGTGCGGCAGCAGCTCGAACCACGCCTGCCAGAACGCGACGGCGGCCTCGTCCGGGTTGGGCAGGTGGACGGGTTCGGGCTCGGGTTCGGTGCGTCGGCGGAACCAGCTCATGGCTCCATTGAACTACGCCGGGTGGCCACCGCGAGGAGTTCCGCGGCAGGTCCCACGAGCTTGCGGCCGGCTGGCCACACGGCGCGCAGCACGCGGCGCAGGTCGAGGTCGACCGGCACCTCGACCAGGCGTCCCCCGTCGAGGTCGACGGCCACCGCGAGCACGCTGAGCACGGCGGGGGCGACGCCGGCGACGACCGCGCCGCGCACCGCCGTGGTGGAGCCGAGTTCGAGCGCGGGCGGGCACGCGTCGGGCAGCGCCCGGTCCAGGGTGTCGCGGGTGCCGGAGCCGCGTTCCCGCATCACGAGCGGTGTCGCGGCCAGTTCCGGCGGGGTCAGCGGTCGGCGCCGGCGGGACCACGGGTGGCCCGGGGCGACGACGAGCGCGAGTCGGTCCGCGGCTGCCTTCCGGGACGAAAGCCCTGGTGGCGGGGGTCCGGGGGCTTCGACGAAGCCGAGGTCGACCGCGCCGTCGCGGACGAGCGCGCCGACCGTTTCGGAGTTCGTCACGCGCAGGCCGACGCGCAGGTCGGGCCGGGTGCGGCGCAGTTCGCCGATCCAGCCCGGCGCGAGGTGCTCGGCGACGGTCATGCTGGCGGCGACGCGCAGCTCGGCCTCCTGCGCCGACCGCAGTGCCCGCGCGCCCTCGACCAGGCCCGCGACCTCGTCCAGCACCCGTCGCGCCCGTTCGGTCACGACGACGCCCGCGGGTGTGAGGACGGAGCCGCGCCGGCCGCGGTCCACCAGCACGACGCCGAGCCTGCGTTCCAGTGTGGACAGCCGCTTGCTCGCCGACGGCTGCGCGACGCCGAGTGCCGCGGCGGCCCGGCCGAGGCTGCCCAGCTCCCCGACCAGCACCAGCAGGCGCAGGGATTCGAGGTCCGGGGTCATAGCCCCAGGGTATGACCCCAGACCTGATGGCCGCCTACCGGACGCGGTCGCGGGCGCGCAGGGTGGACGGTGTGCTGATCGTCGCGTTGGTCCTCGGTGTGGTGGTGGGTGGACGCCTGCCGGACCTCGCCGGCGTCACGCGCAGGCTGCTGCGCACCGGTGTGGTCCTGCTCGGGCTGCAACTGTCCGTCGTGCAACTCCTCAGCCTGGGACCTGGCGTTCTGCTCGCGGTGCTGGTGACGGTCTCGGTCACGTTCTTCGGCACGTTGTGGCTCGGTCGCCTGCTGCGCCTGCCGCGCGGTCTCTGCGTGCTGGTGGCCAGCGGGTTCTCGATCTGCGGCGCGTCGGCCATCGCGGCCGTCGAGGGCCGGGTGGACCGGGAGGACGAGCACGTGGCCACGAGCGTCGCCCTGGTCACGCTGTTCGGCACGCTGGCGATGGTCGCGTTGCCGCTGCTGGACGCCTCGCCGCAGTGGATCGGGCTGAGCGTGCACGAGGTCGCGCAGGTGGCCGCCGCGGCGCCGGCCGGCGGGCTGGCGACGGCCATGGCGGTGAAGCTGGGGCGGGTGGCGCTGCTGGCCCCGATCGTGGCCGGTGTGGGCGGGCGGGGTGCGCCGCCCGTGCCCGGGTTCCTGCTCGGTTTCCTGGCGTTGATGCTGGTCAGCCCGCTGGTGCCGGCTGCCGTGCTGGACGTGGCCAAGACCGCGACGACGGTCGTGCTGGCTGCCGCGCTGTTCGGCCTGGGCACGTCGGTCCGGCCCCGGGCGCTGGTGCGGACCAGCCCCAGGGCGCTCCTCCTGGGGCTGCTCTCCACGCTGCTGGTGTGCGGGACGGGTTACCTGTCGCTGCGGGTGGTGTGAGCGCGCAGCAGGTCGGCGTTCAGGCGGGCGATCGTGGTCAGCGGGATGCCCTTGGGGCACGCGGCCGTGCACTCGCCGGTGTTCGTGCAGCCGCCGAAGCCGGCCGCGTCGTGCTCGGCGACCATGTCCCGCGCCCGCGAGTACCGCTCCGGCTGCCCCTGCGGCAGCACGCCCAGGTGGGTGGCCTTCGCCGCGGTGAACAGCATCCCCGACCCGTTCGGGCACGCGGCCACGCACGCGCCGCAGCCGATGCACGCCGCCGCCTCGAACGCCGCGTCGGCGTCCGGCTTGGGCACGGGTGTCGCGTGCGCGTCCGGCGCGGACCCCGTCGGCACGCTGATGTACCCGCCAGCCGCCACGACCCGGTCGAACGCCGACCGGTCCACCACCAGGTCCCGCACCACGGGGAACGGCTCGGCCCGCCACGGCTCCACGGTCACCACGTCGCCGTCGCGGAAGTGCCGCAGGTGCAGCTGGCACGCCGTGGTGGCCTTCTGCGGCCCGTGCGCCATCCCGTTGATCATCATCCCGCACATGCCGCAGATGCCCTCGCGGCAGTCGTGGTCGAACGCCACCGGCTCCTGCCCGGCGGTGATCAGCCGCTCGTTGAGCACGTCCAGCGCTTCCAGGAACGACATGTCCGGCGACAGGTCGTCCACCGGGTACTCGACCAGGCGCCCGGTGGCGCCGCTCTGCCGCCAGATCCGCAGGGTCAGCTTCACGAGTAGCTCCGGGTGCTCGGCGTGACGTGCTCGAAGACCAGTTCTTCCTTGTGCAGCACGGGCGGTCGGCCCACACCCGTGTACTCCCAGGCGGCGACGTAGGAGTAGTTGGCGTCGTCCCGCAACGCCTCCCCGTCCGGCGTTCGGCTCTCCGACCGGAAGTGGCCGCCGCACGACTCGGCGCGGTGCAGCGCGTCGACGCACATCAGCTCGGCCAGCTCGAAGAAGTCCGCGACCCGGCCGGCCTTCTCCAGCTCCTGGTTCAGCCGCTCGCCGGTGCCGGGCACCCGGACCCGCTGCCAGAACTCGTCGCGCAGCTCCGGGATGCGTTCCAGCGCCTTGCGCAGCCCCGCCTCGTCCCGTTCCATGCCGCACTCGTCCCACATCAGCCGGCCCAGTTCGCGGTGGAACGACTCGACCGTGCGGTCGCCGTTCACGGCGAGCAGCGTCTTCACCCGGCCGCGCACCTCCGACATCGTGTCCGCGACCTGCGGGTGGGTGTCGTCGACCGGTTCGAACGGCGCGTCGGCCAGGTAGTCCCCGATCACGCCCGGCAGCACGAAGTAGCCGTCGGCCAGGCCCTGCATCAACGCCGACGCGCCGAGCCGGTTCGCGCCGTGGTCGGAGAAGTTCGCCTCGCCGATCACGTACAGGCCGGGGATGGTGGAGCGCAGGTCGTAGTCCACCCACAACCCGCCCATCGTGTAGTGCACGGCCGGGTAGATGCGCATCGGCGTCCGGTAGGGGTCGTCGCCGGTGATGCGCTGGTACATCTCGAACAGGTTCCCGTAGCGCTGTTCGACGGCGAGCGCGCCGAGCCGCGCGATGGCGTCGGCGAAGTCCAGGTACACGCCGCGCTTCTCGTCGGAGATGTTCTTCGCCGCGCGGGACGCGATGTCGCGCGGCACGAGGTTGCCGAAGCTCGGGTACATGCGCTCCAGGAAGTAGTCCCGGTCGGCTTCGGGGATGTCGTTCGGGGCACGGGTGTCGTGCGGGTCGCGCGGTACCCACACGCGGCCGTCGTTGCGCAGCGACTCGCTCATCAGCGTGAGCTTGGACTGGTGGTCGCCGCTGATCGGGATGCACGTGGGGTGGATCTGGGTGAAGCACGGGTTCGCGAACAGCGCGCCCCGCCGGTGCGCCCGCCAGATCGCGGTGGCGTTGCAGCCCTTGGCGTTGGTGGACAGGTGGAACACGTTGCCGTAGCCGCCGGTCGCGAGCACCACGGCGTCCGCGAAGTGGGTGGACACCGCGCCGCTGACGAGGTCGCGCACGACGACCCCGCGCGCCCGGCCGTCCACCACGACCAGGTCCAGCATCTCGGTGCGCGGGTGCACCTCCACCCGGCCGGCGGCGACCTGCCGCTCCAGCGCCTGGTAGGCGCCCAGCAGGAGCTGCTGCCCGGTCTGGCCGCGGGCGTAGAACGTGCGCGAGACCTGCGCGCCGCCGAACGAGCGGGTGTCGAGCAGACCGCCGTACTCGCGGGCGAACGGCACGCCCTGCGCCACGCACTGGTCGATGATCTCGACGCTGATCTGCGCCAACCGGTGCACGTTCGACTCGCGGGAGCGGAAGTCGCCGCCCTTCACGGTGTCGTAGAACAGGCGCTGCACGCTGTCGCCGTCGTTGCGGTAGTTCTTGGCCGCGTTGATGCCGCCCTGCGCGGCGATGCTGTGCGCGCGGCGCGGGCTGTCCTGGTAGCAGAACGACGTGACCCGGTAACCGAGCTCGGCGAGCGTCGCCGCGGCCGAGCCGCCCGCGAGGCCCGTGCCGACCACGATCACGCTGCGGTTGCGCCGGTTCGCGGGGTTGACCAGGCGGGCGGAGAACCGGCGTCGGTCCCAGCGGGTCTCGATCGGGCCGGCCGGCACGCGCTGGTCGGCGATCGGGGAACCTTCGGTGTAGAGCATGTCAGCTCACCAATCCGGTGAAAACGGCGAAGGGAACGGAGAGGAACCCGGCGCAGATCGCCACGGCGACGCCGAGCCCGATCACGCGGGAGGTGGTGACGCCGAGGGTCTGGGTGGCGCTCCACACCCCGTGGCGGATGTGGAAGCCCAGGGCGAGCACGGCGACCGTGTAGGCCAGCACCACGTACCAGTGCTGGAAGTCGGCGACGACGTTCGCGTGGATCTCGCCGGGCACGCCGTTGGGGTTGAGCCACCCGGCGGTCAGGTCGAGCAGGTGGTAGACCACGAACAGGGCGATGATCACGCCGCCCCAGCGCATCGTGCGGGCCGCGTAGCTGCCCTGGACGCGGCGGCGGTGCTCGTAGCGGCCCTTGGCCCTGCGTGCCCTGGCGGTCAGCTGGTAGGCGGCGACGAAGTGCAGCGCGACGCAGGCGAGCAGTGCTGTTCGCGTGGGCCACACCACGCCGATCTCGCGCAGCCAGCGGCCGTAGCCGTCGATCGCGTCCGCGCCGGAGAAGACGGTCAGGTTGCCGAGCATGTGCACGACGACGTACAGCAGCAGTACGGCGCCGGTGACCGCCATGACGACTTTCTTGCCGACGGTGGTGCGGTAGAGCCCGATCGTGTCCACGCCGCTGACGCTAGGAACGGGTGTGACGAGTCGTCCAATACATCGTGAGCTGCCTGAAGATAGCCTGGGGCTATGACGCTGCAGCAGCTCGCATACTTCCTGGCAGTGGCCCGGACGCGGCACTTCACCCGGGCTGCCGCGGAGGTGCGTGTGGCGCAGCCCTCACTGTCCAAGCAGATCCACGCGTTGGAGAAGGAGCTGGGCGCGGAGCTGTTCAGCCGGGCGCGGGGCAACGTGACGCTGACCCCGGCGGGCGAGGCGCTGCTGCCGGTGGCCGCGCGCATCCTGTCCGATGTGGACACGGCCCGGCTGGAGGTGGCCGAGCTGGTCGGGCTGCGGCGGGGACGGGTGCGGGTCGGCGCGACGCCGAGCCTGTGCGGCAGCCTGTTCGCCGACGTGATCAAGCGGTACCACGACGCCTACCCCGGCATCCGGGTGTCGGTGACCGAGGGCGGGTCGCGCGACCTCGTGGCGGCGCTGGAGGCGGGGCAGCTCGACCTGGCGCTGGTGATCGTGTCGCCCGCGGACGCCGACCGGGCGTTGACCGTGGTGCCGGTGCTGCGGGAGGAGCTGGTGGTGGCGTCGGCGTCACCCCTGGGCGTGCCCCGGATGCGGTTGACGGACCTGCGCGAGCAGCCGCTGGTGATGTTCCGGCCGGGGTACGACCTGCGGGAGACGACGTTGGCGGCGTGCCGGCAGGCGGGGTTCGAGCCGCGGTTGGCGGTGGAGGGCGGCGAGATGGACGCCGTGCTGCGGTTCGTGGAGGTCGGGTTGGGCGTGGCGATCGTGCCGAGCACGGTGCTGGCCGCGCGGTCGCTGCACGGGACGCCGTTGACGCCCGCCACGACGCGGACGGTGGCGCTGGCGCACCGGACGGACGTGGCGCCGACGTCGGCCGGGCGGGCGTTCCAGAGCGTGCTCCTGGCGTTCCTGCGCGACGCGGAAATGCCTTTGGGGGTCCACCTGGTGGGCACGTAGGGTGCTGTGCCGTGCTGATCCGACGCGAGACCGCCGCCGACACCCAGGCCATCCACGACGTGACGGAGGCCGCGTTCGCCGCCCGACCGGGTGGTGAAGCGCGGCTGGTGGGCGAGCTGCGGGCCGACCCCGGCTGGATCCCGGCCCTGTCGCTGGTGGCCGAGGTGGACGGCGTGGTCGTCGGGCACGTCGTGTGCACGCGCGGCGCGGTCGGTGACGCCCCGGCGCTCGGCCTCGGCCCGCTCAGCGTGCTGCCGTCCCACCAGCGCTCGGGCGTCGGCAAGGCCCTGATGCACACCGTGCTGGGCGCGGCGGACGCCCTCGACGAGCCCCTGGTGGTGCTGCTGGGCGATCCGGCCTACTACTCCCGCTTCGGGTTCGTGCCGGCGTCGACCTACGGCATCACCCCGCCGGACCCGGACTGGACGCCGTACTTCCAGGCCCGCGCCCTGTCCACCTACACGCCCGCCCTCACGGGCCCGTTCGCCTACGCCGCGCCCTTCAACGCCCTCTAGGCGAGGCTGAAGGCCAGGACCGCGGTCGCGGTGAAGTCGATGGCCGGTTCGGAGCTGGGCCACGAGGTCAGCTCGTCCACGAACCGGGACGTCGCCGAGTCGAACGCCAGCGTGTAAGGCTGGGCGCAAGCGATTGCGCCCGCGGGCACCTCGCCCAGGTCGGTGAACAGGTCGCGGGCGTTCGGGCCGTTCACCACGCCGCCGACGAGCACCCGGTGGCCGCCGCGCGGGTCGCCGGACAGGTTCGCGGCCTGGTGGTGCGGGCAGCGCGGGAACGTCCCGCCGACGCCGATCACCAGGCTCGTGCCCCACGCGTTCGCGCCCAGCGTGAAGTTCCGCTGCCCGACGCCGAACGCGTCGAACCGCCGGTCACCGGTCAGCTCCCGGTACAGCCGCGCGGTGGCGGCGAACCCGAAGCTGCGCGTGGCCACGTCGAACCCGGTGACGCTCGCCGCCGTCCGGAACGGGCTCGCGGCCGCGGCGTCCACGCCGGACCGGAGTTGGCGGCGCAGGTCGTCCAGCACCTCCCGCTCGGTCACCTCGGCGCCCGGCACGCCGGCGCGCAGCAGCCGCACCAGGTCGTGGTGCCCCAACGCGCTGGTGTCGTAGACGTTCAGCGTGTCGGTGTCGCCGCTGGTCAAGTACACCTTCGCCCAGTGCGTCGCGGCCCGTGCCCACTGCTCGGCACGCGGGTCGCCGAGCGCGCGAGCGGCCAACGCCAGCTGCGTCGCGCCGAACTCCAGGTCGTCGGCCCACGAGTCCTCGGGGTAGTAGGCGTGCGGGAACGCCGTCACCAGCTCCCCCACGTCCACCGTCCTGGCCTGCGCGAACACCGAGGCCGCCGCGTCGAGGTACCGCCGTGCCGCGACCGGGTCGGGCGAGAGCTGGGCGGCCAGCGCGAACGACGCCGCCACCCGGCCGGCCAGGTTCGGGCTGACCGGCTCACCCGGTGCGGCCGCCCGGAACACCGGCCGGTGCTTGATGAAGTACTCGGGGTCACCCGGCCGCACGTCGAGCCGGTCGTCGTCCTGCGGCAGCCGCCACACGTCGTGGTCGCCGAGGAACCCGTGCTCCGGGCTGCCCGTGCCGATGCCGACCTGCGCGTAGAGCACCTTCCGGTCGGCGTCCCAGACCTTGTCCAGCCACTCCAGCCCGATCCGGGCCTCCGCCACCAGGGCGGGCGTCGCGTGGCGGCGTGCGGCGAGCAGCAGTGACGCGGTCGAGTAGGCCGAGGCGTGCGTGAACTTCACGAAGTCCCCGGCGTCGAACCAGCCGCCTTCGACGTCCACGACGTCACCCGTCGGCTTCAGCGGCTCGGCCAGTTCGTCGCCGCCCTCACCCACGAACACCGGCGTCTCGTAGACCGTCGCGGCGCGGTCGGCGAGGTGCGAGGGCTCGCGGCCCAACCGCCCGGGGACGACGTCCGCGCCGTCGCGCTGGGCCTGGAAGAACTCGACGGTGTGCCCCAGGACCGGCCGGAACAGCTCTTCGCCGACGCGGAACGCCGGTGACGTCACGCCGGCCGCTCTGATCCGGTACGAGCCGGGACGCGTCAGCCCGGAGAAGTCGATCGGCTGCACGGCGGTGTACCGCTCGTTCCAGCCGCCGAGGCTCGCGCCGACCCGTCCGCGCCACACCGTGCGGCCGGCCGGGTCCACCACCTCGAACCCGGCCGTGCGGGCGCGCGGGAGCAGCAGGTACGCCTGCTTGCTCTCGGCCGTCCCGTAACCGACCTGGTCCAGCCGCACGTGACCGTCGGGCCGCGCCTGCGCCACCGGACCGTGCACCGTCGCCGCGGCGACGGCGGCGAGCACGACGACCCACCGCATGGGACCTCCCGAGCCGGACGTTAGTAAAGAAGTCTCCCTAATTACGGGAGGCTAGCGGCCGGCCCGGTCGATCACCAGCCCTCGGGCGGCTCCACGAACGCCTTGCCCACGTCCCGGGTCAGCGCCAGCGCCCGCCGCACCCACGCCGCGCTCGCGCCCGCCATCCCGCACGTCGGCGTCGGCACCGCGTGGGTGCCGAGGATCGACCGCGGGAAACCGAGCCGGTCCACCAGGTCCAGCACGGGCTTGGCCAGCGACTTCAGGCTCTGCGGCGTGCTCGGGTCCGTGCTCGGCGCCAGGCCGAGGAACAGCTGGGTCTTCTCCTCCCACGCCTCGCCGAGCTCGTCCCACATCGTGTCGTCGAGGACCGTGACGTCGAACGAGACGGCCCGCGCACCCGCCTGGCGGATCAGCGTGACGGGCGGCGCGGGCGCGCAGCAGTGCACGATCACGTCCGCGTCGAGGCCGTCGATCACGGTCTGGAGCACGGCGCGCGCCTCCGGCTCGGGGACTGCGGCGACCGTGCCCAGCTTGGACGGCGTGGGCAGCAGGCCCTTGAGCACGGCGGGCAGCGCGGGCTCGTCCAGCTGCACCAGGACCTGCGCGCCGGTGCGCTTGGCGACCTCGGCGACGTGCCGGTTGAGCCCTTCGACCAGCGACTGGGTGAACTCGCGCAGCGCACCCTTGTCGGTGAGCACGCGGTGGCCGCGCAGGAGCTCGACGCTCGCGGTGAGCGTCCACGGCCCGGCGGCCTGCACCTTGACCACAGACGGCGGCGCGGGGTCGGCGGCCTCCTCGAACGCGTCGAGGTCGCGGCGCAACAGGTCCACCGCGCGCCGGTGGTCCTTACCGGGGTGCGCGGCGGTCCGCCAGCCGGACGGGACCACCTCGACGGGCAGGTCGACCAGGAGCGCGGCGGTGCGGCCGATCATGTCCGCGCCGACACCCCGCGCGGGCAGTTCGGGCAGGTGGGGCAGGTCGGGGAGTTCGCCGAGAACGATCCTGGCGGCCTCCAGCGGGTCGGTTCCGGGTAGCGAGCCGATGCCGGTTGCGGCGCCGGCGGACCAAGGGAGGGCATCCACCCGGACAGTCTCCCACCGCCGCCGCTGCGCCGTTCGAGAGCGAAAAGGTCTAGACCCATTGACGATGTGGTCCAGTCCACCTACCGTCACCTTGTCGGTGCCGACAGTGGTCGAGGGCACCGCCACGACGTGGTGTGGGGGCGTGCCGCGCCCCGCGCTCCCGCACCACTCCCACCCCGTTCCCCCCTGCACGGGAGTAGGTTCCGATGTCCTCGAAGCGCAAGAGCCTGGCCGCGTTGGCGGCGGGCGTCACCGCGGTCCTGACCGCCGGTCTGCTGCCGGCCGCCCCGGCGGGCGCCGCGCCGACCCCCACGGCCGTGTTCAGCCAGGACTCGACCTGGAGCTCCGGCTACCAGGGCAAGTTCACCGTCACGGCCGGGTCGAGCGCCGTGTCCGGGTGGAAGATCGAGTTCGACCTGCCCGCGGGCAGCACGCCCGGCTCGTACTGGGACGCCACGCTGAGCAGCAGCGGTTCGCACCACACGTTCACCAACCGCGAGTACAACGGCAGCCTGGCGGCCGGCGCGTCCACGTCGTTCGGGTTCCTGGTGAACGGCACCGGCGTGCCCGCCAACTGCAAGCTCAACGGCCAACCGTGCACCGGCGGCACGACGACCACCACCACGACTTCCACGACCACGTCCACGACGACCACGACTTCGGACCAGCCACCGTTCCCCGGCAGCCTGAAGTCCGCGCCGTACGTGGACATCACCATGCCGACGCCGTCGTTGGAGTCGGTCGCCCGGGCCACCGGCCAGAAGGTGTTCACGCTCGCCTTCGCGCTCGCCGACAGCAGCGGCTGCAACCCGTCCTGGGGCGGCACGATCCCGTTGAACGACAGCCGGATCATCAACGACGTGCGGGCGCTCAAGGCGCTGGGCGGTGACGTGATCGTGGCGACCGGCGGCGCGGCCGGGCCGTACCTGGAGTACTCGTGCTCCACCGCCGACGCGCTGCTGGCCGCGTACAAGAAGGTCCTCGACGCCGTCGGCAGCAACCACCTGGACGTCGACGTCGAGGCGTCCATCCCGCACGACATGGTGAACACCGCGTTGAAGCGCCTCCAGACCGAACGCGGCACGTCCATCAGCTACACGATGCGCGTGCAGGGCGACGACTACGGCATGGACCCCTACTCTGTGCAGATCCTGCAGAACGCCGCCGCCAAGGGCCTGACCGTGCTCGTGAACCCCATGACCATGGAGTTCGGCTCCTCCCGAGCGGACTGGGGCGACGCCGTCATCGCCGCCGCCGAGAGCAGCCTGCGCCAGATGAAGCAGATCTGGCCCGCCAAGTCCGACGCGGAGCTGAAGCGCCTGCTCGGCGTCACCCCGATGATCGGCCGCAACTTCAACGGCAAGGTCTTCACCCAGGCCCACGCCCGCAAGCTCGTGACGTGGGCCAACACCAACCGCATCGGCCTGCTGGGCTTCTGGTCGGTGGGCCGCGACAACGGCGGCTGCCCCGGCGGCGGCATCTCGCCGACGTGCAGCAGCATCAGCCAGAGCCAGTACGAGTTCACGAACATCTTCAAGGGCTTCACCGCCTGACGCCGGTCAGTACAGCGGTGTGAAGTGGAGTTCGAAGCCGTAGTCGGTGCGATCGCCCCTGGTGGCCGCGATCCAGTACTCGCCCGGCCGCACGATGGCGCCCGCGTAGGAGTTCGAGTCGCCGGCCCCGGCGGCGATGCCGACGACGGTGGTCGGTGGGTTCTCCGTGCCGACCGTCAGCTTCACCGTGGTGATGTGGCCCGTGACGAAGTAGACCGACACGTAGCCCAGCACGTCGGCCCGGTAGAGGGTGTCCAGTTTCGGGCGGGTGCGGGTGCCGCCCACGCCCAACGGGGTGGCGCGGGCTTCGAGGGAGCGCACGGCGGCTTCGGCTTGGCGGGCCAGGGATTCGATCCTGGTGGCGTCGTCCAGCAGCGGGCGGGTGGCGGACAGTTGGGCGGACAGGGTGGCGACCTGGCGTTCCAGGTCCGCGACCCTGGCCCGCAGTTCCTCGGCTTCGCGCTTCGACCTGAACACCTAACCCCCTAGCAGGATCAGCACACCGATCACGATCAGCACGACCGGCAGCACCACGTGCCCCCAACGGCTCAGGGCGCGGGCGACGACGGGGCGGGTCGCGAAGAAGCGCCCCGCACCGCACCAGACTGCCACCAGGACCAGGAACACGATCACGTATCCGGTGATGCCGGTGGTGGCGAAGACCGGGACGTAGACGCCGATGTTGTCGCCGCCGTTGGCGAACGTCACGGCCGCCACGCCGAGCGCGCCCGTGGCCGCGGGTTCCGAGTCCTCACCCCCGCGCCACGCCTGCCACGCCGCCTTCACGCCGAGCGCCAGCGGCAGGAGGCCGAGCCACGGGAGCACCACCGGGGGCAGCAGGGTGGCGCCGAGGGCGGCGGCGATGGCGACGGCCAGGATCCCGGCGAAGCCCAGGTACTGACCCAGCACGACCCGCCACGGGGGCACGCCCCGCGCGAAGAACAACGCCAGCAGCACGATGTCGTCCACGTTCGTCACCGCGAACAGCCCGACCGCGCGGATGATGTCCAGCACCCGCGAACCTTAAGGTGCAGGGATGAACGGACCCGCGGAGATGCTCGCCAACGACGCCGCGTCGACCGCGCTCGGCATCCGGGCGCTCGAACTCGGCGACGGCACGGCCACGCTCGCCATGACCGTCACCGACCGGATGGTCAACGGTCACGGCATCGGGCACGGCGGGTACGTGTTCCTGCTCGCCGACACCGCCTTCGCCTGCGCGTGCAACCGCCACGGCTCGGTGACCGTGGCGGCGCAGGCGGAGATCGACTTCATCGCCCCCGTGCACGAGGGGGACGAGCTGGTGGCCGAAGCGGTGGAACGGGCGCGGTTCGGGCGGAGCGGGATCTACGACATCACCGTGCGCCGAGGCGACGAGGTGGTGGCGGAGTTCCGCGGCCGGAGCCGGACCCTCAAGCCGAACGGCGCAGACCCAGCACCTGGAGGGTGATGAACCCCAGCACCGCGACCGCCTGGGCGACGATCAGGAAAACGCCCAGCCCGGTCACCGGGAACCACCCGGCGAACGCGGTCAGGAAGCTGTCCAGCACCCACACCGAATTGCCGATGACCACGACCGCGACCAGCGGCCGAAGGGGTCGCAGACCGAGCAGGAAAACACCCACCCCGTAGGCGACGAGGAATGCGCCGAGCCCGACCACGAGGCCGCGCGGCAATCCCGTCGGGAGGTCGAAGAGCAGGGCGAGCACGCCCAATCCGCCCGAGGCGACACCGTCGAGCTTGAGGGCGAAGCGGAGGAGACCGTCGTGGCGAACCTGAGTTGTCGTCATGGCTCGAAAGCTAGGGCGGGCCGCACTGCCGGCGGAACGCCAAACACTGCCAACGCCTGCCAGTTACGAGGCCGCGACCTGCGACGACAAGTCCTCGGCCACCAGCTTCGCCCCCGCGTTCTGCCAGTTGTGCAGGGTCCGCTCCGGCACCTGGTTGACGAACCACGCCAGCGCCCGCCGCGCGTCCGGGTCGAGGTCCTCGCGCTTGGTCCGCCTGCTGTACGGCCGGATGCCGACCACGTAGTAGAAGTACAGCGCGTTGTAGTGCCGCCATTCGTCGCTGGTGCCGAAGTCGCCGTCCCGCGGTTTGAGCCGGGAAATGCTCTCCAGCAACAACGACTTCAGCTCGGCCGCGCGTTCCAGCGGTTGGTCGGAAGCACCTCGCGCGGCCAACCGGGCGTCGATCACCGGCAATTCCGTCAACGGGCTCGCGACCAGCTTCCCCAGGTCGCCGTAATGGCTCAACGCGCGCCGGGTCAGCTTCACGAACTCGGTCCGGTCGAGCGGGGCGCGGCGGGGAAGCGCCTCGGCCGCGTCACGCAGCTCGGCCCGTTCCGCCGCCACCTCGGGCACCGCGACCCGGTCCACCAGCAGCGCCAGCGGGTTGGCCAGCACCTGCACCGCGATCGCGGCGGCGACCGTGCCGTACAGCAGCGGCACCAGCCGGTCGTCCAGGAACAACGCCACCTGCCCGCCGAACACCGCCGCCAGCCCGGCCGACGTGAGCAGCGAGCGCACCATGTCCGCGCGGATCGCCTCACCCTCGTCGAACGCGTCCGCCACCGCCACCACCACGCCGAACACCAGCAGGTCGAACCCGGCCGACGCGACGACCAGCGGCTCGGGCAGCACGTCGACCAGCAGCAACGCGCAGCTCAGCCCGAACAGGATCGTCGCCGCCCCGAGCAACGCCCGCCGCACCCGCAGGCACAGCACCAGCGCCGCCGCCAGCGGGATCAGCACCACCACGGGCGCGAAGTAGGCCGCCACCAGCAACGGGAGCGCGCTGTAGCGCCACCACCGCTCGTAGCGCACGGGCAGCCAGCACACCACCACTCCGGTCCACGCCACCGCGGGCACCGCCATGGCCATCGCCGGCAGCGGCAGGACGATGACCAGGGCGTACGCGACCAACCCGACCGAGGCCCGCTGGAGCAGGCGCTTGCGGGGGTCGCGCACGAGCAGGTACAGCCCGAGCCACCAGGCCAGGCCGAACGTCACCACCGATACCGCGATCACCCGGAAATCCTACGGTTGCCCGGGCTGGGACGATGTGGTCCATGCCGCTCGAGCTGACGCTCCGCAAGGCCGCCGAAGAGGTGGACCGCGGTGACTTGGCCAGTGTCCTGCGCGCCCGGCAGCGCCTGGTGGGGCTGGTGTGCAGCTATCCCGACCGGCTGGACCTGCGCGAGCGCCTCGCCGAGGTGTACCGGGTGCTCGGTGACGCGGCGCAGGCCGGGCGGTGGACCTACCTGTCCGAGGTGCGCGACGAGGCGGAGGTGGCGGCCTTCGAGCGCGCCTACCGCACGCCGCTGGCGCGACTGGAAGCGATGAACTGGACCAGCGGCGAAGCGGGCGCGCCGACGCGCACCGCGCGGGAACGGCTGGTGGCGTTGCGCGAGGCGACCGAGGACCAGTTGCGCGCCGAGCTGTCGGTCGCCGACGACCGCGACTCGTCGTGGCGCGCCAACGTGCTGGTGCTGGTGGGCCTGGTCGTGGTGCTGCTGTGCTTCGTGGTGGGCGCGGTGACGCTCGTCATGTGGGTCTACAGGTGGTTCGCCGGGTGAGCGCATGCTGGGTGCATGACCCCCGACGTCGCCGCCGCCGCTGACCGCATCCGCCCGCACGCCCGCCGCACCCCGTTGTGGCGCGCGGAGGTCGACGGCAGGCCGATCGCGTTCAAGCTGGAGCACCTCCAGCTCACCGGCTCGTTCAAGCTGCGCGGCGCGCTGAACACCCTGATCGCCGCCGGTTCACCGGACCGGGTGGTCACGGCGTCGGGCGGCAACCACGGCCTCGGCGTGGCGAAGGCCGCGCACCTGCTCGGCCTGCACGCCACCGTGTTCGTGCCGGTGAGCGCCCCCGAGGGCAAGGTGCGGCGGATCGAGGCGGCGGGCGCGAAGCTGATCCGGCACGGCGACACGTACGCCGAGGCGGTGCTGGCGGCCCGCGAGACGCCCGGCTTCTACGTCGAGGCTTACAACGACCTGACCGTCGTCGCAGGTCAGGGCACGGTCGCCGGCGAGATCGTCGAGGACGCGCCGGACGTGGACGCGATCGCCGTCGCGGTCGGCGGCGGCGGGCTGGCCGCAGGCACGGCGCTGGCCTCCGGTCGGCTCACGGTCGCGGTGGAGCCGGAGCGGTGCTGCGCCCTGCACCACGCGCTGGCGGCGGGCGAGCCGGTGGACGCCGAGGTGGACTCGATCGCCGCGTCCGCGCTCGGCGCCACGCGGGTCGGCGACGTCCCGTTCGGCATCCTCAGCACGCACCCGGTGACGTCCGTGCTCGTGTCCGACGCGGAGATCCTGGCCGCCCGGGACCGGCTGTGGGAGGAGTTCCGGCTGGCCGTGGAACCGGCGGCGGCCGTGCCGTTCGCCGCCTGGCTGGCGGGAGCCGTGCCGGGCGAGCTGCCGTGCGTGGTGCTGTGCGGCGCGAACACCGACTGGACGCCGTAGGGGTACGTCCCCGGGCGTACGGGCGAAGGCCGCCCCGCGCCCGACGCCGCGACCCGGCGGAGTGAGCACCATCGGGTGCCATGACCTCGACCCGCTCCGCCTACCGGGTGGCCGCGCTGCTGTTCGCGTCGGGCCTGCTGCACCTCGTGGTGTTCGCCGTGGACGGCGGGCCGTGGGAGGGGCCGGTGTCGTGGCGCAAGCCGGTGACGTTCGGCCTGTCGTTCGGCCTCACGCTCGCCACCTACGCCCTGGTCGGCACCCGGCTGCGGCTGCGGCACCGCTGGGTGTGGCTGTTCACCGCCGCGTCGGTGCTGGAGGTCGGCCTGATCACGCTCCAAGCCTGGCGGCGGGTGCCGTCGCACTTCAACGAGGCCACGGAGGTCGACGCGGTCGTCACCCGCGCCCTGACCGTCGGCGGCGTGGCGATCGTGGTGTCCGTCCTCGCCCTGGTCGCAGCCGCGTTCCGGGCCCGCCACCTCGCGCCGAGCATGCGGCTCGCGGTCCGGGTCGGCACGACGACGCTGGCGGTGGCCCTGGCGTTCGGCGGCCTGATGATCGCCGAGCGGGGCGGCTCGTGGAAGCTCTCCCACGGCGTGGCCATGCACGGCGTCCTGCTGCTGCCCGCGCTGGCCTGGGCCTTGTCCTCCACGACCTGGTCCGAGCACAAGCGCACCCGGACCGTCGCCCTCGCCTCGATCTTCCACGGCGTCCTCATCGCCGCCGCCGCGGCCTACAACGCGCTGGTCTGACCGGTCAGCGGCACTCGATCACCCGCTCGGCCGAGCCCCGGTCCGCGCTGCCCCGGTCCGCGCTGCCCCGCTCCGGCGACACGCGGCCTTGCGACGCGCCCGCCTGCGACGGCACCTCGACCTCCAGGGCGAGCGCCGGGTCGAGCCGCTCCACCCGTTCCACCATGGTCTCCACCTGGGCGATCAGCTCGGCCCACTCGGGCCGGTGCAGCCGCTCCCGGACCACCCAGCGCAGCGTGCGGACCTCCGCGCGCAGTCGCTCGAACTGCTCCGCGTCCAGACGTTGCGCGGACGGGTGGTCGAGCTTGCTCGAAAGCACCCTCACCCGGGTCCCGATGTCCACCAGCGACCTCCGGCGTCGTGCGTTGTCATACGGCACGCACGCAGTGTCGCAGGCGACACCGACAAAACACCAAGCCGGACCTCAACGAGTCGTGCTGATCGTCGCGCTGGCGAGCACCAGGTCGCCCGCCGCCGCGTCCTCCCGGTAGACCGCGACCGCCTGACCAGGGGCGACGCCGCTCAACGGCTCGCGCAGGCGCACCAGCAGCTCTCCGTCGACGACTTCGGCCACCGCGGGGGCCAGCCCGCCGTGCGCCCGCACCTGCGCCACGCACTCCACCGGACCGTCGAACGCCACCCGCGTCACGGGCCGCCGCGCGACGATCTCGGTGACCTTCAGCTTCTCCGCCGCGCCGACCCGCACCGTGCCGCTCACCGGCTCCAGCGACAGCACGTACCGGGGCCGGCCGTCGGGGGCGGGCGCGTCGATGCCCAGGCCCTTGCGCTGGCCCACGGTGAACTCGTGCACGCCCACGTGCCGCCCGAGCACCGCGCCGGTCTCGTCGTCCACCAGCACGCCGGGCTGCTCGCCCAGCTTGCGGGTCAGGAAGCCGCGGGTGTCGCCGTCGGGGATGAAGCAGATGTCGTGGCTGTCGGGCTTCTCGGCGACCTGGAGCCCGCGCTCGGCGGCTTCGGCCCGGACCTGCGCCTTGGTCGAGTCGCCCAGCGGGAACATCGCGTGCGCCAGCTGCTCGTGCGTCAACGACGCCAGCACGTAGGACTGGTCCTTGCCGTCGTCGGCCGAGCGGCGCAGCTCCGGCACACCGTCCACAGTGGCCAGTCGGGCGTAGTGCCCGGTGCACACGGCGTCGAAGCCGAGCCCGATCGCCTTGTCCAGCAGCGCCTCGAACTTGATCTTCTCGTTGCACCGCAGGCACGGGTTGGGGGTGCGGCCGGCCGCGTACTCGGCCACGAACTCGTCCACGACCTCCTCGGTGAACCGCTCCGCGAAGTCCCAGACGTAGAACGGGATGCCGAGCACGTCCGCCGCGCGCCGCGCGTCCCGGGCGTCCTCGATCGTGCAGCAGCCGCGCGCGCCGGTGCGCAACGTGCCGGGCTTGGCCGACAGGGCCAGGTGCACCCCGGTCACCTCGTGGCCCGCCGCCACCGCCCGCGCCGCAGCCACGGCGGAATCCACCCCGCCGCTCATCGCCGCCAGCACCCGCATGCCCGTCACACCTCCGCCGTCGCCCGGCCCGCAAGCCGCTTCAACCCCGCGATGCCCGCCGTGCGGGCGCGTTCGACCACCGGGCCGATCACCTCGGCCAGTTCGCGCACGTCGGCCGCCGTGGACGTGTGGCCCAGGGAGAACCGCAGCGAGCCGCGGGCCGACACCGGGTCCACGCCCATGGCCAGCAGCACGTGGCTGGGCTGCGCCACGCCCGCCGTGCAGGCCGAGCCGGTGGAGCACTCGATGCCCTTGGCGTCCAACAGCATCAGCAGGCTGTCGCCCTCGCAGCCGGGGAACGTCAGGTGCGCGTTGCCGGGCAGGCGGTGCACCGGGTCGCCGTTCACCGCCACGTCGGGCACGACCCGCCGCACCGACTCGACCAGCTCGTCGCGCAGCGCGGCGACCGCGGCGGCCGTCTCGGCCCGGTGGTCCACCGCGTGCCGCACCGCCGCCGCCAGCGCCACGATCGACGGCACGTCCAGCGTGCCGGACCGCACTTCCCGCTCCTGACCGCCGCCGTGCAGCACGGGGGTGGTGGCCACGTCACGGCCCAGCAGCAGCACGCCGACGCCGTACGGCCCGCCGATCTTGTGCCCGGTGAGGGTGAGCGCCGACGCACCCGACTCGGCGAAGTCGACCGGCACCGCGCCGACGGCCTGCACCGCGTCGGTGTGGAACGGCACCGCCCGCTCGGCGGCCAGCGCGGCCAGCTCGCGCACCGGGTTGATCGTGCCGACCTCGTTGTTCGCCCACATCGCGGTGACCAGGGCGACGTCGTCGTCCAGCGCGTCGCGCAGCACCTCGGGCCGGATGCGGCCGAGACCGTCGGGCGGAAGCCAGGTGACCTCGGCGCCCTCGTGCTCGACCAGCCACTGCACGGCGTCCAGCACGGCGTGGTGCTCGACCGACGTGGCCACCACGCGCCTGCGCCGCGACGTGCGGCGGGACCAGTACACGCCCTTGACCGCGAGGTTGTCGCTCTCCGTGCCGCCGCTGGTGAAGATCACCTCGGAGGGTCGCGCGCCCAGGGCGTCCGCGATGTCCTCCCGCGCCTCCTCGACCAGCCGCCGGGCCCGCCGCCCGGAGGTGTGCAACGACGAGGCGTTGCCCGTGGTGGACAACGCCCGAGTCATCGCCTCGATCGCCTCGGGGAGCATGGGGGTCGTGGCGGCGTGGTCGAAGTAGGCCATCAGCTTTCCAGGGTAGCCCGGCCCAGCCGTCCGGCGAGCACCGCACCGAGCACCGCGACCCCCGCCATCAGCAGGTCGAACGGCACGACGGCGGCCGTCGGGGCCGCGGCGGAGGCGAACGTGGTGACCAGCACACCGCCCAGGCCGACCAGCAGGGCCGAGCCGAGCATGTCCGCGATCTGCAGCGCGGAGGAGTTGAACCCCCGGTCGACCTCGGACGACGCGCCCAGGGTGAGCACGCTCAGGCTCGACATGGCCATCCCCATCCCCGCTCCGGCGACCGCCCAGAGGACCGGTGTGGCCCACGCCGGGCCCCACGACGGTGCGATGAGCGTCACTCCGGAAATACCCGCGGCGTTGAGCACGAACCCCCACCGCACGAGCTTCGCGCGCGGGATGTCCGGCTTGCGGGACTGCCACCACGCGGCGGCGGACCAGCCCAGCGCGCTCAGCGTGAGCGGGATGCCCGCGGCGATGGCCGAGTAGCCGTGCACGGAGGTCAGCGTCAGCGGGATGAACGCCTCGGCGGCGAAGAACGAGCCCGCCAGCAGCGCGCGGGCCAGGATCGTCGTCGGCAGGCCGGGGCGCGCGGTGAGCGTGCCCTTGGGCAGCAGCACGCGCAGCGCGGGCGCCAGCGCGGCCAGCCCGGCCACCCCGATCACCAGGTTGACGCCGTGCGGGTGCTGCGCGGCCCAGCTCAGCGCCGCGACGCCGAACCCGGCCCCGAGCGCGGCCAACGGCAACCCGCGCCGGGTGTTCCGGTCCGGGGTGTGCGGCGGCAGGTTGCGCAGCACGGGCACCAGCAGCAGCACGCCCAGCAGCACGAACGGCGCGAGCCCGAGGAACACCCAGCGCCAGCTGAGCGCCTCGGTCAGCCACCCGGACAGCGCCGGCCCGACCAGCGACGGCACCACCCACGCCGAGGCGAGCATCCCGAACACCGCGGGCCGGTCCCGCTCGGGGTAGACCAGGCCGATCAGCACGTAGACCGCGACGACCTGCGCGCCGCCGCCGATGCCCTGGAGCACCCGGCCGAGCAGCAGCAGCGCCATGTCCTGCGCCAACCCGGCCACGACCAGCCCGACCAGGAACAGCGCGGGCCCGATCAGCAGCGACGGCCGCGGGCCACGCAGGTCGCTGAGCCGGCCGGACAGCACGGTGGCGACCACGCTCGCGGCCAGGAACGCCAGGAACGGCCACGCGTACAGGTCGTTGCCGTCGAGGTCGGCGACCATGCGCGGCATCGCCGTGCTGACGCCCATGTTCTCGAACGCGAGCAGCGTGACGAGCAGGATGATCCCGACCGTCGGGCCCCGCCGTTCAGGTGTCCACAGGTTGCTCTTGGCGGGGGTACCGGTCGTCGTCGTCACGGGTCAATGGTTCAACCTCTACCGGGGTGGAGGTCAAGGCAATATGACGCAGTTCAGCACGGGTTTCGGGCGCTCGGACACCGATCGGCGGCCCCCGGCGGCGGGTTCCACCGACGGGTGAACCGCGCAACGGCACGTATTTCGGGCGCCGCGGCGTGATCCCTCTTGCCGGGTGGCACGACCGCCACCGCTTCCGTCGAACCCGGGGGGAACCATGCGACGCACCGCTCTGCTCGCCCTGCTCACCTGCGCGCTCACCGCGCTCCCGATCGTCCCGGCCACCGCCGCCCCGGCGACCGCCGCGACGCCCTCGTCCACCGCCTCCGACCCGGACGCGGACGAACCGTCCGACCGCCTCGTCACGCTGGCAGCGCTGACCTTCCGCGGCGGCACGAACGTCGAGTTCGCCCGCGGCGCGGAGACCGGCGACTTCGTCCTGCGCCAGTGGGGCGAGGACGGCGTCAACGCGCCCGTGGTGCCGCAGGGCGTGACGAGCCTGCTCGACGCGTACCTGAGGATCACGCCGGTGGAACTGCCCGTCCCGGCGGCCCTGGTGGACACCGCCGACACCGCCCCACCCGGCCTGGCCGAGCGGCGGCGGGTCGACGGCCCGGTCACCGCGACCGACCTGGCCGTCCCCGAGGGTGGCGCGGCCGTCCGGGCCGCCTGCTGGAAGGACCACTTCGCCAACCCCACGTGGTCGGAGAACGACAAGGGCATGGCGCCGCGGGAGTACCGGTCGGCCGACTTCGGCGGCAAGTTCCGCTACGCGGGCAGCGCCATCCTGAACTGCACCCCCAAGGGCTCCCCGTCCGCCCTGTGGGCCAAGCACCGCATGTACCGCAGCCTCACCGCGGGCATCACCGGTGTCCGGCTGGTCAACGTGGCCGTCCCGCCCGGCGGGTGGGACGACGAGGTCATCCACGGCTTCACGCTGGGCCGCTACTTCACCGTCCGCTACAGCGACGGGTGGAACTCCTCGCCGAGCTGCACCTGCCAGTACCACCGCCAAGGCGTCTTCGCCGACCACCACCCGTGACGGCAGCCGGCGGCTGTGGTGCGAACGACCGACGTCACGGCCGCCGGCCCGGGTGTTGACCACGGGTGATCAACACAGGCGACAAGGAGACACCCGTGCGCCACCGCGCCACCACCGCCCTCGCGTCGCTGCTCCTCGCCCTCGGCGGCCTCGCCGTCACCGCGGGCCCGGCGTCGGCCGAGAGCTACGGCTACATCCACTGGACCAACAACTGCGGCACGCCCAGGCTGTACTCGATCATCTACGCCAGCGGGTCGAAGGCGGGCACGCTCGTCGTGCGGCAGGTCGACGTCGCCGCCGGCGCGAAGCGCAGCCGGCGGGTCCAGTCCGGCTACACCTACAACGTCACCAAGAGCGGCGGCTGGGGCAAGGTCACCATCCACAACATCTCCGGCCGGGTCCACTCCGCGTCGGTGAAGGCGTGCTGAGCACCGCTCAGGCGACCCGGACGGCGTGCGGGCGCGGCGAGGGCACCTCGACCGCCCCGTGCGCCACCCGTTCCGCTTCGCGCTGCACCAGCGCCGCCAGCTCGCGGCGCGTCGCCGCCCGGCCGGGCGCGACCTCGTCCAGCACGTGCACCTCCACCACCAGCCCACGCGAGCGCAGCACCCGCCGCACCGAGTCGACCAACGTGTCGGAGCCCACGAACGCGGGCCGGGTCGACGTCGCCGACCCCTGCCGGTACCGCAGCACCACGGGCCGCACCGGCACACCGGCGTCCAGCGCGGCCTGGAACAACGCGGGCCGGTAGCGCCCGGACGCCACGCCGCACCACGTCGTGCCCTCCGCGTGGATGCCGACCGCCGCGCCGTCCCGCAGCGCCCGCGCCAGCTCGGCGACCGTGCCGGGCAGCAGCGACAGCCGCTCCCGGTCCAGGTACACCGTGCGGGCGGCGGTGATCAGCCGGCCGAGCACCGGCCAGTCGCGGATGTCCCGCTTGGCCACCATCCGGATGGGCTGCACCGCGTCGATGGCCAGCTCGTCCAACCAGGACACGTGGTTGGACACCACCAGCACGCCCCGCCCCGGGTTGTCCTGGAACACCGGCCCGACGACCCGCAGCCGCACGCCGAACGCGCCCAGCAGCGCCCGGAACCAGCGCCGCAGCACCACCGACCGGGCCCGTCCCCGCGCGCACAGGACGGCGAGGACCACCAGCACCCCGGACAGCAGCACGGCCGACGCCGCCACCACCCGCCACGCCACCCGGACCGCGCCCACGGAGGCCGTCGAGTGGTCCACGCACCCGTCGCCGCACGGCGACACGGGCATCCACGCGTGCTTGGTCACGCCGTCTCCCCGAGGAAGAACTTCAGGTAGCGCTGGTCCACGCGGTCCATCCCGAGCAGCACGGGCAGGTCGGCCACGCCGAAGTCGGCGTCCAGCGCGGGCCGGCCGCAGACCCACGCGCCCAGCCGCAGGTAGCCCTTCAGCAGCGGCGGCAGCACCGTCCTGTCCGGCCGCGCCACCGGGTCGACGTCCCACGGCGTCAGCGGCGTGACGCGGTACGGCTCGGGCGCGAGGTGCTTGGCCCGCACGGCGTCCCATACGCCCGCCGCGAACGACCCGCCGTCGTGCAGCGGCACGGACGCGCAGCCGATCAGCCACGAGTGCCCCGACAGCAGCATGTACCGGGCGATCCCGGCCCACACCAACGACACCACGGCCCCGTTGCGGTGGTCGGGGTGCACGCACGACCGGCCGGTCTCCACCAGCGACGGTCGCAGGGCGTCCAGCGCGGACAGGTCGAACTCGCCGTCGGAGTACAGCCCGCCCGCCTCGGCGGCGCGCTCGGGCGGCAGCATCCGGTAGGTGCCGACGATGTCGCCGGTCCGGTCGTCGCGCACGACGAGGTGGTCGCAGTACCGGTCGAAGCGGTCGACGTCGTGCCCCGGCACGGGGGTGTGCAGCACGGCGCCCATCTCGGCGGCGAACACCCGGTGCCGCAGCCGCTGCGCGGCCACGACCTCGTCGCTGTCGCGCGCGACCAACAGGGAGTAGCGCGGCGCGTCGGAAGCGGCGTCACCGGTGCTGACAAGCAGTTGCGGCTGCGTCATGGGTCTGGTCTACCGACCGGTTGGCGACCGGGAGCAGGCCGTTCCGGTGACGCCTCGGTGGCAGGTCGGTTAAACCCCGGGGAGGCCCCCGGCAGCACGAGGGCCGCCCCGCGTGACGCGGGACGGCCCTGGTGCGGAACGCGCAGGTCAGCCCTTGCGCTTGGCGACCTCGTCGGTCAGCTGCGGTGCGACCGCGAACAGGTCGCCCACCACGCCGAAGTCGGCGATCTCGAAGATCGGCGCCTCCGGGTCCTTGTTGACCGCGACGATCGTCTTGGACGTCTGCATGCCCGCCCGGTGCTGGATCGCACCCGAGATGCCCAGGGCGATGTAGAGCTGCGGCGAGACCGTCTTGCCGGTCTGGCCGACCTGGAACTGGTGCGGGTAGTAGCCGGAGTCCACCGCGGCGCGGGACGCGCCCACCGCCGCGCCGAGGCTGTCGGCCAGCTTCTCCACGACCTCGAAGCTCTCCGCGCTGCCCACGCCGCGACCACCGGAGACGACGACCGACGCCTCGGTCAGCTCCGGGCGGTCGCCACCGACGATCGGCTCGCGGCCGGTCACCTTGGTGACCAGCGCCGGGTTCGCGGCGGGCAGCTCCACGGCCTGCTCGACCGCGTCCGCCGGGGCCTCGGACGCCTCGACGCCACCGGGCCGCACGGCGATGACCGGCACGCCCTGCGTGACCTTGGACTTCACCACGTACGCGCCACCGAAGATCGACTGCGTGGCGACGCCCTCGCCGTCGAGGTCGACGGCGTCGTAGAGCAGGCCGGAGCCCAGGCGCACGGCCAGCCGGCCCGCGACCTCCTTGCCCTCCAACGTCGCCGACACCAGCACGGCGGCGGGCGACGCGGTGCCCGCGATCGCGGCGAGCGCGTCCACCTTCGGCGTGACCAGGTAGTTCACGGCGTCGTCCGACTCCACCGCGTACACCTTCGTCGCGCCGTAGCGACCCAGGGACTCCCTCACCTTGCCCGCGGTGCCGGGCGATCCGACCACCACCGCGGCCGGCTCGCCGAGACGGCGCGCGGCGGATAGAAGCTCATAGGTGACCTTCTTGACCTCGCCGTCGACGTGGTCGACGAGGACGAGTACCTCAGACATTGAATTCCTCGCCTTCAGATGAGCTTCTGGCCGACCAGGTACTCGGCGATCTTGGCGCCGCCGTCACCCGAGTCCTCGACGCGCTGACCGGCGCCGCGCGGCGGCTTCGGAGCCGACTCCAGGACCTGCGACCACGAGGCGCCGAGACCGACCTCGCCCGCGTCCAGCCCGAGGTCGGCGACCGTGAGGGTGCTGACCGGCTTCTTCTTGGCCGCCATGATGCCCTTGAACGACGGGTACCGCGGCTCGTTGATCTTCTCGTTCACGCTGACGACCGCGGGCAGGCTCGCCTCGAGGTGCGCGACGCCCTCGTCGGTCTCGCGCTCGGCCTTGACCGTGCCGCCCTCGACGGTGAGCTTGCGCACCTGCGTCACCTGCGGCAGGCCCAGCAGCTCGGCCAGCATGGCGGGCACGGCGCCCGCGCGGCCGTCGGTGGCCTCGTTGCCGGCGATCACCAGGTCGAAGCCCTCGATCGTGCCGATGGCCTTGGCCAGCACCTTGGCGGTGGTGAGCGCGTCGGAACCGTGCAGGGCCTCGTCGGAGACGTGCACCGCCTTGTCCGCGCCCATGGACAGCGCCTTGCGGATCGCGTCGGTCGCGCGGTCGGGACCCATCGCGACGACGGTCACCTCGCCGCCGTGCGCTTCCTGGAGCAGCAGCGCCTCTTCCACGGCGCGCTCGTTGATCTCGTCGAGCACGGCGTCCGCGGAGTCGCGGTCGAGGGTGTGGTCGGCGTCGGCGAGCTTGCGCTCGGACCAGGTGTCGGGCACCTGCTTGACCAGGACGACAATGTTCATGGGTCCTCTTCGACCTCCTGCGGACGGGCGGCGACGTGGGTGGGCGACGGTGGTTGCCCCCGGTCGCCGGATTGCTCGTGACCCTGCCATGTCATCGCCGCATTGGCATGGTGGTGTCGGCCACCCGAATGTTACCCACCGGTAGCAGAGGTGCAAACGGTTGCAAGCACCCGCGGCGGGTGATGATGCTCACTGGCGCGTTTCAGGCCATTCGGACAATGTCGTCGGACCGCCCGACAGCGTTACAGACCCTCCCCCTGCTGGGCTAGGTTCGACCGCATGCCACGGCGAGTAGCGATTGTCACGGACTCCACCGCATGCCTGCCGCCGCAGTTGACCGAGAAGCTCGGGGTGACCGTCGCGCAGATCCAGGTGCGCATCGGCGACTTCGTCGACGACGAGGTGCGCGTGCCGGTGCCCAAGCTCGTGGACGCCCTGCGCGGCCAGCTCGACGTGACCACCGCGCCACCGGACCCGGGCGCGTTCTTCTGGTCGTACGCCGACGCGGCGGCCTCGGGCGCGTCGGCGATCGTGTCGCTGCACGTGTCGACCGGGCTCTCGCAGACGGTGGAGGCAGCCCGGCAGGCCGCCGCGCAGGCCCCGGTGCCGGTGCACGTGGTGGACACGCAGACGTGCGGCATGAGCCTCGGGTACGCGGTCGTGGCCGCCGCCACCGTGGCCGCCGCGGGCGGTGACGTGAACCGCGTGATGTCGGCCGCTCAGCACACCGTGCGGCGCAGCAGCGAACTGCTGTACGTCGACACGTTGGAGTACCTCCAGCGCGGCGGGCGGATCGGCCGGGCCGCCGCGCTGCTCGGCTCGGCGCTGTCGATGAAGCCCCTGCTGACCGTGACCGACGGGCAGATCGCGCCGCTGGACAAGGTGCTCGGCGCGGAGCGGGCGGTGCGCAAGCTGGTCGACATCGCGGTCAAGCGCGCGGGCGAGGAGCCCGTGGACATCGCGGTCGAGCACTTCGACGCGGCCGAACGCGCGGAGACCGTGCTGGAGCAGCTGCGCGCGAAACTGCCCAACGTGCGGCGGTTCCTGGTGACCCAGGTCAGCTCCGCGATCGGCGCGCACGTCGGTCCCGGGGCGTTGGGCGTGACCGTTTCGCCGGTTTAGGAACTCCTTGCGGGGTTTGAACGTTGGCCCGGTAGGGAAGGAGGTGGACATGGCAAATCTGTTCAGCAAGCTCGCCGCGTTCGCCCGCAGTCCACAGGGCCGCAGGGTCACCGAGCAGGTCAAGCAGGCTGCCCGCGATCCCCGCAACAAGGCCAAGGCCCAGCAGCTGATGCGCAAGTTCCGCAAGCGCTGACCCCGCTGGCGTTCAGCGGCCCGCCACCGGTCGACCCTCCGGCGGGCCGCTTCGAACGCGCGCGACGGCGTCGACCGGTTCGGCCGGCTCGACGCGCGCAGCGGCAACACCACTCACGGCCGTCTCCGCCTTGGACCCGGCCGGTTCCGCCTCCGACCCGGCCGGTTCGGCGCGCCCGGTGACAGCAGCGCGCCCGGCCGCCACCGCACCTTCCGCAACCGCAGCACGCTCGGCGATCGCAGCACCCTCGACAGCCAACGCCCCCTCGGCAACCTCAGCATCCTCCGCAGCCACAGCGCGCTCGGCAGCCACCACCCCCTCGACGACCACCGCACCCTCCGCGACCACAACACCCTCGGCCACAGGGTGATCAGCGGCAGCAGCGCGTTCCGTGGCAGCAGTGCGCTCGGCGATCACAGCGCCAGCACCCCGTCCTGCCACCGAGGCGGAGTGCTCACCCCCGCCGGCTTCCGCGTCCCGTGCGGCGGCCTCCCCGCCCACCACGGCGAGCGGCTTCGGCGCAGCGGGGTCCTCGGTGGTCCCGTCGGCCGCGGTCGGTTCGACGAGGGTCGGGGCGGGGCGGACGACGTGCATGCGGCGCACCGCGTCCTGGCGCACCGGCAGTTCCGCGACCGGCTCCGGGTCCGGCACGACGACCAGGTTCGGGCGGGCCGGGCGCGGGGTCGGCAGGGCGGGCGGCAGGCCCATCACCGGGTTGCGGTGGATCGGCTTGGTCGCGTACTCCTCCGGCGGGAACCTCGGTTCGAACCGGGGTGGCGGCGGGACGGGCGCCGGAACCGGCCGGGGTTCGGGTGGTGGTTCCCGGCGCAGCATGACCGCGGTCAGCACGCAGCCCGCGGCGAACGACAAGGCGCACAACCCGAACACGAAGGCCACCCCGGACATCACGCACCCTCACCTCACCGGCGGGCCGTCGGTGACCGGCTCGCCGTACCCGCTGGGAAACCCGCCCTCCGGCGCGACGGTCGGCCGAACCGGGGCCTTCGTCGGGCGCGTGACCACCGACGCGCCCGTGCCCTCCGCTCCTGGTGACGCGCAGCCCGACACCGCGGCCAGGCCCACCACCACCGACAGCGCGAGCCGGACCGCCATCAGGCACCGACCCGGTCGTCGGCGTCCACCGGCGCGACGTGCACCGGCTCGACGGCAACCGGCTCGACGGCAACCGGCTCGGCGCTCGCCTGCTCCACGGTCGTCTGCTCCGGGATCAGGCTGGGCACGTGGTCGGCCGCCGAGTCGAGCGCGACGCGGGCCTGCGCGAGCTGCGCGGCCACCGAGTGCCGCAGTTCGCGCAGGTCCTCGGCCTGCTGCTGGATCTCCTCGATCCGCCGGCGCGCCTCGCGGGCGGCGAGCTTGATCAGGAACGCGGCCCGCGCCTTCGCCAGCTCCTCCTGCTCGGCGAAGTGCTGCTCGGCCTCGTGCCGCCGCCGGTTCATGGTCAGCTCGAAGAAGTTCTGCGCCTTGGCGCGCTTCGCGTCGGAGTCGGCCTCCAACCGCGAGCACCGCTCGGCGGCCTCCCGGATGACCCGGTCCGCCTCCTGCTCCGCCTCGGCCACCATCGCGGCGCACTCCGCCTCGACCTCCTCGGCCCGAGCCCGCAGGTGCGCCTCCACCTCGACCTGCCTGCGCTCCAGGTCGACCTCGCGCTGGTCCAGCTCGGCGGCCCGGCGGTTGGCCGCCTCGCGCTGGTCGGCGGCGCGCGCGTCGGCCTCGGCCCGGTGCGCGGTCAGCTCCGCCTCCACCTGCCGGCATCGCTCGGCCAGCTCCGCCTCGGTGCGCTCGCGCAACGCCGTGACGTCGTGCTCGGCGCGCAGCCGCAGGTCGTTCGCCTCGTCCTCGGCCAGTGTCAGCATCCGGTGCAGGCGCTCGGACGCGCCGGAGGTCGTGGCGGGCGACATCTCCAGCCGCTCGACGCGGGCGCGCGCATCGTCGAGGTCGCGCCGGGTCATCTCCAGCAGCTTGCGGAGGTCGGCGGCCTGGGCCAGCGCCTCGGCGCGGTCGAGGGACATGTACTTGAGCTGCTCGTCCAGGTTCTCCAGGTGCTCGATGACCTGGCGGCGGTGGAAACCTCGGTAGACGACGTCGAAACCCGCGTGCAGCGGAACAATCTCCGGCTCTTTCGCACCCATGGCGGCCCCGCTCGTTCGAAGATTGGCCGAGGATGCCGAGCGTAAGGCACCCAACGGGCCCGTGACCACCCACGACTACCCTGGTGGAACGCCTTCGATGCATTGCCCTGGCAGGGCAAACACGTTCGGGGAAGATCCCTGCGGCACAGGTGCAGGTCACCCGATAGTGTCATTTTCCGGGAACCTGACCCCCTTTCCGACAATGCCGCGGGCAACAAATACCTTCATTCGAGTGGCTATGTATTCACACGAAGCAGTGACACCCCGGCGGACGGTCGCTGGCTACCCGTGAGTAACGAGCAACTAGGCTGGCCGGGTGACCGTCGAGCCGCTGCCCCTCACCGGTGAGCGCACCGTGCCCGGGATCGCCGAGGAGAACTACTGGTTCCGGCGCCACGAGGCGGCCTACCTGGACCTGGTCCGGCACTGCACCGGCGCGGTCGTGCTGGAGGCGGGCTGCGGCGAGGGCTACGGGGCCGCGCTGATCGCCCGGCACGCCGCGCGGGTCGTCGCGCTCGACTACGACGAGCAGACCTCGGCGCACGCGAGCCGCGCGTACCCGGACCTGGCGGTGCTGCGCGGCAACCTGGCGTCGCTGCCGCTGCGCGCCGAGAGCGTGGACGTGGTGGCGAACCTGCAGGTCATCGAGCACCTGTGGGACCAGGAGGGCTTCCTGGCCGAGTGCGCGCGGGTGCTGCGGCCCGGCGGGCGGCTGCTGGTCACCACGCCGAACCGGATCACCTTCTCCCCCGGCCGCGACACCCCGCTCAACCCGTTCCACACCCGCGAGCTGGCGCCCGCCGAGCTGCACGAGCTGCTGGTCGGCGCGGGCCTGCGGGTCGAGCTGCTGGCGGGCCTGCGGCACGGTCCGGCGCTGCGCGCGCTGGACGAGCGGTTCGGCGGGTCGATCATCGACGCGCAGGTGGCCGTCGTGGTGGGCGGCGGCGAGTGGCCCGCCGACCTGCTGGCCGCCGTGGCCTCGGTGCGCAGCGAGGACTTCGAGGTCACCACCGACGACCTGGACGCGAGCCTGGACCTGGTGGCCGTGGCGGTGCGCCCGTGACGCGCGAGGGGACGTTCTGCCTGGTCCTGCACAGCCACCTGCCGTGGCTGGCGCACCACGGCGCCTGGCCGGTCGGCGAGGAGTGGCTGTACCAGGCGTGGGCGCACTCGTACCTGCCCGTGGTCGACCTGCTGGAGCGGTTCGCCGCCGAGGGCCGCGAGGACGTGCTCACGCTGGGCGTGACGCCGGTCCTGGCCGCCCAGCTGGACGACCCGTACAGCCTGCGCGGCCTGCACGACTGGCTGGGCAACTGGCAGTTGCGCGCGCACAGCGCGTCGTTCCGGCTGCCGGACCTGGCCGCGCGGGAGCACCGCGCGTCGGCGTGGGCGCTGGACCGCTTCGAAACCCGGTGGCGGCACGGCTTCTCGCCGGTCCTGCGGTCCCTTGTGGACTCGCGGACCCTCGAGCTGCTGGGCGGACCGGCCGCGCACCCGTTCCAGCCGTTGCTCGACCCGGTGCTGCGGGCGTTCTCGTTGCGCACCGGGCTGGACGACACCGCGTTGCGCATCGGCTCGACGCCCGAGGGCATCTGGGCCCCCGAGTGCGCGTACGCGCCGGGCATGGAGCACGACTACGCGCGGGCGGGCGTGCGGCGGTTCCTGGTCGACGGGCCGTCGCTGCACGGCGACACCGCCGCGGGCCGGCCGGTCGGCACGTCCGACGTGGTGGCCTTCGGACGCGACCTGGAGGTGTCGTACCGGGTCTGGTCGCCCAAGGTCGGCTACCCCGGGGACCCCGCGTACCGGGACTTCCACACCTACGACCACCCCAGCGGCCTCAAGCCCTCCCGGGTGACCGGCAAGAAGGTCGAGCCGTCCGACAAGCGGCCCTACGACCCGGACCTGGCGGCCGAGGCCGTGCGGCGGCACGCGGCGGACTTCGTGGACACCGTGGTGCGGCGGCTGCGGGCGTTGAAGGAGCAGCACGGCAAGCCGTCGCTGGTGGTCGCCGCCTACGACACCGAGCTGTACGGGCACTGGTGGCACGAGGGACCGGCGTGGCTGGAGGCGGTGCTGCGGCAGCTGCCCGAGGCCGGGGTGCGGGTGACGACGCTGCGCGGCGCGGTCGAGGCCGGGCACGTGGGCGCGCCGGTCGACGTGCCGCCGTCCTCGTGGGGCTCGGGCAAGGACTGGCAGGTGTGGAACGGCCCGCAGGTGGCCGACATCGTGCAGGGCAACGCCGAGGTGCAGCGGGAGCTGCTCGCGCTGGACGTGTCCGGCGCGGTGCGTGACCCCGTCGCCGACCAGGCCGTGCGCGAGGCGTTGCTGGCGCTGTCCAGCGACTGGGCGTTCATGGTCACCAAGGACTCGGCCGCCGACTACGCCCGCTACCGGGCCAAGGTGCACGCGGACCGGTTCAGCGAGCTCGTCGCGCTGCGGCGGGCCGGGCGCGGGCACGACCGGGCGGCCGAGCTCCGCCTGGTCGACGGTCCGTTCGGCCGGCTCGACGCCCGGGGGCTGGCTAGTTGACGCCGCCGCCGGAGAAGTCGCTGCCGTGCTCGCGACGCGTGATGCCCGCCGCGCCCGGGTTGTCGATCCGGGCCTGCACGACCGGGTCCGCCTTCGAGCGGCCCCTCGTGTCGGCCGGTCGTTCGAGGCCGGCGCGCTTGCCGCGGGCCCTCCGGTCGACCGCGAACCCGACTGCGAGCACCACCGCGACGAACAGGACCGCCCAGACCCAAGGCTGCATGACCGTGCCCCCACTTCCCCCGTGTGATCCCAGGGTAGCGGTGCAGAGATGCGAGGATGGCCCATGCGCGTGCTGATGTTGTCCTGGGAGTACCCGCCGGTCGTGGTGGGCGGGTTGGGCCGGCACGTGCACGCGCTGGCCGGGCACCTGGCGGCGCAGGGCCACGACGTGGTCGTGCTGTGCCGCCAGCCCGCGGGAACGGACGCGATCACGCACCCCACGACCGACATCGAGGTCGACGGCGTGCGGCTGATCCGGGTGGCCGAGGACCCGACGCACCTGGTGTTCGAGCGCGACCTGGTGGCGTGGACGCTGGCGATGGGCCACGCGATGACGCGGGCCGGGTCGGCGTTGCTGAAGGGCTGGCGGCCCGACGTCGTGCACGCGCACGACTGGCTGGTCACGCACCCCGCCATCGCCCTGGCCGAGCAGTGCGGCGCGCCGCTGGTGGCGACCGTGCACGCGACCGAGGCCGGGCGGCACAGCGGGTGGCTGTCGCAGACGCTGAACCAGCAGGTGCACTCGGTCGAGTGGTGGCTGGCGAACCGGGCGGACGCGCTGATCACGTGCTCGTCGGCGATGCGGCGGGAGGTGGCGCACCTGTTCGAGGTGGAGCCGTCCACCGTGACCGTGCTGCACAACGGCATCGAGCCGCGCCGGTGGCGGGTCCGCCCGTCCGACGTGGCCGCCGCACGTGCCGCGCACGGCCCGACGGGCGCGCCGCTGCTGCTGTTCTTCGGGCGGCTGGAGTGGGAGAAGGGCGTGCAGGACCTGATCGCCGCCCTGCCCCGGATCCGGCGCGCCCACCCCGGCACGCGGCTGGTCGTGGCCGGCACGGGCACGCACCGGGACTGGCTGGTCGAGCAGGCGCGCAAGCACAAGGTGCGCCGCGCGGTGGACTTCGTCGGCCACCTGTCGGACCGCGCGCTGGCGGCGACGTTGGCCGCGGCGGACGCGGTCGTGCTGCCGAGCAGGTACGAGCCGTTCGGCATCGTGGCGCTGGAAGCGGCGGCGGCCGGCACACCGCTGGTCGCGTCCACGGCCGGCGGGCTGGGCGAGGTGGTGCTGGACGGCGTCACGGGCCTGTCCTTCGCCCCCGGTGACGTCGAGGCCCTGGCCGGCGCGGTCCGCTCCGTCCTGGACGACCACCCCGCCGCCCAACGCCGCGCCCGCGCCGCGAAGTCCCGCCTGGCCACCGACTTCGACTGGGCGAAGATCGCCGAGGACACCGCGGCTGTCTACCGCTCCGCGACCGTGCGCGACCACCTGCCGCTGGGCCGCCCCAAGATCCCGACCGGCAACGCGTTCCTCTAAGCCACGCGGCGCAGCGCGGCGAGCGCCGAGGCCAGGTCCGGGAACGCGCCCTCGACCTCGTGCGCGGCGAGGTAGGTGCGGACGAAGGCCAGGACGCTGTCCTCGGTCGCGCCGCCGGCCACGAACTTCTCCACCACGACCAGGAAGTGCCGCGGCTCGACCCTGCGCAGGGCGAACTCCGACGCCTCCCGCAACGTCACGAGGAGCGCCTGGTCGAACACCCAGCTCCTCGCCTCCGGGCCGGCGAGGTAGTCGAAGAAGTCGATCGGGAAGTAGATCTGGCGACCCCACCCGCCGCCGTCGAGCCGGCGGGCGACCGCGTCCACCGCGTCCAGCAGCGCGTCGAGCCCGTCCCGTCCGCCGTCGGCGCCCGACCGGGTCCGCCACAGCAGCGTCAGGGTGGCGGGGGTGTTGTGCCGGTTGCCGGTGATCCAGGAGGTCAGCGGGCCCACCAGGTGGCCGCGTTCGTCCAGCAACCGCGGGTGCGCGCAGATGACGGAGCACATCTCGGCCGCCAGCGCGACGTCCGGCGGGTACCGCAGCAGGTACTCGACCGCCCTGCCGACCGCGCCGGCGGGAAGCCGCCACGCCTCGCGGGACAGGGCGTAGAGCAGGGTCCGCCGCCCGCCGAAGTTCAGCGGCACCCCTGCTTCGAGCTCGGTGAGGATCGACTCCAGCAGTTCCAGGTCGTAGGCGAGGACGCTGCGCAGGCGGGCCATCCCGGTGGTCATGACGACCCACCTGGACAGGCTCTCCAGCAGTTCCTGCTCGCGGCGGTCCTGGGTGATGTCGCCCTCGACGAAGAAGTCCCCGCTGCGGATCAGCCCTTCGAGCACGGGGTCGCCCAAGAGCCGGGCCTCGCGCACGTGCGCGGAGTCGGTGGACCCCTCGGCGACGATGTGCTCGGTGCCGTTGTCCCAGTCGAGGGTGAGCATCCGGTGCAGGCTCTGCCACCCCTCGGCGTCCAACCCGGAGTGCCACAGGTGGACCGCGGACCTCCAGCCACCCCGCTCCGGGAACAGCCCGGCGAGCGGCACGGGCAGGTCGTCCAGGACGACCCGCAGGCAGACCAGGTTCGCCGAGTAGGCCGCCACCCGTGACACGAGCGTCGCGCCGGACGGGTCGTAGGCCGGGTGCAGGTCCTGCTCCACGCGCTGGTGGACCGAGCGGATCAGCTCGTCCAGCACGTCGAGGACGCCGGTGCGGGTGGCCCGGTCGAGAGCGCGGAACGAGCCGGAGGCGAAGTCGAGGATCGGCGGCCTCTTGGTGAACACCTGGTGCGAGATGAGCGCGTACAGCAGGGCGTCGTCCAAGAGGCCGAAGTCGTCGAAGGGACGCGCCTCGCGCCGTTGCCGGTCCGCGACGATCACGGCGAGCAGGGTGAGCGTCACCTCGGCGATCAGGTACTCGCCGAACGTGGCGTGCAGGAACTCGTACGTCCGCCGGCGGGGCTTGCCGCCGCGCTCGTTCAGCTGTGCCGAGTGGATGAAGAAGAAGTCGCCGACCGTGCGATCGGCGAGCGTCAGCGGGTCGTCGAACGTGGTGCGTTGCACCACCTCGGGCGACGGCGTGAACGGGGCGAGGTCGCGTTCCAGCTCCCCGTCCTCCACGTACTGGCGGCCCCGGTTGAACATGGCCAGCGCCGCGACCCCCAGCTGCCACCTGCCCTGCTTGACCCGCTTGGCGATCTGCGCCTCGGACGGCTGCACCCTGCTCTTGTCACGCGCCTGCCGCACCACGAACGAGTCGATCAGGCGCTCGTACAGCTCGGCCCGGGAGAGGTTCTCGTCGTCCAGCCGATTGTTCTCCGCGTCGGCCGCGTAGATGGCGAGCATGAGCAGGATCAGCGGCTGGCGGGCCAGGTCGCCGTGGCGGAGCAGGTCGTCGAGGGCGAGCGGGCGGAAGCCCGGCGTCGCCGCGTTCGCGTGGTTCCACGAGTCCAGCCACTTGCCGATGCGGGGGTCGTCGAACTCCTCCAGCTTGACGATCGGCACACCGTGGGGGATGCGGGCGCGATCCACGACGAGGGTCCTCGACGTGATGACGACCGCCACCGGCCGCCCCAGGGCGGCTTCACGCTCCTGGAAGTCGCGCACCTGCTTGATGTAGTTGGACTGCGTCACGCCGCTGGCCTGGACGAGTTCGTCGAACCCGTCCAGCAGCACGACGCGGATGCTGTCACCGCACTCGTCGGCGAGCCGGCCCCAGTCGACCTTCTCCGCGAGCACGTCGGTCAACGCGGTCTCGATCTGCGCCGTGACGGTGTCGTCGGCGTCGACCTTGCGCAACTGGACGTTGACCACCGCGTACCCGGACGCGGGCAGCCGGGCCGCGAGCACCTCCACCAGCAGCGACTTGCCCGCACCCGGATGTCCCAGGACCAGCAGGGGCCGGACGGTGGCGGCCGGACCCGACAGGTGGGCCGCCAGGAAGGCGTCGATGTCCTCTTCGACCCCGTGGGACGACCACCACTGCTCCGACGACGGCAGGGCGTTCTCGTCGTGCACGGCGACGCGGTAGCGGGGTGCGACGAAACCCCGTTCCACGGAGGGGAACCGGGCGTTGACCGGGTGGGTGTCCGGGTCGGTCCGGAGCAGGGGCTTGGCGAGCGCGGCCTGCGCCGCCCGCTCCAGCTTCGCGCGGTACGAGCGGTCCGGCCGGGGCGTCGCCGGCGTGGACAGCGCCAGCAGCCGGGCGAAGCGCTCCAGCGATTCGGTCTGCGCGGCCAGGGCCTCGGCCAGCCGCGCGTCGCCCGCCTCGACGGCGGCGCGAGTGGCCGAGTGCTCCCCGATGAAGGTCCAGACCTGGAACTCGGGGATCGCCGAGGCGAGCCCGAGGTAGTGGTGCACGTAGTGCTCGCGGCTCCTCTCCGCGAGCTCCGAGTGCCGACCTCGGTCCAACCCGGCCGACAGGGCGGGCCACGCCGCCAGCCCGGAGAGGAAGTGGGACACCGCTACCACGGTCTGCCAGAAGAAGTAGGCGAGCGGCCCGTCGAGGTTCTGCTGGAAGCCGCGCGTGGCGCCCGGCGCGGGGACGTTCAGGGCTGCCAGCGCCGGCAGGGCGTCCGCCTGCGTCTTCCCGGCGGGCTCGACGCCGAGGATGCGGAACTTCTCGCGATCGGTGACGTCGAGCCGGTCGAACGCGGGACCGAACCGGTCGCGGAACGCGTCGAACGCCGCGTTCACCGCGATCACGGTGTGCGCGGCGGACACCAGCTCCTGCCGGTGCACGCCGGACAGGCCGGTCAGCTTGGCCGACAGCCCGTCCAGCACCTTCCGCAACGACGACATGGCCTCGTTCTTCGGGTCGATCAGACCGAGGACGCCCGCACCGGCGAGCGCGCCACCGACGAGGATCGCGCCGCCCAGCGCCATGTCGAACTTCTCGAACCAGGGCCGTTCGTACTCGCCCAGCACGCGAAGAGCGCCCGTGTACGTGAACAGGTCGGGTCGTGACACGGGCGCTCCCGAGGCAGGACGGCGGGGTTCGGCCGATCCTCGCAGCCGATCACCCCGGCCGTGCCGCAGTTGTGCGGGCTCAGACGGTGAGCACCAGCTTGCCGGTGGTCCGGTTGGCCTCGCCGACCTCGTGCGCCTTCACGGCGTCCTCCAGGGGGAACGTCTCGGCGACGATCGCCCTCAGCTCGCCGCGCTCCACCAGCCCGGCGATGTGCTCCAGCGCGGCGTGGTCCGGCACCACGGCCGTCGTGGCGGCGCGCACGCCCAGCGCCTCGGCGGCGACGCGGAGCCCCGGCAGCCGACTGGGGTCGGTCAGGCCCACGTACACCCCGCCCGGCTTGAGCACCCGCATCGACCGCTCCTCGTAGTCGCCGCCCACCAGGTCGACCACCACGTCGACGGGGGCCAGCCCGCCGAAGTCCCGCGTGCGGTAGTCGACCAGCTCGTCGGCGCCCAGCTCGCGCAGCAGGTCGTGCTTGGCCGCGCTCGCGGTGCCGATCACGTGCGCCCCGAGCGACTTGGCCAGCTGCACGGCGACGTGCCCGACACCGCCCGCGGCGGCGTGGACCAGGACCCGGTCGCCCGGCTTGACCTCGGCGGCCTCGGTGAGGACCTGCCACGCGGTGAGCGCGGCCAGCGGCAGCGCGGCGGCGTGCACGTGGTCGACGTTGGCGGGCTTGCGGGCGAAGTGGCGGGCGGGCGCGGCGACGTACTCGGCGTACGCGCCCGCCGGGCGCGGCAGGTGGGGCATCCCGAACACCTCGTCACCGACCCGGAACCGGTTCTCCCCCGCCGGCACGGACGCCACGACGCCGGACACGTCCCAACCCGGCACCCACGGCGCGGTGAACCAGAAGCCGTGGCGCCGCACCAGCCAGTCGAACGCGTTCACGCCCGCCGCGCGCACCTCGACCACGATCTCGTCCCGCGCCGGCTCCGGCCGGGCGACCGCGCGGACCTGCATGACCTCCGGCCCGCCGAAGGCTTCGACCACAACCGCTCGCATCTCGTTCGTCATGGTCGAAAGGATCAGCCACCGTGGTACCTGTTGTGAAGAAGGCACCTAAACGGTATATAGGTACCTTGTGTATACCATCACTGACCTGCGTTCCCACGGCGGCGCGGACGCCTACCTCCGCAACTGCGCCTCGCGGGCCGTGCTCGACCTGCTGGCCAACAAGTGGGTGTGCCTGGTCATCGGCGCGCTGCGGCCGGGCACCATGCGCTTCGGCGAGCTGCGCCGCCGCCTCGACGGCATCACCCAGAAGATGCTCACGCAGACGCTGCGCGACCTGGAACGCGCCGGCCTCGTGCACCGCGCCGTCTACCCGAGCGTGCCGCCGCGGGTCGAGTACAGCCTCACCCGGCTGGGTGACGACGTCGGCAGCCTGATGGACGCGATCAGGACCTGGTCGGAGAACCACATCGACGACATCCGCGCCGCGCAGGAGGAGTACGACCGCAAGGCGGGCGAGGAGTTGCAGCCGGTCTAGGAGCCGTTGCGGGACTGCTCCAGGGCCTCCTGCGCCTTGCGGGCCATGTCGGCCACGGCGGCGCGGCGCTCGGCGTCGGCCTCGTAGTCGGCGCGGCGGTCCTTGACCACCCGCGCCGGCAGGCCGACCGCGATCTTGAAGTCCGGCACGTCGCCGCGCACCACCGCGTGCGCGCCGATCACGCACCCGCGCCCGATCCGCGTGCCGCGCGTCACGGTGACCTTCGTGCCGAGCCAGCAGTCCGGCCCGATCCGCACCGGCGACTTCACGATGCCCTGGTCCTTGATCGGCAGCGTGATGTCCGCCGTCACGTGGTCGAAGTCGCAGATGTAGACCCAGTCGGCGATCAGCGTGGCCGCGCCGATCTCCACGTCCAGGTAGCAGTTCACCGTGTTGTCCTTGCCGAACACGGCCTTGTCCCCGATCCGCAGCGAACCCTCGTGGCAGCGGATGGCGTTGCCGTCGCCGATGTGCACCCAGCGCCCGATCTCCAGCCGGCCGTAGCCGGGGCGGCAGTGCAGCTCGACCTTCTTGCCCAGGAACACCATGCCGCGCAGCACCACGTGCGGGTTCGCGATCCGGAACTTCACCAGCCGCCAGTACCGCACCAGGTACCAGGGCGTGTAGGCGCGGTGGCGGAGGACCCAGCGCAGCGAGGCGAGCGTGAAGAACCTGGCCTGCGCCGGGTCGCGACGCGACCTGCGCCACCTCGTCCACACCGGGGCACCCCACATGCTCGTCACGCCCGGCACTCTAACTCCCCCGGTCGGCCGGCAAAGTGCCAGGTCGAGGCCGTCCGCGGGCGCACGGCACAATGGGCCCGGTGACGACACCGCTGATCATCGACACCGATCCCGGCGTGGACGACGCCCTCGCGCTGGCGCTCGCCGCCGTGAGCCCCGAGGTCGACCTGATCGGGGTGACCACGGTCTTCGGCAACGTGTCGCTGACCGACACCACCCGCAACGCGCTGCGCCTGCTCACCCTCCTCGGCCGCGACGACGTGCCGGTCGGCGTCGGCGCGTCACGGCCCCTGGTCCACCCCCACCCGCACCTGTCCAGCGCCCACGGCTCGGACGGCCTCTCCGGCTACGCCGACACCCTCCCGCGGGCGACGCGCGGCCCGGACGCGCGGGACGCCGTCACGCTCCTGCGCGACCTCCTCGACCAGGCCGACCGCCCCGTCACGATCGTCCCCATCGGCCCGCTCACCAACATCGCCCTGCTGCTGGCCGCCCACCCCGGCCTCAAGCCGAAGATCGGCAGGCTGGTCGTCATGGGCGGCGGCGTGAACGGCGGCAACGTCACCGCCGCGGCCGAGTTCAACGTCTGGAGCGACCCCGAGGCCGCCCGCCGCGTGCTGGTCGAGGAGGACGTGCCCACCACGCTCGTCCCGATGGACCTGACCCGCCGGTGCGCGGTGAGCAGCCAGTGGCTGGCCGACCTGGCCAAGACCTCGCCCGCCGCCCGGACCCTGGTCGGCCTCACCCCCGACTACCTGGCGACCTACCGCAGGTTCCTCGGCTGGGACGGCATGGCCGTGCACGACGCGGTCGCGGTGGCCGAGGCGGTCCGGCCGGGCATCCTGCGCGGCACGGCGTTCCCGGTGGACGTCGACTGCTCGTCCGGCCCGAGCCGGGGCGCGCTCGTGGTCGACCAGCGGCTGGAGGTGGACGCGCCGAAGACCCTGGACATCGCGGTGGACGCCGACCTCGACGGCCTGCGCGCGTTCCTGTTCGAACGGCTAAGTGCGCTCGGCGTGGGCCAGTAGGTAGACCGGGCGGCGACCGATGCGGGTCAGGGCGACGGTCGCCTCGGTGGAGCCGGACAGCTTCAGCCTCGGGCGCAGGGCGTTCGGGTCCACGTCCAGCCCGCGCACCAGGATCTCCAGCCGGCCCACGTCGTGCGCCCGCAGCACGGACCGCAGCACCTTCTCGCTGTAGTGCCCGTGCTCCACCACCCGGAACGCCCGCACGCCCGGTGGCGGGGTCGGGCCGGTCAGGTAGGCGATCCGCTCGTCCAGCTGCGCCAGCCCGTGCCGGGCCGCGTAGTGCCGCACCAGCCCGGCCCGCACCACCGCGCCGTCCGGGTCGACCAGCCACTCGTCCGGCTCGCGCACCTCGCAGTCGTCCGGCTCGGCGGAGGTGATCGTCCACGCCGGACCGTCCGACCGCAGCACGGTCGCCCGCCGCGCCACGCCGGGCGTGGCCAGGCCGCGCGTCCACAGGCACGCCTCGCGCACCTGCCCGTCCAGCGACACCAGCTCGACCTCGTCGGCCCACGGCGCGACCGCGAAGTCCACGCCCGGCGCGCACTTCACCGCCAGGTCGCGGTCGGCGTAGGCCGTGGCCAGCTCGTCCAGCGGCGGCGCGAAGTCCGACGGGTGCCACGTGCGCCGCCCGCTCGCGTCCCGCCGGGCCGGGTCGGCGAGCACCGCCGTGCCCCGCGACACCGGCCGCAACGCGTCCGCCCGCACGAGCGCCACCCCGTCACCCAGGTTGTGCCGCGCCATCGCCAGCCGCACCGGGTCGAGGTCGGACCCGATCGAGCCCTCGGGCAGCGCCGCCAGGTCCGCGCCGATCGAGCACGTCACGTCGTGCGCGGGCCCGGTGAACCGGCGCGCCCGGTGCGCCGCGACCGGGTGCGCGGTGGCCTGCTGCACCGCGTCGGAGGTGAACAGCCCGTCGGCGAAACCGACCTTCCCCGCCGCCTTGCGCCGCAGCAACAACGTCTCCAGCACGGCCGCGAAGCGCGTCGGCGAGACCTGCTTCGCCCGGTTCACGTCCGAAAGCCGCGACGCGGGCGTCAGCGGCAGGTCGGCCAGCGCCGACAACGCGGCGCACCCCGCGTCGGACCGCAGGTACGCCACGTCGTCGAGGTTGAACGCGTAGGCCACTAGACCGGCTTGCGACCCGTCACGGAGACGTTGTAGAACACCTCGCGCGGCAGCACCTTGGCCAGCACGTTCTCGTCCACCCAGGACAGCCGCTGCCAGGTGCGGTAGGCGAACATCGCCCAGCCGAAGCCCAGCTTCTCCCGCGGCACGGCGGCCTCGAACGTGCGCACCGGCCAGCCGAACAACGCCGCCGACAGCTCCTCGGTCACCGCGCGCACGTCGACCGCGCCCGCGCCGCGGGCCGTCCGCTCCAGGTCCGACGGGTCGAACGTGTGCAGGTCCACGACCGCTTCCAGCGCCGCGGCGCGCGAGGACTCGTCCAGCTCCTCCTGCGGCCGGCGCCAGTCGTTGAGCGGACCCAGCTTGGTGACGTTCGTGGTCAGCCACCAGGTGAGCTGCCCGAGCTTGCGGGCGTAGAAGTTGCCCACGTTCGTCGGGTCGCCCGCGAAGACGAACTTCCCGCCCGGCTTGAGCACCCGCAGCACCTCGCGCATCGCGGCGGGCACGTCCGGGATGTGGTGCAGCACCGCGTGCCCCACGACCAGGTCGAACGTGTCGTCGTCGTACGGGATGCGCTCGGCGTCGGCCACCCGGCCGTCGACCGGCAGCTCCAGCTGCTTCGCGTTGCGCAGCGCCACCTCGACCATGCCCGGCGACAGGTCGGTCACCGACCCGCGCTCGATCACGTCGCCCTGCATCAGGTTGAGCAGGAAGAACCCGGTGCCGCAGCCCAGCTCCAGCGCGTGCTCGTACGGCCCGGTGTCACCCGCGACCGCCCGGAACCGGTCCTTGGCGTAGGTGATGCAGCGCTCGTCGTACGAGATCGACCACTTCTCGTCGTACGTGCCGGCTTCCCAGTCGTGGTAGAGCACGTTCGCGAGCTTGGGGTCGGAGTACGCCGCCTCGATCTCCTCGGCGGTGGCGTGCGGGTTGGGCTTGGGATCAACGGCCACTGAACTTCGCCTTCCCCGGGCCGTTCTCGATGAACGACGCCATGCCGGTCTTCTGGTCCTCGGTGGCGAACATCGCGGCGAACAGCTGGCTCTCCAGCTTCAGCCCGCTGCCCAGGTCGGTGTCCAGCCCGCCGTCGATCGCGGCCTTCGCGGCGGCGTAGGCGCGCACCGGGCCGTTGACGAACCGGCCGGCCCACCGCTTGGCCGCCTCGTAGACGTCGTCCGGCGCCACGACCTCGTCCACCATGCCGATCCGCAGCGCCTCCTCGGCGCCGACGAACCGGCCGGTGTAGATCAGGTCCTTGGCGCGCGACGGCCCGATCAGCCGCGGCAGGCGCTGCGTGCCGCCCATGCCGGGGATGACGCCGAGCAGGATCTCCGGCTGGCCGACCTTGGCGTTGTCGCCCGCGATCCGCCGGTCCGCGCACAGGGCCAGCTCGAACCCGCCGCCCAGCGCGTAGCCGGTGATGGCGGCCACGGTCGGCTTGGGGATCTCCTCCACCGCGCGCAACGCCGAGGTGAACGCGCCCGCGCGGGCCGCCATCTCGGCGTAGGACAGCTCGGCCATCTCCTTGATGTCCGCGCCGGCCGCGAACACCTTCGGACCGCCGTACACGATCACCGAGTAGACGTCGGCCCGGTCGGCCGCCTCCAGCGCGGCGGACCGGATCTCCTCCTGGACCTGCCGGTTGAGCGCGTTCATCGGCGGGCGGTCCAACCGGATGGTGCCGATCCCGTCCTCGACTTCGAGCCTCACGAACTCAGCCACAGGTCCTCCTCGACCTCCGTCGGTGCGCCTCGCAGGTTACCCCTCGGTAGTTTTGCGCCGGGCGAAGTACCGGTCACCCGACCGTTGGAGCTCCAGCGGCTGGTCGAAGGTCTTCGACAGGTTCTCCTCGGTCAGCACGTCGTCCAGCAGGCCCTGCGCCACGATGCCGCCGTCACGCAGCAGCAGCGCGTGCGTGAAGCCGGGCGGGATCTCCTCCACGTGGTGCGTGACCAGCACCGTCGCCGGCGCGTCGGGGTCCATCGCCAGCTCCGACAGCCGGGCCACCAGGTCCTCGCGGCCACCCAGGTCCAGGCCGGCCGCGGGCTCGTCGAGCAGCAGCATCTCCGGGTCGGTCATCAACGCCCGCGAGATCAGCGTGCGCTTGCGCTCACCCTCGGACAACGTGCCGTAGGTGCGATCGGCCAGGTGCTCGATGCCCATCGCGGCCAGCAGCTCCCGGGCCCGACCGGTGTCGAGCTTGTCGTACTCCTCGCGCCACCGGCCCAGCACCGCGTACCCGGCGCTGACCACCAGGTCGACCACCTTCTCGTCGGGCGGGATGCGGCCGCTCAACGCCGCCGAGCACAGCCCGATGCGGGGCCGCAGCTCGAACACGTCGGTCTTGCCGATCCGCTCGCCGAGCAGGTGCACCTTGCCCTTGGTCGGGTGCAGCTCGGCGCTCGCCAGCCTCAGCAGCGTGGTCTTGCCCGCCCCGTTCGGGCCGAGCACGACCCAGCGCTCGTCCAGCTCCACGCTCCAGTCGACGTCGCCGACCAGCGTGGTCTTGCCACGTCGAACCGAAACACCCTGCATGTGGATGACCAGATCTTCGTTTTCCACGCCTGCCCTCGCCCCGTCGATGCACCGCCACCGCCATTGTTCTGCACCCCGTCCCGCCCGCGGTCCGGTGGGGGGAGGTACGGGCGGGTCGGTGAACCTCAGCGCGCTCATGCCCACACAGGCCGTGTCTGCTGGAAAGATCGGGGACATGGCTGCCGACTCGATCCTGCTCGCGGGCCGACCGTTCCCCCTCGGGGCCCACCCCGAGGCCGGAGGTGTGCGCTTCGCGGTCTCGGCGCCGCCCGCGCACGCCGTCGAAGTGTGCCTGATCAGCGAAGACGGCACCGAGGAGCGGGTCGAGCTGACCGAGCGCACGTTCGGCGTGTGGCACGGGCTGATCTCCGGCGTCACGCCCGGCCAGCGCTACGGCTACCGCGTGCACGGCCCGTACGACCCGTCCCGGGGCCTGCGGTGCAACCCGGCGAAGCTGTTGGTCGACCCGTATGCGACGCGGATCACGGGCGCGTTGACCGACCTCGACGCGGCGCTCGGCTACGTGGACGACCCGATGCTCGGCGGGCCGTCCCCGGTCGACTCGCTGGGCAGCGTGCCGCTGTCCGTGGTCACCTCGCCCGGCGGGCCGGACACGGGCGTGAAGCCCGAGGTGCCGTTCGAGGAGGCGGTGGTCTACGAGCTGCACGTGCGCGGGTTCACCAAGCAGCACCCGGCCGTGCCCGAGCACCAGCGCGGCACCTACCTGGGGCTCGCGCACCCGGCCGTGCTGGAGCACCTGACCCGGCTCGGCGTGACGTCGGTGGAGCTGCTGCCCGTGCACGCGTTCGTCGACGAGCCGTCGCTGATCCGGGGCGGCCGGCACAACTACTGGGGCTACTCGCCGCTGAGCTACTTCGCGCCGCACCCCGCCTACGCCAGCGAGCCGGGCCGGGAGGTGGAGGAGTTCCGCACGATGGTGGCCGCGCTGCACAACGCGGACATCGAGGTGATCATCGACGTGGTGTTCAACCACACGTGCGAGGGCGGGCCGGAGGGCCCCACGCTGTCGTACCGGGGCTTCGACGCGCCCGGCTACTACCTGCACATCGACGGCGGCGGCACCCTCGACATCACCGGCTGCGGCAACACCACCGAGGCCGGGTCGCCGCAGTTCGTGCGGCTGGTCACGGACTCGCTGCGCTACTGGGCCACCGAGATGGGCGTGGACGGGTTCCGGTTCGACCTCGCGTCCACGCTGGGCAGGCCCGGCGGCGGCCGGTTCGACCGGGCGTCGGCGATGCTGACCGCGATCACGCAGGACCCGGTGCTGTCGCGGTGCAAGCTGATCGCCGAGCCGTGGGACGCCACCGGCGACGGCTACCGGGTCGGCGACTTCGGGGTGCAGTGGGCCGAGTGGAACGGCCGGTACCGCGACACCGTGCGCGACTTCTGGCGGGGCATGACCGGCGTGCGGGACCTGGCGTACCGGCTGTCCGGGTCGTCCGACCTGTACGCCGACGACCTGCGGCGACCGTGGCAGTCGGTCAACTTCGTCACCTCGCACGACGGGTTCACGCTGCGCGACCTCGTGTCGTACAACGACAAGCACAACCTGGCCAACGGCGAGGACAACCGGGACGGGACCAACGACAACCGGTCGTGGAACTGCGGCGTCGAGGGCGAGACCGACGACCCCGAGGTGCTCGCCCTGCGCGCCCGGCAGGCCCGCAACCTGTTCGCCACGCTGATGCTGTCCACGGGCACGCCGATGCTCACCGCGGGTGACGAGCAGTGGCGCACCCAGGGCGGCAACAACAACGCGTACTGCCTGGACGACGAGACGTCGTGGGTGGACTGGAAGCTCGGCGGGGAGGGCGAGGCGGTGCTGGCGTTCGCCCGGCGCGTGATCGCGGTGCGGCGCGCGTCGCCCGCGTTGCGGCAGCCGCAGTTCTTCGACGGCCGCACCACGTCGTCCGGCGCGCCCGACCTGGTGTGGTTCCGGCCGGACGGCGAGGAGATGGCCGAGACGGACTGGTTCGACGACGGCAGGCGGTTCCTCGGCATGTGGATCGACGGGTCGAACAGCCTGTCCCGCTCGCGTGACGGCGAGCTGGTGTCGGACGACTCGTGGCTGCTGCTCGTGCACGCGGGGGCGGACCCGATCGAGGTCACGCTCCCGGGGCCCGAGTACGGCGGCCGGTACCAGCCGACGATCGACTCCACCACGGCCGACGGGTCGCCGGTGGTCGGGGAGAGCCTGCCGGCCGGCGCGACCGTGGTGCTGGAGGGCCGCTCGCTGCTGCTGCTCCGCGTGCCCAACTGAGTGCCCCGGTGACCGACTGGATCCGGGACCGACTGGCTCCGTGACCGAGGCAATCCTGCCTGGTGAGAGGCCCGCACGCGGGTCGCCGATCCGTGGCACGATGCCGGCGTGGCCCGCCCGTTGCTGACCTGGTGCGACCGCACGATCGACCTCCTGCTGGTGGCGTCGTGCGGGTGTAGCGGGACGCGACGCGGCCGCGCCCGTTCCTCGGGCTGACCCCGCGTCGCGTCTTGATCGCTACCCCGCTCGACCTCGTAGCCATCAGGAGCGACTTCACGTGACCGCGACGATCGCGCGCGCCGACCTGCACCCGAAGCTGGACGTGCGGTTCCTGCGCGACATCATCCACCCCGAACGCGACCTGTGGACGCCGCGCGAGCTGCGCGAGCTGACCTCGACCGTCGCCGCCGAGCTGACCACCCCGCTGCTGGACGTGCTGCGGTTCGACCCGGACCGGCGCTGGTGGGCGCGGCTCGGGCTGACCGAGGGCGTCGAGCTGTGGTTGCTGAGCTGGCTGCCCGGCCAGGGCACCGAGCCGCACGACCACGGCGGCGCGGCGGGCTCGTTCACCGTGCTGACCGGCGAGCTGTCGGAGGACTACCGCTACCCCGGTGGGCCGATCCGCAGCGCGCTGCGCCCCGTGGGCAGTGCGCTGGGATTCGGCGCGGGGCGTGCGCACCAGGTGGTGAACCGCGGCACGGTGGGTGCGGCGAGCGTGCACGCCTACTCGCCGCCGCTGGTGCCGACCCGGGAGTACCCGAGCCTGGCCGACATCCCGCCGGAGATCCAGCCGTTGCCCGCCCAGCGGCTGCCGTTGGAGCAGTTGCGCGTTCTGGCCGACCAGGAGGGCCCGTGAGTGCCGAGGAGCTGTTGGACGAGGCGCGGCGGTCGTTGCGCCGCGTGACGCCGGAGGAGCTGGCCGGGTTGTCGGACGTGCTGGTGGTCGACATCCGGCCGCACCACGACCGTGCCGCGGAGGGCGAGGTCCCCGGTTCGATCCCGGTGGAGCGCATCGTGCTGGAGTGGCGGCTGGACCCGGACGGCGAGCACCGCATCCCCGGTTTCACCGCCGACACGACCGTGGTCGTGCTGTGCAACGAGGGCTACGCCTCCAGCCTGGCCGCGCGCGACCTGCAACGCGTGGGCCTGCCCCGGGCGACGGACCTGGTCGGCGGCTTCCGCGCCTACGCCGCCTCGGGCCTGCCGGTGCGCCCCGGCGCCACCCAAGCCGTGACCTGAACGTCGAACTCGGGGTACCTGAACGTTCGACACGCGGGACCTGAACGTTCGACACGCGGGACCTGAACGTTCGACTCTCGCGTGAGTCCTACGTTCAGAACGCGTGAGTCGAACGCTCAGGTCTCGTGAGTCGAACGTTCAGGACCCCCGAGTTCGACGTTCGGGAACCGGGAGGGTGGCGGTAGCGTCTCCAGGTCCGTGTGGAAAGTGCTGACCGGGCTGGCCCTGGTCGTCCTCGTGGTCTGGCGGCCGAGCGTCGCGTCGTTCGGTGGAGCCGTGTTCGGGGCGTGGGCCGCGCACGCGGTGCTGCAACTCGGGTTGCTGGCGGGCGCGCTGGTGTTCCGGGTGCGCGTGTCCCTGGTCGAGATCGGGGTCGGCGGCGAGGTGCGCACGTGGACGAAGCCGCACCTGCGCGTGGTGTGGCGGACGATCCCGCTGCTGATGTCGCTCGGCCTCACGTCGGTCAAGGCGCCGGTCCGCCGTCGGCTGGCGCTGACCGGCCTCACGTCGGTGGCGCTGACCGCCGCGGTCGTGGCGGTGGTCTGGCTCGGCGCGCTGACCTGGTCGGACGTCGACCGGCCGTTCCTGCGCGGCGCCGCGGTCGCGGGCACGGCGGTGCTGCTCAACGGCCTGTGGCCGCGGCGCGGCGCGGGCACCACGTCACCCGGCTGGTTCCTGTTCTCCCTGCCCCGCCTGACCGGCCGCACGGCCGCGGAGTACGAGGCGACGCCCCTGGTCAACGAGGTCAGCGACGCGCTGGAGACCGGTGACCTCGACCGGGCCGAGGCCATCGCCGACGAGCTGGTCGAACGCCACCCCACGCTGCTGGTCGCGATCGGCGCGCGCACCGCCGTGCTGACCATGCGCGCGAAGTACGGCGAGGCCCTGCACGCGGTCAGCAGCCTCATGGGCCGCACGGACCTGGAGCAGCGCGACATGGCGTTCGTGCTCGCCGCGATGGCCAGCTCCACGGCCAACGCCGTCGAAGGCGGCCAACTGCCCGCGGACGTCGGCGTGCCCGCCGCCAAGCGCGCGGCGGACGGTGCGATGCAGTTCGGCTACCCGCGCTACCGCTGCACGGGCACGCTCGCGCAGCTCGCCCTCATCGAGGACGACCACGCCGGCGCGCTCGCCCTGGCCCGGCAGGCCAAGGCGACCAGCGAGAGCGCGCTGGCCCGTGCCGACGCGCTGGCCACGATCGCCCGCGCGCAGATGGCGGCCGGCGACAACGCGGCGGCCCGCGTCACGCTCGTCGAGGCTCGGCAGCTCGCCGGCTGGATGCCCCGCGTCGCGGAGACGACCGCCCGCCTCGACATCGCCTGACCGCTAGGCGGGCATGGTCGGCATGCCGCCGGGCGGCGCGGGCAGGCCGCACGTCGTCACGGTGTCGCCCACGACCTTCAGCCACCCCTGCACCTCGCCGCGCAGCTTGCCCGGGTCCGGCGCCACGGCGCCGGGCACGACCTTGCTCAACACGCTGAACAGCCCGGCGAACGACGTCATGGCCTGGGACAGGCACAGCTCGGGCCCGTGGAACCGGGACTCCGCCGGAGCCGTCATCGGCGGCGTGGGCAGGCACTTCGACGCCGTCATCGCCACCAGCACCCGGAGCGCGTCGCCCAGCGGCACGGCCGCCTTGTCCGGCGTGGGCGGGTTCGCGGCCAACGGCTCGATGACCTTCTTCAGCGTGTCCGCGAGCTGCGTCACCAGTCCCGCGCACGCGGCGGGAGGTTCCGCCGACTGCCGTCGCGCCGACGCGGCCGGGATGACGGCCACGGCGAGCAGGACGGCGAGCACCGTGCCGATCGTCGCGATTTTCCTCACGCCGCAAGCGTAAGCGCGAACCCGCCGCCGGCTCGCGGCGAAGCAGGCCGGTTCACCCGACCGTAGAGACCTCGTGCGCAAGCGTGAAGAACCGCCGGGATCAGATGACCGCCGGTCACGCCGGCGGTCATCTGATCGAGCGACGTCAGCCCGCCAGCACGACCCGGCCGAGTTCCGCCGGTGACGCGAGCAGGTCGTGCCGCGGCAGCACGCGCACCGTGTAGCCGACCGCGCCCGCGTGCGGCAGCGGCACCTCGATCTCGTAGTTGCCGTTGCCCGCGTAGCGCATCCCGTGCGTGACCACGTCGTACAGCTCGTCGGAGTCGCCGACCCGACCCAGCGCCACCTGCACGTCCACTTCGGACGGTTCCAGGCCGGCCAGCTCGATCCGGGCCCGCACGCCCACCGGCGCGCCGAGCTGCGGCGTGGCCGACCCGTTCAGCGACATCTCCGAGTCCAGCACCCGCACCCGCGTCCACGACGCCCGCAGCCGCTGCCGGTACGCGGCCAGCTCCTTCGCGCCGCGGTACCCCTCGCCGACCACCGAACCGGCCGACGACGCGGCGGGCGCGTACAGGTTCTCCACGTACTCGCGCACCATCCGCGACGCCTGCACGGCGGGGCCGAGCGACGCCAGCGTGTGCCGCACCATGGCCAGCCACCGGGTCGGCACGCCGTCCTCGCCCCGGTCGTAGAACAGCGGCGCGACCTGGCTGCCGAGCAGGTCGTACAGCGCGGCGGCCTCCAGGTCGTCGCGCCGGGTCGGGTCGGTGACGCCGTCGGCGGTCGGGATGGCCCAGCCGTTGCTGCCGTCGTACAGCTCGTCCCACCAGCCGTCGCGGATCGACAGGTTCAGGCCGCCGTTGAGCGCGGACTTCATGCCGGACGTGCCGCAAGCCTCCAGCGGGCGCATCGGGTTGTTCAGCCACACGTCGCAGCCCCAGTACAGGTACCGGGCCATGGACATGTCGTAGTCGGGCAGGAACACGATCCGGTGCCGCACGCCCGCGTCGTCGGCGTAGCGCACGATCTGCTGGATCAACGCCTTGCCGCCGTCGTCGGCCGGGTGCGACTTGCCCGCCACGACCAGCTGCACGGGCCGTTCGGGGTGCAGCAGCATCGAGCGCAGCCGCTCCGGGTCGCGCAGCATCAGCGTGAGCCGCTTGTAGGTCGGCACGCGGCGGGCGAAGCCGACGGTCAGCACGTCCGGGTCGAACACCGAGTCGGTCCAGCCCAGCTCCAGCGCCGACGCGCCGCGCTGCAACCAGGACGCGCGGGTGCGGCGGCGGACCTCGTGCACGAGCTTGGCCCGCAGGTCGTTGCGCAGCTCCCACAGCCGCTGGTCGGTGACCGGCTCGAACCCGCGCAGGCCGACGCCGGAGTCCTCGGTGTCGCCGACCAGGCGGCTCATCTCGGTGGCCGCCCAGGTGGGGCCGTGCACGCCGTTGGTGACCGAGCCGATCGGCACCTCCGAGGCGTCGAAGCCCGGCCACAGGCCGCGGAACATGTCGCGGCTGACGGTGCCGTGCAGCTTGGAAACGCCGTTCGCGCGCTGCGCGAGCCGCAGGCCCATGTGCGCCATGTTGAACAGGCCGGGGTTGTCCTCGGCGCCCAGCGCGAGGATGCGCTGGGTGTTCACGCCCGGCAGCAGCGACTCGGAGCCGAAGTAGTGCTGCACGAGGTCGACCGGGAACCGGTCGATGCCCGCGGGGACGGGCGTGTGCGTGGTGAACACCGTGCCCGCGCGGACCGCCGCCAGCGCCTGGTCGAAGTCCAGGCCCTCGCCCGTGACCAGCTCGCGGATGCGCTCCAGGCCGAGGAAGCCCGCGTGGCCCTCGTTGGTGTGGAACACCTCGGGCGCGGGGTGGCCGGTCAGGTCGCAGTACGTGCGCACGGCCCGGACGCCGCCGATGCCCGCCAGGATCTCCTGCCGGATGCGGTGGTCCTGGTCGCCGCCGTAGAGGCGGTCCGTGACGCCGCGCAGGTCGTCGTCGTTCTCCTCCACGTCGGAGTCGAGCAGCAGCAACGGGATGCGGCCGACCTGGGCCTTCCACACCTTGGCGCGCAGCACCCGGTCGCCGGGCATGGCGACGTGCACCAGGATCGGCGCGCCGGACGGTTCGGTGAGCAGCTCCAGCGGCAGGCCGCGCGGGTCGAGCACCGGGTAGTGCTCGATCTGCCAGCCGTCCAGGGACAGCGCCTGGCGGAAGTAGCCCGACCGGTAGAGCAGACCGACGGCGATCAGCGGCACGCCGAGGTCGGACGCGGCCTTGAGGTGGTCGCCCGCCAGCACGCCGAGGCCGCCGGAGTAGTTCGGCAGCGCTTCGGTGACGCCGAACTCCATGGAGAAGTAGGCGATCGCGCCGGGCAGCGGGTGCAGGTCGTGCTGCCCGTGCTCGCGGCGCTGCCCGATCTCGTCCTGGCGGCGCTGGAACCAGCGGGGTCCGGTGGTGTAGCGGTGCAGGTCGTCGGCCAGGGCTCGGGCGTGGGCGAGGAACTGCTCGTCGCGGGAGAGCGCGTCGAGGCGTTCGGGCGCGACCGTGGACAGCAGGCGCAACGGGTCGCCGCTCTCGGCCCACAGCTCGGGGTCGACCGACGCGAACAGGTCCTGGGTGGGCTGGTGCCACGTCCAGCGCAGGTTCGTGGCGAGGGTGCCCAGGGCCGTCAACGGCTCGGGCAGACTGGCTCGGACGGTGAACCGGCGAAGTGCTCGCATGGCGTCGGACCTTATCCCCCATCCAGCGGTGCCGAGCAACGGTCACCCGAACCGATGCAGGGACCGATACAGCTTCACCAGGGCAAACGCCGCCTTGCAAGTTATTTCGCCCACAGCGCGCAAGCGTTGGCGCCCGGTCTCGGCGACCCGGTCGCGCGTTACGCCGATCGGTCGCGGGGGACGTGGTGCCGTTGCCGGACCGACCGCCGTCTTGTCCGTGTATATGGCGCCGGTGGCCGCGGTGATCGACTTCTGCCCGGCGGAGGCGGGCCGGCGGTGTGATCACTCGCCCGATCGTGTGACCAGCACTCGCCCGAACGGTACCGGCGTGGCACGCCCGTCGAGCCGATCACCACCTGGGAATCTGCTCCTCCGTGGCGGGACGGGACCACCGCCAAGTGTGCAATCCAACCAGAAGGGGTAGGAACAGCGGGTAAGGGTCCCGGTGACGGCTGGTCCGGTCGCTGCGGGCAGACTTGCACGCGCAAGCGTCACACCAGGTGAGAGGGGCGCTGCCGATGAGCGGACGACTCGGAATCGACGATGTCTCCCCGACCGTGAGCGGCGGTCGCTACCCGGCGAAGGCCGTGGTCGGCGAACACGTCCCGGTCGAGGCCACGGTGTGGCGCGAGGGCCACGACGCCGTGGCCGCCACGGTGGCGTGGCGGGGACCGAACGACCGGGTCGCCAGACAGACGCGGATGGTGCCGCACGGCGTGGGCCTGGACCGCTGGGCCGCCACGATCGTGCCGGACGCCGAGGGCGCGTGGACGTTCCGGGTGGACGCCTGGAGCGACCCGTGGGCCACCTGGCAGCACGCCGTCGAGGTCAAGATCGCCGCCGGGCAGAGCGCGCACGAGCTGGAGAACGACCTGGAGGCGGGCGCCCGCCTGCTCGACCGCGTCAGCCGCCGCCCCGACCGGCGCCGGGAGAAGCCGCTGCTGGTCAACGCGGCCACCGCGCTGCGCGACGAGCACCGGCCCCTCGCCGAGCGGGTCGCGCCCGCCCTGGCCGGCGACGTCCGCCAGATCATGCACGACCACCCGGTCCGCGAGCTGATCACCAAGGGCAAGCCGCAGAAGGTGTGGGTCGACCGCAAGCGGGCGGCGTTCGGGTCCTGGTACGAGTTCTTCCCCCGCAGCACGGGCGGCGTGGACGAGTCGGGCGTCCCGGTGCACGGCACGTTCGTCACCGCCGCCAAGGAGCTGGACCGCATCGCGGCCATGGGCTTCGACGTCGCATACCTGCCCCCGATCCACCCAATCGGGCGGGTGAACCGCAAGGGCCCGAACAACACGCTCACCGCCACCGAGGACGACCCGGGCTCGACCTGGGCCATCGGCGCGGACGAGGGCGGGCACGACGCGATCCACCCCGAGCTGGGCACGATCGAGGACTTCGACGCGTTCGTGGCCCGCGCCCGCGAGCTCAACCTCGAGGTGGCGCTGGACCTGGCGCTCCAGTGCGCCCCCGACCACCCGTGGGTGCTGAAGAACCCCGAGTGGTTCACCACCCGACCGGACGGCTCGATCGCCTACGCGGAGAACCCGCCGAAGAAGTACCAGGACATCTACCCGGTCAACTTCGACAACGACCCGCAGGGCATCTACAACGAGGTGCTGCGCGTCGTGCTGCACTGGGTCGACCACGGGGTGCGGATCTTCCGGGTCGACAACCCGCACACCAAGCCGCCGGACTTCTGGGCGTGGCTGATCTGGGCGGTCAAGGACCGGCACCCGGACGTGCTGTTCCTGTCCGAGGCGTTCACCCGCCCGGCCCGGCTGTACGGCCTGGCCAAGCTCGGCTTCACGCAGAGCTACACCTACTTCACCTGGCGCACGACCAAGGAGGAGCTGACCGAGTTCGGCAACGAGCTGGTCGCGCACTGGGATGAGGCACGGCCCAACCTGTTCGTGAACACCCCGGACATCCTGCACGAATCGCTCCAGCACGGCGGTCCGGGCATGTTCGCGCTGCGCGCGGCGCTGGCGGCGACGATGGCGCCGACCTGGGGTGTGTACTCGGGCTACGAGCTGTTCGAGCACGAGGCGGTCCGGCCGGGCAGCGAGGAGTACCTGAACTCGGAGAAGTACCAGCTCCGCCCCCGCGACTACGCGGCGGCGGTGGCCGAGGGACGGTCGCTGGAACCGTGGTTGCGCAAGCTGAACGCGATCCGCCGGGCGCACCCGGCGTTGCAGCAGATGCGAACACTCCGGTTCCACCACGTCGACAACCCCGCGCTGATCGCCTACTCCAAGCAGGACCCGGGCACCGGCGACACGGTCGTCGTCGTGGTCAACCTGGACCCGCACAACGCGCAGGACGGCACAGTCTGGCTGGACCTGCCCACGCTCGGCGCCGACTGGCACGAGCGGCTGATCGCGCACGACGAGGTGTCCGGGGAGACCTGGGACTGGGGTCAGGCCAACTACGTCCGCCTGGAACCCTGGCGCGCCCCGGCGCACATCGTGGGCGTGCAGCGCCGGTTCTCCTAGGGCGCGGTCCAGCAGCCAGTCGAAGAACCAGCCCGGTCCCCTTTACCGAGTCCCCGTGCCCGCCGAAGAGCACGAGGGACGATCGAACGCACCCCCAATGAGGTGGGACGAGGTGGAGCACACATGCAAGAAGAGGCCCGACCCGACGCCGCGCTGGTAGGTCTGGAGAACGTGCCGCACACCGGCGAGGCCATCGGCGCCGACGGCCTGCTGGTGGAGCCGCAGGCCGAGGACTTCCGGTCGGCCAAGCTGGTGCCGCGCGACCCGAGCTGGTTCAAGGGCGCGGTGTTCTACGAGGTGCTGGTGCGCGCGTTCAGCGACTCCAACGGCGACGGCACAGGCGACCTGCGGGGCCTGGCGTCCCGGTTGGACTACCTGGAGTGGCTCGGCGTCGACTGCCTGTGGCTGCCGCCGTTCTACGCCTCGCCGCTGCGCGACGGTGGCTACGACATCTCCGACTTCCGCGCGGTGCTGCCGGAGTTCGGCTCGGTCGAGGACTTCGTGTACCTGCTGGACGAGGCGCACCGCCGGGGCATCCGGGTGATCACCGACCTGGTGCTCAACCACACCAGCGACGCCCACCCCTGGTTCCAGCAGTCGCGGACGGACCCCGACGGCCCCTACGGCGACTACTACGTCTGGAGCGACGACGACTCGAAGTACGCCGACGCGCGGATCATCTTCGTCGACACCGAGTCGTCCAACTGGACCTACGACCCGGTGCGCGGCCAGTTCTACTGGCACCGGTTCTTCTCCCACCAGCCGGACCTGAACTACGAGAACCCGCACGTCCAGGAGGCCATGCTGGACACCCTGCGGTTCTGGCTCGACCTGGGCATCGACGGGTTCCGGCTCGACGCCGTGCCGTACCTGTTCGAGCAGGAGGGCACGAACTGCGAGAACCTGCCGCGCACGCACGACTTCCTCAAGCGCTGCCGCAAGGTCGTCGACGACGAGTACCCCGGCCGGGTGCTGCTCGCCGAGGCCAACCAGTGGCCGTCGGACGTGGTGGAGTACTTCGGCGACCCCGAGGTCGGCGGCGACGAGTGCCACATGGCGTTCCACTTCCCGCTGATGCCGCGCATCTTCATGGCGGTGCGGCGCGAGTCGCGGTTCCCGATCTCGGAGATCCTGGCGCAGACCCCGGAGATCCCGTCCGGCGCGCAGTGGGGCATCTTCCTGCGCAACCACGACGAGCTGACGCTCGAGATGGTCACCGACGAAGAGCGCGACTACATGTACGCGGAGTACGCCAAGGACCCGCGGATGAAGGCCAACATCGGCATCAGACGGCGCCTGGCCCCGCTGCTGGAGAACGACCGCAACCAGCAGGAGCTGTTCACCGCCATGCTGCTGTCGCTGCCGGGATCGCCCGTCCTCTACTACGGCGACGAGATCGGCATGGGCGACAACATCTGGCTGGGCGACCGCGACGCCGTCCGCACCCCCATGCAGTGGACCCCCGACCGCAACGCCGGGTTCTCCAGCTGCGACCCGGGCCGGATCTACCTGCCGGTGATCATGGACCCGGTGTACGGCTACCAGGGCCTCAACGTCGAGGCGCAGCTGAACAACCAGTCGTCGCTGCTGCACTGGACGCGGCGGATGATCGAGGTGCGCAAGCAGCACCACGCGTTCGCGGAGGGCGACTTCACCGACCTGGGCGGCTCGAACCCGAGCGTGCTGGCCTACCGGCGGCGGTGGCTGCGGCCCGACGGCCACGAGGACGTCGTGCTGTGCGTGAACAACCTGTCGCGGTTCCCGCAGCCGGTCGAGCTGGACCTGTCGGAGCACCACGGCAGCAGGCCGGTGGAGCTGACCGGCGGCGTCGTCTTCCCCACCGTGGGTGACCTGCCCTACCTGCTGACCCTGCCCGGTCACGGCTTCTACTGGTTCCAGCTCGTGGAAGCCGGCGACGACAGCGAGCCGAGGTGATGGACGTGACCGAACCGCACGACCTGGTCGACGAGGTGATGGCCGAGCTGCCCGAGTGGCTGCCCGCGCAGCGGTGGTTCGGAGGCAAGGACCGCCCGGTCACCTCCATCCGCCCGCTGCGCACGACGGTGCTGCGGGCCGAGGAGCCGGTGCTGGTGCACCTCGTGGTCGAGGTGGCGCAGCCGGACCGGCGCGAGCCGTACCAGCTGCTGGTCACCGACCACGTGGAGAACCACGACGCCACGCACGTGCCGGAGCTGACCGGCGTGCTGCTCGACCTGATCGCGCAGGGCGCCGAGGTCGACGGCCTGCGGTTCGCGCACGAGCCGGACGTCGAGCTGCAGACCGGCCTGCGCGGCCGGCCGATCACGTCCGAGCAGTCCAACACCTCGATCGTGTTCGGCAGCCACTACATCCTCAAGCTGTTCCGCAAGCTGACCTACGGCGACAACCCGGACCTGGTGCTGCACCGGGCGCTGCGGCAGGTCGGGTGCGAGCACATCGCCCAGCCGCTCGGGTCGATCACCGGCCGGCTGGACGGCCAGACCACGACCGTCGGCATGCTGCAGCAGTTCATGCCGGACGCGGTGGACGGCTGGGCGATGGCCACGACCAGCGTGCGGGACCTGATGGCGGAGGCCGACCTGCACGCCGACGAGGTGGGCGGCGACTTCGCGGGCGAGGCGCAGCGACTCGGCCAAGCGGTGGCCAGTGTGCACGCGGACCTGGAGCGCGCCCTGGGCACGCAGCACGCGGACGCCGAGGACATCGACCGGACCGTGCGGGCGATGATCACGCGGCTGGACTCGGTGGTCGCCGCGGTGCCGGAGCTGCGGCCGTACGTGCCCGCGCTGCGGGAGGCGTTCGAGCAGGCCAGGGACACCCCGGACGCGGTGGCCGTGCAGCACATCCACGGCGACCTGCACCTGGGCCAGGTGCTGCGGACCGTGCAGGGGTGGCTGCTGATCGACTTCGAGGGCGAGCCGGGCTCGCCGATCGCCGAGCGGACCGCGCTGCGCTCGCCGTTGCGCGACGTGGCCGGGATGCTGCGATCCTTCGACTACGCGGCGCACCAGCTCCTGGTCGGCCAGCCGGAGGACCACCAGCTGACCGTGCGGGCGCTGGAGTGGGCGCGGCGCAACCGCGCGGCGTTCACCGAGGGCTACGCGGAGGCGGCGTCGGACTCGGTCGGCGACCCCCGCAAGCGGGGCTACCTGCTGCGGGCGTTCGAGCTGGACAAGGCCGTGTACGAGGTCGCGTACGAGCACGCGAACAGGCCGGAGTGGTTGACGGTCCCGTTGTCGTCGATCGCGCGGATCACTGGAGAGGGAGCGGTGCAGTCATGATCTCGCCCGAGGACGTCGACCGGCTGCTGGCCGGGGCGCACCACGACCCGCACTCGGTGCTCGGCGTGCACCACGTCCCCGAGGGCGTGGTCGCGCGGGCGCTGCGGCCGGGTGCGACCGCGGTGGCGGTGATGGCGGGTGACAAGCGGTTCGAGCTGGACCGGGTCGCCGACGGGCTGTTCGCGGGCGACCTGCCCGAGCACCCCGGCGACTACCGGCTCGAGGTCGAGTACGGCGACGACGTGGTGGAGGTCGACGACCCGTACCGGTGGCTGCCGACCGTCGGCGAGCTGGACCTGCACCTGATCGGCGAGGGGCGGCACGAGCGGCTGTGGGACGTGCTGGGCGCGCGGGTGCGCAGCTACGACACGCCCAACGGCCCGGTCTCGGGCGTCTCGTTCGCCGTGTGGGCTCCGACCGCGCGCGGCGTGCGGGTGTGCGGCGACTTCGACGGCTGGGACGGGCGGGCGAACCCGATGCGGTCGCTGGGCTCGTCCGGCGTGTGGGAGATCTTCATCCCCGGCGTCCCGGAGGGCACCCGGTACAAGTTCCGCATCCTCGGTCGTGACGGCGGGTGGCACGAGAAGGCCGACCCGATGGCGTTCGCCACCGAGACGCCGCCCCAGACTGCGTCGGTCGTCACCCGGTCCACGTACGAGTGGGGCGACGCGCAGTGGCGGGCCAAGCGCGACGCCACGCAGTGGATCAACGCGCCGATGAGCGTGTACGAGGTGCACCTGGGCTCGTGGAAGCCCGGCCTGGGGTACCGGGAGCTGGCCACGGAGCTGGCCGACTACGTGGTGGGCGCCGGGTTCACGCACGTGGAGCTGATGCCGGTGGCCGAGCACCCGTTCGGCGGGTCGTGGGGCTACCAGGTGACGTCGTACTACGCGCCGACGTCGCGGTTCGGCTCGCCGGACGACTTCCGGCACTTCGTGGACGTGCTGCACCAGCGCGGCGTCGGCGTGATCATGGACTGGGTGCCCGCGCACTTCCCGAAGGACTCGTGGGCGTTGGCGCGGTTCGACGGCAGCGCCCTGTACGAGCACGAGGACCCGCGCCGGGGCGAGCACCCCGACTGGGGCACGCTGGTGTTCGACTTCGGGCGCAACGAGGTGCGCAACTTCCTGGTCGCCAACGCCCTGTACTGGATCGAGGAGTTCCACATCGACGGCCTGCGGGTCGACGCGGTGGCCTCGATGCTGTACCTGGACTACTCGCGGCAGGAAGGGCAGTGGCTGCCCAACCAGTACGGCGGGCGGGAGAATTTGGACGCGGTGCGGTTCCTCCAGGAGCTGAACGCGACCGTCTACAAGCGCCACCCCGGCGTGGTGATGGTGGCCGAGGAGTCGACCGCGTGGCCGGGCGTGACCCGGCCGACGCACCTGGGCGGCCTCGGGTTCGGGTTCAAGTGGAACATGGGCTGGATGCACGACTCGCTGCACTACCTGTCGCGCGAGCCCATCCACCGGTCGTTCCACCACAACGAGATCACGTTCTCGCTGGTGTACGCGTGGAGCGAGAACTTCGTGCTGCCGCTGTCGCACGACGAGGTCGTGCACGGCAAGGGGTCGCTGTGGCAGCGGATGCCGGGTGACGACTGGAACAAGGCGGCCGGGCTGCGGTCGTTGCTGGCGTTCATGTGGGCGCACCCGGGCAAGCAGCTGCTGTTCATGGGCGGCGAGTTCGGGCAGCGGGAGGAGTGGTCGGAGAGCCGGTCGCTGGACTGGCACCTGCTGGAGTCGCCGCTGCACAGCGGCCTGCACCGGCTGATCTCCGACCTGAACCGCGTCTACACGGCCTCGCCCGCGCTCTACAGCGCGGACAACCGGCCCGAGGGGTTCTCGTGGATCGACGCGAACGACTCGGCGGGCAACGTGCTGAGCTTCCTGCGGATCGGTGAGGACGGCTCGGTGCTGGCGTGCGTGGCCAACTTCGCCGGCATGCCGCACCACGACTACCGGGTGGGGTTGCCGGTGGCGGGCCGGTGGCGCGAGGTGGTGAACACGGACTCGGAGGTCTACGGCGGCTCCGGCGTCGGCAACCTGGGCGTCGTGGAGGCGGAGGAGCGGCCGTGGCACGGTCGCCCGGCTTCGGCCGTGCTCCAGCTCCCGCCGGCGGGCGTCCTCTGGCTGACCCCGGAGAACCAACCGACCGCGGCCACCGTGACCAGGGCGGACGCGGCGGAGATCCAGGGCGGCCGGGTCGACGACGACGACCTCGACCCCATCCCGAACCGCACGGCGCTCGACAACACGTGAGCGTTCGACAGACCTGAGCACCCGACGGGCCGGGCGTTCGACACCCGGACGCCCGGCCCACTGGGACGAGATCGACCATGGCCACCCCGCCGACGGCTTCGCAGGGGTCCTCGCCCAGGGGACCCCTGCTTTTACCCTGCCACAGGGGTACGACAATTCCGGAAGCTGGTCGCGACCACTGCGGGCGACGACGTGCACGTGTACCGGGTGGGCGACGGCACGCGGGTCGCCACCCTGACCGGGCACACCGCCGAGGTGCAGTCGATCGCGTTCGCGCCCGACGGCGGGCTGCCGGCCGGCACCGGGTTGGACGCGACGATCCGGTTGTGGGACACCGCGACCTGGACCACGCGCACCGTGTTCGAGCCGCCCGAGACGGGGATGAGCTCGGTCGCGTTCACGCCGTCCGGCTCGGCCGTGGTGGCGGGCGCGGTGGGGACGAGCGTCTACTCGTGGGACCTGGCGACCGGGGACGTGATCACCCAGTACGCGACCGGGTCGGTGACCACGTTCGCCCTGGCCATGGCCGCCGACGGGCACACCCTGCTCAGCTCCGACTCCACCGGCGCGATCACCGTGTGGTCCTACCAGGGCACCACCCTGGGCCCGCGTGACGCCGTCCTGCTCGGCACGGCGTTCCAGCCCGGCGGCGGGCTACCGGCCACCACCAGCGGCAACGGCATGGTGCGGTCGTGGGTCCACCGCGGAGGGCGGTTGGTGCACGAGATGAAGGCGCGCGGAGTCGGAGGCGATTCCGGCAGGTCACACCGAGTACGGGTGGACCGCGACCTTCCCGGGTTCGAGGTGGACCTCGACCCACGAGCCGGCCACGTCGTCGGGCAGGGCGTCGACTCGGCCGAGGTCGACCACCGCGTCGGCCAGTTCCAGGTGCGCGAGTGCCGGAGCCGACGACGTGAGGCCCAGCCGGCCGCGAAAGAAGAGCCCGCGCTCGTCCTGGCCCAGGCGCGGCGCTTCGGCGTCGACCGGTCGGCAGTCGAGTCCCCACCGGAACTCCTCGTCCAGCTCCCACTCGACGTGGTGCGCGCCCGGTGTCGCCTCCAGGTCTCCGCACCAGCGGACCGTCGCGGTCCCGACCGAGGTCCGAACCCGGACCAGCACGGCACCGCCCGCGGACCCGGTGACCCCCTCCACCTGAACCAGCACGGGATCAGCATCGCGCACCGGGCGGCGGTCGTCCCCGGCCGGGCGGGGCCCGAACCGGGCGACGGGGAACGCCGTCGGCAGCCGGTCGGGACTGCCATGCTGAGCCCCATGGCGGACGAGGTGTGGGCGGTCGGCGAGGCGTACGAGGCTTACGTCGGGCGTTGGAGCGCGCCGGTCGCGCGGCGGTTCCTCCGGGTGCTGGGGCTGCCGCCGGGCCGCCGGTGGGTGGACGTCGGGTGTGGCACGGGGGCGTTGACGGCGGCGGTGCTGGAGGGCGCGGCGCCCGCCGAGGTGGTCGGGGTGGATCCCTCCGAGGGGTTCCTGGCCACGGCGAAGCACCGGGTCGCCGACCCGCGGGCCGCGTTCCACGTCGGGGACGCCCGTGCCCTGCCGCTGCCCGACCACGCCTTCGACGCGGTGGTCAGCGGCCTGGCGTTGAACTTCGTGCCCGACCCGGTCCGGGCGCTGGCCGAGTTCACCAGGGTCGCCGCGCCCGGTGGCGTGGTGGCCGCCTACGTCTGGGACTACGCCGAGGGCATGGCGATCACCCGGTTCTTCTGGGACGCCGCCACCGTGCTCGACCCCACCGCGACCGCCCTGCACGAGGGCAGGCGCTTCACCCTCTGCCGGCCCGAGCCGCTGCGCGAGCTGTGGACCGGAGCCGGGCTGACCGGCGTCCGGGTCGAAGCGCTGGAGGTGCCGACCACCTTCGCCGACTTCGACGACTTCTGGCGGCCGTTCCTCGGCGGCCAGGGACCGGCGCCCGGCTACGCCGCGTCCCTGCCCGAGGACCGCCGCCGCGCCCTCCGCGACCTGCTCCGCACCCGCCTGCCCACGCACCCGGACGGCTCGATCCGGCTCACCGCGCGGGCGTGGGTGGTCCGCGGCGTCACGACCCCGGCGTGAACCCCGGCAGCAGCTCGGGCAGGCGCGCGGCCCCGCGTTCGGTGACGAGGAGTTCCCTGGTGCCGTCCTGACGGCGGACCAGGTCGTCGGCCACGAACGCGTCCAGCACCAGCCGGCCGAGGTCGCCGCCCAGGTGCGGGACGCGGTGCGTGCGGTCCAGGCACGCCAGCGCCAGGCGGCGGCGGGGCGCGACGGCCCGCGGGTCGACGCCCAGGCGGTGCAACGCGGTCAGGTCGTCGCCCAGCGCCAGCTCGCCCGTGCGGCCGTCGGGCGGGTGCAGGGCGCCCGCCGAGACCAGCGCGGTGAACACCGAGATCCCCAGCCGGCCGGCCGCGTGGTCGTAGCAGGTGTGCGCGACGTCCACCGGTGACGACGCGCGCCGCGGCGCGGTGAGGTCGTCGTGGTGGGCGTAGCGGGCCAGCGCGGTGAGCACGTCGGCGATGTCGGGGCGGGCGACCTGGTAGACGGCGTGCCGACCGGTGTGCTCGACCGTGACGAGGCCGGCGGCGCGCAGGCGGGCGAGGTGGTTGCCCAGGCGCGGCGGCGTGACGCCCATGGCGTCGGCCAGCTGCACCATCGTGTGCGGGCCCTCGGCGGCGAGCAGTTGCAGCGCGGTGAGCCGGACCGGGTCGGCCAGCTCGCGGGCCAGCCCGACGACCGACGCCTGCACGGCGTTGCCGGAGTCCACCCATCCCGCCATGCACGCAACATACACGATTCCCTGAACTGTGATTGCGGCACCGCCGCGCACGGGTTACGGTCGCAGACACCGTTCATCGAATCGTGAAGGGTGAGTGCCGATGGGGTTGCGCGTACTGCTGTGGGGACGCGGCGTCTCGGCGCTCGGCGACGGCCTGTGGTTCACCACCTGGGCGTTGTTCTTCACCCGCGTGCTCGGGTTGCCGCTGGTCACGGTGGGTGTCGGCATGGCGGTGGCGGGTGCCGCGGGCCTGGTCGGGGCGGTGCCGCTCGGCGCGGCGGCCGACCGCTTCGACCCGCGGCTGGTGCTGGCCGCGATCACCGTCGTGCGGGCCTGCGCCATGGCGTCCTACCTGGCGGTGGACGGCACGTGGTCGTTCCTCGCCGCGACGGTCGCGTTCACCGCGCCCGCCAACGGCGGCAACGCGGTGCGCACGGCGCTGATCACCGGCCTGGTGGCCGACCAGGCGGCCCGCGTGCGGGCGTTGGCGCAGCAGCGGGTGGCGCAGCACATCGGTTACGCGGTCGGCGCCGGGCTGGGCGCGCTGGTCCTCACCGCCGACGACCACTCGACCTACGCCCTCGCCATCACCGGCAACGCGATCACGTTCGGCGTGCTCGCCGTGACGGCGCTGGCCGTGCGCAAACCGGCGGCGGTCGAGGGGACGCCACGCGCGCGTGCCGTGCTGACCGACCGCCCCTACCTGGCCGTCGTCGCCGTCACGTCGGTCCTGTCGCTGTGCTGGGTGATGCTGTCGACCGGCCTGCCGCTGTGGCTGTCCCGGTCCACGGACCTGCCGCTCGCGCTGGCCGGCGTGGTGGTGGTCGTCAGCTCGGTCGGCATCGCCGTGTTCCAGGTGCCGTTCGCGCGGTTCGCCCGCACCCCGGACCAGGCCGCGCGGACGGCGGTGCGGTCCGGGATCGCCCTCGCCGCGAGCTGCGTGCTGCTCGCCACGACCGCCGGCGGCTCGGGCGCGGCGGGTGTCGCGGTCGTGGTGGCCGCGGCGGCGCTGCACGTGGTCGGCGAACTCGGTTACGTGGCCGCGAACTGGGGGTTGTCGGTCGCCCTCATGCGTGACGAGTCGCGCGGGGCGTACCAGGGGGTGAACGAGGCCGCCACGGCCACCGTGCAGCTCTTCGGGCCGGCCGTCTTCACGTTCGCGCTCGGCGGCTTCGGCGCGGGCGGCTGGCTGGCCGCGGCCGCGATCTTCCTGGTCGCCGTCGCGCCCGTGCCCGCCCTGACGGGGTGGGCCACCCGCACGCGCGAACCCGCGATGCCGTCGAACCGCACCCCGTAGGGGTTGGCGGCAGGCACAATGGGCCAATGCGGCTCGTTTCGGCTCGGCTGGCCCTGCTGGCGGCGGTCATGGTCACGGCCAGTGCCTGCGCCCAGGTGATCCCCGGCAAACCCGTGGCGGGCGAAGCCGTCACCAAGGGCACGGTCGACCCGGGCTTCATCCGGGGCACCGACGGCGGCCCGATCGACCAGCTCGCGGCCACCGCCGTCACCGACATCGACACGTTCTGGCAGGAGGCGTTCCCGGACGCGTTCGACAAGCCGTGGGAGCCGATCGAGGGCGGCATCTACTCGGTCGACACGACCGACCCGGACGCCAAGCCCCCGCCGTGCACGGAGAAGGCCAGCGACGTGGAGGGCAACGCGTTCTACTGCCCCAGCGCCGACGCCATCGCCTGGGACCGCGCCGCGCTGCTGCCCGTGCTCAAGGACCGGTTCGGCGACGCGGCCGTGGTGATCGTGCTGGCCCACGAGATGGGCCACGCCGTGCAGAACCGGATGGGCATCACCCCGGAGGCCGAGCGGCGGGAGCCGCAGCGGTTCCCCACCATCCTGACCGAGGCGATGGCCGACTGCTTCGCGGGCGCGTTCATCAAGTGGGTCAACGACGGCAAGTCCGAGCACCTCGACATCGGCTCCGACACGCTGGACTCGGCGCTCGGCGCGCTGATCACGTTCCGCGACCCGGTCGGCACCTCGCCGAGCGACCGGTCCGCGCACGGCAACGCGTTCGACCGGGTGTCCGCGTTCCAGGACGGCTACCAGCAGGGCACCGAGTTCTGCGGCGCCATGTCGATCGACAACCGGGTGTTCACCCAGCAGGCGTTCACCTCCGTCGACGACCGCGACCGCGGCGGCAACCTGCCGTTCGACGAGATGCTGGAGAACGTCACCCCCGACCTGAACCTGTACTACAAGGCCCTCGTCGAGCAGGCGGGCAAGAAGTGGACCGACCCGAAGGCCACGCCCACCGAGGAGGAGCCGGACTGCTCCGGTGACCAGGGGCCGGTCGCGTACTGCCCGGCCGACAAGTCGGTGGAGTTCGAGGTCGAGGCCGACCTGCCCGAGCTGCACGCCGAGATCGGCGACTACGCCACCGGCGTGCTGCTGGCCAGCCGCTACGGGATGGCCGCGATGGCGGCGGTCGGCGCGGACCTCGACGGTGAACGGGCCGCGACCAGCGCGTTGTGCCTGGCGGGCGCGTACACGCGGGAGGTGTTCACCCGGCAGCAGGGGTTCGGGCTCTCCCCCGGCGACCTGGACGAGGCCGTGCAGGTGCTGCTGGCCTACGACTACGCGGCACGGGACGCGACCGGGTCCACGGCGCTCGAACCGGGGTTCAAGCGGGTCGAGGTGTTCCGCGGCGGCGTGTTCGAGGGCACCAAAGCCTGCGGTGTGGCCTGACCGCGCGGGCCGGCCAAGTAGGGTTCGGGCTCGGATCGGCACGACCGGGATGGGGCTTGGGCATGGCTCGACGGGCTTGGGTTGCTGCGACGCTCGCCGCCGCGGTGGCGTTGACGGGGTGCACCCAGACGGTGAGCGGGGTGGGCCGGTCGGAGCGGCCCGACGTCACCAAGGTGGCCGGGCTGGAGATCACCACCGGTGAGAGCGGCCCGAAACCGGGCGTGCCCGACGCGGACCTCCAGGTGGAGAACGGCGACGGCGGCGAGATGGACCGGCTCGCCATCAACACCCTGGCCGACGTCGAGGAGTACTGGGCCGAGCAGCTGCCCGCCCGGTTCGGCAAGGAGTTCGAGCCGGTCAAGCGGCTGGTGTCCTACGACTCCAACGGCAAGGGCGTGGAGATCTGCCGCACCAACACCGCAGGCGTGGCGAACGCGTTCTACTGCTCGCTGGACGACTCGATCGCGTGGGACCGCGGCGAGCTGCTGCCGATGCTGGACGACGCGTTCGGGCCGATGTCGGTGGTGACCGTGCTGGCCCACGAGATGGGTCACGCGATCCAGTACAAGCTCGGCGACATCGGCGGCATCAACCAGGCCACCCCGTCGATCATCAAGGAGCAGCAGGCCGACTGCTACGCGGGCAACTTCTTCCGCTGGGTCGCCGAGGGCAAGTCCAAGCACTTCCGCATCTCGACCGGGCCGGGGTTGAACCAGGTCCTGGCGACGATGTTCTTCATCCGGGACGCGGCCGGCACGTCGGCCGACAAGCAGGGCGCGCACGGCAGCGCGTTCGACCGGGTGGCGGCGTTCCAGTTCGGGTTCGCCGGGGACCCGTCGCGGTGCGCGGAGATCGACGAGGCCGAGATCAAGGCGCGGATCACGCAGCAGAAGTTCGACTCGGACGACAAGGACACCGGCCAGGGCAAGGGCAACCTCAAGGTGGACGACGAGCGCTCGCTCCAGCTGCTGGAGGAGTCGCTGCGGGCCGCGTTCAACGACGCCGCCGCCACCCCGCCGACCCTGTCCACCGACTCGGACCAGACCTGCACCGACGGCGGCGACACCTCCCCCGCCGCGTACTGCCCGTCCACGAACTCCATCTCCATCGACCTGCCCGACCTGGTGAAGATCGGCACGCCGCCGAAGCGGGGGCAGAAGGGCGGGATCGGCGACTTCGCCGCGTTCGCCGAGATCGCGTCGCGGTTCGCGCTGTCCATCCAGAAGGCGACGGGCTACGGGCTGGAGGGCCCGGCGGCCGGGTTGCGCACGGCGTGCCTGACCGGGGCGTGGGCCGGGACGACCACCCAGAACGGGGCCAAGCTGCGCCTGTCGTCCGGTGACCTGGACGAGGCCGTGGCCGAGCTGCTGGCGGACAAGAGCCTGATCGCGGCCGACGTGAACGGCACCGTGGTGCCGTCCGGCTTCGCCCGCGTCGAGTCGTTCCGCGACGGCTTCTACCAGGGCGCCGGCCTCTGCACCCGCAAGTACGCCGGCTGAGCCGGCTGCACGCGGCACCTGTCCGGTGATCGGCCTGCCTCGCCGGCGGCAATGCCGGGTGCGCATCACCTCCGGCGGCCGGTCGTCGCACACCGCACCCGGGTCCGCCCGGCCGGGTCCCCGGTGAAGGGGCACCCGGTCGGGCGGGACGGGCTCAGAACAGGGCGCTGGCCAGGTTCCGGCGGGCCTTGGCGACGCGGTCGTCGTCCGGCGGGAAGAGCTCGAACAGGCTCACCAGGTGTTCGCGGACCCGGTCGCGGTCGTCGCCGAAGACGCGGCGGATCGTGTCGACCAGGCGCTTGAACGACTGCTCGACGTCGTTGGTCGCCAGTTCCAGGTCCGCCGCCGCGAGCTGGGCGTCCACGTCGTCCGGGTTGGCGTCGGCCTTCGCGATGGCGTCCGCGGGCACGGCCTCGGCGCGGGCCGTGAACCGGACCTGGGCCAGGGCCGCCTTCGCCTCGGCGTTGCCCGGCTCGGCGGCCAGGATCGCCTCGTAGGCGGCCTCCGCGGCGGCGAAGTCGCCCTGCTCGAACGCCTCCTCGGCGGCCGTGAAGCGGGGGTCCTCCGGTTCCGCGGCGGGCTCCTCGCCGGTCGCGGGGCGGTTGGCCTCGGCGGCCTTGATGCCCGGCAGCCGGTCGCGCAGGGCGTCCAGCAGGCGGGTGATCCACTGGCCGAACTCGGCGTCCGGTAGCGGACCGGCGAACGCGTCGATGGGCTGGCCGCCGGCGATCGCGACCACGGTCGGCACCGACTGCACGCCGAACACCTGGCCGATGCGCGGGTTGGCGTCCAGGTCGACCCTGGCCAGCAGCCAGGTGCCGCCGCCCGCCCTGGCGGCGCGTTCCAGCACCGGGGAGAGCTGGCCCGCCTCGGGGCTCCACGACGCGGTCAGCTCGACCACGACCGGGACGTCCAGGGAACGCTCGACCACCGACTGGAACGTCGCCTCGGTGACGTCCAGCACCCACGGGCTCGGACCGGCGTCCGAGCCGCCGCCGGAACCGGAGCCCGGCGACGGGGGTGGGGTGGTGGCGCGCTGCCTCGCGGCGTCGGCCCGGGCCTTCAGCGCGCCGAGGTCGACCGCCCCGGACAGCGCGGCGGACAGTGCGGCGGTCTTTCGGGGGTCTGGCCTTGTCACGCCTTCCATCCTGGCACGAGTCCGGCGGCGGGCCGCGCGCGGCTAGCCGGGGAGTTGCGCGACCGGGTCGATCGCCATCGGGTTGGTCCGCATGGCCTCGTTCAGACGCCCCAGGCGGAGCGCGATCGGGGTCATCAGCTCGGCGAAGCGGGCGGTGCCGGCCGCGCCCAGGACGTCCCACGGACGGGTGGCGACCTCGTCGGTGCGGCGTTCGACGTCCTCGCGCAGCGCCAGACCGGCCGGGGTGAGCCCGCCGTCGAACAACCCGCGCTCGCCGAGGGCCGCTTCGGCTTCCCGCCACTCCTGCTCCGACCAGCCACGCGCGGTGCGCATGTACGCCGGGTCCAGGCCCTTGTCGGCGCTGAACAGCACCAACGTCTCGCACGGCCCCAGGTCGGCGGCCACCAGCGCGGCGATGTGCCCGTCACCGCGCGACTCGCGCAACGTCGTGCACGCCTGCCACAGCGCGAGGTGCGGCTCGTCGGGCAAGGGCAGCACCCGGTTCGCCGCGCCCAGCACCCGCCCGGCCAGCGGCACGGCCTCGGCCGCCTGCCCGGCCAGCTCGGCGGCCTCGGCGACGTCCAGGCTCTCCAGCATCCGCCGCAGGGCCCGGTCGACGCCCTCCAGCCGTGCTTCGAGGAAGCGGGCGGGGCTCGCCACGTCCCACGCGTCGGGCAGCGCGCGGGCCACCATGCGCGGGTGGAAGCTGAAGAACGCGGCGGTCACGACCTCCGGCGCCGCCGCGCCCAGCGGTGCCGCGCGCTGGCCGAAGTAGCCCATCCAGCCGCCCTTGCAGCCCAGCGCGTCGGTGACCGCCCGTGATTCCGGCGAGAAGTACGTGACGTCGTGGTACGTCTCGAAGCGCACCCACAGGTCTCGAGGCTCCATGAGCGTCAATTTAGTAGGACGTCCTACTAAATGTCTGCCCCCAGGTGCTGCTCGACCCGCTCCACCTTGGCCGTGAGCTGGCCCGTCCAGCCCGGCCGGATGTCCGCCTTGAGCACCAGGCTGACCCGCGGCGCGGTCGCCTGCACGGCCTCGGTCGCCTTCTTGACCACCGCCATCACCTCGTCCCACTCGCCCTCGACCAGCGTGAACATCGCGTTGGTCTCGTTGGGCAGGCCGGACTCGCGGACCACCCGCACGGCTTGGGCGACCGCCTCGGCCACCCCGTCGGACTCCCCGCCGAGCGGGCTGACACTGAACGCGACGAGCACTACTGCCTCCTGGTCGGGGTACCCACTGGTAGCTTCGGCGCATGACGTCCCAGCCGCTGCCGTTCGACCCCATCGCGCGCGCCGCCGAGCTGTGGGAGAAGCGGATCGGACCGTCGACGGCGATGGCGGCGGTCACCAGCGTCATGCGAGTACAGCAGATCATCCAGTCCGCCGTGGACGCCGCCCTCAAGCCGCACGGGCTGACGTTCGCGCGGTTCGAGGCGCTGGTGCTCCTGACGTTCGCCCGCACGGGCAGCCTGCCGATGCGGGTCATGGGCGAACGCCTCCAGCTGCACCCGACGAGCGTCACGAACATCGTGGACCGGCTGGAAGCCGACGGGCTCGTGCGCCGCAACCCCCACCCCACCGACCGGCGCACCACCCTCGTGGAGATCACCGAGGCCGGGCACGCCCGGCGCGAGGCGGCCACGGAGGCCGTGACGAGCGTCGAGTTCGGCCTGCGCGGGCTCACCGACCGGCAGACCGAGCAGCTGACCGACCTGCTGGCGAAGGTCCGCCGCGCGGTCGGCGACTTCGAGGACTGAATTCGGTCGACAGGCCGCCGCCGGCCCGGCCACGCTGCACGGCGTGCGGGAGATCAGGGCTCTGGTGACGGTCGGCGGCCGGTACGTGGGCGAGGCCGAACCGTTCACCGTCGACAGTCCGTGGTGGAACGACGTCGAACCCGTGACCGCGCGCCTGGACGCGGTGCTCGGCGTGACGACGAGCGTGTTGCGGCTGGTCGGGACCACGACGCCGGCGATGCGCGACGGCGTGGTGACCTACCAGGTGGAGGCCGACCGGGTGCCCGCGCGCGGGCTGTCGGCCGGTTCGGCGCGGCACGAGTTCCCCGACCACCCGCTGCGGCTGCCGTGGGCGCGTCCGGGCGGGCCGGCGGCGTTGGTGGAGTGGGCGCGGCGGCACGTCGACGTGACCGGGCCGGCCGTGCAGGTGAAGACGTGGAACCTGTCGTGCCTGTACCGGCTGCCGACGGCGGGCGGCACCGCGTGGGCGAAGGCGACGCCGCCGTTCCTGGCGGACGAGGCCGAGGTGATCGGGCTGGTGGCGTCGGTCGACCCGACGCTGGCGCCGTCGCTGATCGCGGCCGAGCCCGGCCGGGTGCTGCTCGCGGAGGCCCCCGGGGTGGACTGCTGGCGCCCCGGCGCGGACGTCGTGGAGCGGATCGTGCCGCGGTGGGTGGCGGTGCAGGCGGCGTTGGCCGGTCCGCCGCGGTTGCGGGTGCGCGGGGTGCGGGTGCCGGACTTCGGGTTGCCGGACACGCTGCTGCACGGGGACTTCCACCCGGGCAACTGGCGTTCCGGCGGGGTGGTGCTGGACTGGGGTGACGCGCACTGGGGTCACCCGGCGCTGGACGCGGCGCGGCTGATCGGGTTCGTCGCGCCGGAGTTCCGGCCGTCGATCGAGCGCGCGTGGGTCGAGGCGTGGTCGCACCACTTCCCGTCGAGCGATCCGGCGAGCGCGCTGCGGCACGCCCGGCCGGCGTCACACCTCGTCGGCGCGGTGGTGTACCAGGAGTTCCTGGACAACATCGAGCCGAGCGAACGCGTCTACCACCTCGGTGACCCGGAGGCGGAGCTGGAACGCGCTCAGTCGTTGGCGGTCTGAACCGCGTCCTCGGTCTCGTCCAGGCGGCCGGTGCGGTTGGCCCAGCGCTCGAAGACGACGGTGCCGAAGGGCGGGATGCTCGCGACCAGGCCGAGGATCAGCGTCCGGCGGTCCCAGCGGTGCGCCAGCATCAACGTCACCAGCACGTAGCCGACGAAGATCGCGCCGTGCACGGGCCCGAAGACCTTCACGCCGATCTCGTTCCCGACCACGACGTACTTGAAGAACATGCCGATCAACAGACCGGCCCACGACACCGCCTCGGCCAGGGCGAGCAGGCGAAACCGACCAACAGCGCTGCTGAACATGCCTCCATTGTGCTTCGTGACCCCCCTCACCCCCTCCCCACCCCTCGAGAGTCCTACGTTCGGAGCGCGAGAGTCCTACGTTCGCGCGCCCTGAGTTGAACGCTCAGGACAAGATCCGCTGTTCTGAGTGTTGAATTCAGGTGTCCTGAACGTAGGACTCTCGCGGCTTGAACGTAGGACTCTCGCGGGTTAGTCGTCCCAGCGGAAGATGCGGGCGGCGATGAAGCCCACGACGAGGGTGAAGGCGATCAGGACGGCGGAGGGCAGCAGGAGGGCCTCGACGCCCTTGCCCCGCACCAGCACGTCCAGCATGCCGTCGTTCATGTGGCGCAACGGGAAGACGTTCGACACGGTCTGGAGCCACGCGGGCGCGTTCTCCACCGGGAAGAACGTGCCCGACAGGAACGCCATCGGCATGATCACGATGTTCGCCGCGCCCGACGCCGCCTCCTCCGTCTTGCAGAACGCGCCCACCAGCATCCCGACCGCGAAGAACGCCGTCGTGCCCAGCACCAGCAACGGCAGCGCCAGGTACCACTGACCGGTCAGCTTCAACCCGAACACCGGCAGCAGCGCCACCGCCACGAACACCACGCCCTGCGCCACCGCCGTGCCGATGCTCACCAGCACCCGCGACGTGAGCACGGTCGTCGTGCTCACCGGAGCCAGCCGGATCCGCCGCAGCACCTGCTTCTTGCGCCACGACACCATCGTCAGCGCCGAGCCGAACACGCCGGAGATCGAGATCGCCCACGACAGGATGCCCGGCGTCAGGTACTGGATCGGCTTGAGCGACGCGTCCTCCACCGACCGCGTCTCCAGCGTGAACCGCGGCGGCACGTCCGCCGCACCCAGGTTGATCTTGTCGACCACCCCGGACACGATGCCCAGCACGGTGCCCGCCGCGACCTGGTCGCTCGCCGCGTAGATCAGCTCCACGCGGTCACCCGACACCACCACGGCCGCGGGCAGGTCGCCGTCGTCCACCTTCTGCCGCGCGCTCGCGACGTCACCGTGCTTCTCCAGCTCGATCGCGCCGGTCTGCTCCAACGTCGTCAGCACGGGCCCGTCGCCCACCGCCGCGATCTTGGTCTTGTCGCTGCCCGAGTCACCGAGCAGCAGCCCGAACACCACCAGGAACATCAGCGGGAACAGGAACACGAAGAACAACGTCATCTTGTCCCGCAGGAAGCCCTTGACCATGGCCGCCGACAGGCTCCGGAACGCGGTCACGCGCGGTACTCCCGTCCGGTCAGGTCGAGGAAGACGTCCTCCAGCGTGGCCGTGCGCACCTGCAACCCGTCCAGCGTGCCGCGTTCGGCGAGCGCCGACAGCACCGGCGCGGGCTTGCGGGTGGAGATGGTCAACGACACCTCGTCCTCGTGCGCGTCCTCGACCCCGGTGATGCCGCGCGCCGCCTCACGCGTCAGCAACCCCTTCTGCAGCACCACGTGCGTGGGCGCGTCGAGGCCGCGCACCAGCGTCGCGGGCGCGTCCATCGCGAGGATCCGGCCCCGGTCCATGATCGCCACGCGGTCGCACAGGATCTCGGCCTCGTCGAGGTAGTGGGTCGTGTAGACGATGGTCTTGCCCCGGGCCTGGATCGCCCGCAGCACGTCCCACAGGTTGCGCCGCGCCTGCGGGTCCAGCGCCGCGGTCGGCTCGTCCAGGAAGACGAGGTCCGGGTCGTGGACGAGGGCGCACGCGATCGACAGCCGCTGCCGCTGGCCGCCGGAGAGCTTGTTCTCCTGCACGTCGGCCTTGTCGGACAGGCCGACGAGCTCCAGCATCTCGTCGGCCCTGCGCCGGCTCACGCCGTACAGCGAGCCGAACGTCTGGAGCTGCTCGCGCGCGGTCAGCTTCTCGAAGAAGCTGGACGCCTGGAGCTGCACGCCGATGCGCGGCAGCAGCTTCGGGTTGCGCGGCCACGGCTGCTCGCCCAGCAGCGTCACCTGGCCGCCGTCGGCCTGGCGCAGGCCCTCGACGATCTCCAGCGTGGTGGTCTTCCCCGCGCCGTTCGGCCCGAGGATGCCGAAGAACTCCCCCTCGGCGACGGTGAACGAAACGCCGTCCACCGCCTTCAGCTCGCCGTAGCTCTTTCTGATGTCGGCTACCACGACGGCCGGTATGCGTGCCCCAGTCATGGCTGGACGGTATGCGGTCGCGAGGGCCGGCGGCGACACTTCGAACGGTTCGCGACGGAAGTAAAAGACGATCGAGACTTTCGGCCGACCTGCTGGTAGCTGTGCGCGCGGAGCCGATTACGAGACGTGCTCACCTGTGCTGGGAGACGGTGGCGCGGCCGTCGGCCCGGTCGCCCACGTCGCCTCCGCGGGGTCGGCGGTCAGGGTGTGCTCCAGGTGCGCGCCGTCGAGGCGGTCGAGGTTCAGGTACGCCCTGTCCCACGGCTGCGAGTCGACCCGGAGCGAGCGCACGTACCGGAGCTTCGCCGGGTCCGCGCCCTCCGCCGTGATCGTGAGGTCGCGGCCGCTCTCCAGGTGGACCACCGCCCGGCCGAACCGGGGCGCGTTCAGCACGAAGTCGCCCGTGCCCGGCATCACCGGGTACAGGCCCAGGGCGCTGAACACGTACCAGGCCGACATCTGCCCCAGGTCGTCGTTGCCGGTCACGCCGTTGGGCGCGTCGACGAACAACGTCTGCGCCGCCCGCACCACCGCCGACGTCTTCCACGGCTGCCCCACCAGCGCGTACATCCACGGCACGTGCAGGTCCGGCTCGTTGTTGGGGTTGTAGCGGTACTGGTTGTAGTAGTTGTAGGGCCCGACAACCCACTTCTCGCGCACGGCCCGCGCCGGGTCGGCCACCAGGTCCGGGTAGGCGAAGAAGTCGTCCAGCCGGGCCAGGGCCGCGTCCCGGCCGCCGAGCAGCGCCACGAGGCCGGGCACGTCCTGCTGCGCCAGCCACTGGTACTGCCACGCCGTGCCCTCGTGGAAGCCGTCGGGGCCCTGGGGGTTGAACGGCGCCAGCCACCGGCCGCCGCCCACCTTCGGCCGGGGGAAGCCGGTGAACCCGCGGTCGGACACCGTGCCGTCCCACAGCACCCGGTAGTTCAGGCCGCGGCGGCGCAGGACCTCGGCGTCGTCCTCGTGGCCCAGTTCGCGCGCCATGATCCGCAGCGCGGCGTCCGCCAGCGCGTACTCCAGCGTCGCCGACGCGCCGTGGTGCGGGTCGACGTCCTGCCCCTTCTTGCGGAAGCCCTTGTCGTACTGCACGAAACCGTCGCGGAGGTAGGACGGGTTGCCCGCCCGGCCCTCGAACGGCGACGACGCCGGCGGCACGCCGGTCGCGTTCTGCCACAGCGCCGCGTAGGCGCGCTCCTCCAGGCCCGCCAGCGCGCCGAACCGCCACAGGTCGACCAGGAACGGCGTGACCGGGTCGCCGGTCATCGTGTTGGTCTCCTGGTTGGCGTACGCCCACCGGGGCAGCCACCCGCCCTGCTCGTGGATCGCCAGCACCGACCGCGCGATGTCCTTGGCCCGCGACGGCCGCAGCAGCGCCAACAGCTGGTTGTGCGCCCGGTAGGTGTCCCACAGCGAGTAGAACTCGTGGTAGGTCCAGCCGTCCGCGGTGTGCACCCGGTCGTCGAACCCCCGGTACCGGCCGTCCACGTCGTTGCCCGTCAACGGTTGCAGCAGCACGTGGTACAGCGCGGTGTAGAACACCGTGCGGTCCTCGCCCTCCGAGGACGTCTCGACGCACGACAGCTCCCGCCGCCACGCCTCCTGAGCCGCCGCGCGCAGCTCGTCGAACGACTTCCCCCGCGCCTCGCCGAGGTTCTTCGTCGCGCCGTCCGCGTCCACGTGGGAGATCGCGGTCGCCGCGGTGACCGGGCCGTCCTCGAACGTCACCCACTGGCCCCGCAGCCCCGCACCGCCCTCCGCGCCGCCCCAGTTGCCGGTCTCGCGGAACGGCCGGTCGAACGTCGTGGTGAAGTACGTGGTGTACGGCTTGCCGCCGCAGAACGCCTGCGCCACCACGGTCCCGGCCACGGTCCGGTCGTCCACCACCCGCACGCTGCCGGCGAACACCGGCTCGCCGTCGTTCGCCTGCCCCACGTTCACCAGCACGTGCGGCGTCGCCCCGGCCGGGAACGAGAACCGCTCCACGCCCGCGCGGGTCGTCGCCGTCGTCTCCACCGTGATGCCGGACGCGAGCCGCACGCGGTAGTAACCGGGTTTGCCGACCTCGCCCTCGTGCGTGTACGCCGCGCCGTACGCGCGGTGGTCGAAGGTGCGCGGCAGGCCCGTGGTCGGCAGGATCGACACCAGCCCGCCCTGCTCCGAGCACCCCGCGCCGGACAGGAAGAAGTGCCCGAACCCGCGGATCAGGGGGTCGTCGTAGCGGTACCCGGCGTAGTGCGAGCCGATCGGGCTCGAGTGGGCCATGCCGAACGGCATCGACGCGCCGGGGAACGTGTTCCCGTCGTCCTTCGTGCCGATGAACGTGTTCACCGACTCCACCGGGTCAGCAGTCACCCGATCCACCATAGGGTCAGCCGACCGCGATGGCGAACACGTGGAACGTCCCGCCGGCCACCGTCGCGGGCAGCGTCACCGACCGGACCTGCCTGTCCGCCCGCAACGGGATCGGCGCGGTCGCGAACACGTGCACCTCGAGCTCCTGCGGCTCCCCGCCGGAGTTGTTGCGGTACGGCGTGGTGACCACGACCCGGTTGTCGAACGACGGCGGGTTCGCCGCGCCGCCCAGCGCCCAGTCGGAGAACCCGACCTCGGCGGTCTGCGTGCTGCCGTCGGTGTAGGTGACGGTGAGCGTGCCGGACGTCTTGCCGTTGCCGCCCGCGCCCAGCAGCCCGAGCTTGGTCGCGCCCGCCGGCGCGGTGATCGTGATCGTCTCGCCGGAGGCGTTGACGTTCTCCGCCTCGCCGGGCGGCGACGTCGGCCACGAGTAGGTCAGGCCGTCGGAGGTGACCGTGCCGCCCGGCGTCACGCCCGCCTCGGCCAGCGCGTCGCGCGAGTAGCTCCACCCGCCGCCGTCGAAGTTGCCCGCGGCCGGGTCGTCGTCCGGTGACGTGCCGACGTTGTCGAACGCCGCGCGCAGGCTGCCCGGTTCCGCCACCAGCACCGAGACCGCGGACCGCTGCCCGTTGGAGAACGTCAGCGGCACGCGGTGGGTCCGCTCGGCCGCGTCCGCCGCGACCGCGACGGTGACCTCGGTGCCCGCCTTCGCCAGCGCCGGGACCGTCACCGTGCCGGAGGACGGGGTGAGCGTGATCCCCGCCGGGGGTTGCGCGGTCCACGACACCTTGCCGCCGTCACCGGAGAAGTCCTGCGCCCCGATGGTCACCGTGCCGCTGCCGCCCGCGGGCAGCACCAGCCGCCCGGGGTCCACGAACGCCTGCTGCCCCACCTCGCCGTCCCGGAACGACGGCGGCGCGTCGGCCGGGCCCGTGCCCCAGGCGGTCGGCGCACCGGACAGCGCGAACTCCACCGTGCCGCCGTTGGCCACCAGCGACTCGGGCAGCCACGTGCGGGTCTGGCTGCGGCCGTTCAGCTTCAGGTCCGCCACGTACGTGCCGCTGCCGGACGCCTTGACCACGATCGGCGCGCCGTTCGGGCGGGTGATCACGACCTCGGGGAACAGCGGGCTGTTGACCACCAGCTCGGCCCGGCCGGGGATGACCGGGTACATGCCCAGCGCCGCCCACACGTACCAGGACGACATCTGGCCGAGGTCGTCGTTGCCCATCAACCCGTCCGGTCCCGGGCCGAACAGCTCGGTGACCGCGCGCCGCGTCACGGCCGCCGTCCTCGCGGGCGCGCCGGCCCAGTTGTAGAGCCACAGCGAGTGCATGATCGGTTCGTTGCCGAGGAACGCGTACGGCTCGTCCGGGCCCGCGTTCAGCTTGGTGAAGAAGGTGTCGAGCCGGTCGCGGGCGTTCGCGTCACCGCCCATCGCGGAGAACAGGCCGCGCACGTTGTAGGGCACCATCCACGTGTACTGGGCCGCGTTGCCCTCGACCCAGTTGTCCGGGCTGCCCGGCTTGAACGGTTCCACGTACGAGCCGTCCCGGTTGCGCGGCTGGGTGTGGGCGGTGGCCGGGTTGAAGGTGTTCTGCCAGTACTGGGCGCGGGCCATGAACGTCCGCCAGACCGCGCCGTCGCCCAGCCGGCGGGCGAGGTCGGCGATGGCGAAGTCGGCCGTCGTGTACTCCAGCGTGGTCGCGGGCGCGCCCCACACGTTGCGCGCCCCGACCGGCACGTAGCCGAGGTCCAGGTACTCGGTCAGGCCGGGGCGCTCCTCGTAGCCCTGGGTCGGTTGGGTTGCGCCGCGCAGCATCAGCAGCAGTGCCTTGCGCGCGTCGAAGTCCCTGGCCCCGAAGGCGTACGCGCTCGCCACCATCACGTGGTACGGGTCGCCGACCATCACGCCGGTGTAGCCGTTGGCCACCGTCCAGCGGTCCCACGCGCCGCCCTGCTCGGCGAAGGCCACCATCGAGCGGACCATGTCCGAGGCTTCCGCGGGCGCGAGGAGCGACAGCAGCTGCATCTCCGAGCGGTAGACGTCCCAGCCGGAGAAGTTCGTGTAGACGGCGTGGCCGTGCTCGGCGGTGTGCACGCGACCGTCGAAGCCCGGGTAGCGGCCGTCGGTGTCGGAGAAGACGTTGGGCTGCAACAGGGAGTGGTACAGCGCGGTGTAGAACGTGGTGCGCTGGGCATCCGTGCCGCCGGTGACCTTCACCTGGTTGAGCCGGTCGTTCCACGCACCGCGCGCGGCGGCGTGCACGGCGTCGAACGACCTGCCCGAGTTCTCGGCCGCCAGGTTCTTCTTCGCGCCGTCGACCGACACGAACGACAGGCCGACGCGCATCGTCACGTCCGGGTCGTCGAACGTGACCCAGCCGCCGGTGCCCGGACCCGACACCGTGGTGTCGTCGGTGGCGACCTCGCGCTCGCCCTGCGCCCGCGCGGTCTTCGGCGCGTCGCCGAGCCCTTCGCGGACGCCGGAGCCACCCCGCTCGGTCGACCGGCCGGGCGTGACCGCGCCGTTGCGCCAGGTGCCGACGGACGCGAACGGCCGGTCGAACTCGGCGTGGAAGTAGACCCGGTAGCGGTGGTCCGCGCCGCAGAACCGGCCGCTGGTGGCCCAGCCGCTGAGGGTGTCCGCGCCGATGGTGATCTCGGCGTCGTCCGTGCCCGAGATCGAGCCCGAGGTGTTGACCAGCAGCGTGGACGGCTGCCCGCCGGGGTAGGCGAACCGGCCGACGCCGGTGCGCTGCGTGACGGTCAGCTCGACCTTCGTCCCGCTGTCGAGCGTCACCCCGTAGTAGCCGGGGGACGCGGTCTCGTGCTCGTGCGAGAACGTCGAGACGTACCGGTCGGGGTCGGTCGCCGGGGACGTGGTCACCTCGCCGACGAACGGCGTGATCGGGATGTCCTGGTAGGTCGAGCAGCCCGCGCCGGACAGGTGCGTGAGGCTGAAGCCCCGGATGCGGTCGTCGGCGTAGGCGTAGCCGCCGTGCTGGCGGGTCACCGTGTCCGGGCTCCACTGCACCATGCCGAACGGCACGTCCGCGCCGGGGAAGTTGTTGCCCGCGCCGCCGCCCGTGCCGTGGTCCGGGCCACCCGGCTGGGTGCCGACGAACGGGTTCACCCACCTGGCCAGGTCCTCCACCTGCGCCTCCCCTGCCGCCGGGTGGACCACCGCCAGTGCCGCCGAGAGCGCCACCGCCGCTGCGAGAGCAAGGGTTGTCCGCACGAGTCGCCTCCCGGTGACAACGCTGTCCATGAACGATCCGTAGTCACATACTCGCGGAGAGTACGGGTGCGCCGTCAACCCCGGTAACCGGGATGTCCGGTTCGGGACAGGCCCGACCGTTGACATCCGTGAACACGGGGTGTGTGATTCGCGCACTATGACAACGTTGTCCCCGAACGGTGCGGCAGGCGCCCGCAAGGTGCGGCGTGCCACGATGAACGACGTGGCACGGCTGGCGGGCGTCAGCATCAAGACCGTCTCGCGCGTGGTGAACGACGAGGCGGGCGTGCACCCGGCGACCGCCGAGCGCGTGCTCGCGGCGATCGACCAGCTCGGCTTCCGGCGCAACCTCAGCGCCCGCAACCTGCGCCGCGGCTCGTCCACCGGCACCGTCGGGCTGGTTTTGGAGGACGTCGGCAACCCGTTCTACTCGGGCGTGACCCGGGCGGTCGAGGAGGTCGCGCGGCTGCGCGGCCGGCAGGTGATCACCGGCTCGTCCGACGAGGACCCGGCGCGGGAGCGCGAGCTGTCGCTGGAGTTCTGCTCGCGGCGGGTGGACGGCCTGCTGATCGTGCCCGCCGGGTTGCAGCACGGGTACCTGGTGCCGGAGATGCGCGCGGGCACGCCGGTGGTGTTCCTGGACCGGCCGGCCGGTGACGTGGTCGCCGACACCGTGCTGGTGGACAACATCGGCGGCACCGCCGAGGCGGTCGCGCACCTGGCGTCGTTCGGGCACCGGCGGATCGCGTTCCTGGGCGACGCGCCCGACATCTTCACCGCCAACGAGCGCCTGCGCGGCTACCGCGAAGGCTGCGTCCGGGCCGGCATCGGCTACCACGAGTCGCTGGTGGTGATGGGCCCGCACGACGAGGAGTCGGTGCGCAAGGCGTTGCAGGGGTTGCGGAACGCCGCCGACCCGGCGACCGCCGTGGTGACGGGCAACAACCGGATCACCGTGCACGCCGTGCGCGCGTTGGCGGGCAGCACCTCGCGGCCCGCGCTCGTGGGCTTCGACGACTTCGAGCTGGCCGACCTGCTGTCCCCGCCGGTGACCGTGATCGCGCACGACGCGAGCGCGCTCGGCAAGGCAGCGGCGGACCTGCTCTTCGCCCGACTGGACGGCGACGGCTCCCCACCGCGCCGCGTCGTCCTGCCGGTCCGGTTGGTGGCCCGTGGATCAGGAGAGGTACGCGCATGAGTTCCGACACCCAGCCCGTCGCGCTGGAGGCCAACCAGCCCCGGCAGTTCTACCGGGGCGGTGCGGCCATCGCGGCGTTCCGGAGCCAGGACGAAGCCGACACCGGGCCCGAGGACTGGGTCGCGTCGACCACCACGCAGTTCGGCAAGGACGAGGCCGGGTTGACGCGGTTGCCGGACGGGCGGTGGTTGCGCGACGCGGTGGCGGCCGACCCGACGTCGTGGCTGGGCGCGGAGCACGCGGCGGAGTTCGGCGCGGACCCGGCGCTGCTGGTGAAGCTGCTCGACGCCGGGCAGCGGCTGCCGGTGCACTGCCACCCGTCCGACGCGTTCGCCTCCGCCCACCTGGGCTGCCGGCACGGCAAGACCGAGGCGTGGATCGTGATCGGCACGTCCGGCCCGGACCCGACGGTCTACATCGGGTTCCGCGAGGACGTGCCCGCCGCCGTCGCCGCCGAGTGGGTGTCCACCCAGGACTCCGCGGCCATGCTCGGCGCGCTGAACCCGGTCAAGGTCTCGCCCGGTGACACGGTGTTCGTGCCGGCCGGCGTGCCGCACGCGATCGGCGAGGGCGTGTTCATCGTGGAGCTCCAGCAGCCGACGGACTTCTCGGTCACGCTGGAGTGGCAGGGCTTCCTGGCCGACGCCGAGGCCGGGCACCTCGGCCTGGGCTACGACAAGGCGTTGGACTGCCTGGAGCGCCGCGCCCAGTCCCCCGCCGACCTGGTGCGCCGCACGCGGGCGCTCACCGGGCGGTCGGTGGACCTGTTCGACGCCCAGGCCGACCCGTTCTTCCGCGCCGACCGGCTGCACGTGTCGGGCTCGGCGGCGCTGGAGCCCTCGTTCGGCGTCTACGTGGTGCTGGAGGGGGCCGGCACGCTCGGTCCCGTCGCGGTGCACCGGGGCAGCACGGTGGTCGTGCCGCACGCGGCGGGCGAGGTCGAGGTGACCGGCGACGTGGTCGCCATCCGGTGCAGGCCGCCATCGGTGCCGAGGAGCTGAGAGGTGGACTTGCCGTTACTGGACGCACGGGAGTTGGTGAAGCACTACGGGAACGTGGAGGCGCTGCGCGGCGCCTCGTTCACCGCGGACGCGGGCGAGGTCGTCGCGCTCGTCGGTGACAACGGCGCGGGCAAGTCGACGCTGGTGAAGTGCCTGTCCGGGGTGGAGCGGCCGGACGCGGGCACGATCCTGCTCGACGGCGCGCCGGTCGTGCTGGACTCGCCGGTCGCCGCGCGGGCGCTCGGCATCGAGACGGTGTACCAGGACCTGGCCGTGGCGCCGGACCTGGACCCGGCCGCGAACCTGTTCCTGGGCCGGGAGCTGCGCCGCGGCGGCCTGCTCGGCCGGCTCGGCGTGCTGGACGAGCGGGAGATGCGGCGGCGGGCGGTCGCCTCGTTCCGCGACCTCGGGGTCGAGCTGCCGGACGTGGACGTGCCGATCGGCGCGTTGTCCGGCGGCCAGCGGCAGAGCGTCGCGGTGGCCCGGTCGGTGGTGTGGGCCGGCCGCGTGGTGTTCATGGACGAGCCGACCGCGGCGCTGGGCGTGGTGCAGCGCGGACGCGTGCTCGACGTGGTCCGGCGGGTCCGCGACCAGGGCATGGCGGTGGTGCTGATCAGCCACAACATGCCCGAGGTGCTGGCCGTGGCGGACCGGGTCGAGGTGCTGCGGCTCGGTCGGCGGGTGGCCCGGTTCGACGCGGCGGCCACCACGGTCGAGGAGCTGGTCGGCGCGATGACCGGCGCGTTGTCCCAGGAGGGCCCGTGACGGCCCGCGGCGCGGTGCGGCGGCTGTTCGGCGCGAACACGCTGTGGATCGCAGTGGTGCTGCTGGTGCTGGTCGCGGTCTTCGGCGCGTTGCGGCCGGACGCGGTGCTGACCGTGTTCACGTTGCAGACCACGCTGGTCGAGACGTCGGTGCTGCTGGTGCTGTCGGTCGGCATGACCTACGTGATCGTCACCGCCGGGATCGACCTGTCCGTCGGCTCGGTGCTGGTGTTCTCCGGCGTCACGTCCGCCATGGCGATGAACGCCCTGCACGGCGGCGACGCGACCACCGCCGGGTGGGGCGTGGTGCTCGTCGGGCTGCTGGTGGCGCTGGCGTCCGGCGCGGCGTGGGGCCTGCTGAACGGCGTGCTCATCGCCCGCGCGGGCCTCCCGCCGCTGATCGTGACGCTCGGGTCGTTCGGGGCGGCGCTCGGGGCCGGGCAGCTGATCTCGGACGGCTCCAACGTGGCGGGCGTGCCGGACGTGCTCGGCGACGGTCTGGGCACCGGTACCTGGTTCGGCGTGCCGAACCTCGTGCTGCTGGCCGCGGTGGTGACGGCGGTGGGCGCGCTGGTGCTCGGCACGACGGTGTTCGGCCGGCACACGTACGCGATCGGCTCCAACGAGGAGGCGGCCCGGCGGGCCGGCATCCCGGTGACCCGGCACCTGGTGCGGGTGTACCTGCTGGCCGGCGTGCTGGCGGGGCTGGCCGGGTTCATGGCGCTGGCCTACTTCCGGGTCGCGTCGATCACCGGGCACGACACCGACAACCTCAACGCCGTCGCCGCCGTGGTGCTCGGCGGCACCAGCCTGTTCGGCGGCGCGGGGTCGGTGGTGGGCACGGTGCTCGGGGTGTTCATCCCGGCCGTGCTGCGCAAGGGGTTCGTGATCGTCGGCGTGAACGTGTACTGGCAGCCGATCGCGGTCGCGCTGGTCCTGGTGGCGGCGGTGTGGTTCGACCAGTCGCGCAGGAAGGCTCGCGACAGGCGCTAAGGAGAGGGAGAACATGTCGTATCCGTCGGCGAAGCTGACAATCAGACGACAGACGGTTGCTCTTGTCTCGACAGCTTTGTTGCTCACCGCGTGCGGTGGTGGTGGGCAGATCGGCGACACCGGCGGCACGGGTGACGCCAAGAAGATGGTGCTGATCCCCGGTGTGGCCGCGGAGCCGTTCTACATCTCGATGGAGTGCGGTTTCCGCGAGGCGGCCTCGGCGGCGGGCTACTCGGTCGACGTGCAGGCGCCGGCGAAGTTCGACGCCACGTTGCAGACCCCGATCGTGACCGGCGTGCTGGCGAACAAGCCGGGCGCGGTGCTCATCGCGCCGACCGACGACAAGGCCATGGCCGGGCCGATGCGGCAGCTCAAGGACGCCGGCATCGAGGTCGTCGAGGTCGACACCGAGCTGGAGGACACCTCGGTGGCCGTGTCCACCATCTCGTCGGACAACGAACAGGGCGGGCGGCTGGCCGCGCGGACCCTGGCCGAGCTCGTCGGCGACAAAACCGGTTCGGTGCTCGTGCTGAACACGAAAGCGGGCACGTCGACCACGGACGCGCGTGCCGCCGGGTTCGAGGAGGAGATCAAGAAGTACCCGAACCTGAAGTACGTGGGCCGGCAGTACACCGACAACGAGCCGGACCAAGCGGCCTCGAAGGTGACCGCGACGCTGGCGGCCAACCCGGACCTGATCGGCGTGTTCGCGACCAACCTGAACACCGGCGAGGGCGCGGCGACCGGGTTGCGCAACGCGGGCCGGACCGGCGCGGTCAACCTGGTCGGGTTCGACGCGTCGCCCAAGCAGGTGGAGGACCTGCGGGCCGGGGTGGTGCAGGCCCTGATCGCGCAGGACCCGGCGACCATCGGCCGGACGGGCGTCGAGCAGGCCGTGGCGGCGCTGGAGGGCAAGCCGGTGGAGCGGGACGTGGAAACGGACCTGGTCGCGTTGACCAAGGCCGACATGGAGGCCAACTCGAAGTACTTCTACAAGCAGAGGTGCTGACGCCGGGTCGCGGTGGCCGGGCGCGGACCCCGGCCACCGGGCGTCACAGGTACTTGTTCGCCAGCTCCGAGTACTCCTTCTCCAGGTCGTCGGCCAGGTAGGCGACGTACGCCCACGGCACCTCGTGCACGTGGTCGCGCATGCCGAGCAGGTGGCGCTTCGCCCGCGGCGCGTCGTCGGCCAGGGCGAACGCCGCCGCGAACAGGTTGTGGGCCTGGAGGGAGCGCGGGTGGGGCTTGCTCGGGGTCGAGTCCCACTTGTCGGCCGCCGTGGCGATCTCCTCCCGGTGGCGGGTGAAGTAGCGCATCTTCAGCGTCGCGATCTTCAACGCCGACCGCGCCTGCACGGCGTCCTCGAACTGCTCCAGGAAGATCTCGAAGTGCGCCAGCGGCAGCATGGCCACCACCGGGTCGCCCGGCGGCGCGGCGTCGACGCTGCCCTGCGCGAACGCCATCATCTCCTCGGCCGACCCGCCCCACTTGGACGCCAGGATCTGCAACCGGGTCCAGTGCGCCGGGTAGAGCGTCGCGCACCGCGCCACGATCTCCCGCCACACCTCGTCCTTCTGGTCGCGGTCGACCTGCAACCCCAGGCCGGCGGTCTGCAACTGGGCCCACGGCACCGCGTCGCGCGGCAGGAGCTTCGCGGCCTCGTGCAGCGGGCCGACGGCCTTGCGGAGGGTGCCGAAGAAGACCTTGAACCGGTCCTTGCCGACGCTGTCGGCCCGGCCCGAGCCGCGGATCGCCCACGCCTCCCGGATGAACGCCGTGCCGGCCAGCAGCCACAGGTCCGGGTCGGTGTTGTTCTTGGCCAGCTCCAGCAGCTCGTCGGCGTGCCCGATGGCGTGCTCGCCGAGCACCTCGACCCGCAGCGCCCGCACCTCCGGCTCGTCACGGCACTCCGCGAGCACCGTGGTCGCCGCCCTCAGGTGGCCCGCGTCCATCTCCTCCGCCGCGATGTCCAGGATCGCGTCGTCGTAGGTGTGGTCCCGCACCACTTCGCGGGCGAGCGCGGCAGGCCGCTTCCTCCGGAAAATCCCCACTCCAGCGACCTTACTTTCCTCCGAGCCCGAGTGGCTTAAGTCTTTCGTAGAGCCGAACAGGGCCTTTCTGCGGTTGTCCCCCAGAGTACGTGCGCGGTCGACTGGAGACCTCGACGGAGGGGGAGATCCATGAGGGGGAGAACCGCCGCGGCCGTGATCGCGGGCCTGATCGGCTCGTTGTCGCCGGTGCACGCACAGGCCGAAACCGGACAAACCATCACCTGGTCGGCGTGCGCCGAGTACGAGGGGCTGGAGTGCGGCACGTTCCAGGCGCCGTTCGACTGGCGCACGCCGCACGACGGCCGCGAGATCACCATCGCGGTGAGCAGGCTGAAGCCGCGTGACGGCCGGGCCAAGGGGGTCGTGCTCACCAACCCGGGAGGTCCGGGCGCGCCGGGGCGCGCGCTGCCGCTGACCTACACCGGCCGGGCCAAGCTCGTCGACTCCATGGAGGTCATCGGCATCGACCCGCGCGGCACGGGCGCGAGCACGAACGTCACGTGCGGCGGGTACCAGTGGATCGGTCTCGCCGACCCGCGCGACCGCAGCCGGGCCAACACCGAGTTGCTCTACGACAGCGCCGAGCTGCAAGCGACCGCCTGCCGGACCCGTTCCGGCGAGTTCGGGAAGGTGGTCAACACCGAGCAGACCGTGCACGACCTGGACCTGCTGCGCCACCTGCTGGGCCGGGAGAAGGTGAACTGGATCGGCTACTCGGGCGGCACCTGGATGGGCGCGTACTACGCCACGTACTTCCCGGACCGGGTGGACAGGTTCGTGCTCGACTCGAACGCCGACTTCACCTCGACGTTCCAGGACATCTTCGACAACTTCGGCTACGCCGTCGAGCGCCGGTTCCGAACCGACTTCCTGCCCTGGGTGGCCAGGTACGACAGCGTCTACCACCTGGGCACGACCGCCGAGCAGGTCCGCCAGGTCTACGAGACGACCCGCGCGGAGCTGGCCGCGAACCCGGTGGTGCTGTCGGACGGCACGGTGGTCGACGGCGTCGTGCTGGACCTCGCCCTGGTCCGGGCCCAGTACAGCAAGCAGCAGTTCCCGGGCACGGCCGCGGCGCTGGCCTGGCTCGCCGAGCCGTCGGCGGTCTCGGCGGCGGTGGCGGCAGCGGTTCCGGCGGCGGTCTCGGCGGCGGCGTCGACCCGGTACCCGGACGCGTCCTCGGCCACCCTGTACGCCGTCACGTGCAACGACACGGAGTTCCGGCACAACCGCGCCACCCTGGCGGCGGAGGCCGAACGGCTGGGCGCGCGCTACCCGCTGTACGGCTACTACCAGCGGCTCGCGCCGTGCGCTTTCTGGGACCGGCCGCCGCTGGAGATGAAGAAGCCGACCGGCAAGGGCGTGCCGCCGGTGCTCATGGTGCAGTCGGAGCGCGACCCGGCGACGCCGCTGGAGGGTGCCGAGCGCGCCCACCGCAACTTCGCCGGTTCACGGCTGCTGACCGTGACCGACGAGGGCGACCACGGCATCTACGCCTTCGGCAACCCGTGCGTGGACGAGGTGGTGGAGGCGTTCATCGTGGACGGCGCGGTGCCGCCGCACGACCTGACCTGCCCGGGGATGCCCCTGCCCGACCCGACCGCGCCGACCACTGCCACTGCCTCAGCCGCCCCGCTGGTCGGCTGGCCGCTCTAGCCGGGTCCGGCCGGCCGGGCCCCACCGCTCCGGTCCCCGGTTCAGCCCCCGCTCGGTCCGGCGGCTAGAGCCCGCCGGCCTGCCGCCGGCGGGCGGCGTACACCCCGGCCTCGGTCCGGCGGTCGAAGCCGAGCTTGTGCAGCAGCGTGGAGACGTAGTTCTTGACCGTCTTCTCGGCCAGGAACAGCCGGTTCGCGATCTGCCGGTTGGTCAGGCCCTCGGCGATCAGGTCGAGGATCCGCCGCTCCTGCGGGCTCAACGACGCGTAGCGCGGGTCCTCGACCGGTCCGCCGCGCAGCCGTTGCAGCACGGTCGCGGTCACGCCGGAGTGCAGCAGGGAGCCGCCCGCGGCCAGCGTGCGGATCGCGGACACCAGGTCGTTGCCGGACACCTGCTTGAGCATGTACCCGGCCGCCCCCGCCATGATCGCCCCGAACAGCGCCTCGTCGTCGGAGTACGAGGTCAGCATCAGGCACGCGGGCGGCGGCTGGACCGTCGAGCGGATCTCCCGGCACACGGTCACGCCGTCGCCGTCGGGCAGCCGCACGTCGATCACGGCGACGTCGGGCCGGTGGAACGCGGCGGCGGACACGGCCGCCGCCGCGCTCTCCGCCTCGCCGACGACCTCGATGTCCGACTCGACCGCCAGCAACTGCTGCAGTCCCCGCCGCACGATCTCGTGGTCGTCCACCAGAAGCACCGAGATGGACATGGACCCCTCCCCTACACCGTCACCAACGGGACGGACCACGTCAGCGTCACACCCCTGCCCTCGGCCGACTCGACCTCGCAGGAACCGTCCCACCTCGCGGCGCGCGCCGCCATGTTCACCAGGCCGCCGGTGTGCCTGCCGCGGCCGGACGGCAGGCCGTCGCCGTCGTCGCGCACGACCAGCCGCAGGGTGGTCGCGGCCCGGTCGACCACCACCTCGACCTCGACCTTCTTCGCCGCCGCGTGCCGGGCGGCGTTGGCCAGCGCCTCGCGCAGCGTGGCCAGCAGGTCCGGCCGCACGTGGTCGGGCACCACCGAGTCGATCGGACCGTCCATGGCCAGCGACGGCTCGAAGCCGAGCAGCCGGGTCGACTCCTGCACCACCTTCATCAGCTGGGCGCGCAGGTCGGCGGCACCCGCGGGCGGCTCCTGCAACGAGAAGATGGTGCGCCGGATCTCCCGGATCGTCTGGTCGACCTCGGTGACGAAGTCGGCCAGCCGCTGCGCCACCATCGGCTGCTCCACCAGCCCGTTCATGCTCTGCAACCCCAGGCCGAGCCCGAACAGCCGCTGCACGACCAGGTCGTGCAGGTCGCGGGCGATGCGGTCGCGGTCCTCCAGCACGGCGAGCCGCCGTCCCGCACCGGTGGCCCGGGTGAACTCCAGGATCAGCGCCGCCTGCCGGGCGAACGACTCGACCAGCGCCACGTCCGAGGCGTCGAACGCCCGCTGCTCCCGCGCCCGCGCCACCATCAGCACGCCGAGCACCCGCTGTCCCGCGGCGAGCGGCACGAACACCACCGGGCCGATCCGGGCCTGGCCGGGCAGCCCGTCGAGCACCTTGGCCCTGCCGGTGTCGAACACCTCGCGGGCCGGGCCGCCCTGGCCGGACGCGCTGAACCCGCGCACCTCGCCGTCGACCACCCGCACGGCCAGCTCGCCCTGCACGTCGGGCAGCGCGAGCAGCGCGTTCACGCCGTCGGCGGCCAGCCGGGCGCGCACCGCGACCAGGCGCAGCGCGTCCCGGTCGGGGGTGCCGGTGAGCAGCGCGTTCGTCACCTCGTTGGACGCGCGCAGCCACACCTCGCGCTGCTGCGACTGGGCGTAGAGCCTGGCGTTCTCGATCGCGATGCCCGCCGCGGCGGCCACCGCGGTCACCACCTCGCGGTCGGCGCGGGTGAAGTCGGAGCCGTCGGCCTTGTCGCTGAGGTAGAGGTTGCCGAACACCGAGCCGCGCACGTGCACCGGCACGCCCAGGAAGCCCGGCCCGGTCGGGTCGAACGTCGGCGCCCCCGCGCCGGGCTCGTCGACCTCGGTGTCGTGGTGGCCGTCGTCGTGGGTGAACTCCAGCAGCTGCCGGTTCGGCCCGATCACGGCCAGCGCGCCGTACCGCGCGCCGACCAGGCCGCACGAGGACTCCACGGTCCGGCGCAGCACGTCGGGCAGCGACAGGTCGCTGGCCAGCGTCACGACCGCGCTCAGCAGCCGGTGCAGCCGCTCCTGCGAGCCGACGGCCTCGGCGGTGCGGTCGGTCAACTCGCGCAGCAGGCCGTCGAGCCGCGTCGCGGCGTTCGCGTCCGGGGATCCGGCCACCCGAGACCACCCTGAAGAGTCGGAGGTGTCGAGGTTAACGCGTCCGCCTAGGGGATGCGACGACCGGACAGCAGCTCCAGGTCGACCACCAGGAAGTGGTCGCCGCCGCCGTGCCCGCGCGAGGCCAGCGGCAGCCGGTGCAGCTCGGCCAGCCGCTCCCGCTCCTGCACCTCGGTGACGTGCCCGACCGCCATCACCGACCAGCCGCGGGACAGGTCGGGCGCGATGTCGTCGATCTGGAACGCCACGATCGTGTCACGGGCGACGAGCGTGGCGCTGCCGTCGGGCACGCGCAGCACGACGCACTCGCCGTCGAGCGCGAACACCACCGGGTGCACCACGGGCAGCGCCTTGTCGGTGTAGACCAGGCGGCCGATGGCGGCCGTGCCGAGCAGCTTCAGGCATTCCTCGCGGGACAGGACCTGAAGCCCAGCGGAGTCGTACATCGCACCTCTTCGTCATCCCCCAGTCGCCGGAATAACGTTCGGCTCTGTGATCGTCCTTGCCTAGAGTCGGAAGTCCCGGCTTCGACCTACCACCCGGATGGGGGATTTCCCGATGCGTCCGCTCGACGTGCCCGCGTTCCTGCGCCGCCTGGGCCTGGCCGACGCCGAACCGCCCGGGGTGGCCGCGCTGACCAGGCTGCACCGGGCGTTCGTCGAACGGGTGCCGTACGAGACGGTCGAGGTCCAGCTGGGCCGGTCGACCTCGATCGACCCGCTCGACTCGGTGGCCAGGGTGCTGGCGGGCGGCGGCGGGTACTGCTTCCACCTCAACGCGGCGTTCGGCGAGCTGCTGCGGGCGCTCGGCTACCGCGTCACCCGGCACCCCGGCGGCGTGCAGACGTCCGAGGACGTCGAGCCGGCCATCACCCGCAACCACCTCGCCCTCACCGTGCGCGACCTGCCCGACTCCGACGACGCCTGGTTGGTGGACGTCGGGCTGGGTGACGGCCTGCACTCCCCGTTGCCGCTGCGCGCCGGCGTCCACCAGCAGGGCCCGTTCACGTTCGAACTCGCGCCCTCGGAGGCCGCGCCGGGCGCGTGGCGGCTGCGGCACGACCCGCGCGGCAGCTTCTTCGCCATGCACTTCGCGCCGGACGCGGTCGGCATGGACCACTTCGCCGACCGGCACGTGCACCTGTCCACGTCACCCGAGTCGGGCTTCGTGCGCACGTTCAGCGCGCTGCGGGTCGACGGGCGGGGCTGGGACGTGCTGCGGGCGCTGACCCTGGCCCGGGTCGAGGGCACCACCACCAGGACCGTGCTGGACCGGCGGCCCGACTGGTTCGCCGCCCTGGCCGACGTCTACGGGCTGGTCGTGGCCGAAGCCGACCGCGACCCGTTGTGGCGCAAGGCGGTGTCCCAGCACGAGGCGCACCTGGCCGCGCGGGCCTAGCCGGTCACAGCGACGCGCCCGGCCCACCGTCGAAGTGCGGCACGAACCCGCGGTAGACCTGCGGCGCGTGCCGCTTCAGCGCCAGGTCCAGCATCTCGCCGCCGATGTCGTCGGGCAACTGGACCCGGTGGCCGAACGCGGTCGTCGGGATGCTGCGGTACGTGGCGCCGAACGCCCGCGGGTCGTTCGGCGTCAGGTGCAGCCACAGCGACGGCTTCGACTTGTCGTCGAAGGACAGCGCCACCGCGGCCAGCTCGTACCACGGCACGGCCCACGAGCCGTTCTTCTCCTCCCAGCGCAGGCCCTGCGGCTCGACCACGAGCCGGCGCGGCCGGGCCTTGCGCCGCCAGACGCCGCCGCCGATCAGGCCGCCCACGGCGACCAGCGGTCCGACGAACATCGCCGCCAGGTGCCCGTCGCCGTAGGCCAGGAACATCAGCAGCACGCCGAACGCGGTGAACCCGAGCTGGACCGCCAGCCCCGCGCGCCGCTCGGCCCGGTTGCCGAAGGGAATCTCGATCTCTCTCACGACAACCCCACCGTGAAGCCCTCGTCCTGAACACCCCGGTACAAATGCGGCGCGAAGCCCAGCACCGCCCGCTCGACCACCGGGACCAGCGCCGCCGCGTCACCCAGCGGGAGCCGGTAGGCGCCGTCCTCGCGGGCCAGGTGCGCCATGTCGGCGTGCCGGGCCCGGAACCCGTTCCGGTCGGCGGGCAGCAGGTCCAGCCGCACCATCGTCTTGCGCAGCACCGCGTCGGCCGGGTGCACGACCCGCTCCCGCGTCCGCGAGATGCGCACCGCGCCCAGCTCGTGCCACGCCACCGCCCACGGCGCGCCGGCGGGGTCGTCCCACCGCACGCCGGGCGCCTCGAAGACGAGCTTGCGCGGCCGCGAGACCTTCTTCCAGTTCAGCACCGCGCCCAGCGCGATGCCGGTGAACGCGAGCCCGATGACGAGCGCGATCGTGCCGCCCACGCCCTCACCGTCGCCGTACGCGCTGACCGCGCCCACGAGCGCCGGCACGCCGAGCACACCGGCCACCGAGCCGCCGATGATCACCCGGCGGGTGTCCCGCGTGCCGATGTCCACCACCACCGGCGTCGTCATACCCCCACCCCCTCGACCAGTCGATCAGCCGCAGCGTAGGGGTCGAGCTCACCCGCCACGACCCGTTTGGCGAGGGTTTCGAGCGCGGACGCGCCGCGCAGGCCGCCGATCCGGGAGCGCAGCCGCTCCAGCGCGATGGCCTCGATCTCGCCCGCGGCCCTGGTCGCGCGGCGTCGGTCCAGCTCACCGCGTTCCACGAGCCACGCGCGGTGCCCGTCGACCGCGTCCACGACGTCGTCCAGCCCTTCGGCGCGGGACGCGACGGTCTTCACCACGGGTGGCCGCCACGAAGGGCCCTCCCGCTCGCGGCGGCCGAGGGAGATCATGTGCTTGAGGTCGCGCGCGGTCTGGTCCGCGCCGTCCCGGTCGGCCTTGTTGACCACGAAGACGTCGGCGATCTCCAGGATGCCCGCCTTGGCGGCCTGGATGCCGTCGCCCATGCCGGGCGCGAGCAGCACCACCGTGGTGTCGGCCAGCGACACCACCTCGACCTCGGACTGGCCCACGCCGACCGTCTCGACCAGCACCACGTCGCAGCCCGCCGCGTCGAGCACGCGCAACGCCTGCGGCGTGGCCCAGGACAGCCCGCCCAGGTGGCCGCGGGTGGCCATGGACCGGATGAACACGCCGGGGTCGGTGGCGTGCTCGCCCATCCGCACCCGGTCGCCGAGCAGCGCGCCGCCGGAGAACGGCGACGACGGGTCCACGGCCAGCACGCCGACCCGCTTGCCCCGCCTGCGGTAGGCCGCGACCAACGCCGACGTGGACGTGGACTTGCCCACGCCCGGCGCGCCGGTCAGGCCGATGACCTGCGCGTTCCCGCAGAACGGGGCCAGTGCGCCCGCGACCTCGCGCAGCTGCGGACTGGCGTCCTCGACCAGCGAGATCAGCCGGGCGACCGCGCGCGGCTGTCCCTCGCGCGCGCGGTCGACCAGCTCGGCTACGTCAACGGTGCGGGTCACACCTCTAGACCTTAGGCACGCGGACGATCAGGGCGTCGCCCTGACCACCGCCGCCGCACAGCGCGGCCGCGCCCACGCCGCCACCGCGGCGCTTGAGCTCCAGCGCGAGGTGCAGCGCGATGCGGGCGCCCGACATGCCGATCGGGTGGCCCAGCGCGATCGCGCCGCCGTTGACGTTGACCTCGTCCTCGGACAGGCCGAGCTCGCGCATGGAGACGATGCCGACGGCGGCGAACGCCTCGTTGATCTCGACCAGGTCCAGGTCGGCCGGGTCGATGCCCTCCTTGGCGCAGGCGGCCTTGATCGCGTTCGAGGGCTGCTGGTGCAGGCTGGCGTCCGGGCCCGCGACGACGCCGTGCGCGCCGATCTCGGCCAGCCAGGTCAGGCCCAGCTCCTCGGCCTTGGCCTTGCTCATCACGACCACGGCCGCCGCGCCGTCGGAGATCTGCGACGCCGAGCCCGCGGTGATGGTGCCGTCGGGCGCGAACGCGGGGCGCAGCTTGGCCAGCGTCTCGGCGGTGGTGTCGCCGCGCACGCCCTCGTCCTCGGCGAACAGGACCGGGTCGCCCTTGCGCTGCGGGATCGACACCGGGGCGATCTCCTCGGCGAAGACGCCGTTGCCCGCGGCCTTGGCGGCGCGCTGGTGCGACCGGGCGGAGAACTCGTCCTGCTCCTCGCGGGTCAGGCCGTGCCGGGAGTTGAACTTCTCCGTGGACATGCCCATCGCGACCTGGTCGAACGCGCAGAACAGGCCGTCGTGGGACATGTGGTCGAGCATGGTCACGTCGCCGAACTTGAACCCGCCGCGGGACTTCTGGAGCAGGTGCGGCGCCTGGGTCATCGACTCCTGGCCGCCCGCCACCACGACGTCGAACTCGCCCGCGCGGATGAGCTGGTCGGCCAGCGCGATCGCGTCGATGCCCGACAGGCACACCTTGTTGATGGTCAGGGCGGGCACGGTCATGGGGATGCCCGCGTTCACCGCCGCCTGGCGCGCCGGGATCTGGCCCGCGCCCGCGGTGAGCACCTGGCCCATGATCACGTACTGGACCTGCTCGGGCGCGACACCGGCCCGCTCCAGGGCCGCGGAGATCGCGACGCCGCCGAGCTGGGCGCCGGAGAAGTCCTTCAACGATCCGAGCAGTCGCCCCATCGGGGTACGGGCCCCGGCGACGATGACGGAACCGGACACAGCAGCCTCCACAGCGGGTGTAAGCGGTTGTTAACACGCCACGATACCCACGGTTACCACGGAGTAGCCCTGTGAGGCGTCGCACAGCGGGACCTGCACCGATTCGGCCACTAGCCTTCATGACCATGGAAGAACTCCGCGGTTTTGTCACCGCCATCGACCACGTCGGCATCGCCGTGCCGGACCTCGACGCCGCGATCGCGTTCCACCGCGAGCACTTCGGCCTGGAGGTCGCGCACGAGGAGGTCAACGAGGAGCAGGGCGTCCGCGAGGCGATGCTGCGCGCGCCCGGTGACGACGGCACGGGCACCGCCGTGCAGCTGCTCGCGCCGTTGACGCCGGAGTCCACCATCGCGAAGTTCATCGGCCGGTCCGGTCCGGGGTTGCAGCAGCTCGCCTACCGGGTGTCCGATGTGGACGCGGCGGCGGACGCGCTGCGCGCCAAGGGCTTGCGCCTGCTGTACGAGGCGGCGCGGCGCGGCACGTCCGACAGCCGGGTCAACTTCGTGCACCCGAAGGACGCGGGCGGCGTGCTGGTGGAGCTCGTCGAGCCCGCGGCCGACCACTAGGAGTCACCGGTCGGATCAGGGCGAGCCCGCGCTAGGGCCGTTCCAGGGCGGCGGCCACGAACGACAGCTCCAGGTCCATCCGGTCGTCGCCCGGCGCGTGCCGGGCCACCGAGTGCCGGTAGCTGACCGCGAGCGCGAGCAGCGCGGACGCGCTGTCGACGTCCTTCGCGGCCACCGCCGCCCCGCCCGCCGCCAGGATGACGTTGCGGATCTGCCGCGCCACCGACCGGTACCGCTCGTGCAGCGCGTCGCGGACCGCCTTGTGGGTGTCCGCCTCGCGCCACAGCAGGTGGCTGAGCAGCGGTGACGCGTCGAGCCGGGCGTCCAGCGCGGCGACGAGCCGGCGCAGGCTCTCGGCGATGTCGCCGACGACCACGACGCGGCGGGCGTCGACGGTGCCGTCCGGCAGCCGCTGCACGAGTGCCGCCAACAGGTCCGTTTTGCGGCGGAAGTAGTAGTGCACGAGCCCTTTGGGCACGGCGGCCCGTTCGGCGATGCGCGAGGTCGGCGTCGCGTCGAAGCCCGACTCGGCGAACAACTCCTCGGCCGCTCGCAGGATCCGCTCCCGTGCCGACGGGTCCTCCACCACTGCCCCGCTCCCCCTCCGCGTCGATCGGGCCCACGGCGGCTGCCGTGGGCCCGGTTGTCGTCACCTGCCGGCCGTCGCCTCCAGGTCGTCACCCTCAGGCGGTCGCCCTCAGGCGGTGCCCGCGACCCGGCCGCCGTGCGCGGCGTTCGCCAGCGGCAGCGCCATCGCACCCGCCGCCACCGTCAGCACGCCGCCGATCCACGAGATCCACGCCGCGCCCGCGAGGTCGCTGTAGCCCATCACCCACGGCGAGATGAACAGCAGCGCGCCCAGGACCATCTGGAACCACTCGCCGTAGACCATCCCGGGCATCGCGAGCGACGCGAGGCCGTCGATGGCGATCAGGGCGCCGAGCACGATCATCGTCCACATGGCCCCGGTGGTCGTCTCCACCACCAGGGGCGAGAGCAGGACCAGCACGCCGATGACGACCTCGGCCCAGTCCTGCCACCTGGTCCACGCCTTTGCCATGACCAGTACCTCCGTCCTCGTCCGTCGGACACCTCCGATGGTCCGCTTGGTTGGCCGCCCGGTCAAGAACGACCGATCGGGGGAAAAGCCAGTGCAGTGGCTCACAGCCCGCGTTCTGAATCGGTTACCCGTGGGTAACCTCCGGCAACCTGCGTGGACCTCTAGAGCCCGCCACATCGACCATCCCGAAGCCCCCATTGGGAGGGAACGCCGTGCAGAAGATCCTCGACGCGATCCTCGCGGACGAACTGGACGCGATCGGATCGCTGGACGTACCGGAGAGCTACCGGGGCGTGACGGTGCACGCCGACGAGGTCAAGATGTTCGAGGGCCTGGCCACCAAGGACAAGGACCCCCGCAAGTCGCTGCACGTCGACGAGATCGCCACGCCCGAGCTCGCCCCCGGTGAGGCGCTGGTCGCCGTGATGGCCAGCGCGATCAACTACAACACGGTGTGGACCTCGATCTTCGAGCCGCTGCCCACGTTCGCGTTCCTGAAGAAGTACGGCGGCCGGCACGACCAGCCGTTCCACGTGGTGGGCTCCGACCTGGCGGGCGTGGTGCTGCGCACCGGCCCCGGCGTGAACACCTGGAAGCCCGGCGACCGGGTCGTCGCGCACTGCCTGGACGTGCAGCTGGAGCACCCGGACGGGCACAGCGACACCATGCTCGACCCCGAGCAGCGCATCTGGGGCTTCGAGACCAACTACGGCGGCCTCGCCGAGATCGCCCTGGTCAAGGCCAACCAGCTGATGCCGATGCCCGCCCACCTGACGTGGGAGGAGGCGGCGTCACCCGGTCTGGTGAACTCCACCGCCTACCGGCAGCTCGTGTCGACCAACGGCGCGAACATGAAGCAGGGCGACACCGTGCTGATCTGGGGCGCGTCCGGCGGCCTCGGCTCCTACGCGACCCAGTTCGCGCTCAACGGCGGCGCCACCCCGGTGTGCGTCGTGTCGTCCCCGGAGAAGGCGGAGATCTGCCGGCGCATGGGCGCGGAGCTGATCATCGACCGCAGCGCCGAGGGCTTCAAGTTCTGGAAGGACGAGCACGAGCAGGACGTCGGCGAGTGGAAGCGGCTCGGCGCGAAGATCCGCGAGCTGACCGGCGGCGACGACCCGGACATCGTGTTCGAGCACCCGGGCCGGGAGACGTTCGGCGCGTCGGTGTACGTGGCGCGCAAGGGCGGCACGATCGTGACGTGCGCGTCCACCAGCGGGTACATGCACCAGTACGACAACCGGTACCTGTGGATGCACCTCAAGCGGATCGTCGGCTCGCACTTCGCGAACTACCGGGAAGCCTGGGAGGCCAACCGGTTGGTCGCCAAGGGGAAGATCCACCCGACACTGTCCAAGGTGTACTCCATGGACCAGACCGGGCAGGCCGCGCACGACGTGCACCGCAACGCCCACCAGGGCAAGGTCGGCGTGCTGACGCTGGCGCCGGAGGAGGGCCTGGGGGTACGCGACCACGAGCTGCGGGCCGCCCACCTGGACGCGATCAACCGTTTCCGGGGCGTCTAAAGCGAAATCACTCCCGATGTGCGGCGCTCGGGTGACCGCCGCACATCGGGAGCGGGTAGCGTGAGCGACATGGGCCTCGCCGACGACCGTGACCTCGTCCCCCTGGGATCCGGCTTCGACATCGTCAAGCGCGGGTACGACCGCGCCCAGGTCGAGGACCACCTGGAACGCCTGGACTCCGACCTGCGCCTGCTCGCGGCCGACCGGGACGCGGCGGTGTCGCAGACCAACGACCTGGCCCGGCAGCTGGAGGCGGCCCGGTCGGAGATCGCGGAGCTGCGCGGCCAGGTGGAGCGGCTCTCGCTGCCGCCGACCACGTTGGAGGGGCTGAGCGAGCGGTTGCAGCGGATGCTGCGGCTCGCGCAGGACGAGGCCAACGAGATCAAGGCGCGGGCCGAGGCCGAGGGCGGGCACATCCGCGCCAAGGCCGAGGCCGACGCGGGGGTGCTGCGCACCCGGTACGAGAAGCTGATCGCCGAGCTCGACCAGCGGCGCGCCGACATGGAGGCCGAGCACCGGGGCGTGCTGGAGACGGCGCGGGCCGAGGCCGACCGGATCGTGGGCGAGGCGCGGGCCGAGGCGACCCGGTTGGACGAGGAGTCGCTGCAGCGCCGCACCACGGTCGAGGAGGACTTCGAGATCGCGATGGCGGCCCGGCGGGTCGAGTCGATGAAGACGCTGGCCGAGCAGGAGGCGTCGTCGAAGGCCGAGGCCGAGCGCCGGGTGCGGGAGGCGACCGAGGAAGCCGCGCGGGTGCGCGCCCAGGTCGCGCAGGAGCAGGCCGCGGCGAACGCCGAGGCGCAGCGCCTGGTGCGCGAGGCGACGGAGGAGGCCAACCGCCGTCGGCACGACTCGATCAGCGAGGCGACCGCGCGCGTGCAGGAGGCGACCGACGAGGCGAACCGCCGGGTGCGCGAGGCGACGGAGGAAGCGAACCGCCGCGTCACCCAGGCCACCCAGAAGGTCGAGGCCCTGCGCCAACTCCGCAACCGCCTGTCGCAGCAGCTGCACGCCGTGAGCTCCGCCCTGCACGACGTCACCCCCTTGCTGGACCCCCTGGAGGAGGAACGCCCGACCCCTCCCCAGTCCCAGCCCACCCCTGCCGCCCCCGCTCCCACTTCCGGCACGGGCTCCGGCTCCGGCGCGACCGCCGCCAAGCCGACCTCCGCCGACACCCCGGCACCGGCCTCACCCCCGGCTCCCCCGGCCGACACGCCGAAGCCGGGCCCGGACGGCCCGACCCAGAAGATCGCCCGCCCGAAGCCCCAACCCACCAAGCGCTGACCCGAGAGTCGAACCCTCAGGACCCGAGAGTCCTACGTTCAGGACCCGAGAGTCCTACGTTCAGGACCCCTGAGTTCAACGCTCAGGACGCCGTCACACCCCGACGCGCCGTCGCCAGTCGAGCACGGCGGCGGCGAACGCGTCCGGTGCTTCCAGCGGCGTCAGGTGGCCGACGCCCGGCAGCTCGACGTACTCGCCGTGCCGCAGCGTCGCGGCCAGCTCCCGGGCCAACGCGGGCGGCGTGAGGGCGTCGTGCTCCCCGACCAGCACCAACGCCGGCACGTCCACCTCGGCCAGCACGTCCGCCGAGTCCGGCCGCGCGGCCATCGCCCGCTGCGCCCACACCACCTCCGCCGGGTCCTGGTCGAGGATCAGCTCCCGCACCCGCCCGGTCACGGCCTCGTCCGCCGCGGGTCCGAGCAGCCCGCCCACGACCGCGTCCGGCACCCAGCCGAGCCCTTCCGCCTCGACCCGCCCCGCCATCGCCAGCCGGTTCGCCCGCGCCTCGTCGGTGTCCGCGCCGGCGCGCGTGTCGGCCAGCACCAGCCCCGCCACCCGGGACGGGTCACGCCGCAGCACGGCCATCGCCACGTACCCGCCCATGGAGCACCCGCCGAGCACCGCCCGCTCGACCCCGCGCTCGTCGAGCAACCGCAGCAGGTCGTCCGCAACAGCCACCAGATCGGGTGAACGTCGGCCGCCCCGCTGGTCGGGCGTGATCGGTTTCAGCAGGTCACGCACCCCGTCCCACATCCGTGAGTCGAGCGGGAAGGCGTGCAGCAGGACGAGCGGAGCGGATTCCATACCCGGAATTGTCGGACCCCCTCGCTAGCTTCGTCGCATGACCTCCACCCCCGAACCGGACCGGATGCGCACCGACCGCCTCCTGCTCAGGCGCGTCGGCCCGGGTGACGTGCGCGCGGCGATCGCGGTGCTGTCCGATCCGGGGACGAACCGCCACAACCCGGCGGGGCCACCGTCGGCGGAGCAGGCGGCGAAGATGCTGGCCGAGTGGCAGGTGCACTGGGCGCGCGACGGCATCGGCTACTGGGCCGTGGAGCTGCCGGAGACCGGGGAGGTCATCGGCTTCGGCGGCCTGCGCCAGCACGACCTGGACGGCGAGGCGACGTTCAACCTGTTCTACCGGTTCCGCCCCCGGCACTGGGGTCGCGGCTACGCCCCGGAGATGGCGCGCGCGGCCATCGAGTGGGCGGGCCGGGCCCGGCCGGACCGTCCGGTCGCGATCATCACCGATCCCGGCAACAGGCCCTCCCAGCGCGTCGCGGAGAAGCTGGGCTTCGCGCACGTGGGCGACAGCACGACCGCCGAGGGTCCGGTGCTGGTCTGGCGGCGTCAGGAGGCCACGATGGTCGCCTGATGCTGCTCGTGGGGGCCGGACCAGGTGCGCGGCAACGGCGTGGGCACCTCGGGCACGGCTGCGGACACGATCGCGTCCAGCACCTCTTCGGCGTGCCCGACCATGAGGTGCTTGGCGCCGGGGAAGTCGATGACGTCCGCGGTCGGGATGTCCGCGCCGAACCGCCGCCTGGCCTCGGCCGGTGGCAGGTAGGTGTCGAACTCGGCCACCAGGCACACCACCGGCTTGCCCGAGCGCGCCCACGTCCGCAAGTGCTCAGCCTTGCTCCACCGCAGAGGAGGTGAGATCAACACGGCACCCTCGACCGCCGGCTCGCACCCGTGCATCAGGGCGAGGTCGGTGCCGAAGGACCAGCCGACGAGCCACACGGAGGGCAACCCCCGTTCGGCCGCGAACGCCAGGGCCGCCGCGACATCCAGCCGTTCGCCCACGGCGTGGTCGAACGCGCCCTCGCTGCACCCGGCCGCGCTGCGCGTGCCCCGCGTGTTGAACCGCAACACGGCCAGACCGGCCAGCGCGGGCAACCGCCAGGCCGCCTTGCGGTAGAGGTGGGAGTCCATCATCCCGCCGTGCGTCGGCAACGGGTGCAGCAGCACGACCGTGGCCAGGGGCTCCCGGTCGACCGGGAGGGCCAGCTCGCCGACCAACGCCAACCCGTCAGCGGTGCGCAACGTGACCGCCTCGCGTCGTGCCGGCAACACGGTGTTGGCCTTGATCAGCACCTCGCGCTCCACCCCGTCATCGTCCCACCGACCAACCACCCGGCCCGACGACCCCTGAGGGGGTGCACCCACGACCCACGGCAACGCTGACGACAGCCACGACTCGGCCGCCCTGCGATCGGGTCGGGCGGGCGCGGCCATCAACCGGCGGCATGCCGCACGGCGGCCGGGTCAGCGCGCGGACACATGGCGGGGGCGGCCACCGGCCACCTCATCCCTTCGTCCACGATTCGACCGACCGGCGACGGGCGGGCGACGCGGCTGACCGAGCCGCCCGGAGCCGCTGGACCTGGTGCCGGTGTCGGCGCTGGTGCGATCCACCGGTCGGCCCGAGGGCACTCGCCACCGGCCAACGAGCACGGAGCGTTACCAGCGGCGGGTGGTAGGGCCCCGGCGGGTCCGCGAGGTCCAGCAGCCCTGGTGCCAGTGGCGGCGGTCTTCGACGGAGCCGAAGTCGGCGGCCGGCCAGGCGACGACGTGAGGTGTGCCGGGGCGGATCTCGTGGTCGCAGCCCGGGCACCGGTAGGTCTTGGTGGTGGCGCTGCCGGAGACGGTGCGCACCAGCCACTCGCCGTCCGGGGCGCTCTCGGCCCGTGCCCAACCGTGCCCACCGACGGGTGAGGGCTCGGGTGGGCGTTGCGGGCGGTTACGGCGTGGCACGAGGAACGAGGGTATCCGGGCTCGCCCTGGGTGATCGCCTACGGTCCACTGGGTGAGCAAGTGGCAAAGGGTCGTATTAACCCTTCTCCTGGCCGTCGAAGTGGCCGTGACGCTGATGCCGGTGGTGCGCGGGCTGCTGTTCGAGCCGTCGCCCGCCGACGTCCTGTCCGGTCACGCCGCACGGCCGATCGTGGTGGAGCCGGACGTCCCGGTCGGCCAGCCGCGCGGGCTGCGGCACGGCGTGCTGCTCGGCACGACGATGTTGATGCTGGTCACCGCGCTGTCGGCGGTGGCACCGGTGTGGCTGCGGCCGAGCTCGCGGACGTGGGTCGTCACCTTCACCGGCACGCACCTGGCCGCCGCCGGCCTGGGCTGGGTGCACAGCCTGCCGTTGTTGACGCTGCTCGCCGCGGTGTCCGCTGTTGGGGTGCCCTTGCTGGTGCTGGCCCCACCGCGCCGGGGACAATGAGCACGTGCCAACCTACGAATTCCGCTGCAAGGCGTGCGGCTCGACCTTCGACGTGAAGCGGTCGATGGACGAGGCTTCCGCGCCCGCGCCGTGCCCGAACGGCCACGGCGACACCGTCAAGCTGCTGTCCATGGCCGGGCTGAGCGGCAAGGCCGACGCGCCCGCGGGTGGCGGCGGGTGCTGCGGCGGCGGCTGCTGCGGCTGACCGGCAGCACCCGGGCTCAGCCCTTGGGCTCCTTCTCCAGCAGCACCTCGGCCACCTTCTTGCCCTGGTCGCAGATGGCGCCGAAACGGGCGGACCCGTCGATCACGATGATCCCGAGCCCGCCCCCGGCGTAGTCCATCACCAGCACGCACGAGGGCTGCACCGACGTGTCCGTGGTCCGGTCGAAGTAGGTGACCTTCCGGTCGCCGAGGTCGAACTCGCCGTTGCTCTGCTCCAGCGTGATCGCCCGCCCCTCGCGGAACCGCAGCGTCACGCCGACGTCGAGCGAGCCGACGGAGGTCTGCCACTTGCACGACTGGTCGAACGCGTCGTCGTAGCCGGTCTCCGTCGGCTTGGCGCTCTTGTCCGGCACGTCGTAGGGCAGGTCCTTCCACCCGATCAACGCGCAGATGTCCTCGACGTCACCGGTGGGCTCACCGGACGGGTCCGCGGACCCCGTCGGGGTGGGCTGGGCCGACGTGAACGGCGGGTCGACGTCGAGCACCTGCTCCGCCACCGGGGTGCCGTTGACCGTGTACGCGCAGGCGCTCGTCAGACCGAACGCCGCCACCAGGAGCGAGATCACCACACGCCGCATGGTGACCACGATGCCAAACGCCGAAACCCGCCACGCCATCAGCCCGGACTACGCGCCCCTCAGGCCGCGTAGTCGCGGAACCCCTTGCCGGTCTTGCGACCCAGCCGCCCGGCCTTCACCAGGTGCTCCAGCAGCGGCGCGGGGGCAAAGCCGGCCTCGCGGAACTCCAGGTACAGGGTCCGCTCGATGGCCAGCGACACGTCCAGCCCCACCACGTCCAGCAGCTCGAACGGCCCCATCGGCAACGAGCAGCCGACCTTCATCGCGTTGTCGATGTCGTCGGCCGACGCGTAGTGCGCCTCCAGCATCTTCACCGCGTCGTTGAGGTACGGGAAGAGCAGCGCGTTGACGATGAACCCGGCGCGGTCGCCGCAGTGCACCGGCACCTTGCCCAGGTCCAGGCACACCCGGCGCGCGGTGGCGACGACGTCGGCGGACGTCGAGATGGTCTCCACGACCTCGACCAGCTTCATCACCTGCGCCGGGTTGAAGAAGTGCAGGCCGACGACGTCACCGGGCCGCGCGGTCGCGGCGGCGCACTCGATCACCGGCAGCGAGGACGTCGTGGTCGCCAGCACCGCGCCCGGCTTGCACACCTCGTCCAGCGCCTGGAACACCGCCTTCTTGATCGACAGCTCCTCGGCGACCGCCTCGACCACCAGGTCGCAGTCGGCGAGGTCCGCGAAGTCGACCACCGGCGTGACGCGGGCCAGCGCGGCGTCCCGGTCCTCCGCCGACAGCTTGCCCCGCGAGACGGCCTTCTCCAGCGACTTGCGCACCTTGCCGACGGCCGCCGCGGCCTTGTCCTCCGACCGCGCCCGCAGCACCACGTCGTACCCGCGCTTGGCGAACACCTCCACGATGCCCGTGGCCATGGTCCCGGTGCCGATCACGCCGACCCGCTGCACCTCGCGCGCGGCGTCGTCCTCCGCGGAGGCGACCGGCGTCAGCACGTCCGGCACGACGACCGGCGAGTCCGGCCCGTCGTAGGTGTAGAAACCGCGCCCGCTCTTGCGGCCCAGCAGGCCCGCGGTGATCATCTGCTTGAGCAGCGGCGCGGGGGCGTGCAGCCGGTTGCGGGACTGGTGGTACATCGTGTCCAGGATCTCGTAGGCGGTGTCCAGCCCGATGAGGTCCAGCACCGCCAGCGGCCCCATCGGGTAGCCGCACCCGTACCGCATGGCCGCGTCGAGGTCTTCCCTCGTCGCGTAACGGGACTCGTACATCCGCACCGCGTGGTTGAGGTACCCGAACAGCAGCGCGTTGGCGATGAACCCGGCCCGGTCGCCGATCACGACCGGCGTCTTGCCCAGCCCTTCGGCGAACGCGACCACGTCGGTCACCACGTCCGGCTCGGTGACGACCGTGCGGATCACCTCGACCAGCTTCAGCACCGGCGCCGGGTTGAAGAAGTGCAGCCCGACGACCTTGCCCGGCCGTCCGGTGTGGACACCGATCTCGGTGATCGACAACGACGACGTGTTCGACGCGAACACCGTGTCCGGCCCGCAGATCCGGTCCAGCTCGGCGAACACGGCCGCCTTGAGCTCGATCCGCTCCGGCACCGCCTCGATAACCAGGTCGACCCCGGCCAGGGCGTCCAACGACGTGGCGTAGGAGATGCGGCCCACCGTGGCGTCGCGCTCGGCCGCGGTCAACTTGCCGCCCGCCACCGCACGGTCGGTCGAGTGGTCCAGGTGGCCGCGTCCGCGGGCCAGGCCCGCCTCGTCCACGTCCACCGCCACCACAGTGATGCCGGTCCGGGCGAGGACTTCGGCGATACCGGCGCCCATCGTGCCGAGACCGACGATTCCGACCGTGGTGAACTGGCGCGTCACTGTGTACCTCCCACTCGACGGAGTGGCTACCGGACGGTAACTTGACCGCGACTATCCCACGGTCGTCACGCCTCGTACGCGTGAGCTTCACCATCGGTATCGAGCAAGTAATCGTTCCAGGCACGGCTCAGTCGTCGAACCGACGCGCGGCCAGCTCCTCCACCCTCCGCACGGCCTCCGCCGCGTCGACGCCCGACGCCACGACTTGCACCCGCGCACCACCGGGCGCACCCAGGCCCATCAACGCCAGCACGCTCTTCGCATCCGCCGACTCGTCCCCGAACCGCACCACCACCGACGCGTCCAACGGAGCCACCGCCCGCGCCACCAACGCCGCCGGCCGGGCGTGCAGCCCCACGACGTTCGTCAGCTCCACCTCGGCCCGCACCGCGTCCCCGCCCACCGCCACCGGCGAGACGACCCCGGAGGCAGCCGCCGCCACCTCCGCCAACCCGGCCCCACCCTGCGCCCGGACCGCCGCCGCCACGGCCCCCTCCACCAGCGGCGCGTCCACCACCACGACCGACCCCTCGGCCTCCTCGGCGGCCATGTCCGCCACCATCTTCGCGCTGCCGAGATCGAACAGGACGACCACTCCCGCCCCCGAATCGGCCTGCTTGATCGCCTCCCCCACGGCCACGTAGTCCGTGCCCAATCCGCCCGACCCGTCACCACCTGACGGCACGATCGCCACCGACGGCGCCATCTGCCCGGCCACCTCGACGACCCCCTCGGCCAACCGCCGGCTGTGCGAGACCACGACGAGCCCGATCACCGCGCCCGCCCCGCCAACGTCCGCAGCACCAACGCCGTCGACCGCGCGCCCGGGTCGAGGTGCCCCGCGCTGCGCTCACCCAGGTACGACGCGCGCCCCTTCCGCGCCACCATGGGCACGGTCGAGTCGGCACCCATCTCGGCCGCGTCCGCCGCCGCCCCGAGCACGTCCGCCACCCCACCACCACCAGCCGCCACGGACTCCGCGGCCGCCACCGCCGGCGTGAGCGCGTCCACCATCGTCTTGTCCCCCAACGACGCCTTCCCCCGCGCCACGACCCCCTCCAACGCCGCCCGCAACGCCGCCGCCACCGCCGCGCCGTCCACCGAGGCGACGTCACCCGCCGACGTCGCGGCACGCAGGAACGCCGTCCCGTACAACGGCCCGGCCGCACCACCCACCGTCGAGATCAACGTCGTGGCCACCAACCGCAGCACCCCGCCCGGCGACGACGGCACCTCGTCCAACTTGGACACCAGCGCCGTGAAGCCGCGCGCCAGGTTCTCGCCGTGGTCGCCGTCGCCGATCTCCCGGTCGAGCCGGATCAGCTCCTCCCGGTGCTCGACCACGACCGCCGCCACGGCCCGCACCGCCTCCGCGACCGACTCCGCCGTGCACGCCATCAGACGCCCCACCGCAGCGCCGGGGTGTGCACGGGCGCGTCCCACAGCTCGACCATCTCGTCGTCCAGCTTCAACACCGTCAGGCTCATGCCCTGCATCTCCAGACTCGTGATGTACGGGCCCACCAACCGCCGTTCCACGACGATCCCCCGTTCCGCCAGCAGCCGTTCCGCGATCCCGTGCGCCAAGTAGAGCTCGATCAACGGCGTACCGCCCATCGAGTTGGTGAACAGCAGCACCCGATCGCCCTCGCCGAACGGCAGGTCCTCCAGCACCGGGTCGAGCAGCGCCCGCACCATCTCCTCGGCCGACCCGACCGGCACCCGCCGCCGCCCCGGCTCGCCGTGGATGCCGATCCCCAGCTCCATCTCGTCGTCCGCCAACGTGAACGACGGCTCCCCCGCGTGCGGCACCGTGCAGGCCGTCAGCGCCAACCCCATCGACCTGACCTGCGACACCACCCGCCGGGCCAACGCCTCGCACCCGTCGAGGTCGACACCGCGCTCCGCCGCCGCCCCCACGATCTTCTCCAGCAACACCGTGCCGCCCACACCGCGCCGCCCCGCCGTGTACAGCGAGTCCTTCACCGCGACGTCGTCGTCGATCACCACGGTCCGCACGTCGACGCCATCGGCTGCCGCCAACTCGCCGGCGGTCTCGAAGTTCAGCACGTCACCCGTGTAGTTCTTCACGATCAGCAACGCACCCGCCCCGCCGTCGGTCCGCGCCACCGCCGCCGCCACCTGATCGGGTGTGGGTGAGGTGAACACGGCCCCGGGACAGGCCGCGTCGAGCATGCCCCGCCCGACGAAACCACCGTGCAGCGGCTCGTGCCCCGACCCGCCACCCGAGATCACGGCGACCTTCCGCGGCACCGGCGCGTCTGCCCGCACCACCACTGCGGGGTCGTACTGGACGTCCAGCAGGTCCGCGTGCGCGAGCGCCATGCCCCGCAACGCGTCGACCACCACGGTCGCCGGATCGTTGATGATCTTCTTCACGGGTGGACCTCCCGATCGACGCTGATCACCCCATTACTACTCCACCGGAAGCGGCCCCGAAAGCGGAAGCTACGGTGAGGCAACCCTAAGAACAGCAGGTCAGTGACCTGGAGTAGTGGAGGAACCCCGGAGTGTCGAACACCAGGATCGCGGCCCTGCTGGCAGCCGCCCTCACCCTCGCCGCGTGCGGCCAGACCGCCGAGCCGGCCGACAAGCCCGCCGTGGCCCAGGGCGGCTCGGAGTTCGGCAAGGCGGGCGAGAAGAGCGCGGGCTTCGGCACCGACGCCCAACCCGGCCAGTTCCCCCGCACGATCAAGCACGCCCTGGGCGAGACCGTGATCGAGAAGCGCCCGGAACGCGTCGTCGTCCTCGACGGCGGCGAGCTGGACAACGTCGTCGCCCTGGGCATCAAGCCGGTCGGCGTCGCCTACCCGGACGGCGCGCCCACCATGCCCGGCTACATCGGCGACAAGGCGGGCAACCCGGAGAACGTCGGCGGCATCACCAGCCTCAACCTGGAGACCATCGCCAAGCTCCAACCGGACCTGATCATCGGCTCACAACTGCGCGCCGAACAGCAGTACCCCAAGCTCTCGGCCATCGCCCCCACCGTCTTCTCCGCGCGCCCGGGCTACACGTGGAAGGAGAACTTCCGCCTGAACGCCGCCGCCCTGGACCGTTCCGCCGAGGCCGAGAAGCTGATCACCGACTACGAGTCCCACGCCAAGCGCGTCGGCGAGACCATCGAGTCCAAGACGGGCAAGCGCCCCACCGTCACCATGCTCCGCTTCATGCCGGGCAAGATCCGGCTCTACGCCAAGAAGAGCTTCATCGGCACGATCCTGATCGACGCCGGCATCCCCCAACCCCAAGCCAGCCAGGCCGACGACCTGGCCGTCGAGGTCAGCACCGAGCAGATCGCCCAAGCCGACGGCGACTGGATCCTGATCGGCACCTACGGCGACCAGACCAAGACCGCCCAACAGCAAGTCCTGGCCGGCCCCCTCTGGCAAACCCTGAACGCCGTCAAGTCCGACCACGCCAAGCCGGTCAGCGACGAGACCTGGTTCCTGGGCCTGGGCGTCCTCGCCGCCGAAGAAGTCCTCACCGACCTCGAACAGAACCTCACCACCCCCTGACCCAACCCCACCCCCACGGACCCGGAACCAGCCTCCGAGGCCCGATTTGACATGGGTTCGACCAGCCTGGAGTGCCCGTAAGGGCACCATGTCAAATCGGGCCGGACCGGCCCCGAGCCCCGAGCCCCGAGCGTTGAACTCACACGCCCCGAGCGTTGAATTCTCGCACCCCGAACGTAGGACTCTCGCGCCCTCAACGTAGGACTCTCGCGTCCTGAACGTAGAACTCACCGGACGTGAGCGTTCGACTCTCGGGACCTGAGCGTTCGACTCACGCGGGTTGGGTGTGGGGCACGCCGGTCAGCGGCCGTAGAGGAGGCGGACCAGGCGGACCACGTGCCGGATCGTGCGGGACCCCCGGTCGTACGTCATCGGGTTCAGCAACGCCCCGAACCGCTTCCGCGTCACCGAGTGCGCGTACGTGAACTCCCGCAACCCGTCCTCACCGTGGATCCGCCCGAACCCCGAGTCCCCGACCCCGCCGAACGGCAACCCCGGCACCGACGCGAACGCCAGCACCGCGTTGATCGACACCATCCCGCACCGCAGCTCGTCCGCCAGCTCCTCGCCCCGGTTGCGCGAGAACACCGAAGCGCCCAACCCGTACGCCGACGAGTTCGCCCGCCGCACCGCCTCGTCCGCGTCCGCCACCCGCGTCACGACCAGCGTGGGCCCGAACGTCTCCTCCGTCACCGCCGTCGACTCGTCCGGAACGTCCACCAGCACCACGGGCTCGACGTACGGCGGCCGGATCGACTCCAGCCCGCCGACCACCGCCCGCCCGCCGCGCTCCAGCGCGTCGGCCACGTGCGACTGGATCACGTCCACCTGCTGGGGCATGGTGATCGGCCCGAAGTGCGCGTCCGCCTCGCCGCCGGGCCGCAACTTCTTCGCCTTCTCGACCACCAGCGCGATGAACTCCTCGTACACGGCGTCCGCGACGTAGACCCGCTCGACCCCGGCGCACGTCTGCCCGGAGTTGAAGATCCCGCCCCACACCGCGCCCTCGGCCGCGGCCCGCACGTCGGCGTCCTCGGCCACGATCAGCGGGTCCTTGCCGCCGCACTCCACCAGCACCGGCGTCAACGACGCGGCGCACGCCGCCATCACCTTCTTGCCCGTCGCCGTCGACCCGGTGAACGCGAGCTTGTCCACCCCGGCCGTGCACAGCGCCGCGCCGGTCTCGCCGAACCCCGTCACCACCTGGAACACCGGGAACTCCGGCACGACGTCGGCGAACGTCGCGGCCAGGAACTCACCCACGCCCGGCGTGAACTCCGACGGCTTGAACACCACCGCGTTCCCCGCCGCCAACGCGTAGGCGATGGACCCCATCGGCGTGAACGCCGGGTAGTTCCACGGCCCGATCACGCCCACCACGCCCAGCGGCCGGTACTCCAGGGTCGCCGCGTGGTTGTACATCAGCATCCCGGGCGCGACCTTGCGCTTGCCCAGCACCTTCGGCGCGTGCCGGGCGGCCCAGTGCAGGTGGTCGATGACCAGCGCCACCTCGGTCCGCGCGTCGTCGGCGGACTTGCCGGTCTCCGCGCTGATCAGCACCTGCAGCTCGTCCAGCCGCTTCACCAGCGCCTTGCGCCAGGCGTCCAACCGCGCCCGCCGGCCGTCGAACCCCAACCCGGCCCAGAACGCGGAGGCGTCCCGCGCCACGCGCACGGCTTCCCGCACGTCCTCCTCGGAGGCGATGACGTGGTGGGCGACGACCTCGCCCGTGCGGGGGTCGAGCGACGCGAACCGCCGCTGCCCGTCGTCGGCCCGCGCAGGAGTGGTGGGAGCGGTCTGCGTCATCGGGCCCTCCAAGCACAAGCACGAACGCGGGTGTTACTCGACAGTAACGGGTAACAGGGGGTGATGTCAGCCCCCGTTCAGCCCTTCGGGATCTTGCCGACCACCGTCTTGGCGAACGCCACGGCCGTCGCGCAGCGGTCGAACTCGGTCGCCTTGGGGCCGGCCGACTTGACCTCGACGATCTCGCCCTCGTTGTCCGAGCCGGCCAACTGCACCCACTTGACCTCGCACGACGGGAACGCCGTGCTGCTGGACACCTGGTAGCCGACCACGCCGCCGCCCAGGTCGACCTCGGTCTGCTTGGCCTCGAACTTGCGGTCGTCGGGGATGAACGTCTCGCGGAACGCCAGCGTCAGCTCGCGGTCCTTGCCGACCCACGCGCAGTTGTGCAGCCCGTACGGGTACAGACGGTAATCGGCACCCGCCGCCGCGTCGACCGCCGCCTTGTCCGGCAGGGTGCACGGGTCCAGCGTGATGAGCGAGCCCTTGGCGGGCGTCCGGGTCGCCGCGCGGTCCTTGATCTGCCGGACCACCGACTCCGCCATCTCCCGGCCGGGCGCGCACGCGTCGCCGTCCTCGTAACCGATCTGCACGGTGATGCCCAGGCCGGGCTCCTCCTGCGTGATCACCGAGACGAAGCACGCGCTGTTCTCCAGCACCTGCTCGTAGCTGCGCAGGCCGGCGAGCTGCTTGTCCGCGTTCTTCAGCTCGGTGGTCATGGTCTGGCCGATCTCGACCGTGACGGCCAGGTCCTTGCCGTTCTTGTCCTTCATGAAGTTGGAGCACCGGCTGTACCCGCTGCGCGACCGGTCGCCGGGCGTGCCGAACCGCTTCAGCACGTCCTCGTCGAGCAGCTCGCACGGGTCGGTCAGCCGCAGCTTGTCCGCCGCGAACGCCGGGTCGACGGGCTCGCCGTCGGCGGGCGGCGGCTGCTCGCTCGACCCGCTCGGGTCGGAGACGTTCTCGGCGTTGGCCGGGATCGTGGTGCGCGGGAACCTCTGCTTGGCCAGATCCGCCCCGGCACAGCCGGCCAGCAGCAGGATCAAGCTCAACACGGCGACGAGACGGGGCACGAGGTGCACGGTAGCGACCCAGTGCTCCATTCGTGGCACGAACCCTGTGTCCGTCCTCACGCCGGCCTTCGGGAACGATTCAGAACATCAACGCGCTGAACCAGGTGTCCGCAGCCGAACCCGACGAAAGGATCATCGAATGCGCAGCCGCGTCCGACGCGCCGTCCGCTGGCTCGACACCTGGACGGTCGAGGCGTTCAACCCGGTCTACCCGCAGCGGTAACGACCGGAACCACCCATGAGGGCCCGTCAGCCGTCCAACCCCGACGACTCCCCGGCCCCGGTCCGACCGGCGGCGGCGGGCTCCTCGGGCACGATGACCGGCCGCAGGGTCGCCCACGCGGCGAACACCGCCGACAGCGCGATCATGCCCACCCCGGTCCACAGGTTGATGTTGAGCCCGTCCGCCTTGGTCAGGTCGGCCTCGTCGGTGAAGCCGAGACCGACCACCAGCAGCACCACCCCGTAGATCGCGAACAGCATCGCGATCACCAGTCGCAGGTCGAACAGACCGGCCTTGCGCGCCACGACGACCTCCCTCAGCCGAAGATGATGTTGAGCACGGCGGTCAGCACCAGCACGCCGATGCCGAGCAGCAGCGGCGACCGGTACCACCCGGCGTCGTCACCCGTGGTGGAGTGCCTGCGGTCCTCCTTGGGCGTCAGGCTGTAGACCAGCCCGACCAGCCGCTCCTCCGGCACCGGCCGGGTGAACACCGTGACCACCACGCTCACCACGATGTCGACCGCGAACGCCACGCCCGCGCCGACGAAGCTCGCGCCCTGACCGGGCAGGTCCACCACCCCGGTCTCGGCGAGCACGAACACCGCCACCGCGCCGAGCGTGCCCGCCACCAGGCCGGCCCAGCCCGCCGCCGCCGACATCCGCTTCCAGAACATGGCCAGGATGAACGTGGCGAACAGCGGCGCGTTGAAGAACGAGAACAGCGCCTGGATGTAGTCCATGATGTTGCCGTAGCCGGCCGCCAGGAACGCCGTGCCGATGGCGACCACCGTGCCGCCGATCGTGGCCAGCCGACCGACCCGCAGGTAGTACTCGTCCGGGCGGTCCTTGCGCACGTAGTCCTGCCACAGGTCGTACGTGAACACCGTGTTGAACGACGACACGTTCGCCGCCACACCGGCCATGAACGACGCCAGCAGACCCGTGATCGCGACGCCCAGCATGCCGTTGGGCAGCAGCTCGCCGATCAACGCGGGGAGCGCGTTGTTGTAGACCACGCCGCCGCTGTCGTCACCGGCCTTGAGCGCCACCATCTCCGGCACGACCAGCGCCGCGATGATGCCCGGGATGATGATCACGAACGGGATCAGCATCTTCGGGTACGCACCGATGATCGGCGTGCGCCGCGCGGCCGACATGCTCTTGGCCGACAACGCCCGCTGCACCTCGGCGAAGTTCGTCGTCCAGTACCCGAACGACAGCACGAAGCCGAGCCCGAACACGATGCCGATCACGCTGAGCACCGGGTTCTGGATGCCGGTGAGCTCGGTCGCGGGCCAGGCGGACAACTGCTCCGCGCCGCCGGGGCCGCCGGTGACCTTGTCGACCAGGCCCTGCCACCCGCCGACCTTGTGCAGGCCGACGATCGTCAGCGGCAGCAGCGCGGCGACGATCACGAAGAACTGGAGCACCTCGTTGTAGATGGCCGCGGACAGGCCGCCCAGCGCGGTGTAGGTGAGCACGATCGCCGCCGCGATCACCACCGACAGCGGGATGGGCCAGCCGAGCATCAGGTTCAGCAGGAACGCCAGCGCGTACAGGTTCACGCCCGCGATCAGCACCTGGGCGACGGCGAAGCTGATCGCGTTGACCAGGTGCGCGCCCTTGCCGAAGCGGCGGCGCAGGAACTCCGGGACGCTGCGGACCTTCGAGCCGTAGTAGAACGGCATCATCACCAGGCCGAGGAACACCATGGCCGGGATCGCGCCGATCCAGTAGTAGTGCACGGTCGCCATGCCGTACTGCGCGCCGTTGGCCGCCATGCCGAGCAGCTCGATCGCGCCGAGGTTGGCGGAGATGAACGCGAGGCCGGTCACCCAGGCGGGCAGCGAGCGGCCGGAGAGCAGGAAGTCGAGGCTGGACGAGACGGACCGGCGGGCCAGGAAGCCGATGCCGAGGACGAACGCGAAGTAGATCGCCAGCAGGGTGTAGTCCAACGGACCGGCATCCAGCCTGAGATCCACCTGGGCCAGTACGGGCACCTCCGCCCACCTCCCTGATCGAACAACCCCGAACACCATCGCGCACTAACGCACAGCCGATCAAGCCGACGGTAGTGCACGACGGCGCGCTCCGCCGGTTTGAACTACCCCAGGCTAAACCTGAGGTGAGGGCGTCAACGGGTGAGGACGAACGGGGTCTCCGCGGACACGGGACCGGAGGTGGCCCCGATGGTGAACTGCGTGCCGGGCGGGGAATCCCGGAACGAGTCGGGCACCCGGACCGGCACCCCGGCGAACCGCCCGACCGCGTCCGCCGTCGTGTCGCCGACGGCCTGCCCGTGGAAGGTGAACACCACCCGACCGTGTGCGGGGAACCCGTCACCACCGAGCCGGACTTCCCCACCGGCCGGACCGGCGACGGGGAGCGCCGCGAGCTGCGCGGCGGGAGAGGGTGCGGCGGTCGAGCTCAACGCCGCGACGACGGGCGGCGGCAACGCGGACCCCTGCGCCGCGCACCCCGCCAGGAGGACTGCCAACGAGACCAGGACAGGCGGACCGGATCTTCGTCTTCGGGCTCTTCGCACCACACGCCTCCAGTCCCGTTTTCGGGGGGAAGTCAGCGTATATCGCGAAATCCACCCTGCCACGCACCCGAACGGCTTACCGCCGACCCGAGAAATGCGGACTGCAGCGATGCCCTGCCGGTCCGCCCGAGCCAAACCGGCGGGACGCCACCTGGAATGACCCGGTGGTGTCCGACGGATCCGACGCCGCAGTGAGGACAGCGCGGACGCAACTTGCGCAATCGGGCCGATCGCAGTTCCCGAGCCCCTTCGAGATGGCATGAATCACTGCGGAACACGGATCCCGGGTGACCGACCCGCAGTGTTCGCATGGATGCGGCTCGACTGGCGTTCTCGCAACGTTCACTCCCTTGTGCGCAGGGAAACAGGTTCGCACCGGGAGTACGCGGCCACCACGGTCGGCGGCGAGACCTGGATCGAGCCGAACCGTCGGCGGCGGAACCCGCGGCTCAGAAGAGGCGGAACTCGTCGGATTCGATGCCGCGCAGCGCGTCGTAGTCCAGGACGACGCAGCGGATGCCGCGGTCCTCGGCGAGGGTGCGGGCCTGGGGTTTGATCTGCTGGGCGGCGAACACGCCCTTCACCGGGGCGAGCAGGGGGTCGCGGTTGAGCAGTTCGAGGTAGCGGGTCAGCTGTTCGACGCCGTCGATCTCGCCCCGGCGCTTGATCTCGACCGCCACGGAGCCGCCGGACGCGTCGCGGCACATCAGGTCGACCGGGCCGATCGGGGTCGGGAACTCGCGGCGGACCAGGGTCCAGCCCTCGCCGAGCGTGGTCACGTGCTCGGCCAGCAGCTTCTGCAGGTCGGCCTCGACGCCGTCCTTGACCAGGCCGGGTTCCGGGCCGAGCTCGTGCTTGGAGTCGTGCAGCACCTCGGCCAGGGTGATGATCAGCTTCTCGCCCGCCTTGTTCTGCACCACCCACATGTCCGGGTCCTCGATCAGCCAGCACGGCGGGCTCATCCAGTTCAGCGGCTTGTACGCGCGGTCGTCGGAGTGGATCGACACCGAGCCGTCCGCCTTGATCAGCAGCAGCCTCTGCGCCATCGGCAGATGGGCGGTGAGGCGTCCGACGTAGTCGACCTGGCAGCGAGCGATGACGAGGCGCACGGCCGACAGGCTACGGGGTGCGAGCACCGATCCACCGGCAGGTACCGTCGGCCGACGTGTCACCGCTGCGACAGCTCCTGCGCACCAAGCCCGTCGACCTGATCACCGACGAGAGCGCGCACACGTCCCTGCGGCGCAGCCTGGGCCTGCTGCCGCTGGTCTCCCTCTCCGTGGGCGCGACGCTGGGCACGGGCATCTTCGTCGTGCTCGGCCAGGCCGCGCCGGTGGCCGGTCCGGCGGTCGCCGTGTCGTTCGCCGTGGCGGCGCTGGCGGCGCTGTTCTCCGCGCTGTCCTACGCCGAGCTGGCGGGCGCGGTGCCGGTGTCCGGGTCGGCCTACTCCTACACCTACGCCACGCTCGGCGAGCTGGTCGCGTGGGTCTGCGGGTGGTGCCTGCTGCTGGAGTACGGCGTCTCGGTGGCGGCGGTCGCGGTCGGCTGGAGCGGGTACCTCAACGCGTTCCTCGACGCGACGCTCGGGTTCCAGCTGCCCGCCGCGGTGTCCGGTGACGTGGTCAACCTGCCGGCGGCGGTGGTGGTGCTGCTGGCGACGGCCGTGCTGCTGGGCGGGGTGAAGGAGAGCGCGGCGGTCACCACCGCGACCACGCTGCTCAAGGTGGCGGTGCTGGTGTTCTTCGTGGTGGTGGCGGTGTTCGGGTTCCGCAGCGGGAACCTGACGCCGTTCGCCCCGGCCGGGATCGCGGGCGTCACGGGCGCCGCGTCGCTGGTCTTCTTCTCGTTCATCGGCTTCGACGCCGCGTCCACGGCCGGTGAGGAGGCGCGCAACCCGCAGCGCGACCTGCCCCGGGCGATCGTGATCTCGCTGGTCGTCGTCACGGTGGTGTACGTGCTGGTGGCGTTCACCGCCGTGGGCGCGGCCGGCGTGGACGCGCTGGCCGGGTCGGACGCCTCGCTGGCCACCGTGCTGCGGCAGGTCACCGGGGCGGGCTGGCCCGCGACCGTGCTGTCGGCGGGTGCGGTGATCGCGATCGCGTCCGTGGTGCTGACCGTCCTCTACGGACAGACGCGGGTGCTGGTGGCGATGGCGCGCGACGGCCTGGTGCCGCGCGTGTTCGCGCGGGTCGGCGCGAAGCGGGTGCCGACGGTGAACACGGTGCTGGTGGGCTCGGTGGTCGCGGTGCTGGCCGCGCTGGTGCCGCTGGGGCAGTTGGCCGAGGCGACGAGCATCGGCACGCTGGTGGCGTTCGGCCTGGTCAACGTGGGTGTGCTGGTGCTGCGGCGCACGCGGCCGGACCTGCCGCGCGGTTTCCGCACGCCGTGGGTCCCGGTGGTGCCGCTGCTGGGCCTGGGCATGTGCGCGCTGCTGGTCGCGGGCCTGGCGCCCGCCACGTGGCTGGCCTTCGGCGTCTGGTCGGCCGCGGGTCTGGTGGTGTACTTCGCGTACGGGCGACGCCGGTCGGAACTCGCCCGGCATTCGGCACAGGGAGAGTGAACGTGGAAACCCTCGGATCGCGTGAGGTGTACGCGAACCAGTGGATGGTGGTCCGGGAGGACGCCATCGGGCGGGCGGACGGCACCACCGGGATCTACGGCGTGGTGGACAAGCCGGACTTCGCGCTGGTGATCCCCATGGACGGCGAGCGGCTGCGGCTGGTCGAGCAGTTCCGCTACCCGCTGGGCATGCGGCGCTGGGAGTTCCCGCAGGGCACCGCGCCCGAGCGCGCGGACGAGGACCCCCTGGTGCTGGCCGAGCGCGAGCTGCGGGAGGAGACGGGGCTGCGGGCGGGCAGGCTGGTGCAACTCGGCGTGCTGGACGTCGCGCCGGGCATGTCCAGCCAGCGCGGCCGGGTGTTCCTGGCCACCGACCTGCGGGAGGGCTTCCACGAGCGGGAGCACGAGGAGCAGGACATGCGCTCGGCGTGGTTCCCGCGCGCCGAGTTCGAGGCGATGATCGCGCGCGGCGACATCACCGACGCGCAGTCGATCGCCGCCTACACGCTGCTCCTGCTGCACGAGCACGCGCAACCGTGACCGCCGGGATCGCGGAGTTGACCTCCGCCGAGCTCCTGGCGTGCGCGGAGGAGCTGGCCGACGTGCTGGCCGACGCGGTCGAGGGCGGCGCGTCGGTGGGTTTCGTCAAGCCGCTGTCCCGCGAGCAGGTGCTCAAGTGGTGGCGGGCCAGGGCCGCGCCGGTCGCGAACGGCGTGCTGGCGGTGTGGGTGGCGCGGGACGGCGGTCGGGTGCTGGGCACCGTGCAGGTGCGGTTCACCGACACGCCCAACGGCACGCACCGCGCCGAAGTGGCCAAGCTGGTCGTGCGCCGCGACGCGCGCGGCGCCGGGCTGGGCCGCGCGCTGCTGGAGGTGGCCGAGCAGGGGGCCGCCGAGCGCGGCGTGACGCTGCTCGTGCTGGACACGCAGACCGGGTCGGACGCCGAGCGGCTGTACCGGCGGGCCGGGTGGGTGGAGGCGGGCGTCATCCCGGACTACGCCGCCGACCCGGACGGCGTGCCGCGGCCGACGACGGTGTTCCACAAGCGGGTCGGGTAGCCGGTCACCTCCCGCGCCGAGAGCGCGTCGGGTGGGCAGACGTTGTCGTCCGCCCACCCCGGAGGTGCCATGTCCACCGCGCACGTCGTCGTGACCCTGCTCGCCGTGCTGGCCAACGCCGGCATCGCCGTCGCCGACCTGGTGAGGGCGGACTTCGTGCCGGCCAACTCGGCCGCGGTGCACGTGCCGCCGTCGTGGCTGCCCGTCCTGGGCGTGCTGAAGGGCGCGGGTGCGGTCGGCCTGCTCCTCGGCCTGCTCGGCGTGCCCGTGGTCGGCACGGCGGCGGCGATCGGGCTGGTGGCGTTCTTCGCGGGCGCGCTCGTGGCCCACGTGCGGGCCCGCGTGTGGCACAACATCGCCGTGCCGGCCGCGTTCCTCGCCCTGCCGGTGGCCTCGCTGCTGCTCGGCTAGTCGGTCCAGGCGGGCGGGCGCTTCTCCAGGAACGACGACATGCCCTCCTTGGCCGCCGGGGTCTGCGAGGCCGCCGCCATCACCTCCAGCGCGATGGCGTAGGCGTCGGACTCCGGCCGGTCGAGCTGGGCGTAGATCGTCTGCTTGCCCAGCGCCTTGCTGGCCCGGCTGCCGCGGGTGGCGCGGTGCAGCAGCTCGTCCACGGCCTCGTCCAGCTCGGCCAGTGGCACGACCCGGTTCACCAGGCCCCACTGCTCGGCGGTGCGCGCGTCCACGGTGTCGCCGGTCAGCGCCATCTCCATCAACCGCTTGCGGCCGATCGTCCGGGCCACCGGCACGGCCGGGGTGTGGCAGAACCAGCCGCCCTTGCCGCCGGGCAGGGCGAACCCGGCTTCCTCGGCGGCCACGGCCAGGTCGCAGGAGGCCACCAGCTGGCAGCCCGCGGCGGTGGCCAGGCCGTGCACGCGGGCGATCACCACCTGCGGCACGGACTCGATCGTGCGCATGAGCTCCGTGCACAGGGTCAGCAGGTCGCGCACGCCGTCCAGGTCGCGGGCCGACACGTCGGCGAAGTCGTGGCCCGCGGAGAACACCGGCCCCTCGCCCGCGAGCACCACGCCCACCGCGTCCGACGCCGCCACCTCGCGGAACGCGGTCAACAGCTCCGCCAGGTGCTCGGCGGACAGCGAGTTGCGCCGGGCGGCGCGGTCCATGGTGATCCGCACGACGTCATCCGTGCGGTCGACGCGGATGTGCTGGTATTCGGCCATGTTGCGACCGTAACCGGCGGTGCAACCGCCTGCTCGGGAACTACCGTCCAGGGGGCATGAGACTTCGTCTGTCAGCGGCGGTCCTGGGTGTCCTGGGTGTCCTCGCCACCGGCTGCGCGGGCACCGACAGAGCCGCGGCCCCGCTGACCACCTCGGACCTCCCCACCTCCACCGCCGCCCCCACCGGCCCGGCCGCGCCCGGTTCGCTCGGGGCGGACTTCCCGGTGACCGCCGACCCCCGCCCGATCGTGCTGTTCGAGCCGAAGCTGGTCACCGCGGAGTGGGTCGGGTCGGGGCAGGAGAAGCTGGCCCAGGGCCACGGTTACCGGTTCACCGGCGTCGAGCCGCCGACGCCCGGCCCGGTGCCCGTGGTGCTGCCCGACGGTCCGGCGACGTTCCCGCTGATCGGCGTGCGCGACGCGCTGACGGCGATGTCGGTGGGAGCCCGCGAGGGCGAGCCGGCGGAGTTGGTGGACGTCGAGCTGGGCACGGCGAAGTTCACCACCGACCGCGGTCCGCTGGAGTTGCCCGCGTGGCTGTTCCGGTCGTCGTTCGGCAGCCGGTTCGCGTGGCCGGCGCTCACGCCCGAGGCGTTCTGGAAGCGGGGCGAGCCGGTCGTCGGGACGCACCACGCGAGGACGGCGGACGGCGTCGAGCTGGAGGTGGAGCTGGGCGCGCCCGACACGCCGTGCCAGGGTGACGAGCCCTCCACCAAGGAGCCCGTGGTGACCGAGACCGAGACCGCCGTGGTGATCGGGGTGCGGACGGTCGGGACGGTCGGCGACTGCGCGCGCAACGCGATGTACCGGTTCCAGTACTACCCCGTGCGGCTGGCCGAGCCGTTGGGCGCGCGGCTGCTGGTGCACGAGGCGGACAACAGCGTCATCCCCGTGACGGGGAGCTGACCGGCATCCCGGACCGCGCGGTGCGCGGCGGTGGCTTCGCCGAGATCGTGGTCACCGACGACGTGGTCTAGAGGCCGTTCGCCTCGCGGACCACGGTCACGATCTCGTCCATGATCTGCGTCAGCTCGTAGTCCTTGGGCGTGAACACCCGGGCCACGCCGCGTTCCCGCAGCTCTTCGGCGTCGTCGGGCGGGACGATCCCCCCGACGACGACCGGCACGTCACCAGCACCGGCCGCGCGCAGGCCGTCGACCACCGCGGGCACGACCTCCAGGTGCGAGCCGGACAGGATCGACAGGCCCACCACGTGCACGTCCTCCTGCACGGCGGCGGCCACGATCTGCGCGGGCGTGAGCCGGATGCCCTGGTAGACGACCTCGAAGCCGACGTCGCGGGCCCGCACGGCGACCTGCTCGGCGCCGTTGGAGTGACCGTCGAGGCCGGGCTTGCCGACCAGGATGCGCAGCCGCTCGCCCAGCTCCTCGCCGGTCGTCCGCACGCGCTCGCGCACGCGGGCGATCTCCGCGCCCGCCTCGCCGGACGCCGACGCCGCCGACACCCCGGTCGGCGCGCGGTACTCGCCGAACGTCTCGCGCAGCGCCTGCGACCACTCGCCGGTCGTCACGCCGGCCTTGGCGCACGCGATCGTCACCTCGACCAGGTTGCGGTCCGTCTTGGCCGCCGCCCGCAGCTCGTCCAGCGCGGACCCGACCAGGGCGTCGTCGCGCGAGGACTTCCACGCCCGGATCGCCTCGACCGCGTGCTGCTCCACGACGGGGTCGATCTGCTCGATCGCGTTCGCGCCCTCGGCCTGCAACGGGGACGGCTCGGTGGTGTCGAACCTGTTCACGCCCACGACGACGTCCTCGCCGGACTCGACCCGCCTGCGGCGCTCGGCCAGCGACGACACCAGCGCCGACTTCATGTACCCGGACTCGACCGCCGCGACCGCGCCGCCCATCGCCTGCACGCGGTCGATCTCGGCCCGCGCGCCCTCGACGATCTCGTCCACCTTGGCCTGCACGACGTGCGAGCCGGCGAAGAGGTCCTCGTACTCCAGCAGGTCCGTCTCGTAGGCCAGCACCTGCTGCATGCGCAGCGCCCACTGCTGGTCCCACGGCCGGGGCAGGCCGAGCGCCTCGTTCCACGCCGGCAGCTGGATCGCCCGCGCCCGCGCGTCCCGCGACAGCGTCACGGCCAGCATCTCCAGCACGATCCGCTGCACGTTGTTCTCCGGCTGCGCCTCGGTCAGCCCGAGCGAGTTCACCTGCACCCCGTACCGGAAGCGGCGGTGCTTGGGGTCGGCGATGCCGTACCGGTCGCGGGTGATCTCGTCCCACAACCGGACGAACGCCCGCATCTTGCACATCTCCTCGACGAACCGCACGCCGGCGTTGACGAAGAAGGACATGCGGGCGACGACCTCGCCGCGCCGCTCCTCGGGCACCTGGCCGGAGTCGAACACCGAGTCGAGCACCGCGATGGCGGTGGACAGCGAGTACGCGATCTCCTGCACGGGCGTCGCGCCCGCCTCCTGCAGGTGGTACGAGCAGATGTTGATCGGGTTCCACTTCGGCACGTTCGACACGGTCCACGCGACCACGTCGGTGATCAGCCGCAGGCTCGGCCCGGGCGGGAACACGTACGTGCCGCGGGACAGGTACTCCTTGATGATGTCGTTCTGCGTGGTGCCCGCGAGGGTGGCGCGGTCCGCGCCCTGCTCCTCGGCCACGCTCACGTACAGCGCGAGCAGCCACATGGCGGTCGCGTTGATGGTCATCGACGTGTTCGCGTCACCCAGCGGGATGCGGTCGAAGAGCTGCCGCATGTCGCCGATGTGGCTGATCGGCACGCCGACCTTGCCCACCTCGCCCTTGGCCAGCTCGTCGTCCGGGTCGTACCCGGTCTGCGTGGGCAGGTCGAACGCCACGGACAGGCCCGTCTGCCCCTTGGCCAGGTTGCGGCGGTACAGCGCGTTGGAGGCGGCGGCGCTGGAGTGACCGGCGTACGTCCGCATCACCCAGGGGCGGTCGCGCTCTCGGTCGGCCGGGTACGGCACGGCAACCTCCTGTGTTCGACGGCCGCGACTTCCCGCGGACGACACGTTCGCGACCTCGCGTTCCCCGTAGCGTACTGACGGGTAACACAGGGCGCGCGTGCCGTTGCTCACTGAATCGTGACTGCGGGAGGATGTACGGCGTGACCGCGCTCACCACCTTCCTGCTCATGGTGGTCGTGTTCGGGCTGCTCGGCCTGGTGCTGTTCTGGGCCTTCGGCGTCGACCGGCGAGCCGTGCCCGACTACACCGGCGACGACTTCGGCTTGCTCACCGAGGTCTCCGCCGTGCCGACCCCCGAGGCCGCGGACGTGCTCGCCCGGCGCCTGCGCGCGGCGCGCATCAAGGTGACCGTGGTGCGCCGGGGCGACCTGCACCGGCTCATGGTGTTCCCCGCCGACGTGCCCGACGCCAAGCTCCTGCTGCGGGCGGAGCCCTCCTGACCGGCCGGTCGGGAAGGGCTCCGCCGTCGAGCCTCAGCAGCGGCAGCAGCCGACCTCAGGCGCTCACGCGCTCCACGGTCGCGCCCAGCTTGCGCAGGTTCTCCACGAAGCCCGGGTAGCCGCGCTCGATGTGGAAGATCTCGTAGACCTCGGTCGCGCCGTCCGCGCACAGCCCGGCCAGCACCAGCCCCGCGCCCGCGCGGATGTCCGACGCCCACACCGGCGCGCTGGACAGCCGCTCCACGCCCCGCACCACCGCGTGGTGGCCGTCGGTGCGCGCGTCCGCGCCCAGCCGCACCATCTCCTCGATGAACCGGAACCGCGCCTCGAACAGGTTCTCGGTGATCATCGACGTGCCGTCGGACACGGCCGACAGCGCGATCGCGAACGGCTGGAGGTCGGTGGCGAAACCGGGGTAGGGCAGCGTCACGAAGTCCACCGAGCGGGGCCGGTCGGTCTGCACCACGCGGAAGCCGTCGTCGAGCGTGGTGACGTCCGCGCCCGCCATGCGCAGCTTCTCCAGCACCAGGTCGAGGTGGTGCGGGTCCACGCCGCGCACGGTGATGTCGCCGCGGGTCATCGCGGCGGCGAACGCCCACGTGGCGCCGACGATCCGGTCGCCGATCACCCGGTGCTCGGTCGGCCGCAGCGACTCCACGCCGTGCACGGTGAGCGTGGACGTGCCCGCGCCCTCGATCTTCGCGCCCATCTGCTGGAGCATCACGCAGATGTCCACGATCTCCGGCTCGCGGGCGGCGTTGTCGATGACCGTGGTGCCGTTGGCCAGCACCGCCGCCATCAGGATGTTCTCCGTCGCGCCCACGCTGGGGAAGTCCAGCCAGATCTGCGCGCCGTGCAGGCCCTCGGCCTCGGCGATCACGCAGCCGTGCTCGATCTCGCTGTGCGCGCCGAGCTTGCGCAGGCCGTTCTGGTGCATGTCCAGCGGCCGGTTGCCGATCGCGTCGCCGCCGGGCAGGGCGACGACCGCGCGCTTGCACCGGCCCACCAGGGGACCGAGCACGCACACCGACGCGCGCAGCTTGCCCATCGCCTCGGAGTCGGCGCGGTGGTTCAGCTCCTTCGGCGTGGTGATCGTGACCACCGAGTTGTCGAGCACCACCTCGCAGCCCAGGCTGCGCAGGACGTCCGCCATCAGCGGCACGTCCAGGATCTCCGGGCAGTTGGTGATGGTGGTGGTGCCCTCGGCCAGCAGCGCCGCCGCCATCAGCTTCAGCACGCTGTTCTTCGCGCCCACGACGGCCACCTCGCCGACCAGCCGCGCACCGCCCTGAACCCGGAAGTGCTCACTCACGTAAGGAACTCCTTGCTCGTTGTGCCGCAATCCTACGTACGGTCTGAATCGTGCCCGTCCGTGGTGGGCCGCCGCGGTGTCTACAGTGCTTCGCATGGCCGTGCACCTGACGAAGATCTACACCCGCGTCGGCGACGACGGGACCACCGGCCTCGGCGACTTCTCCCGGGTGCCCAAGACCTCGCCCCGCATCACGGCGTACGCCGACGTGGACGAGACCAACTCCGCGCTTGGCGTGGCCCTGGCGCTCGGGGCGCTGGAGAGCGACGTCGCCGACGTGGTGCGGCAGGTCCAGAACGACCTGTTCGACGTCGGTGCGGACCTGTGCACGCCGATCGCGCCGGACCCCGAGTACCCGCCGCTGCGGATCACCCAGGTCTACGTGGACCGGCTGGAGTCGTGGTGCGATGCGTTCAACTCCCGGTTGGGCAAGCTGGAGTCGTTCATCCTCAACGGTGGCACACCGGGCGCGGCGCTGCTGCACCAGGCCCGCACCACGGCGCGCCGCGCGGAGCGGTCGACGTGGGCGTTGATCGAGGTCGAGGCCGAGCAGACCAACGCGCTGACCGCCAAGTACCTGAACCGGCTGTCCGACCTGCTGTTCATCCTGGCCCGGGTGGCGAACCCGGACGGCGACGTGCTCTGGCAGCCGGGGGCCAACGCCTGACCCGAGGCGGTAGCGCTTCCTGTTTTTGAACCGTAGACTTCAGAAACAGGAAGCTCACTGCATCGGAGGTCGACCATGACCACGTACGTCCTCGTCCACGGCGCGTGGCACGGCGGTTGGGCCTGGGAGCGGGTCACCCCGCTGCTCACCGCGACCGGCGCGCACGTCGTCGCACCCGACCTCACGCACGACCGCGACGTCGGCCTGGCCGACCACGTGGCCGAGGTGGTGGCCGCGGTCGACGCCGTCACCGATCCCGACCTGGTGCTGGTCGGGCACAGCTACGCGGGCCTGGTGGTCCGCGAGGCGGCCGACCGGCGGCCCGACCGGATCGCCCACCTCGTGCTGGTCGACGGCTGGGCTGGCCCGGACGGCTCCAGCCTGTCCGGTCTGGCGCCGGACTGGTTCACCGAGCGGATCACCGCCGCCGCGGGCCCCGACGGGCTCGTCCCGCCGCCACCGCCCGCGTCCTACGGCGTCACCGATCCCGACGACGCCGACTGGCTCGGCCGCCGCCTGCGCACCCACCCGCTGCGGACGTTCACCGATCCGACCCGCCTCACCGGCGCGGTCGACCGCGTCCCCGGCACCGGCGTGCACTGCGTGCCGGAGGCGTTCCCGTTCGCCCGGTTCGCCGCCGACCTCGGCTACCGGACCGTGCCGCTGGACGCGGCGCACGACGTGCCGCTGACCGATCCGCGGGCCGTCGCGGACGTGCTGCTCGCGGTCGGGAGCCGGGAGGCGCCGACCCTAGGATGAGCGGGTGGACCAGCGGACGTACAACCAGTACTGCGCCACCGCGCGCACGCTCGACCTCGTCGGCGAACGCTGGACCCTGCTGCTCGTCCGCGAACTGCTCACCGGGCCCAAGCGGTTCGGCGACCTCCAGAAGAGCCTGCGCGGCCTGGGCACCGGCCTGCTCGCGGCCCGGATGAAGCACCTCGAGCAGGAAGGTCTCGCGCACAAGGTCACGCTCCCGCCGCCCGCCCGCACCCCCGCCTACGCCCTCACCGAGGCGGGCCGCGAGCTCGGCCCCGCCGTGCTCGCCCTGGCCCGGTGGGGCACCAAGTGGGCCATGGGCGGACGGCGGGAGGGCGAGGCGTTCCACCCGGGCTGGGCGGTGCTGGCCATGGAGGCGTTCTTCGACGCCGACGCCGCGGCGGGCGTGCGGGCGGTGTACGAGTTCCGGGTCGGCGACGAGGTGTTCCACGTGCGCGTGGCCGACGGCGCGGTCGACGCGGGACACGGACCCGCCCAGCAGCCGGACGCGGTCGTCGAGACCACCGAGGACGTGTTCGCCGACCTGGCCGACGGCCGGTCGGGCCTGGCGGACAAGATCGCGGCCGGTGAGGCCACCGCGTCCGGTGACCGGGAGGCGTTGCGCCTGCTCGGCACCCTGTTCCGCCGGCCGCGACCGGCGTCGCGGCACCCTCAGGACGCGTAGACCACCTTCTCCGCGCCGATGCGCTCGATCCGCGCGGTGCCCCACGCCCCCAGCGGGGCGAGCGCCCGGTTGAGCGAGTGCCCCTCCTCGGTCAGCGAGTACTCGACCCGGGGCGGCACCTCGGGGAACACCTCGCGGCGCACGAGGCCGTCCTGTTCCAGCTCGCGCAACTGCTGGACCAGCATCTTCTCGCTGACGCCCGGCAGGCCGCGGCGCAGCTGGGCGAACCTCCGCACGCCGTGCTCGGCCAGCTCCCACAGGATCAGCGACTTCCACTTCCCCGACACCACGTCCATCGCCGCGTCGATGCCGCAGAAGTAGGGACCACGTCGAGCCGCCATCGCCCCTCCCCGGGGTGCTCACCAAAAAGTGGGTACTGCACAAAATAGTCCGTACTGGTACGACAGTACCGTTCCGGGTGACGATCACGGCATGACGAACACGAAGGTCACCGTCCTCGGTCTCGGCGCGATGGGCGCCGCCCTCGCCACGGCCCTGGTGCGGGCCGGGCACCCCACCACCGTCTGGAACCGCTCACCCGGCAAGGCCGACGCCCTGGTCGCCCTGGGCGCGACCGCCACCACCACCGCGCGCGACGCCGTGCTCGCCTCGGAGGTCGTGGTCGCCTGCCTGTTCGACGCCGCGTCCGTGCACGAGGTGCTGGATCCGGTCGCCGACCTGCTCGCGGGCCGGGCCCTGGTCAACGTCACCACCACCTCGCCCGACCAGTCCCGGGAGATCGACGCGTGGGCGGCGGAGCACGGCGCGGTGCACCTCGACGGCGGCATCATGGCCGTGCCGCCCATGATCGGGCAGCCCGGCTCGTCCGTCCTCTACAGCGGCTCCCGGACGGCGTTCGAGCAGTACCGGCCGCTGCTCGACCTCTGGGGCGAGAGCGCGTACCTCGGCGAGGACGCGGGCGTGGCGTCGCTGTACGACCTCGCCCTGCTCGCGGGCATGTACGTGATGTTCGCCGGTTTCCTGCACGGCGCGGCGATGGTCGCGGGCGCGGGTATCCCGGCGGCCGGGTTCGCCGAGCGGGCCGCGCCGTGGCTGTCCGCGATGACGGGCGGGTTCGCGGGCTTCGCCGCGGTGGTCGACGGCGGCGACTACACCGTGCCGGGGCAGCAGAGCCTGGAGTTCTCCGACCTGGGCGACATGATCGCCGCGAGTGCCGCGCAGGGCATCTCCACCGAGGTGGTCGACGTGGTGCAGACCCTGATCCGGCGGCAGGTCGACGCCGGTCACGGCAAGGAGGGCTTCGCCCGGATCTACGAGAGCATCAAGAACCCGGCCTGACCCCTGTCCGAGTGACATCGCTCGGCTGACCGAGCGCCCGGGGGCGCAGAACACGAAGATCCGCGGCTGTCGTGGTGACCGCACTGCTCGGCCTGCTCGTCCCGGGGGTGGCGCACGCCGCGCCGCCCCCGAACGACGACTTCGACGGGTCGACCCCCGATCACCGCGCTGCCCTTCGGCACGACCCAGTCGGTGGTCGGGGCGACGGCCGGGTACGAGGACCCGACCGACTGCTCCGGGTCCCACCGGTCGGTGTGGTCCACCCACACCGCACCGGCGGACGCCGTGCTGGTCGCCACCACCGAGGGCAGCGACTACGACACGGTCCTGTCGGTGCACACCGGCCACCGCGGCGCGCTCACCCCGGTCGCGTGCGACGACAACGCGGACGACGGAGTGCACTCCCGCGTCGAGGTCCTGTCATCGCCGGGACGACTTACCACTTCGTGGTCAGCGCGCACCCGTGGGGAACGGGCGGGTCGCTGGTCCTCTCGGCGACCGGGTGGCCGAGCACCCCGGCACCCGCCAACGACGCGTTCGCCGGGGCCGAGCAGGTCACCTCCCTGCCCCACACCGCGAACGCCGACCTGTCCGCGCCGACCGGGGAGCCGGAGAGCCGGTGCGGCAAGACCACCAGGTCGGTCTGGTACGCCGTGACCCTGCCCGAGACCACCTCGGTCGTCCTCGCCCCCCCGAGGTCGGCTTCGCCGACACCTCCGTCGTCCCGGACGTGGCCGGGCCGTGGGCCGTGCGGTGGGACTTCGGCGACGGGACGACCTCCGAGGCGCGCGAGCCCCGGCACCGCTACGCAACCGACGGCGACCACACCGCGACGCTGACCGTCGTCACCGACGACGGCAGCACGGGCACCGCGTCGCAGGTGGTGCGGGTCCGCACGCACGACGTGGCCATCACCCGCTTCGCCACCCCGGCCGCAGCAGCGGTCGGCACGACGAAGACCCTCACCGTCCGGGTCGGGAGCACGCGCTACGCCGAGGACGTGACCGTGGCGCTGTACCGGAGCACGCCGTCGGGCTGGAGCGAGGTCGGCCGCTACACCCAGTACGTGCCGGCGAGCGCGACGACGGTGGGCTTCCCGTTCGACCACACGTTCCGCCCGGACGACGGAGTGCTGGGGAAGGTGAACTTCCGGGCGGTGGCCGCCCTGGCCGGCGCGCCGGACGCGCAGCCGCTGGACAACGAGGCGATCAGCGCGACGACCGCGGTGCTGCCGGCGGCCTCGTCCACCTTCGTCGCGGACTAGGAGGCCCAGGGGATGGAACGGCCCGGGGGCGCCGACTCCAACCAGGACAGGAAGCCGGTCAGCGCGTCCGGGCCCATCGCGATCTCGACCTCGCCCTTGCTGCCGCGGCACCGGAGCACCACCGCGCCCGTGGGCATGGCGTACGCCTCCGGCGCGGTGGGCTCGCGGCGGTCGTCGATCTCGAAGCCCTCGCGGGAGATGACCATGTCCGGGCTGGTGCGCAGGCTCAGCACGCGGAACCAGGTGAACTCGTCACCCCGGTAGTGCCCGACGCCCAGGTGCCAGCCGCGACCGGAGTCGTCGAGCCTGGACCTCAGCGCGACGTGCACACCGCCCGCGCGCAGCAGCCGGATGCGGCGCCACGCGAGGTACGCGAGGACGACCACCGCACCGAACAGGACCACCCCTACCAGTTCGGCGATCCCCACGGCGTTCGTCCGCTCGTCCGCGTCAGGCCGAGTGTCCGGCGGCGCGAAGCCGCGCGATGGCCCGTGCCCGCTGCACGTCGTCGGCGTTCTGCGCGTCCGCGCGGGCCTGGTCGACGTCGATCTCGTGGGAGAGCTCCGCGTCCTCGGCGAGGATGCTCACGCCCTCACCGGTCACGGAGAGGAACCCGCCGTGCACGGCCGCCGTGACGAGGTCGTTGTCCGTGGTGCGGATCCGGACCACACCGCCCTCGACCAGCTGCCCGAGCACCGGCTCGTGGCCGGGCAGGATGCCGATCTCGCCTTCGAGCGTCTGCGCGACCACCGAGGTGGCCGTGCCGGACCACAGGCGGCGTTCCACGGCGACCAACTGGACGGTCATCTCGGCCACGCGCATCTCCCTGAGTCGACTGGAGTCCACCGCAGTCTAAACGGTGACCGGAACACCCCGCCGCACCAGCCACCCCGAGCCGCCGTCCCACCCCTCCGCCGGCACCGCCGGACCCCGCCGCCGGGCCACCGCCCGGGCCCCCCGTCGCGCGCCTCCCCCGACCCCCTCCAGACCCTGCCACCGCCCTCAGTCGCCGTCACGCGCCGCGGCCACGCGCCCGGACGCCGAACCCGCGGCCGCCACCGCGACCGCGCCCAATGCCGCCACCGAGCCGAACGCGTAGAACCCCCACGGGTGCGCCAGGCCCGCGGTGAGCAGCGCGCCGCCCAGCACCGGCCCGCAGATCGCCCCGATCCGGCCGACGCCCGCCGTCCACCCCAGGCCGGTGGCCCGGTTCCCGTCGTCGTACGCGCGACCCACGTACGCGTACACCAGCACCTGCGCGCTGAACATGAAGCACCCGGCCACGAACACCGCCGCGTACACCCCGGCGGTCGGCAGCTTGACGCTCAGCAGGCCCAGGAACACCGCCGACGCGGCGAACCAGCCGACCGTCGACGGCCGCACCCCCACCCGGTCCGCCACCGCGCCCGCCACCAGCAGCCCGACGACCGCGCCGACGTTCAGCGTGAGCAGCAGCCCCAGCGCCGCGCCCAACGGGTACCCGGCCGCCCGCATGATCTGGGGCAGCCACGTGTTCAGCCCGTAGACCAGCAGCAGCCCCATGAACGACGCCAACTAGAACGCCACCGTCGAGCAGCACCGCCGCCCAGCCCAGCGGTAGCACCCACTTGTCCATGCCGCGAGGGTGTCCCGGGTCACCGCCGGCCGGGCAGTCCGCTTTCCGATGAGTGGAAGACTGGCGCCGTGCCGACACCGAAGTCGCTGTTGGAACGGGCGTTCTCGCTGCTGTCCGTGTTCACCGTGGAGCGGCCGGCGGTCACGCTGTCCGAGCTGAGCCGCCACTCCGGGCTGCCGCTGAGCACCACGCACCGCCTGGTGGCGTCCCTGGTCGGGCTGCGCGCCCTGGACCGCACCCCGGACGGCCGCTACTGCGTGGGGCTGAGGCTGCTGGAGCTGGGCGCGCTGTCGCCGGGCAGCCTGGACCTGCGCGACCGGGCCGTGCCGTTCCTGGAGGACCTCTACGAGGTCACGCGGCACAACGTGCAGCTGGCCGTGCGCGACGGCGCGGAGGTCGTGTACGTGGAGCGGATCTCGGCGCGGGACGCGGTGAACGTGGTGACCCGCGTCGGCAGCCGGATGCCGTTGCACTGCACGGGCGTCGGCCTGGTGCTGCTGGCCGCCGCACCGGTCGAGGTGCAGGAGTCGGTGCTGGCCGCGCCGCTGAAGCGGTACACGCCCAGGACCATCGTGTCGGCCCCGGAGCTGCGCGAGACGCTGGCGCGGGTGCGCCGCGACGGCTACGCCATCAGCGACCGGCAGATCGAGATGATCACCTACTCGGTCGCCGCGCCCGTGCGCGACCAGGACGGCGAGGTGGTGGGCGCGGTGTCCGTCGTCGTGCCCACGGGCACCCGCACCGACACCGTCGTCCCCGCCGTGCGCACGTGCGGCCTGGCCATCTCCCGCGCCCTCGGCTGGGTGTCCCCCTGAACGCCCGAAGGGCCGTCCCCCACCAGGGGAACGGCCCTTCGACGAGCAGGCCCGACTTACTTGCCGGCGAGCTTCTTGGCGTTGGCCTCGACGTCGTCCAACCCGCCGCAGGAGAAGAACGCCTGCTCCGGGTAGTGGTCGAACTCGCCCTTGCAGACGCGGTCGAACGCCTCGATCGTGTCCTTGATCGGCACGAAGGAGCCCGGCTGGCCGGTGAACTTCTCGGCCACGATGAAGTTCTGGCCGAGGAAGCGCTCCAGGCGACGGGCGCGACCGACGAGGACCTTGTCCTCTTCGGACAGCTCGTCCATGCCGAGGATGGCGATGATGTCCTGCAGCTCCTTGTACTTCTGCAGGATCCGCTTGACCTCCTGCGCCACCCGGTAGTGCTCCTCGCCGACGATCGACGGCTCGAGGATCCGGGAGGACGAGGACAGCGGGTCCACCGCCGGGTAGATGCCCTTCTGGGAGATCGGACGGGAGAGCTCCGTCGTCGCGTCCAGGTGGGCGAACGTGGTGGCCGGCGCGGGGTCGGTGTAGTCGTCCGCGGGCACGTAGATGGCCTGCAGCGAGGTGATCGACTTGCCGCGCGTCGAGGTGATGCGCTCCTGGAGCTCACCCATCTCGTCCGCCAGCGTCGGCTGGTAACCCACGGCGGACGGCATGCGGCCCAGCAGGGTCGACACCTCCGAGCCCGCCTGGGTGAACCGGAAGATGTTGTCGATGAACAGCAGCACGTCCTGGCCCTGAACGTCGCGGAAGTACTCCGCCATCGTCAGCGCGGACAGCGCGACGCGCATGCGCGTGCCGGGCGGCTCGTCCATCTGGCCGAACACCAGGGCGGTGTCGTTGAGCACGCCCATCTCCTCCATCTCGAGGAGGAGGTCGGTGCCCTCACGGGTGCGCTCGCCGACGCCGGCGAACACCGACGTGCCGGAGAACTCGCGGGCGATACGGGTGATCATCTCCTGGATGAGCACCGTCTTGCCCACGCCCGCGCCGCCGAACAGGCCGATCTTGCCGCCCTTGACGTACGGGGTCAGCAGGTCGATGACCTTGATGCCCGTTTCCAGGATCTCGGTCTTGCCCTCGAGCTGGTCGAACGACGGCGCCTTGCGGTGGATGCCCCACTGCTCGCCGTCGCGGCCGAGGCCGGGCTCGTCGAGGCAGTCGCCCAGCGCGTTGAAGACGTGGCCCTTGACGACGTCGCCGACGGGCACGCTGATCGCCTTGCCGGTGTCGGTCACCGTCGCGCCGCGGACCAAACCGTCGGTCGGCTGCATCGAGATGGTGCGGACCAGGTTGTCACCCAGGTGCTGGGCGACCTCCAGGGTCAGCGTCTTGGCGACCGCCTCGTAGGTGATCTCCACGTGCAGTGCGTTGAACAGCTCCGGCACCGCGTCGCGCGGGAACTCCACGTCGACGACGGCACCGATCACCCGGACCACACGGCCGGTGCGGGTGGTGGTGGCAGTAGCACTCATGTCACTCATCACTTCCTGCGCCCCCGGTAAGCGCGGAGGCGCCACCGACGATCTCGCTGATCTCCTGGGTGATCTGGGCCTGGCGGGCCGCGTTCGCCTGGCGGCTGAGGTTGCGGACCAGCTCGGTGGCGTTGTCCGTCGCCGCCTTCATCGCGGTCCGGCGCGCCGCCGACTCCGAGGCCGCCGCGTCCAGCAGTGCCGAGAAGAGCCGGGTCTTGACGTACTTGGGCAGCAGCGCGCCCAGCAGCGTCTCCGCACTCGGCTCGAACGAGTAGACCGACTGGAGCTTCTGCGGCTCCGGGTCGAAGTCGACGACCATCGGCGCGATCCGCTTGGCGACCGGCGTCTGGCTCAGCATCGACTTGAACTCGGTGTAGACCACGTGCAGCTCGTCCACGCCGTGGACGCCGTCCGGGCCGGGCGGGTTGTCGCCGTCGTCGCTGCCCGCGACGAACGCCTTGACCAGCGCGTCACCGGCCTCGACCGCGTTGACGTAGTGCGGCAGCTGCGAGAAGCCGGTCCACTCGCCCGCGATCTCGCGACGGCGGAACTTGTAGTAGCCCACGCCCTTGCGGCCGATGACGTAGAGCACGGGCTCCTTGCCCTCGGACCGCAGCAGGGAGAACAGCTCCTCCGCGGCGCGCAGCACGTTGGCGTTGTACCCGCCGCACATGCCCTTGTCGCTGGTGACGACGAGGACGGCGGCGCGGCGGGGGTTCTTGCGCTCGGTCAGCAGCGGGTGGTCGAGGTTCGCCGACGCCGTCGCCAGCGCGGAGAGCACCGAGGTGATCTCGTCCGCGTAGGGGCGCGACGCCGCGACCCTCGTCTGCGCCTTGGCCAGACGGGACGTGGCGATGAGCTCGTACGCCTTGGTGATCTTCTTGGTCGAGTTGACCGAGCGGATCCGCTGGCGCAGCTCTCGGATCTGTGCCGCCATGCCTACGTCACTTCTCGGTCGGAGCGGGCCGGTTGACCTTCACCGACTCCTGCCCGACCTTGTCGGCGTCCATCGCGTCGGCGGGCACGTCGACGACCGACGCACCGTTCGAGGCGCTGAACTGCTGCTTGAACGCGTTGACGGCGTCCACGATGCCGTTCCTCGTGTCGTCCGACAGCTTCTTCGACTCGCGGATGTCGGAGAGGATCACGTCGTGGCTGCGCCGCACGTGGTCCAGGAACTCCGACTCGAAGCGGCGGACGTCGCCCACCGGGATGTCGTCGTAGTGGCCGTTCGTGCCGAGGAAGATCGAGACGACCTGCTCCTCGACCGGCACCGGCGAGTACTGGCCCTGCTTGAGCAGCTCGACCAGCCGGGCGCCGCGGTCCAGCTGGGCGCGCGAGGCGGCGTCGAGGTCCGAGGCGAAGGCGGAGAACGCCTCCAGCTCGCGGAACTGCGACAGGTCCAGGCGCAGCGAGCCCGCGACGTCCTTCATCGCCTTGGTCTGCGCGGCGCCACCGACGCGGGACACCGAGATACCCACGTTGACGGCCGGGCGCACACCGGCGTTGAACAGGTCCGACTCGAGGAAGCACTGGCCGTCGGTGATCGAGATGACGTTGGTCGGGATGTACGCCGACACGTCGTTGGCCTTGGTCTCGATGATCGGCAGGCCGGTCATCGAGCCGCCGCCCATGTCGTCGGACAGCTTCGCGCAGCGCTCCAGCAGGCGCGAGTGCAAGTAGAAGACGTCACCCGGGTAGGCTTCGCGGCCCGGCGGGCGGCGCAGCAGCAGCGAGATGGCGCGGTACGCCTCCGCCTGCTTGGTCAGGTCGTCGAAGATGATCAGGACGTGCTTGCCCTGGTACATCCAGTGCTGGCCGATGGCCGAGCCGGTGTAGGGCGCGAGCCACTTGAAGCCGGCCGAGTCGGACGCGGGGGCGGCGACGATGGTGGTGTACTCCAGCGCGCCCGCCTCCTCCAGCGCGGCCTTGACGCCCGCGATGGTGGAGCCCTTCTGGCCGATGGCGACGTAGACGCAGCGGACCTGCTGCTTGGGGTCGCCCGACTCCCAAGCCTTCTTCTGGTTGATGATCGTGTCGATGCAGACCGCGGTCTTGCCGGTCTTGCGGTCGCCGATGATCAGCTGGCGCTGGCCGCGGCCGATCGGCGTCATGGCGTCGATGGCCTTGATGCCGGTCTGCATGGGCTCGCTCACCGGCTGCCGCTGCAGCACGGTCGCGGCCTGCAGCTCCAGGGCGCGGTTGTCGTCGGCCACGATGTCGCCGAGGCCGTCGATCGGCTGGCCGAGCGGGTTCACCACGCGGCCGAGGAAGCCGTCGCCGACCGGCACGGAGAGCACCTGGCCGGTCCGCTTGACCTCCTGGCCTTCTTCGATCTTGTCGAAGTCGCCCAGGATGACCGCGCCGATCTGGCGGACTTCCAGGTTCAGGGCCACGCCGAGCACGCCGCCGGGGAACTCCAGCAGCTCGTTGGTCATGGTGCCGGGCAGACCCTCGACGATGGCGATGCCGTCGTAGGTCTCCGCGACGACGCCGACCTCTTCCCGGCTGACTTCCGGGGAGTAGGTCGAGACGTACTTCTCGATCGCACTGCGGATCTCGTCCGACGAGATCGTCAGCTCCGCCATGTCGTTCCTGCTCTCACTTCGTTTTCGGGAAAGGGGCTTGTGGGCCGCGGTTCCGGTTCGGTCAGCCGGCGAGGTCGCGGCGCAGGGACGCCAACCGACCCGCCACGCTTCCGTCGATGACTTCGTCGCCGATCTTGATCAGCAGGCCGCCGCGCAGCGTCGGATCGACCTCCACGTGCAGCGCGATCGGCCGGGAGTAGATCCGGGTCAGCGTGGCTTCGAGGCGCTCCTGCTGCGCCGCGTCCAGCTCGACGGCCGAACGGACGTAGGCGACGGAACGTTCCCGGCGCTTGGCCGCGAGCGACGCGAGTTCGCCCAGACCGTTGACGACGCCCTGGCCCCGGGGCTCGCGGACGAGCTGGTCCACCAGGGTCTTGGTGGTCTCCTCGACCTTGCCCGCCACGAGGCTGTCGACCAGCGCGACCTTGCCCGCGGGCTCGGCCGCCGGGTCGGACAGCGCCAGCTCGAGCTCGTGGTTGCCCGCGATGATGCGGCCGAGCCGGAACAGCTCGTCCTCGACGGAGTCGAGCTTGCCGTCCCGCTCCGCCCGCACCAGCAGCGTGGTGCGGGCCAGCGACTCGATGCCGTCGACCAGCTCGCGCGGGCTCGACCAGCGCGCGGTGACGACCGTGGCCAGCACCTGCACCGTCACGTCGCCGACCTTGCCGTCGAGCAGGCCGTGCAGCAGCTGTTCCCGGGACGCGGGGTCCGAGGAGTTGTCGGCCAGCGCCCGGCGCAGCGCGGGCTGCGCCGACAGCAGGCTGACGACCGCGAACAGCTCTCCGCCCAGCTTGCCCAGGGACTCGCTGGCGGTGGGGCCGGTCGTACCGTCGACGACCTCCAGCAGCCGCAGTTCGGCGGCGGCCAGTGCGTCACGGCTAGCGGCGTGCAGCGTCATCGGCGTTCCCTCACTTGGCGGCCGGAGCCGACGTGCCGTCGAGCTCGGAGAGGAACCGGTCGACGGTGCCCCGACGGCGCACCTCGTCCTCCAGCGACTCGCCGACGACCCGGTCAGCCAGGTCGATGGCCAGTCGGCCCAACTCGCCACGCAGCTCCGCGACGATCTGCGCGCGCTGCGTCTCGAGCTGGGTCTGCCCCTGCGCGACGATCCGCGCGGACTCCTCCTGCGCCTTGGCGCGCAGCTCGCTGATGATCTGCTCGCCCTCGATGCGGGCGTCGTCCCGGATGCGGGCCGCCTCGGCACGGGCCTCGGCGAGCTGCGCCTTGTACTGCTCCAGCGTCGCCTGCGCCTGGGCCTGCGCCTGCTCGGCCTTCTCGATCCCGCCCTCGATCTTGGCGGCACGTTCCGCGTAGACCGCCTCGAACTTCGGCGAGACGAACTTCTTGATGACGAACAAGAGCAGCAGGAACGCGATCAGGCCGATGATGATCTCGGAAGTGTGCGGGAGGACCGGGTTGATCGGCTCCCCCTCCGCCGCCGCCACGATGAGGGTTTTCATCACAAACCTCTCTTATGCGATGAACGGGTGCTCAGGCTGCCGACGCGAGGAAGTACACGACGAAGCCGAGCAGCGCGAGGACCTCGACGATGGCGAAGGTCGTCCAGGCGAGGCTCAGCAGGACGCCGCGGGCCTCGGGCTGGCGGGCGGTGCCGCTGATGACCGAGGAGAAGATCAAACCCACGCCGATGCCCGGGCCGATGGCCGCGAGGCCGTAGCCGATCGCGGCGAGACCCGCGTTGGTCACACCGGAGGCGGCTTCCTGAGCAAGAACGATGGATGCGCTCACTTGTGCTGTTCCCTTTCCAACTCGGTCCGCGAAAGGCATCGCGGATCGGAGGCTTGACTATTTTTCAGTGCTCTTCCGCCAGCGCGGCGCCGATGTAGTTGGCGCTCAGCAGGGCGAAGATGTATGCCTGAAGGACCATGATCAGCGCTTCCAGGAACGTCAGCGCGATGGCGAAGAGGAAGGCGATCGGGGCCACCACGACCGTGATGCCGCCGTTGAGCAGCAGGAACTCACCCGCGAGGGTGAACACCAGCAGCAGGAGGTGACCCGCGAACATCGCCGCGAAGACTCGGATGGCGAGCGTGAGCGGGTTCAGGACGAACTTCTGGAAGAACTCGATCGGGATCAGCAGGATGAGCACGAACCAGGGCGCGCCGGGCGGCATGGTGGCGTGCTTCAGGTAGCCGACGAAACCGTGGCGCTTGAACCCCACGAAGTGGTAAACGGGATAGATGACCAAGACCGAGACGGCGAGCGGGAAGCCGATGTGCGCCATCGTGGGGAACTGGACGAACGGGATGAGCCCGAACAGGTTGTTCACCAGGACGAACGTGAAGACGGTCAGGATCAGCGGCACGAAGGGCTTGAAGTCCTTGCCGCCGATCTGCTCCCGCGCGATCGAGTTGCGCCCGATGTCGTAGGCCGACTCGGCGAGGAACTGGAACTTACCCGGGACGAGCTTCATGTTCCGGGTGGCCAGGATGAAGAACACCCCGATGATGAGGACCGACAGGACCAGCAGCACCATCGGCTTGTCGACCGAGCCGAAGATCGCCGGGGGGAAGAAGTCCTTCACACCGGGTGCGACGAACTCGCCACCCGAGGCCAGCACCAACGTGGTCACTGTGTTCCTTCCGGTTCTCCCGGCCGGCGTTCACTCCGCCGGGGGAATCGTCACGATCGGGACTTAACGTACCTTACGGACCGCAAGCGCCCGCGAGAGGCACCCCGCCTACCTGGGTGTCCCGTCTTGCGCGCACCGTACCAGCCGGTAGATCAGGTGTTTCCAGGGGTCGGGATGACGATCTGACTGCGACTGCGCTTGGAAGCGCGCACCTCCATCGCCGTGGCGACCAGGATGGTCGCGGCCATGGTCAGGGCCAGCGCGTTCGTGTGCAGCACGGGGAACTGGCGCAGCAGCACCATCACCGCGAACAGCAGGATGAGCTTGCCCAGGAACCCGGCGAACGCCGCCACCATGATCACCTGGAGCGGCATCGCGGCGGTGCGGTGCATGAGCAGCAGCGTCCCGGCCGACGACAGGCACGCGATGACGCCGCCGATCAGCGCCGCGACCAGCCCGGGGACACCGGCCAGCACGGTCCACAGGATCACGCCCAGGACCACCGTCCCGAGTGCCGCCCACAGGGCGCTGCGGTACATCTCACCCGCGAGTCGCCGCACGACGGCCTCGTGCGTCCACTCGGTCTTCTCCGGAGAGCTCATGTCACCCCCAAACGGTCGGGCGCTGTCCACCCATCGGGACCGAGTGTAAAGACGTCTTGATGCTCACCCCACCATCGGGGGTCAGGTGCGGCGCACTTCGCGGAGTCTGGGTATCGCGGAGACCAGCAGCGCGAGAACGAGCCCGATGGCCAGGCACCACACCACGACCACGACGTCGAACAGCGTGAGCGCGACCGCGCCGAACGCCAGCACGCCCGCCCACAGGTAGATCAGCAGGACGGCGCGGCGCTGGGAGTGGCCGATCTCCAGCAGCCGGTGGTGCAGGTGCATCTTGTCCGCGGAGAACGGGCTCTCGCCCCGACGGGTCCGCCGCACCACGGCCATCAGCAGGTCCAGCAGCGGCACGAACAGCACCGCGGCCACCACGACCAGCGGCGAGAGCAGGCCCAGGACGTCGGTGGCCCGCACCGACTCGTAGTTGATCTTGCCGGAGGCCGAGATCGTGGCCGCCGCGAGCATCAGCCCGATCAGCATCGACCCGGAGTCGCCCATGAAGATCCGCGCCGGGTTGAAGTTGTGCGGCAGGAAGCCCAGGCACGCGCCGGCGAGCGTGGCCGCGATCAGCGCGGGCGGGTACGCGCCGACGTCGCCGCCGTTGTTGGCCAGCAGCCCGATGGAGAACACGCAGGTGGCGGCGGCGGCGATGAGGCCGATGCCCGCCGCGAGGCCGTCCAGGCCGTCCACGAAGTTCATCGCGTTGACCATGGTCACGGCCAGCAGCACGCTCAGGATCGCGCCCTGGTTCTGGTCCAGCGAGAGCAGCGAGCCGGTGCCCTCGCCGTCGTCGCCCCACGGCACCCAGAACAGCAGCCACTGCAGGCCGAACAGCACCAGGATGCCCGCCGAGGTGACCTGCCCCGCGAGCTTGGTGAGGGAGTCCAGCTCGAACCGGTCGTCCAGCACGCCCACGAGGACGATCACGCCGCCGCCCACGATCACCGCGTACGGGTCGTAGGAGAAGTCGAACGCCGAGCGCAGCACCGGCAGCTGGTGCGCCAGCAGCATGCCGCCGAGCACCCCGCCGTACATGGCGAGGCCGCCCATCCGGGGCATCGGCTGCACGTGCACGTCCCGTTGCCGGGGGTAGGCGACCGCGCCGATCCGGAACGCCAGGGCGCGCACCAGGCCGACGAGCAGGAACGTCACGACCGCGGCGGTGAGCGCGACGAGCAGGTACTCCCGGACGGGGAGGACGTTGGACACGGCAGGCAACTGGCCCACGGCAGGCTAGCCCCTCGGCGATGGGGTGTCGGGTGGATCTTGCTGCATTGGATCCCGTCGGGGTGGTTCGTGCGACGGGACCACCACGCTACTCCGATCGACAAGATCCACTAGCGGGCGACCTCGACTTCGACGCCGAGCGCCTCGGACACCTCGGCCACCGGCACCGCGCCCTCGCGCAGCACCACGGCGTCCGGACCGGTCAGGTCGACGATGGTGGAGGCGGTGTTGTCGGTGGCCGGGCCGCCGTCCAGGTAGACACCGACCTCCTCGCCGAGCTGGTCCCAGGCTTCCTGGGCGGTGCCGGCGGGCGGGAAGCCGGACTTGTTGGCGCTCGAGACCGCCATCGGGCCCACGTCGCGCAGCAGCTCCAGGGCGACGGGGTGCAGCGGCATCCGCAGCATCACCGTGCCGCGGGTGTGACCGAGATCCCACGCCAGCGACGGCGCGTGGTGGAGCACCAGGGACAGGCCGCCGGGCCAGAACGCCTCGATGAGCGCCCGCGCCTGCCGGGGCACGCCCAGGACCAGGCCGTCGATCGTGGTCCACGACCCGACCAGCACCGGGACGGGCATGTCGGGCCCGCGGCCCTTGGCCTCGAGGAGGGCCCGCACGGCGGACGCGTCGAACGCGTCGCAGCCGATGCCGTAGACGGTGTCGGTGGGGAGGACAACCAGGCGCCCGGATCGGACCGCACCCGCGGCGGCGGCGAGCCCTGCCGCCCGGTCAGCCGGAACGCCGCAATCGTAGACCGTGCTCACCCTGCTGATCCAAGCACAGCACGGAGACCCGCAGCGGCGGAGGTCACACCCGACCGCGGCCGACCGCGGCCTCGGCGTCCACCGACCACTGCCGCTTGCGGTGCGCGACCACGAAGCCGAAGACCAGCGCGGCGCCGACCAGCACGCCGGCCACCGTGACCGCCGGGTCGTCGATCGCGCCACCGACGAACGGCAGCACCAGCACCGCGAGGCCGACCACCGCCGCCGCGCCGACGTCCGGCTCCACCCACCGCCACCGCCGCGCCCGGTCCAGGCGTCGGCGCAGGTCGGCGGCGAACCCGAGCAGCTCCGGGTGGGGGCTGAGCGCTTCGATCCCGTCGGCCAGGGCGCGGCACTCCGCCCACTGCCGGGCGTCGGCGACGACGAGCGCGCCGGTCCCGGTGACGCCCCGCACCTCCGCCGTGCGGGCCGCGAGCGCGATGGCCAGGTGCGTGCGCAGGACGTCGTCCGCGCGGGGAGCGCCGCCGCGCTCCAGTTCGCCGCGCACCACGGCGGCGGCCCGGTGCGCCTCGTCGTCGTGGCCCCCGTCCAGCGCCGACATCACCGCGGTCAACGCCCGGGCCAGGCGGACCCGGTCGGTGTCCGCGAATTCGGTGAGGTCGACGTGCACGATGCGGGCCAGCAGCCATTCCCGCAGCTCGCTCCACTCGTTCGGGCCATTGACAGCCATCGCGGGTACTCCGATTTACTCGGCGGAGCGTTGACCTCCAGATTATCCCGATGGCGAGGCGTCCGGTGAGTGCCAGGAACCCGATCGGCGCCGTTCCGCTGGCGCTGTGCTGCGCGGCGGTGTACGTGGTCGTGGCCGGTGCCGCGGGGTACCTCGCGCTGGACGCGCCGGCCCCCGCGCCGACCGCGGCGGCGGCCGGCACGCTGCCGGTGATCACCACGACCACCACCGCCCTTCCGTCCGCCCCGCCGTCCGCCCCGCCGGCTCGACCGGCACCCACGACGACCGCCGCGCTGCCCCCGGACCTGCGACGCGTGGAGGCCCCGGGCGGCCTCACGACGGCCATCCCGGCCGGGTGGGCGGTCACGACGGGCACGGTGGCGACCACGCTCGTGGCGACCGACCCGACGAACCCGAGCCGCGAGGTGCGCCTCGGCGGAGCGCCCGTCACCGACGCGTCGGTGTCGCTGCTGGACCGGATCACGGCCGCCGCGGTCGACCGGGAACGGCAGCCCGGCCACACCAGGCTGGCGCTGGCCGGTGACCGGATCCGCGATTTCCCGGCGGTGCGGTGGGATTTCGAGCAGGTGGCGGACGGGGTGACCGAACGGGCGGCCGTGGCCTACTGGGAAACGGGTGGGATCGAATACGTGGTGTACGCGTCGGGCCCGGCCGGGGAATGGCCGCAAACGCGTGCGCGATTGGCCGCGCTGATCACCCACGCGCGCCCGTGACCCCGTTGTCCGGGCCCGGGAAGAGCTGATTCCGACGAGTCGGAGCGCGAGGCGCCCCGACGGGCTCGGCTCAGACCCGGCGGGCGGTGGCGAAGCGGGGACGCCCGGCCAGGTCGCGGTGGTCGGCGATGTCGGTCAGCACGCGGCGGGTGGCCAGCAGCGCGGGCACGACGTCGCCGTGGCTGTCGTCGTGCTCGATCGCCACGTGGCCGCCCGGCTTGAGCAGCCGCGCGGCCACCGCCACCACGTGCCGGATCACCTCGAGCCCGTCCTCACCGCCGAACACGGCGTGCCGCGGGTCGTGCTCGGCGACCTCCGGCTGCACCTCGGTCCCGTCCGGCACGTAGGGCGGGTTGCACAGCACCAGGTCGACCTGGCCGTCCAGGTCGACCAGCACGTCGGGCGCGGTCACGTCGCCCGCGTGCAGCGTGATCGGCGTGTCACCGGCCGCCGCGCGGGCCTCCGCGTTGCGGCGCGCCCAGGCCAGCGCCGTCGGGTCGCGCTCGACCGCGTGCACGGTGGCGCGCGGCAACCGGTGCGCCGCCGCGAGGGCCAGCGCGCCGGACCCCGTGCACAGGTCGACCACGACGGGGTTCGCCGACTCCACAGTGGACAAACCCCACTCCAGCACCAGCTCCGTCTCCGGGCGCGGGGTGAACACGCCCGGACCCACCTCCAGGTCCACCCCGCCCAGGTGCGCCTGCCCGGTGATGTGCTGGAGCGGCACCCGGGTCGCGCGCTGCCGCACGGCCTTGTGCAGCGCGTCCACCACCGGCGGGTCGACCAGCGGGATCAGCGCCAACCGGGACCGCTCGACGCCGAGCACGTGCGCGGCCAGCAGCTCGGCGTCCACGCGGGGACTGTCGACACCCGCCGCGGCCAGCAGGCGTTCCGCTTCGATGATGGCCAGCCGCAACGGGTGTCGGGTCATGGGATCAGGGTAGGCGGATCAGAAGTTGATCATGTGCCCGGCCAGGCCGTGGACCGCTTCCTTGACCGCCTCGCTCAACGTCGGGTGCGCGTGCACGTTGCGCGCCACCTCGTGCACGGTCAGGTCCCACTGCTGGGCCAGCGTCAGCTCCGGCAGCAGCTCGGTCACGTCCGGGCCGATCATGTGCGCGCCGAGCAGCTCCCCGTACTTCGCGTCGCTGATCAGCTTGACGAAGCCGTTCGGGTCCGCCAGGCCGTGCGCCTTGCCGTTCGCGGTGAACGGGAACTTCGCGACCTGGACGTCGAAGCCCTTCTCCCGGGCCTGCGCCTCGGTCCAGCCGAACGACGCGATCTGCGGCTGGCAGAACGTCGCGCGCGGGATCATCGGGAAGTCCAGCTCCATGGTCTCCGCGCCCGCGATGGTCTCGGCCGCGACGATGCCCATGGACTCGGCCGCGTGCGCCAGCATCAGCTTCGCGGTCACGTCGCCGATGGCGAAGATGTGCGGGACGGTGGTGCGGCCCCGGTTGTCCACGGCGATCGCGCCGCGCTCGGTCAGCCCCACCCCGGTGTTCTCCAGGCCGTAGCCCTCCACCCGCGGCTGGAAGCCGATCGCCTGGAGGACCTTGTCGGCCTCCAGGACCTCCTGCTGCCCGTCCTTCGACACGGTGACGCGGACCTTCTCGCCACTGTCGTCGATGGACTCCACGCGGGTGGACGTGCGGACGTCGATGCCCATGCGCTTGTAGCGCTTGGCCAGCTCGGCGGACACCTCGGCGTCCTCCAGCGGCACCATCCGGTCGAGGAACTCGACGATGGTGACCTTCACGCCGTAGTTGTGCAGCACGTAGCCGAACTCGACGCCGATGGCGCCCGCGCCGGCGATGACGATGCTGCCGGGCAGCTCCTTGGACAGGATCTGCTCCTCGTAGGTCACCACCCGGTCGGACAGCTCGGTGCCCGGCAGGAGCCGGGTCTTCGCACCCGCGGCGATGATGGCGTGGTCGAACGTGACGGTCTCGCCGTTCACCTCGATGGTGTTGGCGTCGCGGAACGTGCCGTAGCCGTTGTACTCGGTGATGCCGTTCTTCTTCATCAGGAAGTGCACGCCCTTGACGCGCCCGTCCGCGACCTTCCGGCTGCGCTCGAAGGCGACGCCGTAGTCGAACTTCACCGTGCCGTCGACCTGGATGCCGAAGGTCTTCTGCTCGTGGGTGAACAGGTGCGCGAGCTCCGCGTTGCGCAGGAGCGCCTTCGACGGGATGCAGCCCACGTTCAGGCACACCCCGCCCCAGTAACGCTCCTCGATGACCGCCGTCTTCAGCCCCAGCTGGGCCGCCCGGATCGCGGCGACGTACCCGCCTGGCCCCGCACCGAGGACCACGACGTCAAAGTGTGCGCTCATAAGCGACACATTAGGTGCCCAGTTGGTCCGACAAGAACTCAACGGTCCGACGCCACGCGTCGGCCCGTGCGGCGGCCGTGGCGGCCGGTGAGCCGCCCATCGAGAGCGTCACGCCCGGCCCCGGGACGACGAGCTCGGTCGTCGGGCGGTGCGGCGGCCCCGCGATCAGGTGTCCTGCCTCGGCGTACACCACGTGCTCGTACCTGAACGGGTGATGGTGCTCGATCAGCCGCCGCTCGGCGACCTCGCTCAGCTCCGTGCACGGCCAGTTCTCGTCCTGCCCCGATGAGAGCAGCAACACACCGCCGTTGATCCGCTCGACCGGGATCTCGCAGTCCTCGGGGATGCCGTCGGACCGGTCGAACGCCGACCGCAGGGCCACCGGCTCGCCGTTCACGACGCGCATCCGCATCTCCTGCGGCACCGAGTACGGCAGGTAGGGCAGCGGCCTGCCCTGGAACGTCCACGACGCGGCCTCGTGCTCCAGCTTGCCCAGCAATCGGGGGCCGGGTCCCACGCACTGGGTGACCACACCGCTGCCGACCACGCTCACCACTGCTTCCACCTGCGGGAACGTCGCGCCGACCAGCAGCGCCAGCTCACCGCCGCGCGAGCCGCCGACGACGCCGAGCTTCCCCGCCCGACCGCCCAACCACTCCAGCGCGGTGCCCACGTACTCCAACGGGACCTCGACCAGGTCGTCCGGCAGGCCCGGCGCGCCGAAGTAGGCCAGCGCGAGCGCCGCGAACCCGTGCCCGGCCACCAGCGCGGCGTCGTCCTCGTGCAGCCCGCCCTCGGACCCGCCCAGGACCAGCACGCCGGGGTGCGTCACGTCGTCGTCCGGCTCGTACAGCACGCCCACCAGGCCGTTCTCGGTGACCTCGGTCCGTCGCAGGCCGTCGGGCCGGCAGAGGCGTTCCAAGCGGACCTCGCCGACGCCCTCGGCCTCCACGACGGTCTCGCCCGGCTCGCCACCGGTCGGCGTCATCGACCAGAACAACCCCATCGGGTCGATCCGGGAGTAGCTGCCCGACAGCGGCGCGTGCCGGGTCAGGTCGACCACGCCGCGGTCGTCGGCCCGGAACACCGCCGACGAGGCGTGGTCACCGGTGGACGCGCGCAGCGTGACGAGCTGGTCGGGGGGCAGGTCGACCACCCGGACGTCCAGCACGGCGTCGAGGGGGGCGCGCCGCGGGGTCACCAGGATTTCCGCCATCGCGCGCCCCCTCGTCCTCACCTCACCCGCCGGCGAGCCGCTCCGCGCGGTCGGCCGACGCCAGGGCGTCGAGCAGCGCGTCCAGGTCGCCGTCGAGAACTTGATCCAGGTTATGGGCTTTGTACCCAACCCGGTGATCGGAGATGCGCGATTCCGGGAAGTTGTAGGTCCGGACCCGCTCGGAGCGGTCCACCGTGCGGATCTGCGAGCGCCGGGCGTCCGACGCCTCCTGCTGCTGCTTCTCCTCCGCCAACGCGGTCAGCCGGGCCTGGAGCACCTGCATGGCGCGGGCCTTGTTCTGGAGCTGGCTGCGCTCGTTCTGGCAGGAGACCACGATGCCGGTCGGGAGGTGCGTGATGCGCACGGCCGAGTCGGTCGTGTTGACGCTCTGCCCGCCCTTGCCCGACGAGCGGAACACGTCCACCCGCAGGTCGTTCTCGTCGATCTCGACCTCGACCTCGTCGAGCTCGGGGAACACCAGGACACCGGCGGCGGAGGTGTGGATGCGGCCCTGCGACTCGGTCACCGGCACCCGCTGCACGCGGTGCACGCCGCCCTCGTACTTCAGCCGCGACCACACGCCGTCCGGGGTGTCGGCACGGCTCTTGATGGCCACCGTGACGTCCTTGAAGCCGCCCAGGTCGGAATCCGTGCCGTCCAGGACTTCGGCTTTCCACCCGTGCCGTTCGGCGTACCGCAGGTACATGCGCAGCAGGTCGCCCGCGAACAGCGCCGACTCCTCGCCGCCCTCGCCGGACTTGATCTCCAGCACGACGTCCGCGCCGTCGTGCGGGTCGCGCGGCAGGAGCAGCTCGGTCAGCTTCGACTCCAGCGCCGGGACGGCCTGGGCCAGCTCCTCGGCCTCCTCGGCGAACACCGGGTCCTCGGCGGCCAGCTCGCGGGCCGTCTCCAGGTCGGACTTCGCCTGCTCCAGCTCGCGGGCCGCCTTCACGATCGGGGTCAGCTCGGCGTAGCGCTTGCCGAGCTTGCGCGCGCCCGCCTGGTCGGCGTGCACCGAGGGGTCGGCGAGCTTGGCTTCCAGCTCGGCGTGCTCGGCCAGCAGGGCGTCCAGCGTCACGATCTTGCTCCGGTCTCAGCGTCTGGCGAGAGGTGCTTCGGGGTGTGGAGACGACAACGGCGCCCACCCGCGCACTCGGGGTGGACGCCGTTCTGGCAGCTACTTGGCGCGCTTGCCGTAGCGGGCCTCGAAGCGCGCGACCCGGCCACCGGTGTCCATGATCTTCTGCTTGCCCGTGTAGAACGGGTGGCAGTTGGAGCAGATCTCGACGTGGATGGCGCCGGAGGTCTGGGTGCTGCGGGTGGAGAAGGTGTTGCCGCAACCGCAGGTGACCTCGGTCGTCACGTACTCGGGGTGAATGCCGGTCTTCAACGTCTTGTCCCTTTCCTAAGTGGCCGCCGGGTCCTCGTTGGGGTTCTTCGAGGTGAACCGGAGCCGGACTCGACCCGACAGTGTGCCAGATCGGCTGTCACCCGCTGCAACGCCAGGGCGGCCACGCTTGTTCCCGGTGGGGAGCGTCACAACCGCTCGCCGATGGTGGTCGACCATTCGGCGCACGAGGTAACCGCTGAACTACAGAGAGCAGCACACCGCGTTGCGCGGACGCCACACTGGCCGGGTGTTGTGCACTGTCGGGCGTCCCCTGCCGCTGACCACGTGGCTGGCCGTGCCCTTCCTGTTCAGCATCGCCGTCCTGGGCCTCACCGGGTTGGGTGGCCTGCTGGTGGGTGCTCCGGGCTACCTCGCCCTGTCGAGCCCCGTGTTCGGCGCGGGCGTCGCCGTGGGCGTCGCGACGTCGAGCTCCGTGCTGTGGACCGCCCGGTGGCAGCGCACGTGGCTGCGCTGGCCGTACCTGGCCGCCGTGCTGGCCATCGGCGTGCTCCTGCACGGCGTGCGGGTGCCCGTGCCCGCTGTCGTGGTCGTCGGGGTGCCGGTCGTCGTGCTGCTGGTCGCCCGCTACTTCCTCGAACGCCGCCGGACCGCCGCGCTGGCCGAGGCCGGCCTGGCCGCGCCCGTGCCACCCTGCTGACCGGCGCCCGCCACGACGGCGGAAGGCCCGCCCGGCGAGCACGCCGAGCGGGCCTTCGTCGTTCGCACGCGGTCAGTCGTTGTCCGCGCCCGGGGTGGTCTTGGCCACCTGCATCAGGAACTCGATGTTGGTCCGGCTCTTGCGCAGGCGGTCCAGCAGCAGGTCGATGGCCTGCTGGCTGTCCAGGGCGTGCAGCACCCGGCGCAGCTTGTGCATGACCGCCAGCTCGTCCGGCGAGAGCAGCAGGTCTTCCTTGCGGGTGCCGGACGAGTCCACGTCCACCGCCGGGAAGGTCCGCTTGTCCGCGATCTTCCGGTCGAGCTTGAGCTCGGCGTTGCCGGTGCCCTTGAACTCCTCGAAGATCACGCTGTCGCCCGCGGACCCGGTCTCGACCAGGGCCGTCGCGATGACGGTCAGCGAGCCGCCGCCCTCGATGTTGCGGGCCGCGCCCAGGAACCGCTTGGGCGGGTACAGCGCGGTCGAGTCGACACCACCGGACAGGATCCGGCCGCTCGCGGGGGCCGCGAGGTTGTAGGCACGGCCCAGCCGGGTGATCGAGTCCAGCAGCACGACCACGTCGTGACCCATCTCGACCAGGCGCTTCGCCCGCTCGATGGCCAGCTCCGAGATCGTGGTGTGGTCCGACGGCGGGCGGTCGAAGGTGGAGGCGATGACCTCGCCCTTCACCGACCGCTGCATGTCGGTGACCTCTTCGGGGCGCTCGTCCACCAGCACCACCATCAGGTGGCACTCGGGGTTGTTCTTCGTGATCGCGTTGGCGATCGACTGGAGCACCGAGGTCTTGCCCGCCTTCGGCGGCGACACGACCAGGGCGCGCTGGCCCTTGCCGATCGGCATCACCAGGTCGATGACGCGCGTGGTGAGGATGTGCGGTTCCGTCTCGAGGCGCAAGCGCTCGTTCGGGTACAGCGGCGTCAGCTTGGTGAAGTCCGGCCGGTTGCGGGACTCCTCCGGGTCGAGGCCGTTGATCTTGTCCACCCGCACCAGGGGGTTGAACTTCTGGCGCTGCTGCTCGCCGTCGCGCGGCTGCCGCACGGCGCCGATCAGGGCGTCGCCGCGGCGCAGCCCGTACTTGCGGACCAGCGACAACGACACGTACACGTCGTTCGGCCCGGCCAGGTAGCCCGAGGTGCGGACGAACGCGTAGTTCTCCAGCACGTCGAGGATGCCCGCCACGGGCAGCAGGACGTCGTCGTCGCGCACCTCGGTGTCGGTGGCGGGACCGCCGTCCTCGCCCCGGCCACCGCGACGGCGGCGGTCGCGGAAGCGGCGACCGCGCCGGCCGCCCTCCTCGTCACCGTCGTCCGGGCCGCTCTGCTGGCGGTTGCGGTTCTGGTCGCGGTCGCGGCCACCCCGGTCACCGCGGTCGCCGCGGTCGTCCCGGCCACCCCGGTCCTGCCGGTCGCCGCGGTTGCCCCGCTCGCCCCGGTCCTGGCGCTGTTCGCGCTGCTCCGAGCGGTCGGACCGGTCACCGCGGTCGGACCGGTCACCCCGGTCGGACCGCTCGGCCCGGTCCTGGCGCTCGGCCCGGTCGGGCCGCTCGGCACGCTCCTGGCGCTCGGCGCGGTCGGGGCGCTCGCCCTGCCGGCCGTCACCCTGGACGCGGTCGGCCTGCGGCGCCTGCGGGGCGTCCGCGGCCGGCGCCTCGGGGCTGCCCGCGGGGCGGTTGGCGGACCGGCGGCGGCGGTTGCCGCGGCGGCCGCCCTCCTCCTCGGCGGGGCGGTCGGTCACGTCGAGCTGCTGCTGGGTGGGCTTGTCCACCGCGGCGGGCGCCTCGACGGCCTTCTCCACCGCGGGCGCCTTCTCGGCGGCCGCCTTCGGAGCCTCGGCCTTCTTCTCGGCCTTGGGCGGCGTCGCGGCACTGCCCCGACCGGAGGTGCCGCCCTGCCGCTCCTTGATGGCGGCGATCAGGTCGCCCTTGCGGAGGCCGGCCGTACCGGTGATGCCCAGCTGACCTGCGAGTTCACGGAGTTCGGCCAGCACCATTCCAGAGAGGCCCGCGCGCTTGCGCGGCGTGGCGCTGCCGTTCGAAGGGGTGGTCAGAGCGTTCTCCTCGGCTCCGGAACTGGCAGCGGGGTTGGGAGCAGCAGGAGCTTGGCTGCTCAGTACATCGGTGTTGGTCACACATGTCCTTCCTGACCGGAGCGCGCCTCCTACGCGATCCAGCGGACCTGCCGTCCGACGGAATGCGGTGCGGCAGTTTCGTCCCGGTTCAGGCGGACCTGGCGACGGCGCGGAACGCGCACGAAAGCGGAGTCCTCCGGTGCGGGACTTCGGTCACACGGCGAGCGGGTGCCTTCCAGCGTCGGCCCCGTCCATACGGCACAGAGCCAAGTCACTGGAGGAATGCGATCCGGAACGAACGTCCGGGCACCACACCGGCGCCCGTGCGCGCGGTGACTGATGGCCCCGAGGGTAGACGCCGGTCCGGCCGGGTGCAACAACCGGGGCACGGCGCGTCGCTTCACTCAGCCGAGTGGCGCAACCCGGACTCCGCCCAGGTCGACCGGCACCGGGCGGACCTCGAACCCGGTCGTGTCCACCCGGGGCGGGACCACCCCGTCCGGTGGCAGGGCCAGGACCGTGGGTCCCGCCCCCGACACCGCCGCCGCCACCCCCGCCTCCCGCAACGACCGCACCAGGCGGGTCGTCGCAGGCCAGGCGGGTTCCCGGTACGGCTCGTGCAGCCGGTCGTCCAGCGCGTCGAGCAGCAGCGAGGGGTCCGCCGCGAGGGCGTGCACGGCCAGCGCGGACCGGCCCGCGGCGAACGCGGCGTCCTCGTGCGGCACCTTCGACGGCAGCAGGCCCCGGGTGGTGTGCGTGGAGGACTCCTCCGCCGGCACCAGCACGACCGGCGTCACACCGGGGTGCGGCTCCACACGCACCGCGCGGTAGCGGTCACCCTGCGTCCACGCGATCGCCACGCCGCCGAACATGGCCGCCGCCGCGTTGTCGGCGTGGCCCTCGAACTCGGCGGCGAGTTGCAACGCGTCCGTGTCCGACCCGCGACCCGCGAGTGCGAAACCGGCCGCCACGCCCGCCACGACCGCCGCCGCCGAGGAGCCCAGGCCCCGCGCGTGCGGGATGGCGTTGCGGCACGTCAGCCGCAGCCCCGGCACCTCGACCCCGACCAGCTCGCAGGCCGCGCGGAACGCCCGCACGACCAGGTGGCGCTCGTCGGTCGGCACGGCCCCGGCGCCCTCGCCGGAGACCTCCACCACCAGCCCGCCGCCGGTCACCGCGAACTCCAGCTCGTCGTGCAGGCCCAGCGCCATGCCCAGCGCGTCGAAGCCCGAGCCGAGGTTCGCCGTGGACGCCGGGACGGTGACGCGGAGCGAGCGGGCGGCCAGGGCCGTCACGCCAGCTCCAGGGCGGTCGCGACAGCGCCGGGGTCCACCGGCACCGGCTCCACCTCGGGCATGCCGAGCAGGGCGGTGTCGGGGTCCTTCAAGCCGTGGCCGGTGACCGTGCAGACGACCGTGGAGCCCTTGGGCAGCCGGCCGTCGGCGGCCGTGGCCAGCAGGCCCGCCACGCTCGTCGCGGACGCCGGCTCGACGAAGATTCCCTCGGTCGAGGCCAGCAGCCGGTACGCCTCCAGGATCTTCTCGTCCGTCACGGCCTCGAACAGGCCGCCGGACTCCTCCTTGGCGGCCACCGCGCCGGTCCACGACGCCGGGCTGCCCACCCGGATGGCGGTCGCGATGGTCTCCGGGTTCGCCACCGGCTCGCCCAGCACCAGCGGCGCGGAGCCCGCGGCCTGGAAGCCGAACATGCGCGGCGTCGAGGCCGTCACGCCGTCGGCGTGGTAGTCCGAGTAACCGCGCCAGTACGCGGTGATGTTGCCCGCGTTGCCGACCGGCAGGCAGTGGATGTCGGGCGCGCGGCCCAGCACGTCGCAGATCTCCCACGCGGCGGTCTTCTGGCCGATCAACCGCACCGGGTTGACCGAGTTGACCAGCGTGATCGGGTACTCGGTCGACGTCTTGGCGGCCAGCTCCAGGCAGTCGTCGAAGTTGCCGTCGATCTGCAGGATCTTCGCGCCGTGCGCCACCGCCTGGGCGAGCTTGCCCAGGGCGATCTTGCCGCGCGGCACGAGCACCGCGGCGGTGAGGCCCGCCTTGGCCGCGTACGCCGCCGCGCTGGCCGACGTGTTGCCGGTCGACGCGCAGATCACCGCGCGGATGCCGCTGGCCAGCGCGTGCGTCATGGCCACGGTCATGCCGCGGTCCTTGAACGACCCGGTCGGGTTCGCGCCCTCGACCTTGACGTAGACCTGGCAGCCGGTCAGCTCCGACAGGTGCTCGGCGGCCACCAACGGCGTGCCGCCTTCGTGGAGGGTGACGACCTCGGCGCCCTCGGGGAGGTGGATCCGGTCCGCGTAGGCGTGGATGATGCCGGGCCACCCCGGCCGCACCGCGCTTCCACCCCTGGCCCCGCGGGCTGCTGTCTGATCCTCGGCTTCGCCGAGGGCTGCTTGGGCCGCCATCACTCTTCGCCTTCCACCCTCATCACGCTGACCACTTCCCGAACCACGGGCAGCCCGCCGATTTTGTCCACGGTCGACCGCAGTGCCGCGTCGGTCGCGGCGTGGGTGACGATCACCAGGCTGGCGTCGTCGACCCGGCCCTCCTGCCGCACCGCCGCGATGCTCACGTCGTGTTCCGCGAACACCGCCGCGACCTGCGACAACACGCCCGCCCGGTCGGCGACGTCGAGGCTGATGTGATACCGCGTCGGGGTCTGGCCCATCGGCCGCACGGGCAGCCCCGCGTAGGCCGACTCGCGCGGGCCGCGACCGCGGTGCGTCCGGTTGCGGGCCACCGCGACGAGGTCGCCGAGCACCGCGCTGGCCGTCGGCGCGCCGCCCGCGCCCTGTCCGTAGAACATCATCTCGCCGGCCGCGTCGGCCTCCACGAACACCGCGTTGAACGCGCCGTGCACGCTCGCCAGCGGGTGGGAGGTCGGGATCATCGCCGGGTGCACGCGCACCGAGATGCCCTCGCCGTCGTCGTGCGTGACCCGCTCGCAGATGGCCAGCAGCTTCACCGTGCGGCCCAGCGCCTTGGCGGCGGCGATGTCGGCGGCGCTGACCGACGCGATGCCCTCCCGGTGCACGTCGGCGGCCGTGACCCGGCTGTGGAAGGCCAGCGACGCGAGGATCGCGGCCTTGGACGCGGCGTCGAAGCCGTCCACGTCCGCCGTCGGGTCGGCCTCGGCGTACCCGAGCCGGGTCGCCTCCTCCAGGGTCTCGGCGTAGCTCGCCCCGGTGGAGTCCATGCCGGAGAGGATGAAGTTCGTGGTGCCGTTGACGATGCCCATCACCCGGGTGATGCGGTCACCGGCCAGCGACTCGCGCAGCGGCCTCAGCAGCGGGATCGCGCCCGCCACCGCCGCCTCGAAGTACAGGTCCGCGCCGGAGGCGTCGGCGGCCTCGAACAGCTCAGCCGAGTGCTCGGCCAGCAGCGCCTTGTTCGCGGTCACCACGGACTTGCCCGCGCGCAGCGCCGCGAGCAGCAGCGTGCGGGCGGGCTCGATGCCGCCGATGACCTCGACGACCACGTCCACGTCGTCGGTCCCGACCAGGGCCTCGGCGTCGGTCGTGAGCAGCTCGGCCGGCACCTCGCGGTGCTTGTTCGGCTTGCGCACGGCGATGCCGGCCAGCTCGACCGGCGCGCCGACGCGTGCGGTCAGGTCGGCCGCCTGGTCGATGAGCAGCCGGACCACCTCGGTGCCGACGGTGCCGCAGCCCAGCAACGCGACCCGGATCGGTTTGCCCTCGTGGCTTGCCACTTCTCATACCTCCAGGCGGAACAGGTCTTCCTCGGTCTCCCGGCGCAGCAGCAACCGGGCCTGGCCGTCCACGACCGCGGCGAGCGCGGGTCGGGGCAGTCGGTTGTAGCCGCTGGCCATGGAGTAGCAGTACGCGCCGGTGGCGGCGACCGCGATCAGGTCGCCGGGCGCGAGGTCGTCGGGCAGCCAGCAGTCGCGCACGACCACGTCGCCGGACTCGCAGTGCTTGCCCACGACGCGGCACAGCACGGGCCGGGAGTCCTCGGCCGCGGCGCGCGAGACCAGCTTGCAGTCGTAGACCGCGTCGTAGAGCGCGGTGCGGATGTTGTCGCTCATGCCGCCGTCCACGCTGACGTACCGGCGGACCACGCCCGCGTCGAGCTGGACGTCCTTGATGGTGCCCACCTCGTACAGCGTCACCGTGCCGGGGCCGACGATGGCGCGGCCCGGCTCGACCGCGATCTTCGGCACGGGCAGCTCGGCGTGCTCGCACTCCTTGGCCACGATGTTGCGCAGCTGGCGGGCCAGTTCGGCGGGAGGCGGCGGGTCGTCGTCCGGGGTGTAGGCGATGCCGAGGCCGCCGCCGAGGTCCACGGTCGAGACGTGCTCGAGGATCGCGTCGCCGTGCTCGTCGCGCAGCTCGGCGAGCAGCCCGATGACCCGGCGCGCGGCGACCTCGAAGCCGCTGGCGTCGAAGATCTGGGAGCCGATGTGGCTGTGCAGGCCGATCAGCCGCAGGCCCTCGGACTTCAGCACCCGCCGCGCCGCCTCGGCCGCGTCGCCGGAGGACAGCGAGAAGCCGAACTTCTGGTCCTCGTGCGCGGTGGCGATGAACTCGTGCGTGTGCGCCTCGACGCCGACCGTGACCCGGATCATCACCGGCTGCACCCGGCCGCGCTCGCGGGCCACCTGGTCCAGGCGGGCGATCTCGTAGAACGAGTCCAGCACGACCGCGCCGACGCCGGCCTCGACCGCAGAGGTCAGCTCGGCCACGGACTTGTTGTTGCCGTGCAGCGCGATCCGCTCGGGCGGGAACTCCGCGCGCAGCGCCACGGCCAGCTCGCCGCCGCTGGCCACGTCCATGCTCAGGCCCTCCTCGGCGACCCAGCGGGCCACCGCGACGGACAGGAACGCCTTGGACGCGTAGTGCACGCGGGTCGGGTCGCCGAACGCCTCGGCGTGCTCGCGGCAGCGGGCGCGGAAGTCGGCCTCGTCCATCACGAACAGCGGGGTGCCGTGGTCCTGGGCGAGCTGCCGCACGTCCACGCCGGCGAAGCGCACCGCGCCGTCGTCGCTGCGCTCGGCGTTGCGGGGCCACACCTGCGGGTGCAGCGCGTCCAGGTCCTGCGCGGACCCGGGCCGGTTGCCCGCGGTGTTGGAGGGGACGAGGACGTCGGCGTGCCGGGGACCGGCCGGGTGCGCGCGCATCACATGCGCTCCGGCGCGGTCACGCCCAGCAGCGCGAGGCCGTTGGCGAACACCTGGCGCGTGGCCGCGCACAGGCTCAACCGGGCCCGCTGGACCTCGGTCGCCTCGTCGTCGCCGCGCGGCAGCACGCGGCACTCGGGGGTGTCGTAGAACCGGTGCAACGTGCCTGCCAACTCCTCCAGGTACCGCGCGATGCGGTGCGGTTCGCGCAGCTCACCCGCGGTGGCGACGACGCGCGGGAACTCGCCGACGGTGCGGATCAGGTCGCCCTCCCGGTCGTGCCGCAGCAGCTCGAAGGACTCGTTCCCGGTCATGCCCAGGTCGGCCGCGTTGCGCAGCACCGAGCAGATCCGCGAGTGCGCGTACTGCACGTAGAAGACCGGGTTGTCGTTGCTGCGCTTGCGCAGCAGGTCGAGGTCGATGTCGAGGGACGAGTCCACCGACGACCGGCTCATGGCGTACCGGGCGGCGTCCACGCCGACCGCGTCCACCAGGTCCTGCATGGTGATCACGGTGCCCGCGCGCTTGCTCATCCGCACCGGCTTGCCGTCGCTGACCAGGTTCACCATCTGGCCGATCAGCACCTCCACCGACGCCGGGTCGTCGCCCAGCGCCGAGGCCGCCGCCTTGAGCCTGCCGATGTAGCCGTGGTGGTCCGCGCCGAGCATGTAGATGCACAGGTCGAAGCCGCGCGACCGCTTGTCCACCAGGTACGCGATGTCACCGGCGATGTACGCCGGGTCACCGTCGCTCTTGATGACCACGCGGTCCTTGTCGTCGCCGAACTCGGTGGACCGCAGCCACCACGCGCCGTTCTCGAAGTACAGCGCGCCGGAGCCCTTGAGCTGCTCCACGGCCTTGGTGACCGCACCCGACTTGTGCAGCGAGTCCTCGTGGAAGAAGACGTCGAAGTCCGTGCCGAAGTCGTGCAGGTCCTTCTTGATCTCTTCAAACATGAGGTTCACGCCGATGCGGCGGAACACCTCGTGCGAGTCCTCGCTGGTCAGAGCACTGGGCTCCTGTCGGAGCACCTCGGCGGCGATGTCGCCGATGTACCCGCCCGCGTAGCCGTCCTCCGGCGCGGGCTCGCCCTTCGCGGCGGCGATCAGGGACCGGACGAACCGGTCGATCTGCGCGCCCGCGTCGTTGAAGTAGTACTCGCGGGTGACCTCGCCGCCGTTGGCGGTGAGGATGCGGCCCAGCGCGTCGCCGACCGCGGCCCAGCGGGTGCCGCCCAGGTGGATGGGGCCGGTCGGGTTCGCCGAGACGAACTCCAGGTTGATCCGGGTGCCGGCGAGCAGGTCGCCGCGGCCGTACGCCTCGCCCGCCTCCAGCACGTCGCGCACGATCGCGCCCTGCGCGTCCGCGGCGAGCCGCAGGTTCAGGAAGCCCGGACCCGCGACCTCGACCGACGAGATGGCGTCGGTGCCGGTCAGCGCGTCGGCCAGCCAGCCGGCCAGGTCGCGGGACGTCACGCCGACCTTCTTGGCGGTCTGGAGGGCCACGTTCGTGGCGTAGTCGCCGTGCTCGGGGTTGCGGGGGCGCTCGATAGTGACCGCTGTGGGCAGGGCGGCGGGGTCGAGGCCGCGCGCGGACAGCACGTCCACGGCCGTCGCACGGACCAGTTCAGCGAGCGCAGCGGGAGTCACCCGGCAAGTCTAGGGAAGCGTTCCCGCTGGTCTCGACCGGGATGGGCGTCCCGAGCAGTGGGAACGACCACGTCCCGTGACCACCCGCTGTGACGGGCAGTTGACGGTGATCAGACACAGTATCCCTACACTGGCCCGCGGCATGGGCGTATGACGGAACTGAGGCGGACATGACCAGCGGCAAGAAGACGAAGGCCGCGCGCTCCAGCGTTGCGGCGGCGCGCTCCTCGGTGGTGGCCAAGAAGCCGAAGCCATGGGGCACCATCCTCGCGGTGGTGGCCGTGCTGGCCCTGGCCGGCACCGTGTTCGGCTACGCGTTCTCGCAGATCTCCGAGCAGAACGCGAAGGAAGAGGCGCTCGCCCAGTGGACGCCGTCCGAGGAGAACAAGGACCCCTCGGACAAGATCACGGGCGTGGTGAAGGTCGAGTACGAGGCGAGCAAGCACGTCGACGCCACGCAGCGGGTCGCCTACGACCAGTCGCCGCCCTTCGGCGGTCCGCACGACAACGTGTGGGCCGACTGCACCGGCACCGTGTACGACAAGGCCGTCCGGAACGAGAACATGGTCCACCCGCTGGAGCACGGCGCGGTGTGGATCACGTACAACCCGGACCAGGTCAGCGGTGAGGCGCTGGACAAGCTGAAGGCCCGCGCCGACGGCCAGCCGTTCACCATGCTGTCGCCGTACCCCGGCCTGGACAAGCCGATCTCGCTGCAGTCGTGGGGCCACCAGCTCAAGCTGGACAGCGCCGACGACGAGCGCATCGACCAGTTCATCCAGTCGCTGCGGCGCAACCAGTACGCCTACCCCGAGGTGGGCGCGTCCTGCGAGTCGCCGACCTTCGACGTGGCCAACCCGCCCGCGTTCGTGGCGGAGGCGCCCGGACCCGACGCCGTCCCGATGAGCGGTGGCACCGACGCCGCCACGCAGGAGAGCGGCACGCCGTCCGCCTCCGACGCGCCGGCCGCCAGCTCCACGCCGGGCAGCTGACCGTGGCCGACGCCGAGCAGGAGGAGGTCGCCCCCACCCGCGGGGTGACCGCGACCAGGGCCGTCGTCGTGACGGTGGCCGTGCTGGCCGTCCTCCTGCTCGGCGCCGCCATCGGCCTGCTGATCAAGCTGCCGGGCGCGGACCACAGCGCCACGCCCGCGCGCGACTCCGTGGACGTCGGGTTCACGCAGGACATGTCGGCGCACCACCTCCAGGGCGTGCAGATGGCGAACATCGCCCGCGAGCGGACCGCCGACCCGGCGATCGAGCAGCTCGCGTTCGACATCTCGTCGACGCAGCTGGAGCAGGTCGGCCGGATGAAGGGCTGGCTGTTCCTCTGGGGCTACCCGGAGCAGTCGGCCGACGGCAGGCACATGTGGTGGATGACCTCGTCCACCCACGGCCACTCCGGCGCCGGGTCCGCCGACTCGGGCGCGATGCCCGGCATGGCCACCCCGCAGGAGATCGCCGAGCTGCGGACGTTGAGCGGCGTCGAGTTCGACGTGTACTTCCTCCAGCTGATGCTGCGCCACCACCAGGGCGGCGCGCCGATGGCCGAGTACGCGGCCACGCACGCCGGTCAGGGCGTGGTGCGCACGCTCGCGGACAACATGCTCAAGTCGCAGACCGGCGAGAGCACGTACATGCAGCAGCTGATCACCGAGCGCGGCGCCGCTCCCCTGCCGAGCTGACCTGGCGATCACCGCGATCGCACTGCCGAGCACCGCCCTCACCACACCCGGGTCCGGCTCCAGGCGGTCCACCGCGCGGTTTCGCGTCACCCGATTGGGGCTACCCGCCGGTAGTAACGTGAGAGACCCGCCTGCGGAGCAGCGGCAATCCGACTCGGAGGTCAGCGATGACCGCAGTGGATCCCCAGCGCCACGTCGACGAGCGCACCGCCCGCGAGGTGGCCGAACAGGCCCGCGAGACCCGGTGGCGCCACCCCAGCTTCGGCCGCGACCTCTTCCTCGGCCACTTCCGCCTCGACTTGATCCACCCGCACCCCAGCGGTTCGGCCGAGGACCGGGAGCGCGGCGAGACGTTCCTCGCCGCGCTGCGCGAGTTCTGCGAGCACACCGTGGACGGCGCGGCCATCGAGCGGGACGCCCGCATCCCCGATCACGTGCTCACCGAGCTCAAGCAGCTCGGCGCGTTCGGCATGAAGATCAAGACCGAGTACGGCGGCCTCGGGCTGTCCCAGGTGTACTACAACCGGGCGTTGATGATGGTCGGCTCGGTCAGCCCGGCGCTGGGCGCGATGCTGTCCGCGCACCAGTCGATCGGCGTGCCGCAGCCGCTGGCGCTGTTCGGCACGCCGGAGCAGCAGCGGGAGTACCTGCCCCGCTGCGCCACCGGCGCGATCAGCGCGTTCCTGCTCACCGAGCCGGACGTGGGCAGCGACCCGGCCCGCCTGGGCACCACGGCCACCCCCACCGACGACGGCTACGTGCTCGACGGCGTGAAGCTGTGGACGACGAACGGCGTGGTGGCCGACCTGCTGGTGGTGATGGCGCAGGTGCCGGGCAAGGGCATCAGCGCGTTCGTGGTCGAGGGCGACTCGCCCGGCATCACGGTGGAGAACCGCAACGAGTTCATGGGCCTGCGCGGCCTGGAGAACGGCGTCACCCGGTTCCACCAGGTCCACGTGCCGAAGGCGAACCTGATCGGCGAGGAGGGCGCGGGCCTGAAGATCGCGCTCACCACGCTCAACACCGGCCGGCTGTCGTTGCCCGCCCTGTGCGCGGGCGCGGCGAAGTGGAGCCTCAAGATCGCCCGCGAGTGGTCGGCCGAACGCGTGCAGTGGGGTCGGCCGATCGGCGAGCACGAGGCCATCGCGGGCAAGGTCGCCTACATCGCGGCCACCGCGTACGCCTTGGAGGCCGTGGTCGACCTGGCGAGCGAGCTGGCCGACGCGGGCGGCCACGACATCCGCATCGAGGCCGCGCTGGCGAAGCTGTACGGCTCGGAGATGGCCTGGCTGGTCGCGGACGAGCTGGTGCAGCTGCGCGGCGGTCGCGGCTACGAGACCGCCGCGTCCATGGCGGCCCGCGGCGAGCGCGGCGTGCCGGCCGAGCAGATGCTGCGCGACCTGCGGATCAACCGGATCTTCGAGGGCTCGACCGAGATCATGCACCTGCTGATCGCGCGCGAGGCGGTGGACGCCCACCTGGCCGTCGCCGGGGACTTCATCGACCCCGAGGCCGACGCGAAGCGCAAGGCGCAGGCGCTGGCCAGGGCGGGCGGGTTCTACGCGAAGTGGCTGCCGACGCTGGTGGTCGGCAAGGGCCAGGTGCCGCGCGCGTACGCCGAGTTCGGGCCGCTGGCCGGGCACCTGCGGTTCGTCGAGCGGGCGAGCCGCAAGCTGGCCAGGCAGACGTTCTACGCGATGTCGCGCTGGCAGGGCCGGCTGGAGCGCAAGCAGCGGTTCCTGGCGCGGATCGTGGACATCGGCGCGGAGCTGTTCGCGATCAGCGCGGCGTGCGTGAAGGCGGCGGCGGACGGCGACCGGGCGGTGGAACCGGCGGACGCGTTCGCGACGCAGGCCAGGGTGCGGGTGGACGAGCTGTTCGACCGGCTGTGGCGCAACTCGGACGACTCGGACGCGGCGCTGGCGCGGCACGTCCTGGACGGCCGGTTCACCTGGCTCGAAGAAGGGGTGGTGGACCCGTCCAGCCCGGGGCCGTGGATCGCGGACTCGACGCACCGGGCGTCCACCGCGCGGGACGTCCACCGCAAGACGCCGTGACGGGTGTTGTACACGGGGCAGGTGTTGGCGGGCGCGGCACCTGCCCCGTGGCACGGTCGAAAGGGGACCACGTCCCCCGTACTCCCCTTTCGACTCCCCTTCTAACTACGGAAGGAACAACACCCTCCAGGAGGAGGTAACGAGTGACGCTACGTCATTACCGGCCAGTTGGAACCTACGACTTTTGAGTGAATCACCCAGGTGAGGGGCACTCGACTACTCTCAGAGAGTCACTGACCCCCGACGGTCGAACACGAGCTCGCGCGCCGACCGCAACCCCATCGCGATGGCGCCGCTGAGCACCGCGCCGTCACCCAGCTCCCCCGCCACGATCCGCGGCACGAGCGGCGTCATCCGCCGCAACGCGGCCTCCATCGGCTCCTGGAGCAGGTCGGTGTTGCTACCGATGCCACCCCCGAGCACCACCAGCTCCGGGTCGATCACCGCCACCACCGACGCCACCACGAACGCCAGCCGCTCCGCCTCGTCGCGCACCGCCAGCAGCGCCCGCTCGTCACCCGCCTTCGCCGCCGCGAACACCTCCCGCGCCGACCGCGCCGACAAGCCGCGCTGCCTGGCCAGCGCCACCACGGACTCCGCCGCCGCCGCGGCCTCCACCTGGCCGCGCTGCCGCCCGTCCTCTTCGGACTGACCGGTGAACGGCAGGTAGCCGACCTCGCCCGCGGCACCGTGCGCGCCGCGGAACAACCGGCCGTCCACCACGATCCCCATGCCGATCCCGGTGCCCACGGTGACGCACACGAACACGTCCGCGCCCCGCGCCACGCCGTGCGCCTGCTCGCCGACGGCGGCCAGGTTCGCGTCGTTCTCCACCACCAGGCCCGGCCCCAGCTCCGCGTCCAGGTCGTCGAGCAGGCCGGGGCGCTCCCAGCCGGGCAGGTTCGGCGCGTGGTGCAGCGTCCGGTCGCGCGGGTCGGGCACACCGGGCGTGCCGACCACCTTCACCACCAGGTCGGCCAGCGCCAGCCCGGCGTCGGACACCGTCCGCTCGGCCAGCTCCCGCACCGTGCGGACCAGCGCCGTCGCCGAACGGCACCGGTTGCGCTCGTCCACCCGCGCGATCACCGAACCGGCCAGGTCCGCCACGGCCACCCGGATGCGCTGCCTGCCGATGTCCACGCCCAGCACGTGCCCGGCCGCCGGGTTGGGCTCGTAGACCACCGCCGAGCGGCCCGGACCCGCCGACGTGCGGCCGATGGGGCGCACCAGGCCGTGCTGCTCCAGGTCGACCAGCGCCTGGCCCACGGTCGGCTTGGACAAGCCGGTGTCCTTGGCGATCTGCGGCCTGGTCGCCGGACCGCCCGCCCGCAGCCGGTCGAGCACCGCGCGCTGGTTGAGCACGCGCATCCCCGCGGGGGTGCCCACCGGGGGCGAGTTCCGGGCCGTCACAGCGAGTGAGTGTAGATCGGGTGGAGCAGCATCCGGACAGGCTTGCGGACAAGATGGGCGACCGCACTTGACAACGATGTCACCTCGCCCTTTGCTTCGCTAAAGATCGGGTCGGTTCGGGCGAAAGGCGTGCAATGGGGCACAAACGCGGCAGAAGATCGCTGGTGGTCGTCTCGACCATCGCACTGGCGGTGGGGAGCGTGGGAGGCTGGTCCTCCGCGACCGCCGCACCGGGGGAGCCAACCGTGAGCGAGACGCTCTTCGCCACGTCGTTCGAGGACGGGCAGCCGCAGCCCACGTGGGCGAGCACCGTGGAGACGGGCCCGGACGGCACGCCGAAGACGTCGGGCGTCAACGGCTCGGACTCCACCGGCATCCCCGGCAACGTCACCGACCGCGTGGTCGACGTGGCCGCCAACTCGGAGAACTCCGGCTCGGGCGAGGTCAAGGAGAACCTGGTCGACGGCAACGTGGCGTCGAAGTGGCTCACCTTCACGCCGACCGGCTGGGCCCGGTTCACCTTCGCCGAGCCCGTCGCGGTCAAGCGCTACGCGATGTCCTCGGCCAACGACGCGCCCGAGCGCGACCCGAAGGACTGGACCCTGCGCGGCTCCAACGACGGCACCACGTGGACGCCGCTGGACACCCGCGCCGGTGAGGCGTTCACCGAGCGGTTCCAGACCAAGACCTACGACATCGCCAACACCGAGGCGTTCAAGCACTACCAGCTCGACATCTCCGCGACCGCGGGCGGCGTGAACCTCATCCAGCTCGCCGAGGTGCAGTTCTCCGACGGCTCCACCACCCCGCCGGCGAAGAACATGCGCACCACCGTGGGCAAGGGCGCCAACGGCGGGTACAACGCCAAGTCGGGCGCCGGGTTCACCGGCGTGAAGGCGTTGCGCTACCAGGGGACGCACGTCGCCGAGGGCCGCGGCTACTCGTACAACAAGGTCTTCGACGTCGACATCCCGGTGACGCCGACCACCGAGCTGTCGTACCTGATCTTCCCGTCGTTCACCACGGACGACCTGAACTACCCGGCCACCTACGTCTCGCTGGACCTCGCGTTCGCCGACGGCACCTACCTCAGCGACCTCGGCGCGCGCGACCAGCACGGGTTCGAGCTGTCGCCGCGCGGCCAGGGCGCGGCCAAGTCGCTCTACACCAACCAGTGGAACCGGGTCGCGTCCGTGGTCGGCGAGGTCGCCGCGGGCAAGACGATCAAGCGCGTCCTCGTGGCGTACGACAACCCGAAGGGCCCGGCCGGGTTCAACGGCTGGGTGGACGACGTCGCGGTGAAGTCCGCGCCGGCCGCGGTCGACCGGCCGCGCCCGTCGGACTGGGTGCTGACCACGCGCGGCACGAACTCCAGCGGCTCGTTCTCGCGGGGCAACAACTTCCCGGCCACCGCGGTGCCGCACGGCTTCAACTTCTGGTCGCCCATGACCAACGCGGGCTCGATCAGCTGGCTCTACGAGTACGCCAAGAACAACAACCGGGACAACCTGCCCACGTTGCAGGCGTTCACCGCGAGCCACGAGCCCAGCCCGTGGATGGGTGACCGGCAGACCTTCCAGGTGATGCCGTCCACCGGCACGCCGACCGCCGACCGGGCGGCGCGCGCGCTGCCGTTCAAGCACGAGAACGAGACCGCGAAGGCGCACTACTACGGCGTGCGGTTCGAGAACGGCATGCGCACCGAGATCGCGCCGACCGACCACGCCGCGGTGTTCCGCTTCACGTTCGTGGACGACACCTCGAACCTGGTGTTCGACAACGTCAACAACGGCGGCGGGCTCACGCTCGACCCGGCGACCGGTGTGGTGACGGGCTTCTCCGACGTCAAGAGCGGCCTGTCCACCGGTGCGACGCGGCTGTTCGTGTACGGCGTGGTGGACAAGCCGGTCGTCTCCAGCGGTCGGCTCACCGGCGCGGGCCGCGACGACGTGGCGGGCTTCTTCCGGTTCGACACCTCCGCCGACAAGACCGTGACGATGAGGATCGCCACGTCGCTGCTCGGCGTCGACCAGGCCAAGCGGAACCTGGAGCTGGAGGTGTCCGCTTCGGACACGTTCGAGTCGGTGCGCGACCGGGCGCAGCAGGCGTGGGACCGCGTGCTCGGCATGGTCGAGGTGGAAGGCGCGTCCGAGGACCAGCTGACCACGCTGTACTCCAACCTCTACCGGCTCTACCTGTACCCGAACTCGGGCTTCGAGAACACCGGCACCGCCGACGCGCCGAAGTACCGGTACGCCTCGCCGGTGCAGGCCGCCGGGCCGTCCACGCCCACGCAGACCGGCGCGAAGGTGCTGGACGGCAAGATCTACGTCAACAACGGGTTCTGGGACACCTACCGGACCACCTGGCCCGCCTACAGCCTGCTGACGCCCCGGCGGGCGGCCGAGCTGGCGGACGGTTTCGTGCAGCAGTACCGCGACGGCGGGTGGATCTCGCGCTGGTCGTCGCCCGGCTACGCGAACCTGATGACCGGCACCAGCTCCGACGTGGCGTTCGCGGACGCGTTCGTCAAGGGCGTGCCGCTGCCCGACGCCAAGGCGGCCTACGAGGCGGCGGTGAAGAACGCGACGGTCGCGCCGCCGAACGCGGGCGTCGGCCGCAAGGGCCTGGACACCTCGATCTTCACCGGCTACACGTCCACCGCCACCGGCGAGGGCATGTCGTGGGCGATCGAGGGCTACGTCAACGACTACGGCATCGCGAACATGGCCCGCGAGCTGTACGAGCAGACCGGTGACGCGCAGTACCAGGCGTCCGCCGAGTACTTCGCCAACCGCGCGCAGACCTACATCCACATGTTCGACCCGTCGACCGGATTCTTCCAGGGCCGCAACCCCGACGGCACGTGGCGCGTGCCCACCGACGAGTACGACCCGCGCGAGTGGGGCCACGACTACACCGAGACCGACGGCTGGAACATGGCCTTCTCGGTGCCGCACGACGGGCAGGGCCTGGCCAACCTCTACGGCGGCCGGGACGGGCTGGCGAAGAAGCTGGACGAGTTCTTCGCCACGCCGGAGACGGCGAAGTTCCCCGGCTCCTACGGCGGCGTGATCCACGAGATGACCGAGGCGCGCGACGTGCGGATGGGGCAGCTGGGGCACTCCAACCAGGTGTCGCACCACATCACCTACATGTACGACTACGCCGGTCAGCCGTGGAAGACGCAGGAGAAGGTGCGCGAGATCCTGTCCCGGCTGTACCTGGGCAGCGAGATCGGCCAGGGCTACCCCGGTGACGAGGACAACGGCGAGCAGTCGGCGTGGTGGCTGTTCAGCGCCATGGGCTTCTACCCGCTGCAGATGGGCAACGACTCGTACGCGATCGGGTCGCCGCTGTTCAAGAAGCTGACCGTGCACCTGGAGAACGGGCGCGACCTGGTGGTCAACGCGCCCGCGAACTCCGCGAAGAACATCTACGTGCAGTCGCTGAAGGTCAACGGCAAGACGTGGGACAAGGCGCACCTGCCGCACGCGGAGATCGCGAACGGCGGCGTGCTGGACTTCGAGATGGGGTCGTCGCCGTCGCGCTGGGCCACGGGTGCGGACGCCGCGCCGCCGTCGTTGACCAAGGGCTCCGCGGCGCCCGCCCCGCTGCGGGACGTGACGCTGCTCGGGACCGTGACCGGTGCTCCGGCGTCGGTGGTGGACAACACCTCGCAGACGTCCGGCGAGCTGTCGTGGATGCAGGTCGACCTGCCGTCGAAGAAGGAGAGCGCCTCGTTCTACACGGTGACGTCGGGCAAGGCGGGCGGCGACCCGTCGTCGTGGGTGCTGAAGGGCTCGTACGACGGCCGGACCTGGTCCGCGGTGGACGAGCGGTCCGGCGAGGCGTTCCCGTGGCGGCAGCAGACGCGGGCGTTCAAGATCGCCCGGCCGGGGCACTACCAGCACTACCGGCTGGAGTTCCCGGGTACCGCGACGGTCGCCGAGGTCGAGCTGCTGGCCAAGCCGTTCGCGGCGTGCACGGCCACGGTGACCGGTGAGCACGCCGGGGCGCTGCGCGTGCAGTCGGGCGTGACGTGCGTGGACGGCGGCACCGTGACCGGCCCGGTGACGGTGGCGGCGGGCGCGTCGCTGTACGTGTTCGGCGGGAAGGTCGACGGCCCGGTGAACGCGACCGGCGCGGCGGCGGTCGTGCTGGTGGAGACGACCGTGGGCGGTCCGGTGAACGTGACCGGCACGACCGGTGAGCTGTCGCTGGAACGGGTGAACGTCGGCGGGCCCGTGCGGCTGGTCGACAACAAGGGCGGCACGCTCGTCGCCGGCAACACCGTCAGCGGGCCGATGTCCTGCACGGGCAGCGACCCCGCGCCGGTGAACAGCGGGTGGGCGAACTCGGCGAACGGGCCCAAGACGGGTCAGTGCGCCGGGCTGTAGCCCGGTAGGGCTCTCGGGTCACCAGGAGATTTCGCGGCACCTCTGCGCGGAATCTCCTGGTTCGACCTGGAGCGTGGCGTGCTCGATGTGGTAGCGCTCGGCCAGCAGCGCCTGGGCGGCGCGCAGCACCTCGGCCGGGTCGACGTGGTCGCGGGTGGTGAGGTGCGCGGAGGCCACCTCCATGCCCGAGGTGAGCGTCCAGACGTGCAGGTCGTGCGCCTCGGCCACGCCCGGCAGCCGGCCGAGGTCGGCCTTCATGGCGGCGACGTCCAGGCGTTCCGGGGCGTGCTGGAAGAGGATGCGCAGCGCGCTCGCGGCCAGCTTGTACGTGCGCGGCAGGACGAACAGGCCGATCGCGACACCCATGACCGGGTCGGCGTGGCGCCAGCCGAAGAGCAGCGTGACGACGCCGCTGATCAGCACGCCGACCGACCCGATGAGGTCGGCCAGGACCTCCAGGTACGCGCCGCGGACGTTGATGCTGTCCTTCGCGCCGTCCCGGAGCAGGAAGAACGCGACGACGTTGGCCGCGAGGCCCGCCGTGGCGGCCAGCACGACCGGCAGGCCGGGCACCTCCGGCGGGTTGCCGAACCGGCCCACGGCCTCGTACACGACGTACCCGGCCACGCCGAACAGCAGCACGGCGTTGGCCAGCGCGGCCAGCACCTCGGCGCGGTAGAGGCCGAACGTGCGGCTGCCGCCCGTGCGGGCGCGGCGGGCCAGCATGATCGCGACCAGCGCCATGCCGACGCCCAGGACGTCGGTGAGCATGTGCGCGGCGTCGGAGATCAGGGCCAGCGAGCCGGTGGCCACGCCGACGACGAACTCCAGCGCCATGAACGCGGCGCCGACGGCGAAGGCGATCCACAGCCGACCGAGGTGCTTGGCGCTCCCCGACGACACACCGTGGCCGTGTCCGTGACCCATGAGCGGAACATATAGTCACATGCGCATGAGTGCAACTTGTGTGTCGGGCGCACCACAACCGGACCTGCGGACTCCAACTTCGCCCGCGCCGTCACGGGTACCACCGATCTGCCTTCGCCCACCGCGTTCACCACTTCGGTGGTCACCGCCGTCTGCCGTCGATGGCGTCCTCGATGTGGCGCGCGACCAGCTCCGGGTGCGTCCGCGGCGCCCAGTGGCCCGCGTCGATCGTGCTCCTGGTGAGCCGTTCGACCCACGGCTCCGCCGCCTCCAGGTGCTCCCGCACCACGTACGGGTCCTTCGCCAGCTCGATCTGGTGAACCGGGACCGCGACCTTCCCCGGCTCGCGCCCCCGCCCCACGTTGGCCCGGTACAGACCGAGCCCGTTCACCAACTCCCGCCGCCCCGCCCCCAACCACTTGCGGACCGCCGGCACCCGCCACAGAGCCTCCGCCACACCGGGCACCTGGAAGCCCGCGATGTACCACGACCTCCCCAACACCTTCGCCACCCTGACCGGCCGCGAGCGGTTGCGCCTGACCCAGTCGCCGAGCTGCCCCAGGTCCGGGCCGGAAACACTGGTGAACGACAGGAACAACTCGGGCCTCGCCGCCACCGCCGCCCACCCCTGCACCGACCCCCAGTCGTGCCCCACGAGGTGGACCGGCCGGCCGACCTCCCCCACCACCGCCGCCAGATCCCCGACCAACCGCTCCAACCTGTACCCCCGACTCCCCCGCCCCGCGGGAGCCTCCGACCCTCCGGCACCCCTCACGTCGTACCGAACCACCCAGAACCGCTCCCCCAACCTCCGCCCGACCCCGTCCCACACTTCCGACGTGTCCGGGAACCCGTGCACCAACACCACGGGCACCGCCCCGACCACCCCACCCTCCACCACTCGAATCCGCAGGTCATCCCCCTGCACCACCCGTTCGCCCCACGTGTCCACAACCCAAGAGGGTAGGGGGTGAAAACCCCTCGCGGCCGTGCGCTAAGCTTCCACCCGTAGCTGCGGCCCCCGTAGCTCAGGGGATAGAGCACCGCCCTCCGGAGGCGGGTGCGCAGGTTCGAATCCTGCCGGGGGCACCATCTCTCACCAGCACGAAAAGGCCCTTGACCAGCGCGAACGCAGTCAAGGGCCTTACTCGTCTGTCCGGCCGTGTCCGGTGAAGTCCGGCCGTCTACGGATGTCCGGGCCAAATACGGGCCAAATACGGGCCAAAGTTCGGGCTAGCCCGGACGGTGGCCCAGAGCAGCCTCCACGCGCTGCCGGACCGTCACTGCCTCCCCATCCAGGCACTTGGCGTAGATCTTCAACAGCACCTCCACCGAGTGCCCTGCCCACTCCGCCACCGTCACCGCGGGCACTCCCCCGTTGAGCCACGTCGACACCGCCGCGTGCCGCAGGTCGTACGGCGTGCCCGCCAGCGGCGTGGCCGCCACCTCCGGCGTGAAGACCTCAGCGCGGGCACGCTGCCAGGCCCGGACGATGGTGAGCTTCGGCAGCTCCTGGCCGTTGCGCTCCCCGGTGAACAGCCGACCATCCGCCGCCGTGCCGAACTGCCGGATGTGGGAGTGCAGCAGCGCGGTCAATTCAGGTGGGCAGGGCACCGTGCGCGTCTCTCCACGTGCCCGCCGCGCTGCTGACCAGCGGTTTCCAGGCGTGACAGCCTTACAGGACCGCTGTCCCACCTGTCCCTAACCACTCGGCACCCGCCCGCCCCAAGCTGGTGGTGTCCCGCGTGTCCCGCGTGTCCCGGCACACCGGCCCGACCAGCGACTCCACGGTGGGACAGCCAGCGGGGCATCTGTCCCACCTGTCCCATCAGGCCGCGCATCCGCCCTTCCGAGGCGAGCAGGCAGCGGCTCACTGCGGCACTCGCGCCGGGGTAGCGCCGCTGTCCCACCTGTCCCGGCATGGCGGTTGCGCATGTTGCTTGTCCGACGAAGCCGCAGCAGATGCCTTCCCGACGTGGATGCGTGTCCCACCTGTCCCAGCTGTCTCGCCATGCCCCCTGACCAGCGGTTCTGAGGTGGGACAGTCCGCAGAACCACTGTCCCACCTGTCCCACTCCACCGTGCGGACCTCGGAACGCTGTAACAGTCGGGGCGTGTTGAAACTCCGCTTGGCTCTACACGCCTGCCTGCGCGCACCCCTGGCGTTCACGGCAGGGCGGATTGATCTCCGTACGGGCTATACGCGTAGCGCTGAGACGGCCGCGGAGCGGTGCACGAGCCGCGGTTGATGGGTGAACCCCTCGGAGCACAGCGAGCGATGGTCACCACGTCGCCCTGTCGCCCGGCTGTTACAGCCCCCTGCTCATGGCTCACCGGCATCCAACAGTCGGCATGAAGCCAGCCTGTGCCAAACTGGGCCAAAGTAGCTCTTGAGAAGAAGATCACTTTACTGTTCATGCTGGTAGAGCGCTCAAGGCGTCCGGTAGTCGCACCGCCCTCCCGAGGTGAGTACTGCCTCATCCGTCTTAGCTGTCCCGCCTATCTGGACTCCGCCGCAACATCTCCTCGGAGTGGGTTCCCGTCCCTCCTACTCGCCGTTACTGCATTACTAGCTCGCAAGTAGATCGAGGGAAAATCCGATGAGGAAAAGACGAAAGCAAAACCAGCGAATCCCATGACCGGGACGGTTTTGATAGAGGATGTTTGCGACATACCGCATGAGCGGCGGTACGATAGTCTTCCGAAGTCGCAAGCCGAGCGGTAGTGGGTCGACCCTGAGGAGCACGGCTATAATGCCGAGCAGCGCTGGCGATCCTGCGATGACAGTCATGGCGACACTGCCGAACATGAATACAACCACCGCCATAATGACACTGAAGAAAATTCCCATGAGCAGGAGAAGAACTTCACGTTGGGCCGATAGTCCGTATTCGTTGACCTCCTCATCCACCCAGTGGTTGAGCAGTTCCCGATCACGGGACTGAAGCCCTTCCCGCACGAACCGGTCGACTTGCGCCTTCACGTAGACGACCTGCCCGTCACACAAATCATCATCAGCATGTGACCAGCTGCACGTATGGCGCGTGGGCAATGCATGGACGATCTCCTGTCGCAAATTGTCGACCTCGTCCTTAGTGAACCAAGGTTCGTGCCCCAGCGGGTAATCAGCCTCCTTCATCAGCACCCATCGGGAGTAGCCGTACCAGCGGTTCGCAGTGACATGGTGAAAGATAATCTGTTGCCGAACTTGAAGCCGAAGCTCCTTCAGTTCATTCCGTGCACGCGCACGGGCGTCAGAGGCAAGGAAATCCTTCAAGTGAACGTTCACGCGTTCGCCGTAGGCACGCAAATCGTCCGGACCGATCAGGTCCAGAACCACCACACAGCCCGCGACAAATTGCATTCCCTTGCCAATTCTGCCTACCCACACCATCGACACAGGCCCTACCGCATGCCCGGATGTCTGTCGCCCAGACAGCCAAACCGACAACACCTGCCCGACATCCCGATAGTTCCAGGCGACCAACACCACCACGCAGAACAGCCCGAATGCCTTGAGCATCCTCCGTCCCCTCATCGGGCTAGCATCCCACGCACCGCGATGTTCGTGCTTAGAGGTTCAACCAGTCCAGCCCGGACGGCCTCCAATAGGCCGTAAGTAGTGGGGGGTCCGATCTGCGCCAAGACCGCACTCCTGCCCCAGAGACGGTCGTAGAGGACCAATCTAAGCTTGACGGGGTAACGGGGTACGCGCGAGTGCACCCTCAAGGCGACGGTCACCGTCTCGCTCAACCATACGACCACCCTGCGAAGCTGTTACGGCCGCTAGAGGTCGTTGATCAACCTAAGTCGAACGGGTGATGCGCCCGCTTCGTGCGCCAAATACGGGTCAAAGTTGCCCTCAAACAAGATCAATTTACTATTTATGCTGGTAGACCGCTTGTCTCACTCGGTAGTCGCACCGCCCTCCGTAGGGGGTGCGCAGATTCGAATCCTGCCGTGGGCACCACCACGAAGCCCGCTGAACAGCGTGAATGCTGTTCAGCGGGCTTTTTCGTGTCGGCGGGGACCGGTGAGGGGTGTCAGCCCGGGAACATCGTCAGGTCCGGGTCGACGCCGATCGCGACCAGTTGGTCGAGGGTCAGTGGTGGCTGGGGGGCGGTCGACGCGTGGCCGGACTTGCCGGAGGTGGCGACGTTCTCGGACTGCACGAGGATTCGGGTGCCGTCCTTGCGGTGGACCAGGACCTGGTTCATGGTGATGCCGTTGCCCATGTCCGCGACCTGCTTGACGATCTCCTCACCGCGGGAGCCGGTCTCCGTCACGCAGGAGATCCGGGTTCCCAGCCCGGAGTAGGAACACACGGGGCCCAGGCCGGCGCGCCAGGCGGGCTGCGTGAGGACGAAGATGTTCCCGGTCCCGTCCGCCGCGGTCGTGGTGGCGTACGCCTCGAAGGTGGCCATGGGGTCGCAGAGGGGCAGCTCGACGCCCGGGTTCACCGGGTTCACCTGGTGGTAGCCGAGCGGTCCGTGGGGTGCGCTCACCGGGTTGGGCGACAGCTGAAGGTCCGGCCGCTGTGCCTTGACCGCGTCCGTCGTCGCCTGGGTCAGCCGGGTGGCGGCTTCGGCCGCGGGCTCCAGCCGGCCCTCGCACTGGGGTGGTGGCACCTTCTCGTCCACGGTGATGACCGACGGCGTGGACACCTCCGAGCCGGGCGGCTGTTCCGAGGTGGTCGGGGACGGCGAGACCGAGGACGTGGTGCTCAGCGACCCGCCGACCGGTGAGGACCCGCCGTCGCCGCTGGTCAGCGCGTACGCGACAACGCCGGTCAGCGCCACGACGGCCACCCCGGCGGCGACCGCGGGGTTCGCCACCCGGCGAAGCCGGACCGCGCGGCGGCCGCGGACGATGACCGCGTCCACGTCGACCGTGGACGGCGGCACTTCCCCGATCGCGTCGTCGAACAGTTGCTTGTCCATCAGCACCCCTCCCTGGTCGTCTGCGCCGCGTTGGCGCGCAACGTGTCGAGCCCCCGCGCGGTCTGGCTCTTCACGGTGCCCACCGAGCAGCCGAGGATCTCGGCGGTCTCCTCCACCGAGAGGTCGAGGTAGAGGCGCAGCACGACGGCGGCCCGCCGCCGCGGCGGGAGACCGTCGAGCAGGTCGAGCAGCTGGGCCCGGCTGACCACGGCGAACTCGGACGTCGTCGGCAGCTCCGGCAGCTCCTCCACGGCCTGCTCGCGTCGCCACGGCCTGCGCTTCTCGTCCAGCCAGGTGCGCAGCAGCACCTTGCGGACGTAGGCGTCGATGCCCGCCGACCGGCCGACCCTCGACCAGTGCCGGTACAGCTTGCCGATGGTGATCGACACGAGGTCGTCCGCCGTGTGCCAGTCCCGGCACAGGAGGTACGCGGTGCGCCGCAGGGACTCCATCCGCGCCGTCACGTACTCGCGGTACGCGTTCTCCTCGGACCGCTTCACCTCGGTGACCTCCTGTGTCGTGCTCCTGCCCGACCGGGGACGCGCCCCGTGCGCGGCGAGGTCGCCCGGTGGAACGAGGGTGATCGTGGAACTGCGGGACGTGGCGGTGGAATGGCCTCCACCCGAGCCGTCACGTACTCGCGGTACGCGTTCTCCTCGGACCGAATCACCTCGGTGACCTCCTGTGTCGTGCCTCTACCCCACCAAGAACGCACCTCGTGGGCGGCGAGGTTGCCCGGGGGGAGGAAAGAACCACCACTGCGACGATGATGGCGACCACTGCGGCCACTCCCAACCCGGCAGCACGGCCGCCGGGGACGACGTCGACCGTGGCCGGGCCGCGTGGCAGGAAGGCGACAACGCCCGTCCGGACGGGCCGGGTCGTCAGCACGATGGCGGCATGGGAAGAGTTCTCGGGTTGGTGGCCGCCGGCGCGGTCGTGGTCGGGGCGTTGGTCGCGGTGGGGTCCGGGGCGGGTGCTGTCGCCTGTGACTACCCGGCGCAGGTGTTGGACCTGAGGAGTTGGAAGGTCCAGTTGCCGATCGGCGGGGAGGAGGACCCGGACGAGGTCAAGCAGCCGGCGTTGGGGACGTACCGGGTGGACCCGTGGTTCGTGGCCACGCCGGGGTGTGACGGGGTGCGGTTCCGGGCGGCGGTGAACGGGGTGACGACGAGCGGGTCGAACTACCCGCGGGCGGAGTTGCGGGAGATGAACGGCACGGCGAACGCGGCCTGGTCGTCCACCTCGGGGACGCACGCGATGACCGTCGACCAGACCGTCACCCGGTTGCCGAACGACAAGCCGCACCTGGTCGTCGGGCAGATCCACGGTGGTGACGACGACGTGTCGGTGTTCCGGGTCGAGGGCACCAGGCTCTACGTCACCAACGGGGACGACGCGCACCACAAGCTGGTCACCGACGACTTCCGGTTGAACACCCGGTTCCAGGTGAGGTTCGTCGTCTCCGGCGGGAAGATCAACGCCTACTACAACGGCACGCTCGCGGCCACGCTGAGCGCGAGCTTCAGCACCGGCTACTTCAAGGCGGGCGCGTACGCGCAGGCCAACTGCGGCAACTCCAGCCCGTGCGACGCCGGCAACTACGGCGAGACGATCATCCACAAGGTGACGCTGGGCGACAGCGCGCCGCAGCCCGAGCCGCCCACCGGCGAGCGGCTGCCGGTCTCGGCGGTGACCGCGAGCGGTGACGACGGGAACGTGCCCGCGAACACGCTGGACGGCGACCTGGCCACCCGCTGGTCGGACGAGGGCGACGGCGTGTGGATCCGCTACGACCTCGGCGCGGCGCGCGCGGTCGGTTCGGTGAAGTTGGCCTGGCACAGGGGCGACACCCGCCGGCACGACTTCCGCGTGCAGACGTCGTCCGACGGCACGAGCTGGACCACCGGGTTCTCCGGGACGAGCAGCGGCACCACGCTCCAGCCGGAGACCTACGACATCCCCGACACCACGGCCCGCTACGTGCGCGTCGTGGGCTACGGCAACACCGGCAACGACTGGACCAGCGTCACCGAGACGACCCTCCACCCGCCGGCCTGACCGCTCCCGCCCGCCCGGGACCCGTTCCCCGGCTGGCGGCCTCTCCGGTCAACGACGACCGGCGGCGCGGCGGATCCGCCTGGCCCGGGTGATCGCCCCATCCAGGCCGTCGAGGTCCTCCACGCGGTCGTCGACGTCCTCCAACAGTTCCACCGCGTACTCCGCCAGGTCGGCAGCAGCGGCGGCGAACCCGTTGTCCACCAAGCGGTCCACCTCGTCCAGCGCCCGCTCGACGTGGTGGAAGTACTGGTCCGCGGCGCCGAGGCTGACGTAGTCGGGCACGTCGAGGGCGAACTCCAGCCGCTCCCGCAGCCCGCGGGCGTCGAACGCGCGGTCGGCGTCCACCCCGGCGGCCACGTCGAGCCGGGCGCGCAGCACCTCGTCGGTCGTCGCCGCGGCCATGAGCTGGTCCACCAGCCACTCCGGGTCGCGGCCGAGCAGGAACGCCCGCAACCGCTTCTCCGGCAACGGCTTCCCGCGGGGCCGCGCGGTCGGCTCGACCCGGCTCGCCTGGTCGAGCCAGGCCAGCGCCGCCGCGACGCAGTGCTTGCAGAAGTCGACGTCGTGCGGGCAGGAGCACCGTCCGCGCAGACCGGTCCGCGTCACGTCGAGGCGCACCCGGTAGGCGTGCGTGCCCTCGACCGTCGCGCTGACAGTCGTCCCGTCCACGCCGACCCGCCGCACGTGCCCTGCGGCGAAGTACTTCTCGCCCCGCTCGAACGACTTCTCGTCGGCCAGCGCACGAACCGTGCCGACGTTCACCTCCACCGCGACCACGATCGCCATTTTCCCGCAGCGCGCGAAGAGCCGGGAAGGTGGGACGCGGGCAGGCCGAATGAGCGAACAGGACACCGGGAACAGCGCCGCGGCCCTACTCCCCCGTGGCCCGCCGGATCAGGGCGGTGGAGTAGGCGACGATCCAGGCGACCCAGAGCAGCCAGCCGGTGAGGCCGAGGAGGCCGAGCGCGCCGGCGTGCTGGACGATCAGCGGGGTCAGGGTGGCCGAGGTGAACAGCAGGGCCGCCGAGAGCAGGCCGAGCCCGGCGTGCCACCGGGGGATCAGGCCGGCGTGCCGCCCGCCGAGGGACAGGCCGAGCAGGGCCAGGGCGAGGAAGACGCCGTTGAGGGTGAACAGGGCGTCGTGGAGGGGCCAGAGCACGCCGGTGGGGTCGTCGACGAGGGCCAGGCGGAGGGCGATCACGCCGGCGAAGGCGCCGTTCTGCAGCAGCACGCCCGCGAAGCCGACCAGGGACCAGGCCGCGCCGCGGTCGCGGTCGGACCGCCACAGCGCCGCGACGGCTCCGGCGGCGAAGACGGTGGACAGGACCCAGGCGGCCGGGGTGAGGGCGGACGTGAGGCCGACGACGGCGCGGTTGGCCGAGAAGTAGGCGACGGCGACGGCGGTGTCGGCGCCGGTCGAGGGCAGGCCGGTGGGCACGACGATGGCGTTGGCCAGCACGATCAGGGTGGCGAAGCCGAGGCCGGAGAAGCCCGCGACCCGCAGGAACGGGCTGGTCACCGTTTTGGGTTTAGACCGCATATAATGAATATAGTCAGCTTCAGGGGGGACGGATGGGCAAGCGTCGCTACGACTCGTTGCGGCGGGTGGCGCAGGCGCAGGAGACGCGGGCGGAGATCGCGCGCGCGGCACGCCGGCTCTTCGTCGCCCACGGCTGGGCGGCCACGACCGTGCGCGCGGTGGCCGAGGAGGCGAAGGTCTCGGTCCCGACGGTGTACGCGGCGTACGGGGACAAGGCGGGCCTGGTGCGAGCCGTCGCCGACGCCGCCACCCTCTCCGCCGACATGGCGGAGATGCTGGCCGAGCTGGAGGACGCCGCCTCCGGCCCACCCCGCCAACTGACCGCGATGGCCGCTTACGACCGCCGCCTGTTCGAGCGGTCCGGGGACGTGATCGCGCTGGTGCGCGAAGCGGGCCGCACCGACCCGACCCTGGCCGCCGCCTACGACGAGGGCCGCCGGCGTGGCGACGACACCCGCGTCGAGGTGTTCTCCTCCTGGCCGGACGGCACCCTGCGCCGGGGCTTGGACGTGCGGACGGCCGTCGACGTGTACGCGGCCCTGTGCAACATCGACGTCTACACCACCCTCACCGTCGAACGCTCCTGGTCACCGGACCGCGTGGAACAGTGGTGGTCCGCCGCCCTGGCCCGCGAACTGCTGGCGTGACGGTCAGCCGGTCGGCGGCGCGTCCCGGTCAGGACTGGTCGAGGTGGGCGGACCAGACGGTGGCGGCGTCGGGGTGGGAGTCGACGCCGTCGAAGAAGGCGTCGGCCAGGGTGTCGTAGTCCTGGTCGGCGAAGCCGGTGACCTCGATGATCTGCAAGCGGTACACGGTGAACGGGGTCGTGGCGGTCGGTGGGCTGTAGGGGATGGCCAGTTCCATCGAGCCCGGGGTCGGGCCGTGGTCGACCGCGCGCACGACCAGCGCGTCCGTGCGGCCCCACTCCATGGTCAGGTAGGCGTCCGCGACCAGCACGGCGCGGGTGGCGCGGTGGTCGTTGGAGTCCAGCGCCGCCTGGGCGGCCTGCGCGGACTGGCCGACGTCGTCGGACATGTAGCGGTCCATGCCGCGGCTGCCGTCGGGTTGTTCGTAGCCGATCAGCGGGATCAGGGTCTCGCCCTCGGAGACGCTCCAGACGCCGTGCGCGGCGTAGAAACCGGCCAGGGCCGCCGTTTCGATCATGGCCGACAGTATGCCGACGGCGGCGCGGGTTCCGGGCCGGTTCAGCGGATCCGGCGCACCGGACGGCCGCGCAGGATCACGGCGACCGGGTGCGCCAACCGGTCCAGGTCGGCCCTCGGGTCCTCGGCGTAGACGACGGCGTCGGCGGGCGCGCCCGGTTCCAGGCCCGGCAGCCCCAGGTACGACCGGGCGTCCCAGGACGCGGCGGCGAGAGCGTCGTGCGGGCGCATCCCCGCGCCGGCGAGCGCGCGCACCTCGTCGACGATCCGGCCGTGCGGCACCGAGTCCGTGCCCGCCAGAACCCGGACGCCCGCCTCGGCCGCGGCGGCGATCAGGTGGGCGTGCGCTTGTGCGCCGCGCACGTACCACCGCTTGCCGGGGCTGTCCGGGCGGTTGCGCACCTCGGGCAACGTCTTCTTCGTCACCGACAACGTCGGCGTCAACGCGGTGCCCTGCGCGGCCATCCGCGCCAGCAGCCCGGGGTCCAGCGACATCCCGTGCTCCACCGAGTCGACCCCGGCCAGCACGGCCACCTCACCGCCCGCCGCCTGCTGCGCGTGCACGGCGACCCGGCCGCCCACCGCGTGCACGGCCGCCACCACGGCGGTCATGACGTCCAGCGGCACGGGTTCGCCGTCCGACCGCCAGTCGCCGATGACCTTCGCCCACCCGGTGCGCGCCGCCTGCGCCGCGGCGATCACGGGCAGCTCGGCGTGGTCGGCCCGGCGTCCCCAGCCGTCGAAGAACTGGCCGTGCTGCGCGAGCCACGGACCGGCGTGCCAGGCGCGGGGCGTCTCCGGGTCGACGCCGAACCACGGCGGCGGCTCGTCGGCCAGGCCGGGCGCGCGGATCGCCGTCACCCCGGCGTCCACGTGCTGCCGGAGGTGGTCGCGCAGCATCCCGTGGTCGAGCGGGTCGCCGGGCGCCTCCGCGCCGGGGTGCGTGTGCGCGTCCACCAGACCGGGCAGCAGCCAGCCCTCGGCGACCAGCTCGGCGTTCGGCACGGGATCGGTGGTCCACCGGTCGCCGTCGGCGTAGAGGTCCACGTGCTCGCCGTGCGGCAGAGCACGCCCTCGAATCCGGATCACCACTGGAACCCCCTCGTCCTCCCCCACCTTTACACGGGTCACGCCGGTGGTGGCGGGAGTTCGCCCGAGCCGCGGCGGACGAGGGTTGCGCGAGTCGCGGGCCGTGCTCGACCTGGTGCGCCAGGTCCGCGACCGCGGCCTGCCGGTGATCCTGATCAGCCACAACATGCCGCACGTGTTCGAGGTCGCGGGCCGGGTCCACATCCAGCGGCTGGGTCGGCGCAAGGCGGTCGTCGACCCCGGCGAGGTCTCGATGTCCGACGCGGTCGCCATCATGACCGGAGCGCTGGAACCGTGAGCCTCCCGACGACGCCGTCCGCCTCCTCCAGCGTGGGGTAGTCGGTGTAGCCCTCCTCGCCCCCGACGTACATCAGGTGCTCGTCCCGCACCGGGTTGAGCGGCGCGCCGACGCGCAGCCGCTCGACCAGGTCGGGGTTGGCCAGGAACGCCCGGCCCAGCGAGACCAGGTCCGCGCCGGCCGCCAGCAGCCGCTCGCCGTGCCGCTTGCCGCCGTCCTCGGGCAGCGGGCCGGGCCACGGCAGCGCCGGGTTCGCGATCAGCGTGCCCGCCCAGGCCGCGCGGATCGCGCGGAACAGCGGCTGGTCCGGGTCGGCGAAGACGACGTGCAGGTAGGCGAGGCCGAGGTCGGCCACGGCGGCGAGCAGCGCCGGGTACACGAGGTCCGGGTCGTCCTCGTGCACGCCGTTGGCGGTGACCCCAGGCGAGATGCGCAGGCCGACGCGGTCCGCGCCGATCTCGGCGGCGACCGCTCGGACCACCTCGACCGCGAACCGGATGCGACCCGCGACGGGGCCGCCGTGGTCGTCGGTGCGGTGGTTCGTGCCGCTCGCCAGGAACTGGTGGATGAGGTAGCCGTTCGCGCCGTGCACCTCGACGCCCTCGAACCCCGCGTCGACGGCGTTGCGGGCGGCGGCGGCGAAGTCGGCGACGGTGGACCGGATCTCGTCGGCGGTCATCTCCCTCGGCACGACCGCGGGCCGGTGGCCGTTCGGCGTGAAGATGGTGCCGGGCAACGGGATCGGTGACGGCGCGACCGGGTGCAGGCCGCTCGTGCCGGGGTGGCCGACCCGTCCGCCGTGCTGGAGTTGCAGGAACATCCGACCGCCCTCGGCCCGCACCGCGTCGGTGACGCGTCTCCACCCGGCCACGTGCGTCCGGTCGTGGATGGCGGTGATGTCGGGGTAGGTCTGGCCCACGGCGTTCGGCGTGGACGCCTCGGCGATGATCAGGCCCGCGGACGCGCGCTGGGCGTAGTAGGTGGCCATGATCGGCCGCGGCACGCCGTCGGACCGGGCGCGGTTGCGCGTCATCGGGGCCATGACCAGGCGGTTGGGCAGGTGCAGCGAGCCGAGGCGGGCGGGGGCGAAGAGGCTGGGCGCGGTGCTTGTGGTCGTCATGCGACTACGGTAGAAGTTGACATCAGTGTCAGGTTCAAGTCGCGGCGGGGTGGGGACATGCGGATCGGTGAGCTGGCCGAGCGCACCGGGGTGAGCGTGCGGTCGTTGCGGTACTACGAGCAGCAGGGGTTGCTGGCGTCCGACCGCACCACCGGCGGCCACCGCGAGTACCCCGAGCGGGCGGTCGACCGGGTCATCCGCATCCAGGAGCTCTTCGCCGCCGGGCTGAACAGCAAGAAGATCGCGGCGATGCTGCCGTGCATGCGGGACGCGGACGGCGGGCCGTCCGAGATCGCCACGCCCCGGCTGGTGGACGACCTGACCGCCGAACGGGCCCGCATCGACCGGTTGATCACCGACCTGGTGCGGTCGCGGGACGTGCTGGACGAGGTGATCGACGCGGCGTCGGGCCGGCGGTGACGGCTACCCGGCCAGGGCCTGCCGGATCTTCCGCTCGGTCGCGGTCGTCAGCCCGACGAGGGCCACGAGCGACACCCCGGTCATGATCACGAAGACCGCGCGCAGGGCGAACGCGTGCGCCAAGCCGCCCCCGACCGCCGCGCCCAGCGGCATGGCGCCCCAGGCGACCAGGCGGTAGGCGCTGGTGACGCGGCCGAGCAGCCGGTCCGGCGTGACGTGCTGCCGCAACGACACCGCGACCACGTTGAGCACGGCGATCCCGCAGCCCGCGACCGCGAACGCCGCCGCGACCGCGTACGGGTCGATGGTCACCGCCGGCGCGGCGACCATCAGCGTGCCCGCGACGAACCCGGCGGCCAGCGCACGCCCGCGCCCCAGGGCGGCGATCACGCGTTCGGCGACCAGGGAGCCGACCAGGCTGCCGACCGCCGGGGCGGTGAGGAGCAGGCCGAACACCTGTCCGGTCAACCCCATCGCCGACCCCGGGCCCACCGCGTACAGCACGAGGACCGCGCCGGACGCGGTGTTGGCGACGTTGAACAGCCCCACCACGACGGCGAGTCCGCGCAGCAGGCGGTGGCGCAGCAGGAAGCGCAGGCCCTCGGCGATGTCCGCGCGCAGGGTCGTGCGGTGCTCGCGGTGGACCTCGAACGTGCCGCGCACCGACCACAGCACGGCCAGGCCGACCAGCCAGAGCGCGGCGGGCGCGGTGAAGGCGGCCACCGCCCCCGCGGCGACCAGGAGCCCGGCCACGGGCGGGCCGACGAACTCGTGCGCCGTGAGCTCGACGGCGAAGAGGCGGGCGTTGGCGCGGGGCAGGCGGTCGCGGTCGACCAGCTGCGGCAGCAGGGACTGGGCCGAGGTGTCGTAGAGCGTTTCGGCGATGCCGGCGGCGAACGCGATGGCGTAGAGCAGCCGGATGTCCGCCCAACCCGACGCCACGGCCACCGCGAGCACGGCGAGCAGCGCGGCCCGGGTGGCGTTGGCCCACAGCATCGTGCGACGGCGGTCGAAGCGGTCGGTCAACGCGCCCGCGGGCAGGGCGAAGACCAGCCACGGCAGGGTCAGGGCGAACACCAGGCCCGCGATGAGGGTCGGCTCGCGGGTGGTGTGGACGGCGACCAGCGGCAGGGCGACCTTGAACGTGCCGTCGGCCAGGTTCGACAGGCCGGAGGACGTCCACAGGCGCCGGAAGCCTGCTCCCAGTGGTGGCATTGATGGAGGATCGCACATCGATGGAGTTTTCTCCATCGGTGTGGTCGTCCACCGGTCGGCTAGGTTGGGCGGCATGGCTGATCGGCACCGGCGTCCGGCGACGGTGGAGGAGACGAAGGCGCTGGCCCACCCGCTGCGGCTGCGCATCCTGCGGCTGTGCGCGCAGCAGGAGCTGACCAACAAGCAGTTGGCCGAACGCCTGGGCCGCGACCCCGGCACGGTGCTCTACCACGTGCGCCAGCTGGCGGCGGCCGGCTTCCTGGAGCCCGGCGAGGTGCGCACGGGCGCCAGCGGCGCCTTGGAGAAGCCCTACCGTTCGACGGGCGTCTCGTGGTGGCTGGACGGCCCGCTCGTCGAACCGGCCGCGAACACCGCGCCGTGGGAGGCGTTCCAGGAGGAGCTGCGGGAGGCCGGCCCCGAGTCGGTGCGCACCTTCGCGCGTTTCGCGCTGCACCTGTCACCGGAGGACGTGACCGAACTGGACCGCCGCATCAGCGCCGTCCTGGACGAGTACGTGGCCACCGACGACCAACGCCGCCACCTGCCGCTGCACGGCGGGATCGTCGTCGTCCACCGGATGCAGGACTAGCGCGGCCCGCTCCGGCGGCGGTGCCGGCGGCCGGCCGGCACCATCGGCGTGGTGACGGACGTCGATCGGATCGCGGACGAGTTGCACCGGGCCGTGGCGGCGCGGTTCCCGGTGGTGGCGACGCTGCTCGGCGTGCCCGGCTACGACGACCGGCTCACCGACTACACCGAGGAGGGCGACGAGAAGTTCGCCGCCCAGCTCCGGGACATCGCCGCACGGGCCGAGGCGGTCGATCCCGGGCCGTTGGCGGTGACCGACCGGGTCACCCGGACCATGATCGGGCAGCAGGCGTCGGCGTTGCTGGACCAGGTGGTGCGGCGGTGGGTGGAGTTCACCGTCAGCGACCTCATCCTGACGCCGGTGCCGATCCTGCTGCACGCGCTGGCCGACGCGCGGTTGGACACCGAGCAGCGGCGTGCCGACCACGCGCGCCGGTTGGCCGCGATGCCCGCGTTCTTCGACACCCTGGCGCGACGGCACCGGGACGGCATCCGGGCGGGACGGTTGCCGGTGGCCCGGTTGGTGCGGCAGGCCATCGCCCAGCTCGACGCCAACGCCCACCTGCCCGGCGTGCGCGAGTACCGGGACGCGCTGGCCGCCGACGTGCTGCCGCACGGGCGCGACGACGACCGGGCCGGCGTGTGCCACCTGCCCGACGGCGAGGAGCTGTACGCGGCGGCGGCACGGCGCCACACCACCACCGACCTCACCCCCGAGCAGTTGCACCACCTGGGGTTGGAGGTGCTGGACGGCCTCGCCGACGAGTACGCGGCGCTCGGTCGGGAGGTGTTCGGCACGTCGGACGTCCAAGAGGTGTTCGCCGGGCTGCGCGACGCCCCGAGGTGGCGTGACGCGGACGAGATGCTCGCCGCGGCACGTGCCACCGTGCGCCGCGCCGAGGCCGCCGCACCGGCGTGGTTCCGCACCGTGCCGACCGAGCGGTGCGCGGTGCGCCTCTACCCGGAGGGCACACCGGCCGCGACTCCCCCGTCGTACCTGGCGGGCACGGTGGACGGGTCGCGGCCCGGCACCTACTCGGTGAACCCGGCCCAGCTCGACGGCAGGCACACGGCCGAGGCGGTGGCGTTCCACGAGACCGTGCCGGGGCACCACCTCGACGGCGCGCGGCGGATGGCGCGCACCGACCTGTCGGTGTGGCGGCGCACCGCGGGCGTCAGCGCGTTCGCCGAGGGCTGGGCGCTGTACGCCGAACGCCTCGCCGACGAGATGGGCCTGTACTCCGACGCGCTGTCACGGCTTGGCATGCTCACGTTCGACTCGATGCGCGCCGGGCGGCTCGTGGTGGACACCGGGTTGCACGCGTTCGGCTGGACCCGGGACCGCGCCGTGGAGTTCCTGCGCGCCAACACGCCGATGACCGACCACCTGGTCCAGTCCGAAGTGGACCGCTACCTGGCGGACCCGGGGCAGGCGTTGGCCTACATGGTCGGCCGGCTGGAGATCCAGCGGTTGCGGCGTGACGCCGAACGACGCCTGGGCGACGCGTTCGACGTCCGCGACTTCCACGAGGTCGTGCTGTCCGAGGCCCGCGTGCCGCTGTCCACGTTGGCCGACCTCGTCGGGTCGTGGGTTCAGTCGTCGACCCGCCGCCGGTAGAGGGCGGTCGCCAGGACGACCGACGCCAGCAGCAGGCCCACCACCCACGCGAGCGCGACCGGTCCCCGGTCGCCGATCGGGGTGCCGGTGAGCAGGCCGCGCACGGTCTCGATGACCGGCGTGATCGGCTGGTGCTCGCTGACGCCCCGCAGGAACGCCGGCATGGTCTCGGTGGGCACGAAAGCGCTGCTCAGGTAGGGCACGAACAGCATGATGAAGCTCATCGCGCTGGCCGACTCGACCGACTTCGCCACCGCGCCCAGCCCCGCCGCCAGCCACGACAGCGCCAGCACGTAGAGCAGCAGCACGCCGGCCGCGGCCACCCACTCCAGCGGTGACGCGGACGGCCGGAACCCCATCGCGACCGCCGCGCCGACCACGACGGTGGTGGACAGGGCGTTGCGCGCGACGCTGGCCGTGACGTGCCCGGTCAGCACGGCGGAGCTGCGGATCGGCATGGACCGCAGCCGGTCGATCATGCCGCTGTTCATGTCGTCGGCCACGGACATCGCGGTGGACGCCGCGCCGTAGCCCGTGCACAGCAGGAGGATGCCGGGCACCACGTAGTTGATGTACCCGGTGCCGGTGTCGATCGCGCCGCCGAAGACGTACACGAACAGCGCCATCATCAGCAGCGGCAGGACGATCGACATGATCATCGTGTCGACGTTGCGGCGGGTCAGCCGGATGCTGCGGCCGATCATCGTCATCGAGTCGGCGATGGCGTGGCTCATGCCGGCACTCCTTCACGGGCGGTCAGGGCGAGGAAGACGTCGTCGAGGGTCGGGCGGTGCGAGGAGACCTGGGCGGGCACGACGGCGGCGGCGCGCAGGTCGTCCAGCACGGTGTGCAGGTGCGCGGCGGAGCCGTCGGACGGGACGCTGAGCACCAGCCGCTCGTGGTCGGTGAAGCCGCCGAGCAGCGCGGTCGCGTGGTCGAGCGCCGCGGCGGAGGTGAAGCGCAGGTCGAGCCGGTCGCCGCCGACCCGGGCCTTGAGGTCGTCGGCGGTGCCGTGGGCGGCGACCTTCCCGCGGTCCAGCACCATGATCCGGTCGGCGAGGCGGTCGGCCTCCTCCAGGTACTGGGTGGTGAGGAAGATCGTGGTGCCGGTGCGGACCAGGTCGCGGATGGCGTCCCACATGGTCGTGCGGCTGGCCGGGTCGAGGCCGGTTGTGGGCTCGTCCAGGAAGATCACCCGCGGCGTGGCGACCAGGCCCATGGCCAGGTCGAGCCGCCGGCGCATGCCGCCGGAGTAGGTCTTGACCCGCCGGTCGGCGGCGGCGGCGAGGTCGAACCGCTCCAGCAGCTCGGCGGCGCGGGCCTTGGCCCCCGGCCGGCCCAGGTGCATGAGCCTGCCGACCACGACCAGGTTCTCCCGGCCGGTCTGCTCGGCGTCCACGGCCGCGTACTGGCCGGTCAGGCTGATCACGCGGCGCACCTCGGCCGGTTGCCGCACGACGTCGAACCCGGCCACCCGCAGCCGGCCGCCGTCCGGGCGCGAGAGCGTGGACAGGATCCGGATGGTGGTGGTCTTGCCGGCGCCGTTGGGACCGAGCAACGCGAAGACCGACCCCTCGGCGACCTCCAGGTCTATCCCGTCCAGCACCGCGTTCGGCCCGTACGCCTTGCGCAGGCCGGTCACCTCGACGATCATCGCCGCCCCCTTTATGTGTATGGAGTACGCGAAAGAGCGTATCTCATACGCAGTTAATTGCGGTAGCCCTAGACTCGACCCCGGTCCGACGAGAGGGTGGAAATGACGGACGAGACCGGCCTGCCGGCGGAGATCGCGCTGCTCTGGGGGCTGCGCGAGGCCCCGCGGCGTGGCCGCAAGCCGTCCCTGACGGTGGAGGACGTCACGCGGGCGGCGATCGAGGTCGCCGACGCCGAGGGGCTCGGCGCGGTGTCGATGGCCCGGGTGGCCAAGCACCTGGGCAACTCCACGATGGCGCTCTACCGGTACGTGGAGAGCAAGGAGTCGCTGCTCAAGCTGATGGCCGACGCCGCGCTGGACGACCCGCCGGAGCTGCCCGCGGACGGCGACTGGCGGACCGGGCTCACGACGTGGACGACGTGCGTGCTGGAGTCGCTGCGCAAGCACCCCTGGTACTCGCGGATCCCGCTGCACGGGCCACCGGCCGGGCCGCGCAACCTGGCCTGGTTCGACCGGGGGCTGAGCGCGCTGGCCGGCACGCCGCTGGCGGAGGCCGAGAAGGTCGGCGTCGTGATGGGCCTGATCACGTTGGTGCACGGCCAACTGCGCTTCAGCGTCGAGCTGGCCGAGGGGTTCCAGGACAACCCGGAGGCGTTCGGCCGCACGTACTCGCACGCGTTGCGGACCGTGGTCGACCCGCGCCGGATGCCGGCGCTGAGCCGGGTCGTCGCCGCCGGCGTGTTCGACCACGACGCGCTCTACGACGAGAGCGACGTGGACGAGGAGTTCAGCTTCGGCCTGGACCTCTACCTCGACGGGGTGGCCGCCTACCTGGCCCGCCGGGCGTGATGGGTGCTGCGGGGCCGGTCGGGGCCCCGCAGCACCGCGTGATCACCGCCGGGCGACGTCGGCCCGCGCCACCCGCTGCCGCACGGGTGCGTCGGCCGACATGACCGCTAGGCCCGCCGTGATCAGGACCAGGTTCTTGACCACGAACTCACCGGTCATGGTCAGCAGCAGCGGGTTGCCCGTCTGGAACGCGACGGACGGCTGCACCACCAGCGTCGAGAACGTCCCGGCGAGGTGGAGCACGACCAGCAGCGCCACCCAGCGCAGCCGGAACCCCACCACCAGGGCGACGCCCAACACCACTTCCACCAGGCCGAGCGCGAACACGAAGGCGCCCGGGTGGAGCCACGGGACGGTCCGCGCGACGAGGTCGGCCACCGGCGTCGTGCCGGTCACCTTGAGCGCGCCGAACCACACGAAGACCACGCCGAGCGAGCCCCGCAGGAGGGGGATGCTCAGCGTCCGCAAGACGTGCGCGGGCGCATCCAGGCGGGACGGGAACTCCGTCATCCACATCACTTCCTTCGCGTGCGGGACCACGTCGACCCGCCTGCGGGAGGAAGGCCCGTTCCGCGGTCCACACTGACCGGAACAGTTCTGGGAGCGCTCCCAGAACTGTAACGGTCAGGAAACGCGCTGTGAAGGTCTGATTCCACGCCGTCCCAGATGGCGGCGGCCGGGTCGGGCTAGTCGTACCACTCGACCGGGTCGTGGAACCCGCTCGCCGGCATCGGGTCGCCGAAGAACGGGCCGGTGCCCGCGACCGCGCCCGCGGCCCGCCACCACTCGGCCTGCTCGCGCGTCCCCAGCCCGTCGACCAGCACCTGCACGCCCGCCCGGTGGGCGTGCGGCACCAGGTCGGCCAGGAAGTCCGCGTCACCGCGGGCCTGCCGGGCGACCAGCCGCCGCGCCACCCGCACCGACCTGACCGGCAGCTCCGCGGCCACCGCGAGGTCGTCCGGCCCCAGGCCGAAGTCGTCCAACGACGTGCCGACGCCCAGCTCCGCCAGCACGGTCAGGTTGTCCACCGCGTCGGACTCCGCGAGCACCGACACCGGCATGCCGATCGTCAACCGCGACGCGGGCAGCCCCGTGTCGCCCAGCACCCGGCGCACCCGGCGGACCAGGTCGCCGTCCCGCGACTGGTGCCTGGTCAACCCGACGTGCAGCGGCACGGTGGACCCGGAGCCCTGGCCCCACCACCCCACCTGGCCGCACGCCGTGGCCAGCTGCCACTCGCCCAGCGGCAGGATCAGCCCCGTCCGCTCGGCCAGCGCCGCGCACGTGGCGTGGTCCAGCGAGTCGTCACCGCGGTCCCAGCACAGCGTCGCCACCACGCCCACGAGCTTGCGGTCGGCCAGCCCCACCACCGGGTGGTAGCGCACGTCGACCTCGCCGTGCTCCCACGCGCCCGGCATGGCGACGGCCAGCGCGTCGACCCGCCGCTCCTCCGCGTCCTGCCCCTCGTGGAACAACGCCCACTGGCCGCGCCCGCCCGCCTTCGCCCGCCGCAACGCCTGCTCCGCGGCCCGCATCACGTCCGCCGGGTCCCAGTCCGGCGGCGGTCGGCGCACCACGCCGACGCTGACCGACACGGCCAGCCCGCGGTCGTCGAAGTACACCGGCTCGGCCAGCTCGCGGTTGATCTCGGCCACCGTGGTCGCCACGTCCGGCGTGGTGGCGGCGTTCTCGACCAGGATGGCGAACTCGTCGCCGTCGAACCGGGCGATCATCGCCTTCTCCCGCGCCAGCACGGCCTTCAGCCGCTGCGACACGTGCACGAGCAGCCGTTCACCGGTGGGGCGGCCGAGGCTGTTGCAGACCATGCCGAACGCGTCGAGGTCCAGGTGGAACACGCTGATCCCGCGCACCGGGTCCGCCCGGCGCAGCGCGCTCTCCAGGTAGGTGGTGAAGTACTGGCGGTTCGGCAGCCCGGTCGACACGTCGTGCAGCGCCTGCCGGTTCAGCTCGGATTGCAGCAGCATCAGCTCGGTGCCGTCCTCGACCACCGCGACGAAGTGCCCCGACTGCTCGTCCGCGCCGCGCAGCAGCGACACGGTCAACGAGATCCGGGCGACGTCGCCGTCCTTGCGCAGCAACCGCTGCGGCTGCCGGACCCGTTCCTGCTCGCCGTCGACCAGCGCGCCCATCGCCTCGCCGAGGACCCGGACCGACGCCGGGTGCACGAGGTCGAGCAGGGCGAAGCCGGTCAGCTCCTCGGTCGTGTAGCCGAGGATGTCGCCGATCGCCGCGTTGGCCCGCACGATCCGCCCGGCCAGGTCGACCACCAGGATGCCGCTGGCCGACGACGTGGCGACCTCCTCGAACCGGGCTTCGCTCTCCCGCAGGTTCCACTGCGCGTCCCGGACCGCCTTGAGCAGCGACAGCTGCATCGACTCCTGCTGCTCGAACACCGCGCGCCTGCTCGCCGACAGGAACCCGGACGACAACGCGCCCAGCACGGCCACGATCGGCTGCGCATAACGTTCCACGGGTTGGAACTCGGTCAGCCCGAGCAGCCCTTTGCCGAGCACGTCGAGGGTGACGCGCAAGCCGTCCTCGCTGACGTAGCCGAGCGCGACGAGCTGTTCGCCGATCCGCTCGGCGGACCGCGGCGGCGTCGATCCGGGAGAGACCTCCGCGTGCACCGCCGCGCACAGGTCGTCCAGGCGGTCGCGCATTTCGCGGTCGAGTTCGTCCCTGCTCAGCGCGACGACCACAGCGCCGCTGAGCAGGTAGGACCACTTCCGCGCGAGGAGTTCCCGGCCACGTTCGGGTGGCGAGGTGGCCCCTTGTCTCTGACTGGGGATCGACATTCCCGTTGCCCTGTTGTGATATCGAGGATCCGCGGCAGTTTACCTACCCCCCACCGGTCAACACTCGACCGGAAGTGTGAACCGCGCGCACCCTCCGTGACTTTTCGCCGGAATTCAGGGCTTTCGGCCGACGCCGGCGTAGACCAGCATGTTCATGTCCGGTTCGGAGGCGATGTCGCCAGGACCGCCGGGGCGCCATTCACCGCACCCGACCAGGCCCGGGTCCACCAGTTCGAATCCGTCGAACATGCGGGTGATCTCGGCGTGGGAGCGGAGGTTCACCTGATCGGGGCTGTTGCTCTGCTTGATCGCGTCGGTGGCGTCGTTGAGGTTCTCGCCCTGGTTGTCCCCGGTCGCGTGGGTGACCGCCAGGTAGCTGCCGGGCGCGAGCGCGTCGCGGTACCGGGCGACCAGGGCGCGCGGGTCGGCGTCGTCGGGCACCCAGTGCAGCATGAGCAGCATGAGCACCCCGATCGGCTGGTCGAAGTCGAGCAGCCGGCGGGCCGCGTCGCTGTTCAGGATCACGTCGGGTTCGCGCATGTCGGCCTGCACGACGGCCGCGTCGTCGTTGCCGAGCAGCATCAACTCGCTGTGCGCGACGGCGACCGGGTCGCGGTCGACGTAGAGCACGCGGGCGCCGGGCGCGACGGCCTGTGCGACCTCGTGCACGTTGCCCACCGTCGGGATGCCGGAGCCGATGTCGAGGAACTGGCGGACGCCCCGGTCCACCATGAACCGCACGACCCGGCCGAGGAACGCCCGGTTGACGCGGGCGGCGTTGCGCAGGCCCGGCATCATCGCCTCGATCCGCTCGCCCAGCGCGCGGTCGACGGCGAAGTTGTGCGCGCCGCCGAGCATGTAGTCGTAGGTCCGGGCCACGCTCGGCACGGAGATGTCCACGCCGGATGGAATCCATTCGCTCTGCACCATAATTGCGGACACCTCTTCACTCGCGGGTCGGCGAGAGTACCGGGTGGGCGGAACCAGCACGCGTTACCCCATCAGTGTGACACCAACCCACCCGATCGGGCACTATCAGCTTCCACCGAACGGGTCCTATTGTGGGCCGTCCCTTTCGCGGCCGACAGGAGCGGGCATGGCTGTCCCGGTGGCGCCCGGCCGCCTGCCATTCCTCGGCCACTCCCTGGCGATGATCCGCGGCCGGCACGAGTTCACCTCATCACTGCGCGATCACGGTGATGTGGTAAGGGTGGACCTCGGCCCCATGACCACATTTTTCGTGACCACTCCTCGGCTTGTGCACCAGGTGCTGGTCACGGACGGTCCGCGTTTCCGCAAAGGCGCGATGTTCGACAAGTTCCGCCCGTACGTCGGCAATGGCCTGGTGCTTTCCGGCGGCGCGTTCCACCTGCGGCAGCGGCGGATGATCCAGCCCGCGTTCCACCGCGACCGGATCGCCCGCTACGCCACGACGATGGCGCGGGCGGCGACCGCGCTGACCGGGTCGTGGACGCCCGGCGAGGTGCGGGTGGTCGAGGACGACATGCAGGGCCTGGCGGCCACGGTCGTGGGCGAGGCGCTGTTCTCCACCGAGCTCGGGCAGCGGGCCGTCGCCGAGGTGCGCCGGTCCGTGTTCGTGATCATCAAGCAGGGCATGGTGCGGGCGCTGTCGCCGTCGTTCGTGGAACGGCTGCCGCTGCCGGGCAACCGCGAGTTCGACCGGGCCGTCGAGCGGATGCGCGCGCTCGTGCTCGACGTGATCGCGAGCCGGCGGGCCGAGGGCGTCACCGACCGCGGCGACCTGCTGTCGACGTTGCTGCTGGCGCAGGACGAGTCCGGCGACGGCATGACCGACCAGCAGACCTACGACGAGGTGCTGACCCTGCTCACCGCGGGCATCGAGACCACGGCGCTGGCGCTGGCGTGGGCGTTCCACGAGGTCTCGCGGCACCCGGAGGTCGAGCGGCGGCTCGTCGCGGAGCTCGACGAGGTGCTGGGCGGCCGGCCGGTGACGTTCGACGACGTGCCGCGGCTGACCTACACGGCGGCCGTCGTCAACGAGGTCCTGCGGATGTACCCGCTGTGGATCCTGATGCGGCGCGCCGTCGAGCCGGTCGTCCTCGACGGGGTGCGCTTACCCGCGGGCGCCGAGGTGATCGTGAGCCCGCACGCCCTGCACCACGACCCGGCGTCCTTCCCCGACCCGCACCGGTTCGACCCCGACCGGTGGCTGTCACCGTCCCACGCCGTGCCCCGCGGCGCGTACATCCCGTTCGCGGCGGGGGTGCGCCAGTGCGTCGGGAACGTGTTCGCGCAGGTGGAAGTCGTGATCACGCTCGCCACCGTGCTCTCGCGGTGGCGGCTCGTCCCGGTGCCCGGCAAGCCCGTGCGCACCAGGTTCACCTCCACCGCCTACCCCAGCGGCCTGCTGATGACGGCGGTGCCCCGTTGACTCCCCGGAGGTTGTCGAATCGTGCGTTGGTCGCGCTTGCGGTTGTCCGCGGTCGCCCTGCTCACCGCGGCGGCCGGTCTGCTGCCCGCCGCACCGGCGAGCGCCGCGCCCATCACGTGTGAGGACCTCGTCGTGCCGGTGCCGGTGCTCGGCACGGCGCACCACGTGCACGGCAGGCTGTGCGCGCCGGCGGGCGCGTCCACCGTGCAGGTGCTGATCCCCGGCGGCACCTACAACAGCTCCTACTGGGACATCTCGTACTCGCCGGACACCCGGTCGTACCGGCAGGCGATGAACCGGGCCGGGATCGCGACGCTGGCCGTGGACCGGCTCGGCACGGGGCGCAGCTCGCGGCCGTTGAGCGCGCTCGTGACGGCGTCGACCCAGGCGCACGCCGTGCACCAGGTGGTGCGGGCGGTGCGGCCGCGGTTCGAGAAGGTGGTCATCGGCGGTCACTCGATCGGGTCGGCCATGGCGATGATCGAGGCCGGCACCTACCACGACGTGGACGGCGTGCTGGTCACCGGCTTCACGCACCGGATGAACTTCATCACGGTGGTGCCGGCGCTGGCGGGCATGATCCCGGCGGTGCTGGACCCGCAGCTGCACCGGTCCGGGCTGGACCTGGGCTACCTGACCACCGGGCCCGGCCGCCGCTACGACTCGTTCCACGCGCCCGGTCCGCTGGTGCCGGAGGCGATCGCGGTCGACGAGGCGACGAAGGACGTGTTCGCGGTGTCGGAGGCGGTGGACACGATCACGCTGAACAACGTGGTCATCCCGTTCACCCGGTTGATCGACGTGCCGGTGCTGGTCGTGGTCGGCGCGGGCGACACCCACTTCTGCGGCCGACCGCTGGGCAGCGACTGCTCGTCGTCCGACGCCCTGCGCGCCTCGGAATCCCCGTTCTTCTCACCGTCGGCCCGCTTGCAGTCCCACGTGCTGCCCGGTTACGGCCACTCGATCAACTACGCCCCCAACGCCCCCGCCTACCACCACACCGTCGCCACCTGGACCACCACCCTCTGACCGCGAGAGTCCTACGTCCAACGCCCGAGAGTCCTACGTTCAGGAGCCCTGAGTTCAACGCTCGGACCGACCGCCCGGTCTGCCGAGTGTTGAATTCGCCTGCTCTGAACGTAGGACTCTCGCGGCGTGGGCGTTGGACTCTCGCGGTCAGGTGGGGATCGGGGTCAGGCGGTAGGAGGTGGCGGCGGTGGTCGGGGTCTCGTAGTGGACGGTGGCGACGCGGGTCGTGCAGGTGGCCTCGGAGAACAGCTCCAGGGCGGTGCCGTCGCCGAAGCCCCCGGGCGGCGGAACGGGCGGTCGGGAAGCCCAGGTCCGCCACGGGGTGGCAGCCGTAGGTCGGCGGCACGACGGCACGGGTGCCGGTGAACGAGGTGCCGGAGAACACGCAGTACCCCGATTCCCGGCACTGCGGGCTCACGTCGGACGCGGACGCCGGGGCGGGGTCGGTGCGGAGCGGTCAGCTCACGCGGATGTCGTCCAGGTAGAACGTCCCGGTGACGACCGGGTTGCCCTCCACCTGGTTGACGAAGATGTTGAACTGGGACAGGTTCTCCAGGTCCCCCGGCGTGATCCGCCGGTGCGCGTTGCCGGTGTCCCACGGCGCCGGCCGCCAGTCCGCGAACGGGATCGTCACGACGCCCGCCGCCGTGCCCGCCATCGACGGGTACGCCTCGTACGCCACGCCACCGGCGTTGAGCTGGAGCACGAGCTCGTGGTTCGACCCGTCGGGCCGCAGCCAGAACGACAGCCCGGTGCAGCCCGACCAGTCGCCCGAGATCCGCTTGCCGATGCCGGTGTAGGTCTGGGAGCCGAAGTCGTAGGCGAACTTCAGCGCCTTGCCGCCGTTCTCCGCCGCCAACGAGATCCGGTTCGTGCCGTACGGGCTGTACTCCGCGCCCAGCGCCACGTCGTCCACGTGGCCCTCGAAGTCGTCCACCACACCGGGTGCCGACGGCGGCTTCGCGCCCAGGATCACGCGGTTCGTCGTGGACGACGTGCCACCGGCCGCCACCGCGGTCACCTTGAGCTGCGTGACCTTGTTCATCAGGTGCTCCGCGCCGATGTCCCAGGTGCCCGTGTGGTACCCGGTCCGCCGGTCGAGCTTCAACGGGTGCTTGGTCGGGTCGTCACCGACGGTGTAGTGACGAGCGCGTGCTTGGCGTCGAGCAGCCGCGCGCGGACCGTCGTGGTCGGCGTGGTGATCCGCTCGCCGCCCGGCGGCGACACGACGTGCAGGAACGGCTCGTGCGCCGCGGCCTTGACCTTGCGGTCGTAGACGTCGGCGAGGTCCAGCGCCGAGCCGAACACGGCGAACGGGTCCGCGTGCAGGCGGCGCAGGTCCGGCAGCAGCTCGTGCTCGGGTTCGGTGGCGGTCGCCGGGGGGGCAGGAAGAACTGCTCGGTGCCGAAGTTGACCCAGGTCAGCATGAACGCGCTGCGGTTGGCCCACGGGTCGGCCTTGATGGCGTCGAACAGGGTGGTGAACCAGTCGAGGTTCCCGTTCTGCCCGTTGGGCTTGAGCGCCCCGCTGACGCCGTACTCGGTGAACGCCGACACCTTGCCCCTCTGCTGGGCGATGCGGGCGATCATGCCGAGGTCGGCGACCACGCCGTCCAGCCACTGCTGCGAGCCGTTGCTGCCGTCGTAGCTGTCGATGCCGAACACGTCGATGTAGTTGTCGCCCGGGTACGTGCGCATGTAGACGTCGTCCACGCCGCCGTAGCCGCCGCCCGGCGAGTACGCGTACAGGAAGTTGTGCACGTCCTTGACGTCGCGCAGGTACTCGACGGTGTAGCGGAACAGCTCGACGTACTTCGCCGGTGACGCGTGCGCCGCGCCCCACCAGAACCACGAGCCGCTGTTCTCGTGGAACGGCCGGTGGATCATCGGGATGGGGTTGCCGTCGCGGTCGTCGACCTCGTGCGCGAGGCGGGCGACGCGGTCGAGGTAGGCGTTGAACTGCGCGTGGTGGTCGCCGCCGGGCAGGATGCGGGTGACGACGTCGCCGTCGGTGTCGTAGAAGCTGCCGCCGGTGACGAAGTTGTCCATGTGGGACGCGAGCGTGTGGATGCCGCCGATCTCGTTGTGCGCGGTCTCGATCAGCTTGACCGTGGCCCGGAAGTTCTCCTCCGGGGCCGGGTCGCCGGGTGACGAGCCGTGGCCGAGGTGGCCGGTGTCCCAGCCGAACAGCGCCGGGTGGTCGCCGACGCCCGCCTTCACGTCGGACTTGAGCCCGTCGGTCTCGGTGGACTCGTCCCAGGTGACGCCGAACTCGGTGGTCTGCTGGTGGCCGAACAGCACACCGTTGCCCTGCTGGTCGCGCAGGTGGGAGAACAGGCGCCGTAAGTGAAGAAACTTGGCCCAAGTCAGTCGCGCGGGCCCGCGCGGACCCGTGCGCTCACTTGTCGCCGAGGGACTCCAAAACCTGCTTCAAGGTGTCCGCCAACGCCGTCCGCTCCGCCGACGACAGTGCGCCGAGCAGCCGGTTCTCGGTGGCGAGGTGGTCGGGCAGCACCCGGTCGATCAGGTCGAACCCCGCGTCGGTGAGGGCGACGACCACACCCCGGCCGTCGTGCTCGTTCGGGGTCCGGACCACGAGACCGCGCGCTTCGAGCCGGTCGAGCCGCTGGGTGACGGCCCCGGACGTCACCATCGAGGCGCGCATGAGCTCGGTCGGGGTCAGCCGGTGCGGCGGGGCGCTGCGGCGCAAGGTCGCCAGGACGTCGAACGACGCCCGGTCCAGGCCGTGCGAGGCGAAGGTCTTGCCCAGCTCGGCGTCGACCAGACGGGCCAGGCGACTGAGCCGGCCGATCACCGCCATCGGTGAGACGTCGAGGTCGGGGCGCTGCGCGTGCCACTGGCTGACAACCAGGTCGACGTGGTCTGCCACCGAACTAGCTTAGCGGTGAGCTAAGTCACGCGGGCGATAGCTTAGCAATGAGATACTTTGTCTTAGTGCTAAGCAAATGGGTGACCGCGCTCGCCCCCGCCGTGTGGGGCACGACGTACTACGTCACCACCGAGCACCTGCCACCGGACCGGCCGTTGCTCGCCGGTCTGCTGCGGGCGCTGCCGGCCGGGTTGGTGCTGGTGGCGGTCACGCGGCAGCTGCCGCGCGGCGACTGGTGGTGGCGCTCGCTGGTGCTGGGCACGCTGAACATCGGCGTGTTCCTGCCGTTGCTGTTCCTGGCCGCCTACCGGCTGCCGGGCGGGGTGGCGGCGACCGTCGGCGCCGTGCAGCCGTTGATCGTGGCCGGGCTGGCGGTGCTGCTGCTGGGGCAGCGGATGACGACCCGGACGGCGCTCGCCGGGATCGCGGGGGTGGTCGGCGTGGCGCTGCTGGTGCTGCGGGCCGACGCGCGGCTGGACCTGGTCGGGGTGGCGGCGGCGCTGGGTGGCGCGGTGGCGATGGCCGCCGGGGTCGTGCTGAGCAAGCGGTGGACGTCGCCCGCACCGCTGCTGGCCGTGACCGGGTGGCAGCTCGTGGGCGGTGGCCTGGTGCTGCTGCCGGTGACGTTCCTGGTCGAGGGGGCGCCGCCGGCGATGACCGCGGCCAACGTCGGCGGCTTCGCCTACCTGGGGATCATCGGCGGGGCGATGTCCTACGCCCTGTGGTTCCGGGGGATCCGGGTGCTCGCCGCCACGCAGGTCACGTTCCTGGGCCTGCTCAGCCCCGTCGTCGCAACGGCGGTCGGGTGGCTCGTGCTCGACCAGGGCCTGAGCGCGTTGCAGGTGGTCGGTGCGGTGGTCGTGCTGGTGGCGCTGGTGGTGGCCCAGCGGAATCCAGCCCAAGGGAATCCCATCCAGCGGAATCCGGCCCAAGGGGAACCGGCTCGGAAGGCCGAGCGGGAGAAGAAGGTCGAGCAGGAGGGGGAAAGCGGTGCGGATCACCGTGTTCGGAGCGTTCGGTAGCGTCGGTCGGCGCGTGGTGGAGGAAGCGCGGCGGCGCGGGCACGAGGTCACGCCCGTCAGCCGGAAGGCCGGGGCCGCAGCCGGGGTCGAGGTCGGGGACGCGCGGGTGGTCGAGGACGTCGTCCGGCTCAGCGCCGGGTCCGACCTGGTGATCAGCGCCACCCGGCCGGTGGACGGGCAGGAGGGCCAACTGGTCGAGGCGGCTCGGGCGCTGCTGGCCGGGGTGGCGCGAACCGGGGTGCGGTTGTTGCTGGTGGGAGGGGCCGCGACGCTCGTGACGCCGGAGGGGCACACGGTGCAGGAGGCGCCCGACTTCCCGGACGAGCTGAAGCCCATCTCCCGGGCGTGCGCCGAGCAGCTGGGGGTGTGCCTGGCCGACCGCGCGGCGGACTGGACCTACCTCAGCCCGCCGTCGCTGCTGGAGCCGGGCGAGCGGACCGGCGTGTTCCGGGTCGGTCGGGACGAGCAGGTCGGGTCGACCATCTCGATCGAGGACCTGGCGGTGGCCCTGCTGGACGAGGCCGAGGCGCCCCGGCACCGGGGTGTCCGGTTCACCGTCGGGTACTGAGGAAGTTCTTCGGGCCGGATGTCGAGAACCCGTCATCGGCTCCGTCCCCGCGGTGAACGTGCGACCAGAATGGGTCGCACCGCGCACCGAGGAGAACCCCCATGGCCAAGTACCTGCTGCTCAAGCACTACCGCGGCGCTCCGGCGGCGGTCAACGACGTGCCCATGGAGCAGTGGACGCCGGAGGAGATCACGGCCCACGTGCAGTACATGAACGACTTCGCGCGGCGGCTGGAGGAGACCGGCGAGTTCGTGGACGGCCAGGCTCTCGCCCCGCAGGGGACGTTCGTCCGGTACGACGGCGAGGGCCGCCCGCCGGTCACCGACGGCCCGTTCGCCGAGACCAAGGACCTCATCGCGGGCTGGATGGTGATCGACGTCGACAGCTACGAGCGGGCGGTGGAACTGGCGGGCGAGCTGTCCGCGGCACCCGGCGCGGGCGGGAAGCCGATCCACGAGTGGCTGGAGCTGCGCCCGTTCCTGACCTCGTCGCACACCATCGCGGACTGACGTCCGACGATGGACGAGCTCCTGCTCCGCGCCCTCACGCCGAGCGTGCTCACGATCCTCGTCCGCCGCGGCGCCGACTTCGCGGCGGCCGAGGACGCGGTGCAGGACGCGCTGGTCGAAGCGGTCCGGGTGTGGCCGGACGACCCGCCGCGCGACGCCAAGGGCTGGCTGGTCACGGTGGCCTGGCGCCGATTCCTCGACGCGACGCGGGCGGACGTCGCCCGTCGGCGGCGCGAGGACCTCGTGGACGAGGAACCGGGGCCGGGGCCCGCGGCGGCGGTGGACGACACGCTCCAGCTCTACTTCCTGTGCGCCCACCCGTCGTTGACGCCGTCGTCGGCGGTCGCGCTCACGCTGCGCGCCGTCGGCGGGTTGACGACGCGGCAGATCGCGCGGGCGTACCTGGTGCCCGAGGCGACCATGGCGCAGCGGATCAGCCGGGCGAAGCGGACCGTGTCGTCCGTGCGGTTCGACCAGCCCGGCGACGTCGCCACCGTGCTGCGGGTGCTCTACCTGGTGTTCAACGAGGGGTACTCCGGGGACGTCGACCTCGCGGTCGAGGCCGTCCGGCTCACCCGGCAGCTCGCGGCGTCGATCGACCACCCGGAGGTGGCCGGGCTGCTGGCGTTGATGCTGCTCCACCACGCCCGGCGGGCGGCCCGGACCAAGCCCGACGGGAGCCTGGTGCCGCTCGCCGAGCAGGACCGGGGGCTGTGGGACACCGGGTTGATCGCGGAGGGCGTCGAGATCCTGCAGGCGGCCCTGGCCCGGGACCGGCTGGGCGAGTTCCAGGCCCAGGCCGCCATCGCGGCGCTGCACGCCGACGCGCCGAGGGCGGAGGAGACCGACTGGGTGCAGATCGTGGAGTGGTACGACGAGCTGGTGCGGCTGACCGACAGCCCGGTCGTGCGGCTCAACCGGGCGGTCGCGGTCGGCGAGGCGGACGGGCCGCGGGCCGGGTTGGCGGCGCTCGCCGGGGTGGACGACGCGCTGCCGCGCTACACGGCGGTGGAAGCGCACCTGCGGGAGCGCGACGGTGACCTGGACACGGCGGCGCGGCTGTACGTCGAGGCGGCGCGGAAGGCCGTCGACCTGGCCGAGCACGCCCACCTCACCAAGCAGGCGGCCCGGCTGAACGCGCGGCGCAGGAGCCGGCGGAGCGGGGCGGAACGACCGGAGCCCTCCCCCTGACGGGGAAGGGCTCCGGGTCGGTGGCCGGTCAGGTCAGTTCGGCGCAGGTCTTGGCGTCGGGGTCGGCGGCGGCCTTCGGGACCCACCGGACGTTGGCGAACGAAGCCTGGAACGCGCCCTCGGTGTAGACCAGGAACGGCGTGTTGACGTTCTCCAGGTCGAGACCGCCCTGCGCGAAGCAGGAGATCGGGATCTTCACCGTCGACTTCACGCCGGTGGGCAGGCCGGTGAACACGCCCGTCGCGTTGACCTCGGCGAAGCACGGGTACTGGCAGTGCGTGCTCACGACCGTCCGGGCGGCCGGCGCCTGGTGCACGATCACGTCGAACACCAGCGCGGCGTCGGCGTTGAGGTAGCCGCGCAGGTCGCTGCCGCCCGCCGGGTCCTGCACGTAGACCTGGCCCGGACCCGTGCCGGTCCACGTCGTCTTCATCGCGTCACCCTGGACGTTCACGTCGGCCGGGACGACGGTGATCGAGCTGTGCGCGGCCTCGCCGTCCGGGCCGAGCTCGGTGCCGCCCCAGTTGTCCGGGGAGCCGATGTAGCTGCGGTAGGGGGCCACGTCGGTGCGGACGTGCAGCTCCAGGTCCTCGGTCGCCGTGCCGCCGCCGCCGTTGCCGGAGCAGCCGAACTCGGGCGAGGTCTCGTCCAGCCGGCCGACGTTGCCGGTCTGGTGCGCGCGCAGGCCGTAGCCCGCCTTGAACAGCGGGTCGCCGTCGGCGTCCACCGGGGTCTGGCAGGCGCTGCGCGGCCACGAGAACGACAGCTTGCCGGTGTAGCCGGGGTAGGTGTGCCTGCCGCGGACCAGCAGGTCGGCGACGCCGCCGCCTTCGGTGCCGGGCAGCCACGCCGCGACGAACGCGTCGGAGCGGTTGAGCTCCTTGTTGACGTGCAGCGGGCGGCCGGAGACGTAGACCGTGACGACCGGCGTGCCCTTGCCGCTGACCTTGTCCAGCACGGCGAGGTCGTTCGGGTAGAGCTTGGCGGCCTCCAGGGACCGCTTGCCGATGTCGCCGACACCCTCGGCGTACGGGGTCTCGCCGATCACCGCGACCACCGCGTCGAAGCCGGCGGGGTCGACGTCACCGGTCTCGCTGAACACCACGTTCTGCTCGCCGAGCGCCTCCTTGAGGCCGCCGAGCACGGTGGTCCCGTGGGGGAAGTCGGCGTTGGTGTTGCCGGTGCCCTGCCAGGTCAGGGTCCAGCCGCCGGTCTGGTTCTGCATGCTGTCGGCGCTCTTGCCCACGACCAGCACCTTCGACCGGGGGCTCAGCGGCAGCACGCGGTCGTCGTTCTTGAGCAGGACCTGGCTCTTGCGGACCGCCTCGCGGGCCAGCTCGCGGGCTTCGAGGGCGTCGGCGGACCCGGCGTGGTCGCGCCGGGACGGCTTCTCGCCGTCGAGGACGCCGGAGCGGAGCTTGACGCGCAGGATGCGCGTCACCGCGTCGTCGATGCGGGCCAGGGGGATCTGCCCGCTCTCGACCTGGGCGATCGTGTTGGCGATGAACGCCTTCCACTCGTTGGGCACCATCACGACGTCGATGCCCGCGTTGATCGCCTGAGGGCAGGACGAGTTGGTGCAGCCCGCGACCTGGCCGATGCCGTTCCAGTCGGAGACCACCAGGCCGTCGAAGCCCATCTTGCCCTTGAGGATGTCGTTCACCGCGAGCTTGCTGCCGTGCAGCTTGCCCTCGTCGATGCCCAGGTCGGCGTTGGTCCAGCTGTTGAACGACACCATCACGGTCTGGGCGCCCGCGGCGAGCGCGCCGTAGTAGCCCTGGCCGTGCACGTTGATCATCTCGGCCTCGGACGAGGGGTTGACGCCCTGGTCCTTGCCGCCGGCCGTGCCGCCGTCACCGATGAAGTGCTTGGCCGTGGCGAGCACGCCGACCCGGCTGCGGCTGCTGCCCTGGAGCCCCCGGGTGGCCTCGTAGCCGTAGGCCCGGGTGATCCGCGGGTCCTCGGAGAAGCCCTCGTACGTGCGGCCCCACCGGTCGTCCAGCGGCACGGCCAGCGTCGGCGCGAACGCCCAGTCCTGGCCGGTGGCGCGGATCTGCTCGGCGGTCGCCTTGCCGATGTCCCGGATCAGGCACGGGTCGTGCGCCGCGCCGAGGCCGATGTTGTGCGGGAAGACGGTGGTGCCGTAGACGTTGTTGTTGCCGTGCACGGCGTCGATGCCCCAGATGGCGGGGATGCCCGTGCGGCTGGCCTTGGACGCGTCCCAGTAGGCGTCGGCCAGGGCGAGCCACGCCTCGGGCGCGGCGTGCTTGTCCCGGTTCGGCCACGAGCCGCCGCCGTTGAGGACCGAGCCGATGCCGTACTCGCGCACCTCGTCCGGGGTGATGGCGCCGATCTCCGGCTGGGTCATCTGGCCGACCTTCTCGGCCAGCGTCATGCCCGCGAGGATGCTCTTGACGCGCCGCTCGTCGGCGGGCTTGGACTTGACCCGGCTCTCGACCCGGGGCCAGTCGGCCAGCTCGGGGAGCTCGTTCTCGATCCGGGCGCAGCCGTGCTCGGTGCGCGGCTCGCCGATGACCGGACGGCGCGACTCCGGGGAGGCACTGGCGCCTCCGGTGATGAGACCGGCGGCGAGCACCGCGGCCAGCGCGGCGCTCAGGTGTCTGCGGGACATCGGCGGTTCCGTTCGTTCGACGGCTGTGTCGCGCCCGATCCTCGTGAGGTCTCGGTTCGTGGTCAAGACCACCGTGGGAGCGCTTCCTCGCAGGTCGGAGTTCCGGTCGCGGGCCGATGTCCCGGTACGCGGAAGTGAAACATTTTCTGATCACAGTGTGTGCACGACCACTTACTTGACGCGAGAGTAGGTAGTGGTTCAGACTCCTCCAGGTCAGTTGGTCCACTCAGGACTTACGCCGCCAAGTCCTTGCCACGCTGGGAACGAAGCCATGTCCTTGAGGTCTCCCCTGTCCCGTCGCGCCCTGATCCTGGCCGCGACGGTCGCCCTCACCACGTCCGGCGCGGTCGCCCAGGCCGCGGAGAACCCCTACGAGAGGGGACCGGCACCGTCCACTTCGAGCATCGAGGCCACCCGCGGGCCGTTCGCCACCAGCCAGACGACCGTGTCGTCGCTGAGCGTGCGCGGCTTCGGCGGCGGCACGATCTACTACCCGACCAGCACCGCCGAGGGCACCTTCGGCGCGGTCGCGGTCTCGCCCGGCTACACGGCCACGCAGTCCAGCCTGTCCTGGCTCGGACCGCGCCTGGCCTCGCAGGGCTTCGTCATCTTCATCATCGACACGAACTCCCGCTACGACCAGCCCTCCTCGCGCGGCGACCAGCTGCTGGCCGCGCTGGACTACCTCACCACGAGCAGCTCGGTGCGCAGCCGCATCGACGCCTCCCGCCTCGGCGTGATGGGGCACTCCATGGGCGGCGGTGGCGCGCTGGAGGCCACCAAGGACCGGCCGAGCCTGCAAGCCTCCATCCCGCTCACCGCGTGGAACACCACCAAGACGTGGTCGACCGTGCAGACGCCGACCCTGATCGTCGGCGCGGAGGACGACACGGTCGCGTCCGTCACGTCGCACTCCGAGCCGTTCTACAACGGCCTGCCGTCCACCCTGGACAAGGCGTACCTGGAGCTGGAGGGCGCGAGCCACTTCGCGCCGAACAGCTCGAACACCACGATCGCGAAGTACAGCATCGCGTGGCTCAAGCGGTTCATCGACGACGACACCCGCTACGAGCAGTTCCTGTGCCCGGCGCCGCGCGACGCGGCGATCTCCGAGTACCGGGACACCTGCCCGCACTCCTCCTGATGGGCCCGGCGGGGCGGTTCACGCTGTTCAGCAGCATGAACCGCCCCTTCGGAAAGCGCTTGCCAGGTGTGCTCGGGGTGCGCTACCGTCGATCCTGGGAACGTTCCCAGAGACGGGTCGTCCCGCAACGCACGGCGGCGGCGTTGACGGGTCCGAGGGGCCGCCGCCGGTGTGGCTGGACGCGGGGCGAGAGCGCTCTCCCCCACGCCCTGGAGGTCTCGACGACGAGGCCGACCTCGCCGGCGGCGGCCCTTTGGGATTCCGGGAGGCAACACCTGCCCGCCCGGCGGGCACAAGTGGTGCATGACGACCGATGACCCCGACGACCGCACCCTGTGGTCACAGGCCGCGGCGGGGAGCGGACCGGCTTTCGGCGTGCTGTTCGACCGGCACGCCAAGGCGGTCTACAACCACTGCTTCCGGCTGACCGCGTCGTGGGCGGCCGCCGAGGACCACCTGCAGAACACGTTCCTGGTGGCCTGGCGCAAGCGCGACCGGCTGCGGCTGGAGCACGACTCCGCCCTGCCGTGGCTGCTCGCCGTGGCCACGAACGTGGTGCGCAGCGACCGGCGCACGGTGGCGCGCCGGCTGCGCCTGTTCCGCAGGGCCCCGGTGGAGACCCCGGTCCCCGACCACGCCGACCAGGTGGCCGAGCGGGTCGACGACCAGCGGCGGATGGCCCGACTGCTGGCCGCCGTGGCGGAACTGCCGCGCAACGAACGGGAAGCGCTCGCGCTGTGCGTGTGGTCGGGCGTGTCCTACGCCGACGCCGCCGGCGTGCTCGGCATCGCCGAGGTGAGCGTCCGGGCCCGGGTCAGCAAGGCCAAGGCCCGGTTGTCCCGCAAGCTGGCGCCGGTCGTCGCAGCTCCCGCGCTCACCCTGGAGGACCGATGAACCACGCACTCCCCCCGACCCGGGACGTTCCGCCGCACAGCCGGGCACGCATCCGCGCGCGACTGGAGCAGGAGGTCACCGGTGGTCGCCGCGCCGTCCGGTTCGCACCCCTGATCACCGCCGGTGTCGCGGTGGCGGCCGTCGTCGCGCTGGTCGCGGTCGTCGCGCCGTGGCAGCAGGACGGCGGTGGCGACGGGGCGGCGGGCCGGACCGTCGTGACGAGCACGACGGCCTCCTCGGCCGCCGCACCGGCCACGCCGGTGGTCCCCGGGCTCGCGCCGGAGCGGATCGCCGAGATCGAGCAGGGCTGCGCGGACAGCGCGGGCGTCAAGAGCAAGCCCGTGCTGCACCAGTACCTGACCGACGAGATCGGCACGTTCGCGCTGCTCTACTCCGAGCGCGACATGCTGAGCTGCACGGTCGACGGCCCCACCATGCCCTACAACTCGGCGATGGCGAGCGGCCTGGCGGTCGGGTGGCTGCCCGGCGAGTTCGCCGCGGACGAGGTCGGCTCGGCCTCGGGCGGCGACGGCGGGAAGCCGGAGTACCGGGACCGGCCGGGGTACGACCAGGCGGTCGGCCGGGTGACGTCGAAGGTGGCGAGGGTGACCTTCGGGCAGGACGGGCGGGAGGTGGAGGCGACGATCGCCAACGGCACGTTCGTGGCCCGGATCGCGCACCCGTCGGACTGGCAGGTCCCGGACCGGTGGGACCGGCAGGGCACCCTGCGGGCGTACGACGCGCGGGGTGCGCTGCTCGGCGAGTGGATGTCCCAGTGGGACCGGACGAAGTGCTGGGTCGACCCGGGTGGCGTGATCGTCGCCGGCGCCCGCGACCGCGACCCGGCGACGTGCGCGCCGGCCGTGGCCTGGGAGTAGTCGTCGCCGGGGTGTGCCGCGCTACGCCTGCGACACACCCCGGTACGGCAGGGTCTGGCTGTAGACGATGTTCGTGGTGGTGCTGCCGAAGCCGGTGAGGTCGTTGACGACCTGCTCCAGGTGCGGCATGGACGTGGCGGCGACCTTGAGCGTGTAGCAGTCGTCACCGGTGGTGCGCAGGCACTCCAGGATCTCGGGGCGGTCGGCCAGCAGCGCGTGCAGCGGCTCGTGCCGGTTGCCCGGGTACTTCAGCCGGACGACGGCGAGCACCGCGTAGCCGACCTTGGCCAGGTCCACCTCGGCCCGGTAGCCGGTGATCACGCCCGCGGACTCCAGCCGGCGGACGCGTTCGGTGGTGGCCGAGGCGCTGAGGTTGACCCGGCGGCCCAGTTCGCTGAGCGCGATCCGGCCGTCGCGTTGCAGCTCACCGAGGATGGCCCAGTCGGTCGGATCGAGGTTCCCGGTCACCGGCGCACTTTACCGTGGATTTCACGGCGGAACGGGGACGAGACCGGACGAAGTCTCTTCAAGATCGAGGCTGGGCCGCCTAGCGTTGGGGCCGTGCAGATCGGTGTGAACGTCCCGAACTTCGGTCCGGGCACCTCTCCGGACGTGTTGCGGGACTGGGCGCGGACGGTCGAGGGCCTGGGCTTCGACCTGTTGATGGTGTCCGACCACGTGGCCGTGACGCCGGACGTGGCCGAGCAGTACCCGGCGCCGTTCTACGAGCCGTTCACCGCGCTGGCGTGGCTGGCCGGGGTGACGACGCGCATCCGGCTCGGCACCACGGTGGTGGTGCTGCCGTACCGGCACCCGTTGCTGGTGGCGCGGATGGCGGCGAACGTGAACGACCTGTCCGGCGGGCGGTTCGTGCTCGGCGTCGGGGTCGGGTGGGCGCGGCAGGAGTACGCGGCGCTGGGGGTGCCGTTCGGCGAACGCGGCCGGTTGACCGACGAGGGGCTGCGCGTCGTGCGGGCGGCGTGGCGCGAGGAGTCGGACTACCGGGCCGGGCGCATCCCGATCTGGGTCGGCGGGCACTCCGACGCGGCGTTGCGGCGGGTCGTGCGGCTCGGGGACGCGTGGCACAGCCTGCGGCTCACGCCCGAGGGGTTCCGGGAGGCGTTGGGGCGGTTGGAGGTCATCGCGGAGGCGGAGGGGAAGCCGTTGCCCGCGTTGACCCCCCGCATCCTGCTGCACATCACTTCCGAGGAGCAGGGGCCGGGACGGCGGTTGGGCGAGGGGACGGTGGCGCAGGTCGTGGGCGACCTGGCGGAGCTGCGGTCGCTGGGTGCCGAGGCCGTGGTGCTGGACCCGTTCGTCGGCGATCCGCAGGAGACTGTCCACCCCGAGGTCGCATGGCAGGCGTTGGCCACCGTGCGGAAGGAGTTCCGATGAGCTTGCGCAGGGCGATCGAGCTGGCGGCGGAGGCGCGTGCGGCGGGCAACCCGCCGTTCGGGTCGTTGTTGGTGGGGCCGGACGGCGCGGTGCTGGCGGAGGAGCGCAACACCAGCGTGACGGACGACGACATCACCGCGCACCCGGAGCTGAAGCTGGCGCGGTGGGCGGCGCGGTCGCTCACGCCGGAGGTGGCGGCCGGGACGACGATGTACACGAGCTGCCAGCCGTGCGGGATGTGCACGGGCGCGATCGAGCGGTCCGGGCTGGGCCGGGTGGTGTTCGCGCTGTCGACCGAGCAGCTGAACGCGTTGAAGCCGGGTGGGGGGTTCCCGGCCGTGCCGCAGGAGGGGCCCGCGCTGCTGGAGGAGGCGACCGTTCCGGTGGCCGGCTACTACCGGTCCTGAGCGTTGAACTCGGGGGTCCTGAACGTAGGACTCTCGGGTTCCGAACGTAGGACTCTCGGGTTCTGAGCGTTCGACTCTCGGGGTCTGAGCGTTCGACTCGCGGCGGTTGGGGGTTCGGGGTAGGCCGGTCGGCGGGCGGTTGGGACGCGAGAGCTTCGTGCGGCGATGGGGTTCACAGATTGTGCCCGGTTCGCTACCTTGGGATCTGGGAGCGCTCCCAGCCCTGTAGTCGCACATCCTCAACGTGGAGGACACACATGACCTTCAGACGCGGTCTCCGCTCGGCAATCGGCGTCTTCAGCTCGGTCCTCGGGGTCCTCGCGGCCAGTGTCGTGGTCCTGGTGGGCGCGTCGGGCGTCGCGAGCGCGCACGGCTCGGTCACCGACCCGCCGTCGCGCAACTACGGTTGCTGGCAGCGCTGGGGTAGCGACCACCTGAACCCGAACATGGGTCAGACGGACCCGATGTGCGCCCAGGCGTGGAAGACCGATCCGAACGCGATGTGGAACTGGAACGGCCTGTACCGCAACGGTGTCGGCGGCAACCACCAGGGCGCCCTGCCGAACGGCCAGCTGTGCAGCGGTGGCCTGGCCGAGAGCGGCCGGTACCGGGCGCTGGACACGGTCGGCGCGTGGAACACCACCACCAAGCCGCGCCAGTTCACCCTGACCATCACGGACCAGGCGAAGCACGGGGCGGACTACCTGCGCATCTACATCACCCGCCAGGGTGTGAACACGGCGACCACGCCGCTGCGCTGGAGCGACCTGGAGCTGGTCACCTCGACCGGCCGCTACGGCACCACGGGTCTCTACCAGGCCCAGGTGAACGCGGGCAGCCGCACCGGCCGCCACGTGGTGTTCACGATCTGGCAGGCCAGCCACATGGACCAGGCGTACTACCTGTGCAGTGACGTCAACTTCCAGTAAGGGCCCGACGGCGGTCCCCCCGTGACGCCGTAGGCCGGAACGAGCACACGGGCGGCGGTCTCCGCGCCCGTGTGCTCGTTCGCGTCACGCCAGGTTCGTGGTGGCCCAGAACGCTTCGCCGTCGCCGGTGATCCCGGCGGAGTTCGCGCTGTGCGGCAGGAACACCGACTCACCGCCGCGCAGAGCGACCTCGTCACCGTCCCGGCTCACCACGACGGAACCACTGGTGCACAACAGGAGTTGCGGACCACCGCCGGGCAGCACGGCACCCGGCCGCACGGCGTGCAGGCGGAACTCCGGCTCCGGCGTCCGATAAGTCCTGAGTGGACCGTCCTCCTCGCCGTCGAGCACGGCCGCGGGACCGGAGGCGCGGTCCACCAACGACAGCACCGCGCGCACGTCCACCGGCTTGGTGGTCAGGCCCGCGCGGAGCACGTTGTCGGAGTTCACCATCAGCTCGACGCCCGTGCCGCTCAGGTGCGCGTGCAGGACGCCCGCGCCGACGTACACGGCCTGCCCCGGCCGCAGCCGCACGGCGTTGAGCAGCAGCGCCGCCACCACGCCCGCGTCCGTCGGGTAGGTCTTGGCCAGTTCGACGACGTGCGCGAGCGCGGGCACGCGTGCCGCCGCGTCGACCACCTCGGCGACCAGCGCCCCGTCGGCGTTGTGCAGGGCCCAGCGCAGCGCGCTCCACGTGTCGTCGGCCGAGAGCGCGGCCCGCATCTCCCCCAGCGACGGCAGGGCCAGTTCGTCCAGCAACGCCACCGTGTCCGCCGGCCGGCGGAAGCCGGACAGGGTCTCGAACCCGGTCAGCGCGACCAGGATTTCCGGCTTGGGCCGGTCGTCGCGGTAGCCGTGCTCGGCGAACCCGACCGCGGCCTGCTCCCGGTTCGGGTGCACCTGCAACGACAGCGGCGCGTCCACGGCCAGCACCTTGAGCAGGAACGGCAGCCGGGGCCCGAACGCGGCCAGGCTGTCCGGTCCGAGCAGCCCGGCCGGGTTGGCCGCCAGGTGGGCGTCCAGCGCCACGTCGCAGCCGGCCAGCCGGGACGGGTCGTCGGGGTGCGCCCCCACCCACAGCTCGGCCTGCGGCACGGCGCTCGGCGCCGGCTCCCCGCGCATCCGGGCCAACGCGGTCCGCGAACCCCAGTGGTACTCCCGGACGATGGTGTCCAACTTGCGCACGGCGATCCCTCAGATTCCCACGGGCAGGGACGGGACGCGGTCGTCCGCGAGCAGCGCCGCGGCCCCGATCAGCCCCGAGTCGACGCCCAACGTCGCCGGGCACACCTCGACCCGGCGCATGAACTCCAGCCCCGCGTGGTCCGCGAGCGGGCCGGTGACGGCGGGTTCGAGCAGGTCCCACGCCTGCGCCACGCCACCGCCGATGACCACGCGGTCGATCTCGCACAACGCGGAGGCGACCGTGATGACCTGGGCGACCGCCGCGCCGGAACGCCGGAACGCGGCCCGCGCGGTCGGGTCGCCCGCCCGCGCCGACGCGGCCAGGGCGACGCCGTCCGCGGTGCCGCCGAGCGGCTGCCAGCCCTGGTCCACCGCCCAGCGCACCATCGACGGGCCGCTGGCGATGGCCTCGGAGCAGCCGTGCGCGCCGCAGCCGCACCGCGGTCCGGCCGGGTCGACCACGAAGTGCCCGACGTGGCCCGCGTTGCCGGTGGTGCCGAAGTGCGGCCGGCCCGCGAAGACGAACCCGCCGCCGATGCCGGTCGACACGACCATGCCGAGCAGGCACTCGCTGCCCCGGCCGTTGCCGTGGTGGTACTCGGCCAGCGCCATGCACAGCGCGTCGCCGCCGAGCCGGACCGGCAGGCCGGGCAGCAGCTCGCCGACCTTGGCGGTGATGGGGAAGTCGCGCCAGCCGGGGATGTTGACCGGGCTGATGGTGCCGGTGCGCAGGTCCATCGGGGCGGCGGAGGCGATGCCCGCGCCCAGCACGGTCCGGCCCGCGGCGACGGTCAGCAGGTCGTCGAGGATGCCCGCGAGGCCGGCCCAGACGGCGTCCGCGTCACCGGCGGGCGTCGGCGTGGTGCGGCGGGCCAGGACGGCGCCGTCGGACTCGACCAGCGCCGCGGCGAGCTTGGTGCCGCCGATGTCGATGGCGACCGCGACCGGGTCGAGTGGTTGCCCCATGGGACTTAGTTAAGCGGTTAAGCAAAGTTTCGTCAAGAGGCGTTGACACGGCCGGAAGGGGCAAGGTGAACCGGTTCACCTCGCCTCACTCCTCCCAGCCGTAGACCGCGAACAGCACGGCCTCGGCGTAGCCGGCCAGACCGGCCGCCGGGTAGTCGATGAGGTCGTCCGGCAGCGCGTCGAGGTCGAACCAGCCGAGCTCGGAGCACTTGTCCGGCTCGCGGTTCTCCGGCTCCCCGACCCAGGTCCGCGCCTCGAAGAAGAGGCCGAGGCGCGGCTCCAGGCCGGCGCGCCGCGCGTGCAGGGTGTGCACGAGGCGCAGGTCGGCGGGGTCCAGGACCACGCCGACCTCCTCCTCCGCCTCGCGGACCACCGCGGCCAGGACCGACTCGCCGGCGTCCAACTTCCCCGACGGCAGGTGCCAGAGGCCGTCGAAGAGCGGGTTCACGTCCCGCCGCCGCGACAGCAGCACGCGGCCGTCGCGGACCAGCAGGACGTGGACGTCGATCAGGTGGCGGTCCGGCACCGGGGGCCCGCCGTCACAGGTGGCGTTCGATCTCGGCCAGCTCGTCGTCGTCGAACGCGAGGTTCGCCGTCGCGGCCACGTTGTCCTCCAGCTGCTTCACGCTCGACGCGCCGATCAGCGCGGACGTGACGTTGCGCAGCACCCACGCGATCGCCAGCTGCGCCAGCGTCTGCCCGCGCCGCTTCGCGAGGTCGTTCAGCGCCCGCACCTTCGCCAGCGTCGCGTCGTCCAGGTTGGACGCCGACAGGAACGGCGACGCGCCCGCCGCCCGCGACCCCTCCGGCACGCCGTCGAGGTACCGGTCGGTCAGCACGCCCTGCGCCAGCGGCGAGAACGCGATGCTGCCCGCGCCGACCTCGGCCAGCACGTCCAGCAGGCCGTCCTCGACCCACCGGTTGAGCATCGAGTACGAAGGCTGGTGGATCAGCAGCGGCGTGCCCAGCGAGTCGAGCACCCGGGCCGCTTCCGCGGTCTGCTCGGCCGAGTAGTTGGAGATGCCGACGTACAGCGCCTTGCCGGAGCGGACCACGTGGTCCAGCGCGCCCATCGTCTCCTCGATGGGGGTGTCCGGGTCGGGCCGGTGGTGGTAGTAGACGTCCACGTAGTCCAGGCCCAGCCGCTCCAGCGACCGGTCCAGCGAGCTGACCAGGTACTTGCGCGAGCCCCACTCGCCGTACGGGCCGTCGAACATGTGGTAGCCGGCCTTGGTCGACACCAGGATCTCGTCCCGGTACGGCCGGAAGTCCCGCGCGAACAGCCTGCCGAAGTTCTCCTCGGCGCTGCCGGGCGGCGGCCCGTAGTTGTTGGCCAGGTCGAAGTGCGTGACGCCCAGGTCGAACGCCCGGCGCAGGATGGCCCGCTGCCCGTCCAGGTGCTTGTCGTGGCCGAAGTTGTGCCACAGGCCCAGCGACACGGCGGGCAGCTTGAGGCCGCTGCGGCCGGATCGGCGGTAGGGCATGGCGTCGTACCGCGACTCGGCGGCGTGGTGGGTCATGGCGATCCTCTTATCGGGTGCTCTCCCGCGCGATGAGCGTGGGCTTGGGCGACCAGCGCTCGGTGACCTCGACGCCGGCGATCAGCTCCAGCACCGACTCGGCGACGGTGACGCCGAACTGGTGCACGTCCACGCTCATCGTGGTCAACGCGGGTGACGCGAGCCGGCACAGCGACGAGTCGTCCCACGCGACCAGGCTGAGCCGGTCGGGCACGGCGACGCCGAGCTCCTTGGCGACGCTCAGGCCCGCGACGGCCATCACGTCGTTGTCGTAGAGGATCGCGGTGGGCGGCTCGGGCGCGTCGAGCAGCGCGGTGGTGAGCTTGGCCCCCGACTCCTCGGAGTAGTCGCCCTCCACCACGACCGGCTCGATGCCCGCCTCCGCGCAGCCTTCGAGCAGGGCCGCCGTGCGCGCCCTGGTGTGCAGCAGCGTGGTCGGGCCGCTGACCCGGGCGATGCGGCGGTGCCCGAGGTCGAGCAGGTACGCCAGCGCCTCGCGCACCGGGCCCGCGTCGTCGGTGCGCACCGCGGGCACGGCCAGCTCGTCCGGCTCGCCCACGTACAGCGCGGGCAGGCCCATCTCGCGCAGCACCGCCGGCCGGTGGTCGTCCACGGTGCGGTTGACCACCACCACCGCGTCGACCACACCGCCCGCCGCCCACCTGCGGTAGGCGGCGATCTCGGCGTCCTCGGTGCCCACGATGTGCAGCAGCACGGACCGGTCGCCCTCGGCGAGCCGCTCCTCGATGCCCGCGATGAACTCCATGAAGAACGGCTCCGCGCCCAGCAGCCGCGCGGGGCGGGCCAGGACGAGGCCGACGGAGCCGGGCGAGCCGGTGGTCATGTCCGCACCGCGCACAGGCCGTTGGCCGAGCGCAGCACCAGCGGGCCGGTCAGGGCCGACGGGTCGGCCAGCTCGGTCGCGGTCCGGACCAGGAACGAGTGCGTCCCGCCGGCGGGGAGGCTGATCAGGGTGTCGTCCACGACGGCGTCCTCGGCGACCCGGTCGGCCAGCACGGCGACGTCGCGGGCGAAGGAGGTCGCGGTGACGTCCACCCGGTAGCCGCCGTCCACCCGGCTCACCTCGGCGGTGAGCGGCGCGGGGTCGTAGGCCAGCTCCAGGTCCTCGCGGAACAGGTGCGCGGTGCGCGCGTCGGCCGTGCTCACCACCAGCACCTCCCCCTTCGGGTCGCCCGGCGTGACGAGTTCGGCCGCCAGGTCGAGCCGCGCCACCGACCTGGCCGGCACGTCGAGCGGGAGTTTAACCGCCGCGAGCACGTCGCCCGCGAACGTCTGGCGCTCCAGCACGATGTCGCTGGTCCAGACCTCATCGGTGTCGTTGACGGCGATCAGCGCGTCCTGGCCGTCGCGCGGCTGCACGGTGAGCAGGCGCGGCGCGAAGGCGTGCTTGAGCGCGTAGTACAGCGGCTTGGGCCGCTCGTCGCCGTCGATCGCGGCCCACGACGTGACCGGCCAGCAGTCGTTGAGCTGCCACACCAGCGCGCCCGCCGTGCGGGGCCAGTGCGAGCGGAAGTGCTCGACGCCGAACGCGACCGCGCGGGCCTGGTTGAGCTGGGTGGCCCAGTGCCAGTCCTCGAACGCCGCCGGCGCGGGCAGGTGCGGCGCGAGGCCGCGGTCGAGCTTGCCGTTGCCGTCCTCGGCCTTCTGGTGCAGCAGGAACGCGGGCGAGGTCGGGGTCATCGGCTCGTCGTGCACCCAGTTGGTGAGCGTGGCCCAGGTCGGCGGGCCCTGGAAGCCGAACTCCGAGCAGAACCGCGGCGCGTTGTCGCGGTAGTGGGTGTAGTCGATCCGGTTCCAGACCTCCCACTCGTGGCGCGTGCCGTGGGTGTCGGAGTTCGGGTGCAGGTCGCCGGGGCTGTACGGGCTGCCGGGCGAGTAGTGCCGGGTCGGGTCGAGCTCGGCCACGATCGCGGGCAGCAGCTCGGTGTAGTAGCGCAGGCCCCAGGACCGGCCCTGGAGCTGCTCGGCCCAGCCCCAGTCGGCGAAGCCCCACAGGTTCTCGTTGTTGCCGTTCCACAGCGCCAGGGAGGCGTGCGAGGTGAGCCGGGCGACGTTCTCGCGGGCCTCGGCCTCGACCTCCTCCCACAGCGGCGACTCCTCGGCGTAGGCGGCGCAGGCGAACAGGAAGTCCTGCCAGACCAGCACGCCGCGCTCGTCGCAGACGTCGTAGAAGTCCTCGGTCTCGTAGATGCCGCCGCCCCAGATGCGCAGCATGTTCATGTTGGCCTCGACGGCCTGGTCCACCCGGCGGGCGAGGCGCTCGCGCGTGACGCGGGTGAGGAAGTGGTCGTCCGGGATCCAGTTGGCGCCCTTGGCGAACACCGGCTTGCCGTTGACCACGAACGTGAACGGCGTCCCGATCTCGTCGGGCGTCGTGTCGACGGTGATGGTGCGGAAGCCGATGCGACGATCGACGCGGTCCACGTCCTGCTCCTCGGACCGGAGCACGACGGCCAGGTCGTAGAGGGGGTGGTCGCCGTAGCCCACGGGCCACCACAGGTCGACGTCCGGCACCTCGACGGTCACCACGGCGGAGTCGCCCTCGACCCGGACGCGCTGCTCCACGCCGGCCACGGTCGCCACCACGGCCAGGTCGGCGTCACGGGCGCGGTCGACCTCGACGTGCACCTCGACCCGGCCCGTGCCGTCCTCGTCCACGGTGACCAGGGGGCGGACCCCGGCCAGGCGCGCCTCGGTCCAGCGCTCCAGCCGCACCGGCTTCCAGATGCCCGCGGTCTGGAGGTCGGGGCCCCAGTCCCAGCCGAACGAGCAGGCCATCTTGCGCACCGCGTTCATCGGGTGCGGGTAGGCCCGGTCGCGCCACCCGAGCTGCTCCTCCTGCTGCTCGGCGTAGGCCAGCGCGGAGTGGAAGGTGACGACGAGGTCGTTCGGGCCGTCCTCGAGGTGCTCGCGCACGTCGAAGCGGTAGGAGCGGAACATGTTCGCCGTGCGGCCGAGCACGACGCCGTTGAGCTCGACCACGGCGACGGTGTCGAGGCCGTCGAACGCGAGCTCGACCTTCTCGCCCGGCTTCGCCGCCTCCGCCTCGAAGGTCAGGGCGTAGCGCCAGTCGGCGCGGTGCATCCAGGCCAGCTCGGCCTCGTTGGTGTCCAGGTACGGCTCGGGGATCAGGTCCGCCGCGAGGAGGTCGAGGTGCGTGCTGCCGGGCACGGCGGCCGGCACCGAGCGGTCGGCGACGGCCGCCGGGATCGGCCCGCCCACCGCGCTCAGTCGCCACCCGTCGTGCAAGGTCGTGCGAATCATCGTTCCTCTTTTCCCGGCGACGGCGGTGGGTTTCTGCCGTGTGACATTCAAGGTATGGCGATTCTTACGCCAGCAACTAAAGTAAGTCAACGAGGATCACCACCAGAGAGGAAGACCACAAGTGGCAGACGTGACGCACCTGCGGGCCGCGGGTGTGAGCCTGGTGCTCGACTTCTCCGGAGGCACCCTGCCGAGGGTCCGCCATTGGGGCGCTGACCTGGGCGAACTGACCCCCGCCGAGCTGGACGCGGTGCTGCTGGCGCAAGCGCCTCACCCGATCGGGTTCTCCGTGGACGGCCCGGTGGACGTGGCCGTGCTGCCCGAGCAGTCCGCGGGCTGGCTGGGCACCCCCGGAATTATCGGCAACCGGGCCGGGCGCGACTTCTCGACCGCGTTCCGCGTGGTGTCGGTGGACGGTCCCGCGGTCCGCGCGGTGGACGAGGTCGCCGGGCTCGAACTGGACCTCGTCGTCGAGCTGACGCCGTCCGGGCTCGTGCGGCAGCGGGCCGCGCTGACCAACGCCGGGTCGACGGACTTCACCGTGGACGCGGTCAACCTGACCCTGCCGGTGCCGCCGCAGGCCGTCGAGATCCTCGACTTCACCGGGCGGTGGACGCGCGAGCGCAGCCCCCAGCGCACGCAGTGGACGCACGGTCTGCGGGTGCGCGAGAACCGGACCGGCCGGACCGGCTACGACTCGGCGTACCTGGTCGCCGCGGGCACGGCCGGGTTCGGCAACCGGTCGGGCGAGATCTGGGCCGTGCACACGGCCTGGTCGGGCAACCACCGCACGTTCGCCGAGAAGACCTACCACTCGGTGTCGCTGCTGGGCTCCGGCGAGCTGCTGCTGTCCGGCGAGGTCGTGCTCCGGCCGGGCGAGTCGTACACCTCGCCGTGGCAGTACGCCTCGTACGGGCACGGGCTGGACGAGGTGTCCGCGCGGTTCCACCGGCACCTGCGCGCGCGCCCGTCCCACCCGACCTCACCGCGACCGGTCGTGGTGAACACGTGGGAGGCCGTGTACTTCGACCACGACCTGGACCGGCTCAAAGCGCTGGCGGACGCCGCCGCGGCGGTCGGCGCGGAGCGGTTCGTGCTCGACGACGGCTGGTTCGGGTCGCGCCGCGACGACCGGCGCGGCCTGGGCGACTGGTACGTGTCCGACGAGGTGTGGCCGGACGGGCTTGGCCCGCTGACCGACCACGTGACCGGGCTCGGCCTCCAGTTCGGCATCTGGGTCGAGCCGGAGATGGTCAACCCGGACTCGGACCTGGCGCGGGCGCACCCGGACTGGCTGATGGCGGCGGGCGACCGGCTGCCCCGGACGGCGCGGTTCCAGCAGGTGCTCGACCTGGCCCGGCCCGAGGCGTTCGCCCACGTCCTGGACCGGCTGGACGCGCTGCTGACCGAGTACCCGGTGTCCTACCTGAAGTGGGACCACAACCGGGACCTGGTGGACGCCGGGCACCGGCCGACGGGGCGTGCGGGCGTGCACGGCCAGACGCTGGCCGTCTACCGGCTGCTGGACGAGCTGCGGCGACGCCACCCCGGGGTGGAGATCGAGTCGTGCTCGTCCGGTGGCGGGCGGGTGGACCTGGAGATTCTGGAGCGCACGGACCGGGTGTGGGTGTCGGACTGCATCGACGCGCTGGAGCGGCAGTCGATGCAGCGGTGGACGAACGCGCTGATCCCGCTGGAGCTGATGGGCACGCACGTCGGCGCGGGCACGTCGCACACGACGCACCGGCAGCACCCGATCGACTTCCGGGCGGGGACGGCGCTGTTCGGGCACTTCGGCATCGAGTGGGACCTGACGGCGGCCTCCGAGTCGGACCTGGCGCGGCTGCGGTCGTGGGTGGCGCTCTACAAGGAGCTGCGGCCGCTGCTGCACACCGGCGTGTCGGTCCACGGCGACCACCCGGACCCGGCGATCCAGGTGCACGGCGTGGTGGCGGAGGACGGGTCGGACGCCGTGTTCGCCATCGTCGCCGTGGCCACGTCCCAGCTCTACCCGCCGGGGCCGGTGCGGCTGCCGGGCCTGCCCGACGACCGGACCTACCGCGTGCGGCCCCTCGCGCCCGGCGACGTGCCGGACGGCAACGCCGACAACTGGGGCGTGCGCCTGCCGTGGTGGCAGGACGGCGTGACGCTGCCGGGCCGGGTGCTGACGACGGCGGGCGTGCAGGCCCCCGTGCAGCACCCGGAGCGGTTGGTGCTGCTGCGCGCGACGGCGGTCTAGCGGCGCGACCCGACGGCCGTCCACCCCCGGTGGGCGGCCGTCGTCGCGTCGCGCCGCAGGACGCGGGTCTGGTAGCGCTCCCAGAACGTGCGCTACGGTCGGCGCACGGAAGTGTCGGTCCCGGTCGTGAGCGTCACCGGGGCGAGGACCGACCGGAACGCCGGCGGCGCGCCCTCCCGCCCTGACCGACCGGGGAACGACCCAGTGAACCCTCGCACCACGCTGGCCGCCGTCGCGGTCCTGCTCTCCGCCGTCGCCTGCGGCGGGCCCGCCGGGAGCCCGTCCGCCCCGACCTCCGGCGGCACGTCCGCACCCGCCACCGCGCCCGCGGTCGGACCGTCGCGGGGCGGGCCGCTGGACGGCGCCGACCCGTGCGGCCTGCTCACCAAGGCCGAGGCCGAGCAGATCACCGGCGCGCAGACCGCCGAACCGGTGGTGGAGCAGCTCGGCGCCGCGCGGGTGTGCAACTTCTCGCCACCCCAGGCCCTGCTCGGCGTCGGCATCCGGACCACGTCCGGGCTCGACCAGGTCCAGTCGAACGGCAACGTGGTGCAGGAGCTGGTGATCGGCCGGCACCAGGCCAAGCAGGCCGTGGGCGCGACCGGCAGCTGCGGCATCTTCATCGGCGTCACGGCGTCGTCCCGGGTCGACGTGGTGCTGAACTCGGGCAGCCCGACCGAGGACCCGTGCCCGCTGGCGATGCGGGTCGCCGAACTGGTCGAGCCCCGGCTCCCCTGACCCCGGTCAGGCGCTCAACCGCACGACGACCGCCGACGGCGTGGCGCCGCTGTGGGTGGCACGCAGCACCCCTCGTCCCGCGTGCCACTCGAAGGCCCACTCCGGCGACGTCACCGGGAACACCGGCGACACCGCGACGTCCCGGCCGCGCAGGTGCGGCACGGGCAGCTCGACGTCCGGTGCGGCGTCGGGCAGCCGCCAGGCGGTCAGGTAGCTGTTCGCCGCCGCGCGCAGCCCCTGCGCGACCCACGGACCGGTTCGGCCGGTCAGGCCCAGCGGCCAGAACGGGACCGAGGTGGCGATCTCCGGCCGCAGTCCCTTGTGGACGGTGACCGCTTCGCGCACCAGAGCGCGTTGCGCGTCGTCCATCAGGTCGACCCGCCCGGCCAGGTACAACCGGCCCAGCACACCGGTGGCCAGCGTGAACGCCGCCTCGGACGGCGTCATCCCCGGCTGCGCGTAGGCCCAGTTCCCGGCCTGCTCCGGCAGCACGGACGCGGGCGCGGCGGCGGCGATCGGCGGGTACAGCAACGGGTTCTGCTGGTCCGAGGTGGACTGGATGTGCAGCCGCGACAGCATCGCGTAGTCCATCCGCATCGCGCCGGACGCGCAGTTCTCCAGCAGCAGCCCCGGGTGCCGGGCCAGCAGCGCGTCCAACCAGGCCAGGTGCGCCCGGTTGTGCCCGAGCAGGCCGTCACCCGGCGCCACCCCGCCGACGTCGGTGCCCGCGCCGGGCATGATGTTGTAGTCCAGCTTGATGTACCCGACGCCGAACTCCTCGACCAGCCGGTCGACCACCTCGTCCACGTGCCGGACCGCCGCCGGGTGCCGGAAGTCCAGGTGGAACCGGCCGTGCTCGCCCACCCGCGCGCCCTGGCGCTGGAAGAACGCCTCGTCCGGCAACGACCGGGCCAGCGCCGACCGCACGCCGACGACCTCGGGCTCCAGCCAGATGCCGGGCACCATCCCGCGCGCCCGGATGTGGTCGGCCACCTCGCCGAACCCGCCCGGGAACCGGGTCCGCGACGGCCGCCACTCGCCGACGCTGTCCCACCACTTGCCGTCCTCGTCGTACCAGCCCGCGTCGACGCAGAAGTAGTCCGCGCCCACCGAGGCCGCCGCGTCGATCAGCGGCAGCAGCTTCTCCGTGGTCGGGTCGCCCATGAGGGTGTTCATGTAGTCGTTGAAGACCACCGGCAGCTCGGGCGCGCGCCGGTTGCGCAACGTCGCCCGCCGCTGCCGCGTCAACGCGCCGACGGCCTCGTCCACGCCACCGGCGGCGGTGGCCACCGACACGGGCACGGTGGTGAAGCCGTCGCCCTCCGACACCACGCGACCCCACTGGTGCTCGCCGTCGCTGGGCCCCAGCAGCGCCAGGTACGCGCCGGCGACGGTCTCCCCCACCTCGAAGTGCCACGCGCCGTTGTGCTCGATCTGCCACGCGAGCGCCCAGCTGTCGTCCCGCGCCACCAGCACGCCGGTCGGCAGGTGCTCGCCCGTGGACCACGAGCTGCGCGACGTCAGCGCGAACCGGCTGCGCGACGCGTGGTGGTGCACGGTCGGGTCCATCGCCACCAGGCCGGCCTCGCGCAGCGGCGTGCGGTGCCAGCGCGACTCGGCGACCCAGTCGGAGTCGGCGTGCACGAGGTCCACCTCGTCGACCGAACGGCCGGAGTCCACCAGGAACGCCCCGGTGGACAGCGACGTCACGGCCTGGAGGTGGACCGGTTCGCCCTCCACCGCCACCTCGGTCCACGTCCGCACCGCGGGCACGCCGGCGACGCCCTGGAACACCGACGTCACCACCAGCCCGCTCACCGGGTCGTGCTGCACGACGCGCAGCTCGTCCACGGACGCGGCGTGGGAGCGGTAGCGCAGGCGCGCGCCGATCGTGGTGTCGGCGTACCGGTGGCTGCCGGGGAACCGGCCGTGCCCGATGGCCTGCACCTCGACCAGCGGCACCCCGATCCCCTCGACCGGCCCGTCGGGGCGCAGCGAGAGCAGGCTCACCGGCCGGTCGTCGCCGTGCGTGAGCAGCAGCCTGATCGCGCCGGTGGACCACGTGACCGTCATCTGACAACTTCCTCCCACGCACCGGTGTTGTGGTCGAACGCGGCGGCGGCCCCGGCGCGCTCCACGTCGGCCGGGTCGATCTCGACGGCCCGGCCGCGCGCCTCCGGGTTCGGCGCGGCGGAGGCCAGGATCCTGGTGTACGGGTGCTGCGGGTTGAGGATCACCTCGTCGGCCGGTCCCCGTTCGACCACGCGCCCCTTGTAGAGCACGAGGATGTCGTCGGAGAAGTGCCGCGCGGTGGCCAGGTCGTGCGTGATGTAGAGGACGGCCAGGTTCTCCTCGCGCTGGAGCCGCGCCATCAGGTTCAGCACGCCCAGCCGGATGGAGACGTCCAGCATGGACACCGGCTCGTCGGCCACCACGACCTTCGCGCCCGGAGCCAGGGCCCGCGCGATGGCCACGCGCTGCCGCTGGCCGCCGGACAGCTCGTGCGGCCTGCGCCCGGCGATGTCGCGACCGGGCAGGGACACGCGCTCCAGCAGCTGCACGACGTCCTCCCAGCCGTGCGGCTTGCCGTGCAGCTTCAACGGCCGGGCCAGGTGGTGCTCGATGGTGTGGAACGGGTTCAGCGACGCGAACGGGTCCTGGAACACCATCTGCACGTTGTCGCGGTACTCCCGCTCGGGCACCTTCGCGCCGTCCGGCCCGGTGAGCGTGATCGCGCCGCCGCTGGGCTTCTCCAGCCGGGCGATCATGCGGGCGATGGTCGACTTGCCGGAACCGGACTCGCCGACCAGCGCGACCGTGCGGCCGGGCGTGAGGGTGAACGAGACGTTGTCCACCGCGCGCAGCCGGACCCGGCGCAGGCCGACCCGGACGTGGAAGTCCTTGACCAGTTCGCGAGCTTCCAGCGTGGTCATCGGACGCCCCTAAGTTCGTAGGTGTTCAGGGATGGGCTCTCTGGACGCCCAGGACGGTGGGGCGTGACTGATCGGATGATGCGATCGATGGCTCCCGGAGGATGGTCACCCCGCCGTCCGGGACACCCCGGCCGCTGATTGAGATGTGTTGCGAGAAGTCGCTGTTTAGGGGCATGCAGGCGGGGTCGTCCGTGGGATCGGAGGAGCACGAGGACGGGAGGTGGAGCCGCGTGGCGCTGCCCGAGGTGGCCTGGATCGGCGTCGACGTCGGCAAGGTGTCGCATCACGCGACGGCTGTCGATGAACACGGAACGGTTTCGTGGTCGCGGCAGGTGCCCAACGATCAGGCCGCGATCGAGCAGCTCGTCACCAAGGCGGGCACGACCGCGTCGCAGCCGTGCTGGGCGGTCGACCTGACTTCGGCCAACGCCGCGTTGTTGCCGGCGCTGCTGATCACGACCGGTCAGCGTGTCGTCTACGTGCCCGGCACGGTGGTCAACCGGATGAGCGGTGCGTTCGCCGGTGAGGGCAAGACCGACGCGCGGGACGCGAAGGTCATCGCCGAAACCGCCCGGCTGCGGCGGGATCTGACCGAGGTCACGACGCCGGACGAACTGGTCGTGGAACTGTCTTTGCTGGTGGCGCACCGAGCCGACCTGATGGCCGACTGGGTCCGCGGCGTCAACCGGCTGCGCGAGCTGCTGACGCGGGTGTTCCCGGCGCTGGAGCGCGCGTTCGACTACACGACTCGCTCGGCGCTGATCCTGCTCACCGGCTATTGCACCCCCGCGTCGATCCGGGCGGCGGGCAAGCCGGGGTTGTCCGGGCACCTGCACGCGGCAGGCGCCCACCGGCCCAGCATCCCCGGCATCGTCGGCAAGGCGCTGGCGGCCGCTCAGACGCAGACCGTGTCGCTGCCTGGCGAGGCCACCACCGCCACGCTCATCACCCGGCTGGCCCGCCGGTTGCTTGACCTCGACCGCGAGCTCAAAGACTTGGACAAGCTGCTGACCCAGCGGTTCCGCGACCATCCACAAGCGGCCGTCATCGAGAGCATGCCCGGCATGGGACCGATCCTGGGCGCGGAGTTCCTCTCGATCACCGCCGGCGACCTGGCGGCCTTCGGCAGCGCCGCACGCCTGGCCACCTACGCCGGGCTGGCACCGGTGCCCAACGACTCCGGCCGCCGCAGCGGCGTGCTGCACCGGCCACGGCGCTACCACCGCCGGTTGCGGCACGTCTTCTACATGGCGGCGTTCTCCAGCCTGAAGACCGACGGCCCGTCGCGCACCTTCTATCAGCGCAAGAGAGCCGAACGACAGCGACACACCAAAGCGATGGTCGCCCTGGCCCGCCGACTGGTCGACGTCTTGTGGGCCATGCTCCGCGACAACCGGCCCTGGCAGCCCACCGCGCCAGCTACTGCTTGACACGGTCATTGAGATCCTCCGGACGGGGTGGGCTCGCCGGACTCGCGGACCGGCGTGAGCTGCTCGCCGGAGCGGACGAACGAGCCGCGCTCGCCGGTCAGGCTCGGGAACGAGTCGAGCAGCTGGCGGGTGTAGGGGTGCTCGGGGTGGTCGAACATGTCCTGGGCGGCGCGGTACTCGACCACCTCGCCCTCCTTCATCACCGCGATGCGGTCGGCGAGTTCGAGCAGCAGCGGCAGGTCGTGGGTGATGAACAGGACGGCGAAGCCGATCTCGTCGCGCAGCCGCAGGATCTCGCGCAGGATGCCGCGCTGCACGACCACGTCCAGCGCGGTCGTCGGCTCGTCCATGATCATGACCTGGGGGTCGAGCAGGAGCGCCATGGCGATCATCACGCGCTGCCGCATGCCGCCGGACAGCTCGTGCGGGAAGGAGCTGAGCCGCCGCACGTCCACGCCGACCAGCTTGAGCACCTCCTCGCACTTGGCCCTGCGCTGCGCCTTGGTCATCTCCGGGCGGTGCGTGGTGAGCACGTCCTCCAGCTGCGCCCGGATCGAGATGACCGGGTTGAGCGCGTTCATCGCGCCCTGGAACACCATCGACAGCTTCGACCAGCGGAACGCCCGCAGCTCGCCCGGCGTCAGCGCCAGCACGTCCACGTCGCCGCCCTCGCGGTCTTGGCCAGAACGATCGTGGAACGTGACCGAGCCGGTGGTTACCTCCGCGGGCGGGCGGTGCAGCCGGTTGATCGCGTAGGCCAGGGTCGTCTTGCCGCAGCCGGACTCGCCGGCCAGGCCCAGGATCTCGCCGCGGCGCAGGGTGATCGACACGTCCTTGACCGCGTGCACCGGCTTGTCCACCTGGTAGACGACGGACAGGTCGGTCACGGTGAGCACGACGTCGTCGTCCGCGCGCGGCTCGGGCGCGGGCGTGCGGGCGGCTTCGGCGGTGGCGCGGCGGGGGATGTCGCGCAGCTTGGGGTTGATGATCTCGTCGATGCTGAAGTTGACCAGCGCGAGGCCGCAGCCGAACAGCGCGATGATCAGGCCCGGCGGCACGAACCACCACCACGCCTCGCGTTGCAGCGCGAAGCCGTTCTGCGCGTAGTAGAGCATCGTGCCGAGCGTGGACGAGTTGGACGCGCCCAGGCCGAGGAACGACAGGCCCGCCTCGCTCAGGATCGCGTAGATCACCGAGAACACGAACTGCGAGGCCAGCAGCGGCAGCAGGTTCGGCAGGATCTCCACGGTGATGACGCGCCACGGCTTCTCGCCGGACACCTTGGCCGCGGCCACGTAGTCGCGGTTGCGCAGCGACAGGGTCTGCGCGCGCAGCACCCGCGCCGACGCCGCCCAGCCGGTGATCGCGAGCACCACCGCGATGGTCCACGTGCCGCGCTGGTCGGCGGGCACGAACGCGGAGATGACGATCACCAGCGGCAGGCCGGGGATCACCAGCATCACGTTGGAGAACAGCGAGAACGCCTCGTCGACGAACCCGCCGACGTAGCTGCCGACGATGCCGAACAACGCCGACAGGGCCGTCGCCATCACGCCGACCATCAAGCCGATGTAGAGCGAGCCGCGGGTCGCGTGGGCGAGCTGCGGGACGATGTCCTGGCCGGTCTGCGTGGTGCCGAGCCAGAACTCGCCGCCCGGCGCGGTCAGGCCCAGGTCGCGGATCGTGTTCGGGTCGCCGACCAGCAGCGGGCCGATCAGGCCGATGAACGAGATCAGCCCGATCAGCGCCAGGCCGACGCCGAGCTTGGGCGACCAGCGCGGCAGCATCGACCGCCACCCGGCCCGCCCGCGCGGAGCCCCGACGGTGGCGGCACTGAGATTCGTCACGGTGTCCGTTCTCCTTCTCAGCCGCTGACGCGGGTGCGCGGGTCGATGACGGCGTAGAGCAGGTCGACCACGAGGTTCGCGCCGAGCACGGCGACCGTGATGACCAGGAAGATGCCCTGCATGAGGGCGTAGTCGTTGTTCTGCACGGCCTGGAGGAGCTTCGACCCGATGCCCGGGTAGGAGAACACCTGCTCGGTGATGATCGAGCCGGCCACCACGAACCCGAGCGAGATGGCGAACCCGGCCACGGACGGCAGCACGGCGTTGCGGGCCGCGTACCTGATCATGATCCGGGAGTCGCGCAGGCCCTTGGCCTTGGCGGTGAGCACGTAGTCCTCCGCCGTGGCCGACACCATCATGTTGCGCATGCCCAGCAGCCAGCCGCCGACCGAGGAGATCACGATGGTCAGCGCGGGCAGCGTGCCGTAGTAGATCGCCGAGCCGATGAACTCGGCGTTCCAGCCGGGCGTGAGGATCACGTCGTAGCCGCCCTGGAGCGGGAACCAGCCCCACGCCGAGGACAGCAGCGCGACCAGGATCAGCGCCAGCCAGAAGTACGGCACGGCGGCGAGCACGGTGGTGGCGGGCACCAGGCTGTCCAGCCAGGTGCCGCGCCGCCATCCGACGAACGTGCCCAGGATGATGCCGAAGGCGAACGACAGGAACGTCGCGATGCCGACGAGCATCAGGGTCCAGGGCAGGGCCTCCGAGATGATCTGGGACACCGGCGCCGGGAACGCGCTCACCGATATGCCCAGATCACCCCGGAACATGTTGCCCAGGTAGGACAGGTACTGCTGGAAGAGCGACTCGCCGCTGTTCGTGCCGAGCAGCAGCTCGTACGCTCTGCGGGCCGACGGGTCCACGGTTCCGCCGCGTTGCGCGAGCTTCGCCATGAGGATGTCCACCGGGTTGCCCGGCATGAGCCTCGGGATGAAGAAGTTCAGCGTCAGCGCCGCCCAGAGGGCGACCACGTAGAACGCGAACTTTCGGGCGTAGTACCTCATCGGTCCGCCTATCGCCTCACTCAGTCGTTCACTGGCCGGCCGGCTTGAGCTTCAGGTAGATCTCGGAGTGCTCCGGGCGCGCCCAGACGGCCGGGAACGCGAAGAGGTCTTCCTTGGTGGGCCAACCGGTGAACTTCTTGGCGTTGTACTCGCTGGTGGTGCCGCCGGTCAGGACCGGGATGTAGGGCAGCGACTTCTCGATCTCGGTCTGGATGGTGTCGAAGTGCGGCTGGCGGGCGGCGTCGTCCTCGGGGTCGATGCCCTTCAGCGCGGCGAGCGCGGCGTCCACCGCGGGGTTGGAGAACCGGGAGAAGTTCGGGTTGGCGGTCTCGCCGACCTTCGCCGTGGTCGCGGTGCTGAAGAAGTAGGACGCGTTGTAGAACGGGTCGGGCGCGGGGCCCTGGTGCAGCGAGTCGATCAGCAGCTCGAAGTTGCCGCGACCGCGGGCGTCGGACCACTCGTTCCAGGACAGCTGCTGCGCGGTGACCTTGATGCCGACCTTCTGCAGCTGCTGGCTCATGGTGTCGACGGCGGTGATGTAGTCGGTCCAGCCGGCGACGACCTTGAGGGTCATGGCCAGCGGCTTGCCGTCCTTGGCGTAGATGCCGTCACTGCCCTTGGTGTAACCGGCGCTCTCCAGCAGCTGCGTGGCCTTGGCCTCGTCGGGCTGCATCGGCGCGGTCTTCTCCTGGAGCTTGCCCGAGATCTGGTCCTTGTCCCGCTCGAGCAGCGCGGCGCCGGGCGAGACCTCGCTGGAGGTGTTCTCGAAGGCGAGGGAGTTGATCTGCGTGCGGTTCAGGCCGTAGTAGATCGCCTTGCGCACGGCGACGTCGGTCTGCGGGCCCTGGCAGCCCAGTTCGGCGTTCGAGCAGGTGAACAGGGCCGTCTGGTTCATCGGGATGGTGATGGCCTTGTATCCCGGGTAGTTCTTCTCGACGTTGGCGATGTCCGGGACGGGGCCGGTCTGCCAGTCGATCTGGCCCTGCTTGAGCGCGGCCTCACCGGACTGGTTGCCCGACAGCGCGAGGTAGCGGATCTTCTTCAGGGCGGGCTCGCCGGAGTGGTAGCCCGGGTTCGACTTGAGCGTGAACGCCTGGGCCTTGAACTCGTCGAGCATGAACGGGCCGGTGCCGACGGGCTCCTTGACGACGTCGGTCGCCGGGGTCGGGATGTCCTTCCACTTGTGCTCGGGGACCATCCAGATCCGGCCGAGCACCTGCGGGCCGTCCATGAAGGACGGTTCGGTGAACTTGACCGTCACGTGGGTGTCGTCCACGGCGGTCGCGACGCCCTTGTAGCCGGTGCTGTTCATGGTCGCGTTCTTGCTGACCATGTCGAGGGTGAAGACGACGTCCTTGGCGGTGAACTTCTGCCCGTCGCTCCACTTCGCGTCGTCGCGCAGCTCGATGTCGAGCTGGGTGCCGTCGGCGTTCCACGTGAAGCCCTTGCCCAACCGGGGCCGGGGCTCCACGTCGCGGATGTTGTTGAAGAAGAACAACGGCTCGAAGATCGTGCCGGGGCCCTCGAGCATGGTGGGCGAGTACGGGTTGAAGTTCAGCTGCCAGTCACCGGACTGACCGGTGTACACGACCAGCGTGTCCTTGTTCGCGTCGCTGCCCGAACTCGACCCGCCGCACGCCGTCGCCAGCATGGCGACCGCGGCCAGCCCGGCCGCCGCCATGCGCGCCCGTGAGAAGCGCCTTGCCTTCAGGGACATCGTCGATTCCTCTCGTGGCCCGAGACCGGCCGCGGTCCCGCGTTGAGGCAGATTGTTAAGTCATCGAAGAAACGAAGTCAACACCTCGGCGTCATCTGCCGGTCAAGTTGCTACCCTTCGGCCGACGAACGAACTAAGACGAACGCGGGGGACCACGTGAGCGGACCGGCGCGGGCGACGCAACACGCGAGCAGCAAGGCCGCCGTGCTGGACGTGATCCGGGCGGCGGGCACGATCAGCCGGGTCGGCCTGATCAACGCCACCGGCTTCACCGGCGCCACCATCTCGACCGTCGTCCGCAAGCTCATCGACGAGGGCCTGGTCGTGGAGACCGGACGCGCCGAGTCGACCGGCGGCAAGCGGCGGGTGCTGCTCCAGCTCAACCACTCCTCCCGCTACGCCGTGGGCGTCCACCTCGACCACGCCGGCATCACCTACGTGCTGACCAATCTCGGCGGGTCGGTCGTGGCGCGCATTTCGAGGGCGGGCGCCGGCGCGGCCGAGCCGCGCACCGTCGTGGCGCGGATGGCCGCCGAGGTCAAGGGCCTGATCGACGGCGTCGGCGTGGACCACAACCGGGTCCTCGGCCTGGGCCTGGTCTCCCCCGGCCCGCTCAGCTCGGACACCGGCATGGGCCTGACCCCGCCGTCCATGCGCAAGTGGGAGGACTTCCCGCTCGACCAGGAGCTGGAGCGGGCCACGAGCCTGCCGGTGGTGCTGGACAACGACGCCACCGCGGCGGCGCTGGGCGAGCACTGGTCGGGCGGCATCGGCGGCACGGCCATCTCGGCGGCGCTCTACATGGGCACGGGCATCGGCGCGGGCCTGATCATCAACGGCATCACCTACCGCGGCAGCAGCGGCAACGCCGGGGAGATCGGGCACATCTGCGTGGACGCCGACGGGCCGGAGTGCTGGTGCGGCGCGCGCGGGTGCGTGGAGGCGCTGGCCGGGCCCGCGGCCGTGGTGGCGGCGGCCCGCGCGGACGCCGACCTGGCCGGGGCGGCCGGGCTGACCGGGCAGGTGCGATCGGTGTCGTCGGACTTCGCCGCGGTGAGCCGGGCGGCGCGGCGGGGCGAGCCGGCCGCGCTGGCGATCCTGGAGCGGTCGGCGCGCTACATCGCGGTGGCGGCGCGGACGCTGGCCAACATCATGGACCTGGAGGTCCTGGTGCTCACCGGGCCGAGCTTCGCCATCGCCGGGTCGGTGTACCTGCCCGTGGTGCGCGACGAGCTGGACCGCACGTTCTTCTCGCGCGCGGCGCACGGCGTCGACGTGCGACTGTCCCGTTCGGCCGCCACGGCGTCCGCGATCGGTGGTGCGGCCCTCGTGCTGCAGTCCGAGCTCGTGCCGCTGCACGAGGGGTTGAGGCTGCCGGAGAACCTGGCCGACTCCGAGCCCGCCGCCCTGCCCGCGTCGGGCGAGTGAGCCGGCGGCCCGCCGGTCGTGCGGCGGGTCGTGCGGGTCAGCGGCGGGCGGCCCAGAGCAGGCCGCGTTCGACCATCGTGCGGACCTGGGGCAGGTCGAGGTCGGCCGGGTGGTGGCCGACCGTGCAGGCGAAGACCCGGCCAGCGCCCCAGCGGCGGGTCCAGACGGCCGGCACGGTCAGCGGGGCGTGCCACGGGTCGGCGGCGGCGAACGTCGTGGTCGCGTGCACGTCGTTGAGGCCGTCGGTGAGGACCCAGTACTGCTCGGTCCGCAGCTCGAACCCCTCGATGCCGGCCACGACGGGGTGCGTGGAGGTGATGTCCACCCGGTGGTCCACGAAATCACCCGGGTGAGCGACGAACTGCCCACCGACCAACTGCATGTAGCCACGGGAGTGGCGGAACGCGTCCACCAGGCCGCCGTGCCACCCGGCCAACCCCGTCCCACCCCGGACCGCCGCTTCCAGGCAGGTGAACTGCTCGTCGGTCAGCTCGCCGTCGCTCCAGCACTGGAGGACCAGGTCGTAGGAGCCGAGGCGTTCGTCGTAGACGTCGAGTGAGTCGGACACGTCCACCGCGAACCCCGACGACCGCAGGAACGGCAGGAACGAGTCGGTCGCCACCACCGGCGAGTGCCCCGGCCAACCACCGCGAACCACGAGTGCCTTCACGGGGTGGAACCTTAGGGCGTCACCGGCTCCTCCGGCTGCGGCGCGACCACCCGGTGGCCGCCACTGCCGACCGACCTGACGTCGCCGCCCGCCACCCGCCGGCGACACCCACCTCACAGCGCGGGCCGGCTCCCGCGGTCAGGCGCGGGCGACCAGGCCGACCAGTTGGTTGACCAGGCCCTCCGTCAGGCCCTCGCGCACCAGTTCCGCCGCCGTCGGCCCGCCCAGTTCCCGCATCACCTGGGCCACCGCGTCGGTCGGTTTGGCGTGCGGCCACAGGCCGGCCGTCATGATCAGCACCGAAGTGGCGAAGTGGTGCGCGGCGGCGGCGTCCAGCACCGGCACCCGGGCCCGCACCAGGTCCGCCAGCCGGGCTTTGTGCTCGTTCGCCCGGCGCTTGAACACGCGCGCGAAGTCCACCGGGATGTTCCGCTCCAGCACACCCGCCATGCCGCTGATCAACTCGCACAGCAACGGCCGCCGCAGCAACGTCGCCGCCACCGCCCGCGCGACCGCCTCCGCCGACCCGGCCTGCCCGAGCGCGTCCTCGACCTCGTCCAGCCACGCACCCAGCTCCCGGTCGAGCACCTCCAGGAAGATCGCCTCACGGCTGTCGAAGTACCGCAGCACGTTCGACTTCGCGAGCCCCACCCGGTCGCTCAGCTCGCGCAGGCTGATGTCGGCGACCGACCGCTCCCGCAGCATCGCGCACGCCGCGTCGAGGATCGTGCGCCGCCGCTGCTCCACCTGCTCGGGACGCCTCGCGCGCTGGAACTCCACCGCCGCAGGCTAACAGCCCACCGGTCTGTTGCGGGTCGCGCGCTTGACCCGCCGCAGGTGGGGTAGGTCGCTGGGGTGCAGACGTTCCTGCCCCGCGCCACCTTCGCCGCCAGCGCCGCCGTGCTCGACTCGCGACGGCTGGGCAAGCAGCGCGTGGAGACCCTGCAGATCCTGCGCGCCCTGGTCTGGCCCGACTACGGCTGGAAGCGGCACCCGGCGGTGGTCATGTGGCGCGGGTTCACGCCCGCGCTGGTCGCCTACGGCGTGGCCGTGTGCGACGAGTGGCGGCGCCGGGGCCACCGCGACGGCTTGCGCGCCTCCCTCCTCGACTTCACCGGCGGCCACGAGCCGACCTGGTCGTGGTGCCTGGCCGAAGGTCTCCTGCCGCCCTGGCTGGGCGACGACGACCTGCACCGCAGCCACCGGTCCGCCCTCCTGCGCAAGGACCCCGACCACTACCGCCCGCTGTTCCCCGACGCCCCGGACGACCTCGACTACTTCTGGCCGGGGTCCGTGCTGCCGCTGGACCTGCCCGACACCGACGGCCTGGTCGCGTGCCGGGTCGACCTCCCCCCGCTGCCCGACGACGCCGACGACCACGGCCCGCCACCGCCGCTCGACCACCGGCCCGGCCCGTCGGTCGCCCGCGCGCCCACCGAGGCCGACCTGGCGGCCATGCGGGCCGAGGCGGCCGACCCCCACCGCGTCCGCTTCTTCCGGCGCGGCCAGCGCCTTCCCCCTCCGACCAGCCGTTTCACCCTCCAGGTCAGGCTCGGCGAAAAAAGTTCCGCGGCCGTGTCGATCCGGCGGGGTCCCCGTTCGTCGTCTCAGTAAGACCACCGAGCAGGGGAGCCCGAGATGACCACCACGACCGACACCCGCCGCGCCGCCGCCCACCCCGCCACCGCCGCCAGGCGCAACGACCTGGTGCTCGCCGCCTTCCGCGTCGTCGTCTCGTTCCTGTTCGGCCTGCACGGCCTCCAGGGCCTCGGCTTCCTCGGCGGCATCGACGGCCAGGGCGGCGCGGTCCCGTTCGGCTCCTGGCCGGGCTGGTACGGCAGCGTGATCGAGCTGGTCGGCGCGGTCCTGGTGCTGATCGGCCTGGCCGCGCGGCCGGCGGCGTTCGTGCTCTCCGGGGTGATGGCCTACGCCTACTTCACCGTCCACCAGCCGGAAGCGCTGCTGCCGATGCACAACATGGGCGAGCTGGCCGCCGTCTACAGCTGGATCTTCCTGCTGCTGGCCGTCCTCGGCCCGGGGGCCTTCACGGTCCAGCGCGCGCTGCGCCGCTGACACCCGCACCACCCGAAGGGCGCGCCTCACACCGGAGGCGCGCCCTTCGACGTGTTCAGGTCGGACTCGCCTGGGCACCCTGCGGGCATGGCCGAGACCCCCATCAAGTACCCAGGGTTGACCGACGACGTCCGCCCCACCCCCGACCACGGTGAACAGACCTACCGCGGTTCGGGACGGCTCACCGACAAGAAGGCCGTGATCACCGGCGGCGACTCCGGCATCGGCCGCGCCGTCGCGCTGGCGTTCGCGCGCGAGGGCGCCGACGTGCTGATCTCGTACCTGCCCGCCGAGGAGAAGGACGCCCGCGACACCGCGCGGCTCGTGGAGGAGGCCGGCCGCAAGGCGGTCACCGTGCCGGGCGACCTCGTGGAGGAGGCGCAGTGCTCGGCGGTCGTGGCGCGGGCGGTCGAGGAGTTCGGCCGGATCGACGTCCTGGTCAGCAACGCCGCCTACCAGATGGCGCAAGAGGGCGGCCTGCTCGACATCACCACCGAGCAGTTCGACCGCGTCATGAAGACGAACGTGTACGCGATGTTCTGGCTGTGCAAGGCCGCCGTGCCGCACATGCCCGAGGGCTCCTCGATCATCACCACGTCGTCCATCCAGGGCTTCCAGCCGTCCTTCCAGCTCCTCGACTACGCCACCACCAAGGCCGCGATCGTGAACTTCACCAAGGGCCTGGCGCAGAACCTGGTCGACCGGAAGATCCGGGTGAACTCGGTCGCGCCCGGTCCGGTGTGGACGCCGCTCATCCCGGCCACCATGCCGCCGGAGAAGGTGGAGAACTTCGGCGAGCAGTCCCCCATGGGTCGCGCCGGGCAGCCCGCAGAACTCGCGCCGCTGTACGTCTTCCTCGCCTCGGCCGAGTCCAGCTACATCACCGGCGAGGTCGTCGGCGTCACCGGCGGCTCACCCATCACGTAAACCCGCTGGTCAGCGGCCCGCGAAAAAATCTTGGAAAAACTTCGGCGCACGTGTCGATCCGCGCACCCGCTCGATCGTCGCGTCAGTGGCGGCCAGGATGTACCGGCCGACGAACCGACAGGGAGAGCGACATGCGTTTCATGGTGATCGTGAAGGCGACCGAGGACACCGAGGCCGGGGTCCAGCCGACCGCGGAGCAGCTGAACGAGATGGCCGCGTTCAACGAGGAGCTGGTCAAGGCGGGCGTGATGCTGGCGGGCGAGGGCCTGCACCCCAGCTCCAAGGGCGCGCGGGTCTACTTCTCCGGCGACAAGCGCACCGTGGTCGACGGCCCGTTCACCGAGACCAAGGAGCTCATCGCGGGCTTCTGGCTGATCGAAGTCAAGTCGCTGGAGGAGGCCGTCGAGTGGGTGAAGCGGGTGCCGAACCCCACCGGCGACGAGTCGCAGATCGAGATCCGGCAGGTCTTCACCGAGGACGACTTCGTCAACGCCTCCGAGGAGCTGAAGGACCGCGAGCGCGAGCTGCGCGCCGAGCACGAGGCCCGCGCCTCCCGGGGCTGAGGGGCCGCCGCGCCGCTTGCCGACGCGCATCGGTAGCTGATCTGATCCCGGGTCGTGGTGGCTACCGATGCGCGTCGCGCGGTCGAGGCGGTGTGGCGGATCGAGTCCGCGCGCCTGATCGCCGGGCTGGCCCGGATGGTGCGCGACGTCGGCCTGGCCGAGGAACTGGCCCAGGACGCGCTGGTCAGCGCCTTGGAGCAGTGGCCGGAACAGGGCGTGCCGCGCAACCCCGGCGCGTGGCTGATGACCGCGGCGAAGAACCGGGCCGTGGACCGGATCCGGCGCGAGCGCAACTACCAGCGCAAGCTGGAGCAGATCGGGCGCGACACCGGCTCCGACCACGAGCCGGACGCCGCCGCCGAGGTCGGTGGGATCGACGACGACCTGCTGCGGCTGGTGTTCACCGCCTGCCACCCGGTGCTGTCGACGGAGGCGCAGGTGGCGTTGACGCTGCGCGTGCTCGGCGGCCTGACCACCGACGAGATCGCCCGCGCGTTCCTGGTGCCCGAGGCGACCGTGGCGCAGCGGATCGTGCGGGCGAAGAAGACCCTGGCCAAGGCCGGTGTCCCGTTCGAGGTGCCGGCGGAGGACGAGCGGGACGCCCGGCTGGCGTCCGTGCTCGGCGTCATCTACCTGATCTTCAACGAGGGCTACTCGGCCACCGCGGGCGACGACTGGATGCGCCCGGCGCTGTGCGAGGACGCGCTGCGGCTGGCCCGCGTGCTGGCCGGCCTGATGCCGCGCGAGCCCGAGGTGCACGGCCTGGTGGCGCTGCTGGAGATCCAGGCGTCCCGGGCCAGGGCCCGCGTCGGCCCGGACGGCGAACCCGTGCTGCTGCTGGAGCAGAACCGGGCGCGCTGGGACCAGCTGCTGATCCGCCGCGGCCTGGCGGCGTTGGCGAGGGCCGAGTCGCTGGGCGGCGCGGGCGGGCCGTACGCGTTGCAGGCCGCCATCGCCGCCTGCCACGCGCGGGCACGCGTGCCGGAGGACACCGACTGGACCCGCATCGCCGGGCTGTACGAGGCGTTGTCGCTGGTCGCGCCGTCGCCGATCGTGGAGCTGAACCACGCGGTGGCGATCGGGATGGCGTTCGGCCCGGAGGTCGGGCTGGAGCTGGTGGACGAGCTGCTGGACGAGCCCGCGCTGAAGGGCTACCACCTGCTGCCGAGCGTGCGCGGAGACCTGCTGGCCAAGCTGGGCAGGCACGCCGAGGCGCGGGAGGAGTTCAAGCTGGCGGCCGGGCTCACCCGCAACGAGCGCGAGCGCAAGCTGCTGCTCGACCGCGCCGCGAACTGCTGACCCCCGCGCCGCTGCGTCATCCCCGGTCGAGGCGTACCCGCACCGCGACCGACGCGCACAGCACCACGGCGACGCCCCCGAGCACGGTCGGCCAGGTCAGCCGCTCCCGCAGCAGCAGCGCCGCCCAACCGATGCCCAGCACGGGCTGCACCAGCTGCACCTGGCTGACCCGCGCCATCGGGCCGATCGCCAGACCGCGGTACCAGGCGCGCGAGCCCGGTGACGGTGCAGAAGGCGGTGCACGCGCTGGCCGCACAGGGGCTCGTCGAGTCACGGCCCGGCGTCGGCACGTTCGTCCGCGCCGTGCGGGCGGTCCGGCCGCCGGACTACGGCTGGCAGACCGGCGCCCTGCGGTCACCGCGAGCGGCCCTGCCCGTCCTGGCCACGCCCCTGCGCGGCCAGTTGCCCGACGCCATCGGCCTGCACTCCGGCTACCCCGACCGCGACCTGCTCCCCGAACGGCTCGTGCGCGCCGCGCTCGCCCGCGCCGCCCGTGCCGACGCGGCGCTGACCCGGTCGGACACCGCCGGGCTGCCGGAGCTGCGGGCGTGGTTCGCCGGCGAGCTGGGGCAGGCCACGCCGGCCGGCGTCACCCCGCCCGCGCCGCGCGACGTGGTGGTCCTGCCCGGCAGCCAGAGCGGTCTGAGCTCGACGTTCCGCGCGCTGGTGGGCTTCGGCGGGCCGCTGCTGATCGAGTCGCCGACCTACTGGGGCGCGATCCTGGCCGCGGCCCAGGCCGGCGTGCGGGTGGTGCCGGTGCCGAGCGGGGCGGCCGGCCCGGACCCGGACGAGCTGGCGCGGGCGTTCGAGGAGACCGGGGCGCGGGCGTTCTACGCGCAGCCCAACTACGCCAACCCCACCGGGGCGCAGTGGTCGCCCGACCTGGTGGGGCGGGTCCTGGACGTCGTCCGCGCGCACGGCGCGTTCCTGGTGGAGGACGACTGGGCGCACGACTTCGGCATCGACACCACCGCGCGGCCCGCCGCGGCGCACGACGACGCGGGCCACGTGGTCTACCTGCGCTCGTTGACGAAGAGCGTGTCACCGGCAGTGCGGGTCGCCGCCGTCATCGCCCGCGGCCCGGTGCGCGACCGCATCCTGGCCGACCGGGGCGCGGAGTCGGTGTACGTCAGCGGCGTGCTCCAGGCCGCCGCGCTCGACGTCGTCACGCAGCCCGGGTGGCGCGCCCACCTGCGTGCCCTGCGCCACCAGCTGCGGGCACGGCGCGACCTGCTCGCCGCCTGCCTGGCCGAGCACGTGCCGGACGCGCACCTGGAGCACGTGCCGCCCGGCGGCCTGAACCTGTGGGCCCGGCTGCCCGACGCGACCGACCGGGACCGGCTGGTCCGCGACTGCGAGGCCGAGGGCGTGGTGGTCGCGCCCGGCGCGGAGTGGTTCCCGGCCGAGCCCTCCGGCTCGTTCCTCCGCCTGAACTACTCCGGCCCGGACCCCGACCGCTTCCCCGACGCCGCCAGGGTCATCGGCCGGGCACTGGCCCGCGCGGCGCAGCGGTGAGGTCAGGACTCGCGACACGGCCGGGAAAACACCTGGGCCGCACGGGTGCCGCCCGGCTAACGTCCCGTGACCCGATGGACAGAGGGGGACGTTGTGCGCCGGAGCCCGCAGGAGAAGAAGCGGCTGAGCTACGCGAAGGACCGCCGCAACACCTACGGCGAGAACGACAAGAGCTCGCGCCGCAACATCACCCGCAACAGGCAGCTCGCGCACCGCGCCGACCGGCACCACGCCGACCAGGCGCTGCGCGGTGCGCTCGGCCGGCCCGACCAGGCGTCGGCCGACCACGCCGAGCAGTCCGCGCGCGACCGGCGACCGGGGCGGTTCCGCAAGCACGCCGACGTGCCGCTGGGCGAGGTCGTGGCGGCACGGCTCCGGCAGCGCGTGCGCGCGGGCATGGACGAGCCGGAGCGGACCGAAGCCCGCCTGGCACGGGTGCACCGCCACTACCGCCGCACCACGCCCTGACCGCTCACGGCCACGTGCCGTCCTCGGTGAACCGGGTCAGCGCGGCCGTCGGACCGGCCAGGTCCCAGCCCTTCGCCGACACCCACTCGTCGTCGTAGTACGTGTCGGCGTACGGCAGGCCGGAGTCGCCCAGCACCATCACCACCGCGCCGTTCTCGCCGCGCGCCCGCATCCCGGCCACCAGGTGGCACGCGCCGACCAGGCACGTGCCCGTCGAAGGACCCGCGACCAGCCCGGTGACCGCGCGCAGGTGCCGCATCGCCGCGACGCTGACCGCGTCGGGCACCGGGATCACCAGGTCCACCACCCCGCCGTCGAACGGCGGTTCCAGCCGCGGTCGGCCGATGCCCTCGATCCGCGACGGCATGCCGGTCGCGTAGTCGGCCGCGTCGGTGGTCCAGCCGGGGAAGTAGGCGGAGTTCTCCGGGTCCACCACGGCCAGCCGGGTCGGGTGGCCGTGCCGGCGCAGGTGGCGGCCGATCGCGCGGGACGTCGCGCCCGTGCCCACGCCCGCCACCACCCACGCGGGCGCGGGGCGGCCGAGGCGGCCGAGGTCGCGCAGGATCTCGGCGGCCAGGTTCCACCCGCCGTCGCGATCCACCGCGCCGCCCAGGGTCGCCAGGTGGTCGAGGTAGTGGCCGCCGGTGGCCGCGGCCAACCGCCCGGCCCGCTCGTAGACGGCCAGTGGTGGGTCCACGGGCTCCCACCGGCCGCCGTGCTCCTCGATGCGGTCGAGCTTGGCCCGGCCGGTCCGCCGCGGCACCACGGCGGTGAACGGCAGGCCGAGCAGCCGCGCGAAGTGCGCCGCCGCGACGGCCAGGTTGCCGCTGGTCGCCTCGACCAGCGGGGTGCCCTCGGCGATCAGGCCGCGCCGCAGCGCGTCCAGCAGCAGCGCCCGTGCGAACCCGTGCTTGAGGCTGCCGGTGGGGCGCGCCGACTCGTCCTTGACGAACAGCTCGACCGAACCGTCACCGGGCAACGGGAAGCGCCGCAGCGGTGTCGGCTCCTCGGCGGCCGGGGAGGCTTCCAGCAACCCGATCGCGGCACGGGCCCACTCCGTCACGCGTTCGATGCTACGGAGAACGCGGCGGACCGGCGCACGACGACCGCGCCGACGAGGCCGCACGCCACCGCGACCGCCACGGCGACGGGCAGCGCGCCGAGGTCGAGGAAGACGCCGCCGACCCACGCGCCGAGCGCGATGCCGACCTGGAACGCGACGACGTAGACCGCGGACGCGAGGTCCGGCCGGTCGGGGGCGGTGCGCAGGACCGCGGCCTGGAGCACCACGGCCAGCCCGCCCGACGGCACGGCCCACAGCACCACGGCGGCTCCCGCCACGACCCCCGAACCCGGCCCGAGGACCAGCAGCACGAGCATGCACGCGGCCAGGCCGGCGGTGACGGTGAGGGCGGTCCCCCGCGGCCGGCCGTCCACGTGCCGCCCGATCAGCACCAGGCCGAGCATCCCCGCCGCGCCGTACGCGAGCAGCAGGGACGACGTGCCGGGCCCGGCGAGGTGCGCGTAGTCGGCGATGATCACCGTGATGTAGGTGAACACGGCGAAGTGGCCCGTCACCGCGAGCACCGTGACCAGGTTGACCGGGAGCAGGGCGCGGTCGGTCAGGGCGTGCCGGATCGCCGTCGGTCCCCGTGCCGCCGGCGAGCGCTCGCCCGGCACCGGGTCGACCGTCAGCCGGATCGCCACCGCGGCCACCGCCGCGACGCCCGCCATCGCCAGCGCGGTGAGCCGCCAGCCGAGCGTCGCGCCGAGCCACGAGCACAGTGGCAGCCCGACGAGGAAGGCGAGCGAGTTCCCGGCGAACACCACGGCGGTGGCGCGGCCGGCCCTGTCCGCCCCGAGCAGCCGCGCGGCCATCGGCGCGACGACGGACCAGAACACGCCGTGCCCGACGGCCGAGACCAGCCGGGCGAGCACCGCGACGCCGTAGCCGGGCGCGACGGCCAGCAGCACGTTGGACAACGCGATGGCCGCGACCGTGACCAGGGCGGTCGTGCGGCGGTCCCAGCGGACCGTGAGGGCGACCAGCGGCACCGCCGAGAGCGCGACCACGACCGCGTACCCGGTGACCAGCAGCCCGACCGCCGACTCACCCACCCCGAGTCCGGCCGCGAGCTCGGCCAGCAGCGCCACCGGCAGGTTCTCCGACGTCACGGACACGAAGCAGGCGGCGCTCAACGCCACCAGGGCCACACCCGACCTGCGCATTGTGTAACGATACACAGATAGGCTGGCCGCATGTCGGGCCCGAGGTCGTCACGCGTGACCATGGCGCTGGTCGCGCGCACCTGCGGCGTCTCGCCGATGACCGTGTCGTACTGCTACAACCAGCCGGACCGGGTCGCGCCGGAGACGTTGCGCCGGGTCCTCGCCGTCGCCGCCGAGCTGGGCTACCCGGGACCGGACCCGACCGCCCGGTCCCTGCGCCGCCGCCGCACCGGCGCGATCGGCGTCGTGCTCGGCGAGCACCTGGCCTACGCGTTCGAGGACCCGCAGGCGCGCCGCTTCCTGACCGGCGTCGCCGAGGTCTGCCGGGAGCGCGGCGTCGGGCTCAACCTCATCCCGACCACCGGCGAGGACGGCGACGTCGACCGCGTCCGCTCGGCCTCCGTGGACGGCTACATCGTCTGGACGACCGTCGACTCCGATCCCGTGCTCGACGTGGTGACCGGGTCGGACAAGCCCGTCGCCGTCCACGGCGGCCCCTCGGTGGTCGGCACGCGGGTGGTGTCCATCGACAACCGCGCCTCCGCCCGCGAACTGGCCGCGCGCACGTTCACCGGAGCACGCCGCCCGGCCGTGCTCAGCTTCCCGTTCGACCGCGGGCGCAGGCCGCGGCTGGAGACCGGGCCCGACGCCGACGACGTGCCGTTCCCCGTCACCCGGGAACGCCTGCGCGGCGTCTACGACCACTGCCGCGACGCGGGCCCGGACCCCGACCGGCTGCCGGTCGCGGTCGTCGCGCGCAACGACCGGGCCGACGCCGCGGCTCTGGCCGACGCGCTGCTCGACGCCGGCGCCGACGCCGTGGTGGCCATGAGCGACCAGCTCGCGTTCGCCGTGCTCGACGCCGCCCACCACCGGGGGCTGCGCGTGCCGGACGACCTCGCGGTGGCCGGGTGGGACGACGACCCGGACGCGAGCCGGGCGGGCCTCACCACCGTCGCCCAGTCGCTGCACGACCAGGGCCGGACGTGCGCGCTGATCTCGTTGGGCGACCGGGGGCCCGTCCGCGAGCCCGAGTGGACGGTCGTGGTGCGGACGAGCACGCGGTGACTTCCCCGTCCGCGCACACGTCTGGGAAGGTGGTCCGGGGGTGGCCGCATGAGCGACGGCGCAGAACGCACCACGTCGCTGTACCACAGGGAATTCGTCCGGTTCTGGGCCGCCGACACGGTGTCGTTGGCCGGCACGCACGTCACCACGTTGGCGCTCAAGGCCGTGGCGGTGTTGACGCTCGGCGCCACCGCCACCGAGGCCGGGATGCTCGAAGCCGCGCGCTGGCTGCCCTACCTCCTGTTCGGGCTGGTCGCGGGCGCGCTGCTGGACCGCCGTCGCAGACTGCCGGTGCTGGTCGGCACGGACCTGGCCCGCGCCGTCGTGCTGGCGCTGATCCCGCTGACCGCGTTCACCGGCACGCTCACCATGCCGCTGCTGCTCGCGCTGGTGGTGGTGTTCGGGACGTTGTCGCTGTTCTACGACGCGGCGCACCAGTCGTTCCTGCCGCTGCTCGTGCCGACCGAACGCCTCACCGACGCCAACGCCCGGTTGGAACAGACGCGCGCCGCCGCGCAGGGCCTCGGTCCGCTGGTGGGCGGCGCGCTGGTCAAGGTCATCGGCGGACCGCTCGCCGTGCTGGTCGACGCCGTGTCCTACCTGATCTCGGGCTTGGTGTTGGCCACCCTGCGCACACCCGAACGGCCGGTCGAGACGCCGGTGCGGCGCGACTTGCGCGGCGAGGTGAAGGAAGGGCTGCGGTGGGTCTACGGGCACGAGGTGCTGCGCCCGCTCGCCATCGGCTCGCACGCGTGGTTCCTGTGCACGTCCATGGTCACGGCTGCCTACACCGTGTTGGTGCTGGACGAACTGGGCTTCGACGCGTTCCTGTTCGGCGTCACGTTCGCCGTTGGCGGTGTCGGCGGGTTGCTCGGCGCGTCGCTGTCCGGCCCGGCGGGACGGCGGTTCGGCGCCGGCCCCGTGATGGTGGCGGCGCGGTGGCTCACCCCCGTCGGTTACGCGCTGGTGCCGTTCGCCACGTCGAGCACGACCGGGTTCGTGCTGCTGTGCGCGGCGCAGTTCGTGTTCTTCCTGTCCGCCATCCTGGACTCCCCGGTGGAGATGGCCTACCGGCAGTCGATCACGCCCGACCGGCTCATGGGCCGGATGAACGCCACCACGCGGTCGGTCAACCGTGGCGTGATCGTGTTCGGCGCGCTGCTGGGCGGCGTGTCGGCCGACTGGCTGGGCAACCGCTTCGCGGTGTGGATCGCGGTCGTCGGCCTGCTCGGCACAGCCGCCGGGATGACCTTCTCCGCCGTGCGCACGGCCCGGTTGTAACGCCGTGGAACTGCGCCGCGCCCGCCCCGCCGACCTGGACCAGGTCGCCGTGCTGGACGATTCCTTCACCACCGGCACCGTGCTCGACGTCGTGGCCACGCCCGAGGGCTTCACCTTGCGCCCCAGACCGGTCGACCCGCCGCTGCACAAGGTCTTCCCGCCCGACGACGACCCGGGCGGCACGGTGTTCGTCGCCGCCGACGGCCCGCGCGTGCGCGGCTTCGTCGCCGTCGACCTGGAGGACTGGCACCGGCGGCTGGTGATCGCGCAGGTCACGGTCGCGCCGGGACACCGCGGGCGCGGCATCGGCCGGGCCCTGCTCGACCACGCCTGCGCGCACGGCCGCGAGCGCGGCGCGTCGACCGCGTGGCTGGAGACGTCGTCGGTGAACGTGCCCGCCGTGCGCGCCTACGAGCGGGCCGGTTTCACGTTGTGCGGCTTGGACACCACGTTCTACCGGGGCACGCCCGCGGCCGGCGAGGTCGCGCTGTTCTTCGCCCGGGACCTCTAGCAGTAGGTCGCGTCCGGCAGGTCGCCCGCCAGGTACGCGCCCGGCGGCACGCCCATCGTGGCCCGGAACTCGCGGCTCAGGTGCGCCTGGTCGTAGTAGCCCAGCTCGGCCGCCAGCCGCGCCCACCCGCCGCGCGCACCCCGCGCCACCACCCGGCGCACCCGGTCCACCCGGGCGAACTGCTTGGGGGACAACCCGACCGCCCGGGTGAACAACGTGCGCAGGTGCCGTTCACTGACCGACAGCGCCCGTGCCGTCTCCGCCACGCCGTGCGCACGCAGCAGCCGTGCCGCCGCGTGCACCAGGTCCGACCGCTTCGGGTCGGCCGTCGCGACCCGGCGCAGCAACGCCGACCGCAACGCGGCCTCGTCCCCCACCGGACGGCCCCACACCTCGCTCAGCGGCACGGCCCGGTCGACCAGCTCGTCCACCGACACGTCCAGCACGGCCTGCGCCCGGCCCGGCGCCAGCCGCACGACGGTGCGCCACGCGTCACCACCCACCCGGTAGCGGGCCCGGTCGCGCGGGCCGACCACGTACGCGCCCTCCGACGCCGTGCACAGCACCAGCGTCGTGGCCGTGTCCGGCGCGTGCACCACCGTGCCGCCGGCCTCGAACGACTGGACGCCGATCCCGGCGACCCACGGCCGCAGACGTTCTTCCACGTCCGGCACAACCGCCGAAACGTCCAAGACCTTCCCGCACCGCCCGGCCCAGACTCGTCCCATGTTGCTGATCACGGGTGCCACCGGCACCACCGGCCGTGAAGTCGTCCGCCTCCTCGCCGACCGCGGTGTCGCGTTCCGCGCCATGTCCCGCACGCCGACCGGCGACCAGGTGCGCGGCGACCACACCGACCCGGCGTCCCTCGACCGGGCCGTGGCGGGCGTGGACGCGGTGTTCCTGCTCGGTCCGGGCACCGTCGACCTGCCCGCCCACGACCTGGCCGTGCTGGACGCGGCGAAGCGCGCGGGGGTGGCGAAGGTCGTGAAGCTGTCCGCGATCCCGGTCGGCCCGGTCGCCGAGTGGCACCGGCCGGGCGAGGAGGCGGCCCGCGCGTTCCCGGCGTGGACGTTGTTGCGCCCGAGCCTGTTCGCGTCCAACTCGGCGCAGTGGGCGCCGCTGGTCGCCGCCGGCGAGCCGATCCCGAACCCGACGGGTGACACGAGGCTCGGCGTGGTGGACCCGCGCGACCTGGCCGAGGTGGCGGTGCGGGCGCTGCTCGACGACCACCGAGGCCGCACGTACGCGCTCACCGGTCCGGAACTGCTGAACGTGCCCGAGCAGGTGGCCGTGCTGTCGGACCTCCTCGACCGCGAGCTGTCCACTGTGGACGTTCCGCTGGAGTCGCTGCCCCCGGAGTACGCGGAGGGCGTGCGCGCGATTCGCGCCGGCGACGGCTCGCTGCTGTCCGACGACGTGGCGCAGGTGCTGGGTCGTCCGGCGCGCTCGTACGCCACCTGGGCGCGGGAGTGCTTCCCGACCGGTTAGCCCGACGCGCCCAGGCGCCGGATGCCCTCGCGGGCGATGTCGGTGCGCGAGCGGACGCCGAGCTTGGCCAGCACGTGCGACACGTGCGTGGCGACCGTGCGGCCGGACAGGAACAGGCGTTCCCCGATCTGGCGGTTCGACAGGCCGGCCACCACCAGCTCGGTGACCTTCAGCTCCATCGGCGTCAGGCTCTCCCACCCGTGCGTGGCCCGCCGGTGCTTCGCGTGCGGGCCGCGGCGGATGCCGTGCACGCGCAGCCGGGCCAGCAGCCGGGTCGAGTCCCAGTCCGCGCCGAGCTCCGCGTGCACGTCCACGGCGTGGCTCAACGCCGCCCGCGCCGACGTCCGGTCGCCCGCCGAGGCGAACAGCTCCGCCGCCGCCGACAGCGCCTTGGCCCGGAACAGCGGCCGGCCCGCCACCCGGTACTCCTCCGCCGCGTGCAGCAGCCCGACCGGGTCGGCCGACACCAGCGCCCGGCAGCACGCGGCGGACGCCCGCCGGTGCGGCACGTCCAGCTCCGCCGCCAGCGCCTCGGCGTGCGCGACCGCGTCGGCGGCGTCCTCGCCCAGCTCCACGGCCAGCCGCACGAAGTCCGGCAGCAGGTCCTCCACGCAGTCCCACCCGCCCAGCACCGACCACGCCTCGCGCACCCTCCCGGCCTGCTCCAGCGACAGGCTCACGGCCAGCGCCAGCGGCCCGATCACGTGCCCCTCCAACCCCGTCCCGGCCGCGTCCAGGTGCCGCCGCGCGCCCGCCGCGTCACCCCGGTGCAGGTGGATCAGCGCGGCCACGCCGTGGTCGCACCGCGACACCATCGGGTGCTTCAGGTCGTCGGTCAGCAGGTCGACGTCGACGAGCGCCTCGTCCCACCGGCCGGCGTCGAGCAGCAACTGGCCCAGCGCGCTCTGCGCCTGCCCGAGCCGCACGAGGTTGCCGACCTGGTCGGCCGCGTGCCGCACCACCTGCGCGGACGCGATGGCCTCCGCGCCGCGGTCCAGCTCGCCCAGCGTCACGGCCTGGTTGATCTGCAGCAGCAGCCGCAGGTCCGACGTCGCCGGCTCGCCCATGGCCACCGCCAGCGCCCGGTCGAACAGCGGCAGCGCCTCGGCCATCCGGCCCCGCGCCATCGCCACGATCGTGCGCACGTGCAGCGCCCAGCTGGTGGCCCACCGGTCGCCGCCGACCAGCGCGGCCCGCGCGAGCCGTTCGGCGTCGTCCAGCTCGCCGAGGTCCCAGTGCGCGCGGGCGGCCACCACCAGCAGCCGCGCCCGGTCCGACGGCGTGACGTCCGGCGCCGCGAGCGCGCGCTCCACCTCCACCAACGTCTCCGCCGAACGCCCGGTCATGCTGCGGCACTGCGCCAACGTCCAGTGCAGGTCGACCAGCGTGCCGTGCTCCAGCCCGGCCAGCGCGACGGCCTCCGCGCCGTGGTGGTCGCCGAGCCGGAACCTCGCCTCCGCCAGGTGCGCCAGCAGCACGCCGCGCCGGGCGCCCGCGTTCGGCGCGACCACGACCCGGCCGAACAGGTCCACCGCGGCCTCCGGCGCGTGCGCCACGAGCATCGAGCCGTGCCGGACGAGCCAGTCCGCCACCCAGTCGGGCATCCGGTCGTCGGCCGCGAGGAGCTGCCGCGTCACCCGGTCCACGCCCGCGCCCGTGTCGGCCAGCGCCCGCGCCGCTTCGGCGTGCCACGCGGCCCGCGCCGCCTCGGGCACCTCGTCGTACAGCGCGGTGCGCACCAGCGGGTGCCGGAACGACAGGCCGGCCGTGCCGTCCACCAGCACGCCCGCCACGGTCGCCTCCTGCAACGCGGGCAGCAGCTCCACCACGCGCCTGCCGAGCACCGCGGCCAGGTCGGCGACCGGGAAGTCCACCCCGAGCAGCGCGGCGGCCACGAGCACCCGCCGCACGTCCGCGCCGAGGAACCCGATCCGGTCCGCGATGGCGGCCGAGAGCGACGGCGGCACGCCCGCGTCGACCAGCCGGGCCACCCCGCCGTCCACCGCGACCGCCGAGCCGCGCACCAGCGCCTCGACCAGCTCGACCAGGTAGAGCGGGTTGCCACCGGCGTCCTCGGCCAGCCGGGACAGCGCCTCGTCGGGCGCGCCGCCGACCAGCCGCCCGGTCAGCTCCGCCACGGCGGTCGGCGCGAGGCGAGGCACCACGAGCCGGGGCACGTCCATGCGCAGCACGGCCAGGTCGTCCCGGCGCGGCAACGGCCGCAGCACGCCGACCAGCAGCAGCGGCAACTGCGGCACGAGGCCCGCCAGCCGTCGCCACACCGCGACGCTCGCCTCGTCCGCCCATTGCAGGTCGTCCAGCACCAGCACCACGGGGCCGATCGCGCACAGGTCGTCCACCCGCGCCAGCAGGCGTTCGGCGGTGGCGCCGGCGCTCTCCGACCGGGCTACGGCGAGCGCGTCCAACAGGGGTAACAGCGGCAGCGGTCGACCGAGCTCGTCGCCCGCGCCCCGACACACCCGGAACCCCCGGACCGCCGCGGTGTCGCACGCGGCCCGGACCAGCGCCGTCTTGCCGATCCCGGGCTCGCCCTCGACGAGCAGCGCGGCGCCCCGCCCCTGGGACAGGTCGTCCACCAGCGCCAGGAGGCGGCCCAGCTCACGCTCGCGACCGGCGAGACGCAGTGTGACGGCGCGCACACCGTGAGAATACGGTGCTAACTCCTGGTTAACAAGATGTTACATTGCGTGGCAATTTACTTGGTCGTCAAACCAGTTATCCAATTGTTCACGATGATTCCGCCCCGTTTCGGCCCGAGTACTGCCAGGGTAATCGCCGAAATTCCCCGACCTGTTCACTGGAGAACGCATGCGCATCGCCCGAGTGCTCGTCGCCGCCCTGCTCGTCGCCGTCTTCACGACGGCGGCACAGGTCTCCACCAGCCCGTTCGGTGGGATGCCCTACAACTGACCCGCGGTATTCCAACCCGATAGGGCAACATTCCAACCGAGGTGGGCGAATAGCGACGAATCGGGCTCGTCCGGCCGACGAAGTCCGGACGGGCCCGTCGCCGGGCACTGCGGATTCGGTTCTTCTCGCACCCTGGACGGGGCCACTACGCTGCGGAAGCGTGGCACCGGCCCCCACCCGAGGAGCCGCGCGCGCGGTGCGCTGCGGCGCGGTCGGGCTGTCCACCGGGCTGCTGGCCGTGCTCGCCCACGCGAGCGGGGGCGGCCACCTGCCGTCCCTGCCCCACGTGCTGGTGTTCGCGCTGGCCATCGCCTGGACGTGCGTGCCGCTGACCGACCGGCAGCTCGGGTTCGCCGAACTCCTCGGCCTGGTCGGCGTCGTGCAGGTGGCCGCGCACGTCTTCCTCGGCGTGCTGTCGCGGCACCCGCGCGACGTGCTGCCGTCGCCCTCGGCGCTGCTGGCCCACCTCGTCGCCACGGCGATCGTCGTCGCCGCCCTGACGGGCTTCGAGCAGGCCGTGTTCCGGCTGGCCGCCGCCGTGGCGGCCGTGCTGCCGCGCCCGCTGAGCGCGCCGCCCGCGTTCGCGCCGCTGCGCATCCCGATCGCCGCCGACCCGCAGCAGCCGTTCTCCGAGGTGCTGCGCCGCCGCACGCTGCCCCGTCGAGGCCCGCCCCGCTCCTAGGTGTGCGCAGGTCCCCACCACCGTCCCGGCTCCGGGACCGGTGGCATCCCCCCATACCCGGGAGTTCTCGCCATGACCGAGTCCTGGCGCGGCCTCGTGCTGCGCTTCCACTTCTACGCGGGCGTGCTCGTCGGCCCGTTCGTGCTCATCGCCGCCCTCACCGGCGTGCTCTACGCCGCGACACCGCAGCTGGAGTCGTGGCTGTACTCCGACCAGTTGCGCGTGCCCGCGCCCACGTCCACCGTGCCGCTGTCGGAGCAGGTCAAGGCCGCGGTGGCGGTGCGGCCGGACGACGACCTGGTCGCGATCCGGCCCGCGCCCGAACCCGGTGCGACCACCCGCGTGCTGTTCACCGGCGACGGAGAAGGCGACGCGCGCCCGACCGTGTTCGTCAACCCCGCCGACGGCACCGTGGTCGGCCAGCTGATGACCTACGGCACCAGCGGCGTGCTGCCGCTGCGCACCACGATCGACCAGGTCCACCGCACCCTGCTGCTCGGCGAACCCGGCCGGCTCTACAGCGAGCTGGCCGCGTCCTGGCTTTGGGTGGTGGCGCTGGGCGGCGTGGTGCTGTGGTTCAGCCGCCGCCGCGCCCAGCGCACGAAGCCGACCACCCGCGCGCACGCGACCGTCGGCCTGGTCGTGCTGGCGGGCGCGCTGTTCCTGTCCGCGACCGGGCTCACCTGGTCCGCCTACGCGGGCGAGAACGTGGCCGACCTGCGGAAGGCGTTCAACTGGACCACGCCCGCGCTGGAGGGCGGCGGCGACCACGCCGGGCACGACATGTCCGACCCCATCCCGCCGTCACCGGGCCAGGTCGACTCCGTGCTGGCCACCGCGCGCGGGGCCGGCATCGACGCCGGGCTGATCGAGATCACCGTGCCGCCGATGGCGGGCATGGCGTGGAACGTCACCGAGATCGACCGCTCGTGGCCCACCCAGGTGGACGCGGTCGCCGTCGACGGCGGTGTGATCGCGGACCAGGTGCGGTTCTCCGACTACCCGTTGGCGGCCAAGCTGACGAGGTGGGGCATCGACCTGCACATGGGCGTGCTGTTCGGCTGGCCCAACCAGCTCCTGCTGCTGGCCGTCGGGCTCGGCCTGGTGGCGCTGGTCATGCTCGGCTACCGGATCTGGTGGCTGCGCCGGCCGACGCTCGGCTTCGGCCGGCCCGTGCCGCGCGGCCAGTGGCGCAAGGTGCCGCGGGCGCAGCTCGTCGCCGTGCTCGTGGTCGCGGCGGCGGTCGGCTGGTTCATCCCGCTGCTCGGGCTGGGCCTGGTGGCGTTCCTCGTGGTCGACGCCGTGCTGGGTGCCCGGTCCCGGCGTCGGAAGGCCGACGGGGTCGAATCCGCGCCGGTCGCCGGGTAACGGCACGACGGATTGTTCTCGGCGGGCGACCGTGACGTCGCGCTTTCCGGCTGGTCGCGCTCCCGGCCGGAACCGGACGGCGCGGTCGCTTCACCACCGTGAACGATGTTGACGAATGTGGTTTAGACCACACAAACTCGGTGGCATGGCTGGGAAATCGCTCTTCACCGCCGCGTTGCTGGCGGTCGGCTTGGTGGTGGCGCCCGGGCAGTCGGCCACGGCTGCGCCCGCCACGTTCACCCACCCCGGGGTGCTGGTGAGCAAGGGACAGCTGGACTTCGTGCGGGCCAAGGTCAACGCGGGCGCGCAGCCGTGGCGCGGCGCGTTCGACGAGATGGTGGCGCACCCGTTCGCCTCGCTGTCACGCGTGCCGAAACCGCGTGCGGTGGTGGAGTGCGGGTCGTACTCCAACCCCAACTACGGGTGCACGGACGAGCGCGAGGACGCGCTGGCCGCGTACACGTTGTCGCTGGCGTGGTACGTGACTCGGGACGACCGCTACGCGGCGAAGGCCATCGAGATCATGGACGCGTGGTCGGCGACGATCCGCGACCACACCAACAGCAACGCGCCGTTGCAGACCGCCTGGGCGGGCTCGTCGTGGCCGCGCGCGGCGGAGATCATCAAGCACGTGCGCGGGAACTGGCCGAACGCGGGCCGGTTCGCGACCATGCTGCGGGACGTGTACCTGCCGGAGATCGTCAACGGGCGTGCGGCGACGAACGGCAACTGGGAACTGTCCATGATGGAGGCGACGCTGGGAATCTCGGTGTTCCTGGAGGACCGGGCCGTGTACGACAAGGCCGTGTCGATCTTCCGGACCCGGATGCCCGCGTACGTCTACCTGACCTCGGACGGCGCGTTGCCCCGCACCCCGCCGGGCAGCGGCATCGACACGCGGGACGAGATCGTGTCGTACTGGCACGGGCAGACGACGTTCGTGAACGGGCTGTCGCAGGAAACGTGCCGCGACTTCACCCACACCGGCTACGGCCTGGCCGCCGCGGCGCACATCGCCGAGACCGCCCACCACCAGGGGCAGGACCTGTGGGGCGAGGTGCGTGAACGCCTCCGCCACGCCTACGGCCTGCACTCCCGCTACCAGCTGGAGCCGATGCCGTCCTGGCTGTGCGGCGGCACGCGCAAGCAGGCGCTGGGCCCGACCACCGAGGTGGCGTTCAACGCCCTGAACACCCGCCTGGGCATCGCCATGACCAACACCCAGACCCTGACCGAACGCCAACGCCCCGCCGGCACCGACCGCCTCTTCATCGCCTGGGAAACCCTGACCCACGCCACCAACCCCTCCTGACCCCTCGCGAGTCGAACCCTCAGGTCCCGAGAGTCGAACCTCCAGGACCCGAGAGTCGAACGCTCAGGTCCCGAGAGTCGAACCTCCAGGACCCCTGAGTTCTACGTTCAGGACAGGGCCGCTCGTCCTGAGCGTTGAATTCGGGGGTCCTGAGCGTTCGACTCTCGGGGCCTGGAGGTTCGACTCACGGGGTGGTCAGGGTGGTGGTTTCGTCGTAGGTGGGGAGGTCGGTGGGTGTGGGCTGGTCGGTGAGCACGGCGGTCGCGGCGTGGACGGCGGCGGAGAGGGCGGCGCGGAACGGGAGGGAGCCCGTGCTCACGCGGCGGACGCCCAGGGAGCGCAACGTGCTCAGGGGCAGGTCCGGGAGGGTGTTCAGCGGAACGGGGAGCGCCGCGACGGTGGCGGCGATCTCACGCTCGTCGCGCAGGCCCGGAATGAACACGCCGTCCGCACCGGCGTCCGCGTACGTCCGGGCACGCCGCAGGGCCGAGTCCCGGTCGACCGACAGCCAGTGGGTGTCCACCCGGGCGTTGACGAACAAGCCCGGCGCGGCCTCCTTGAACGCCCGCACGATCCCGGCGTGCTCCGCGGGGTCCGCGAGCCCCGTCCCACGGCCGTCCTCCACGTTCACCCCCGCCACGCCGAGTTCCCACAGCTCCGCCGCCAGCTCCCGCACGTCCCCGCCGAACCCGGCCTCCACGTCCACCGTCACGGGCACGGGCAGCCGCACGAGCAGCCGCGCCAGCGCCAGCGTCTCCGCCCGCGCCACCCCCGCCGCGTCCGGCAGCCCGTGCGCCACCGCCACGCCCAGGCTCGTCGTCCCCACCGCCGCGAACCCCGCCCGCACGAACGCCGCCGCCGACGCGAAGTCCCACGCGTTCGGCAGCACCAGCAGCTCGTCGTGCAGCCGGTGGAACGCCCGCGAGCCCTCCACCAGCGCCAACGCGTGCGCACGCCCCGGGCACGCGTGCCGCCCGGCCCCGAACCACGCGTCCCGCAGGTCCACCTCCACCACCGACCCGTCCGGCGCGACCCGCCGCGTCACGGGCACCGGCGGCTCCACCCCCGCGATCAACGCCGTCGTCGCCGCCGAAGCCTGCACCAGCACCCCGATCCGCCCGGCCGTCTCCTCGTCCCACACCCCGCCGCACACGTCGACCAGCCGCCCCACCGCGGCGTCCGCCGCCGGCGGCACCGGGACGTGCGGCTGGTAGCACGACGCCACCACGGCCACGTCGCCCGCGACCGACCGCGGCAGCCCCATCGCCTCCGCCAGCACCGCCACCGGCTCACCCGCCCGCCGCAACGACCCGGGGTCCACGCCGGCCAGCACCCGTTCCGCCAACGCCCGCCGCCGCACGTGGTCCGCGCCCTCGCTGAACCGCGCCACCGACGCCCTCAACCACGCCACCCCGGTCGCGGCGGCGGGCACGGGCGGAACCACATACGACGAATCAGTCAGCACGTCCATGCCGTGAAACCTAGGCCGCCATCACTTCGGCCACCGCCGAACCGTCATCGGCGCACAATGGGCCCATGGCAGCAGACGAACTGGCCACCCTGGCCGCCTTGCTGGCCGACCGCACGCGCGCCCGCTTCCTCCTCGCGCTCATGGACGGCCGCGCGTGGACGGCGGGCGAACTGGCCGAGGCCGCCGACGTCACCGCCTCCACGACCAGTGAGCACCTGACCCGCCTCATCCGCGGTGGCCTGCTCGTCGAACGCCGCCAGGGCCGCCACCGCTACGTCCAGCTGGCCGGCCCGAAGCAGGCGCGGCTGCTCGAAGAGCTGCTCGCCTACCTGGGCCCCACGGACCCGCCGCGCCGCACGCTGCGCGCCTCCGCCGCCAACCAGGCGCTGCGCCGAGGCCGCACGTGCTACGACCACCTGGCCGGTCGCCTCGGCGTCGCCATCACCGACGCCATGACGGCCCGCGGCCTGCTCACCGCCGACCTCGCCGTCACCGACGACGGCCTCACCTGGCTCGAGCGCGAGCTCGCGTTCACCCCGCCCGCCACCCGCCGCCCGCTGGCCAAGGCATGCCTGGACTGGACCGAGCGCCGCTCCCACCTCGCGGGCACGGCGGGCGCGCACCTGCACGCCGCCTTCCACGAGCGCGGCTGGGTGCGGCGGGTGGGCACGGGCCGCGCCGTGCGCCTCACCACGACCGGCGAGACGGCGCTGCGCGACCTGCTCGGCGTGACGCCACCGGACTGATCAGTCCCCTGTGGACAGCCGCACGGTCGCACCGGGCGGCAGGTCGTGCAGCTGCCGGGCGATCGGACCCCGGATCAGCAGCGCCTCCGCCGCGTCCTTCACCACCAGGTCGTCGAACGCGACCTCGCCGCCCAGCGCGATCGGCCGCGACGGCAGCAGGCGCTGCCCGAACTCCAGCGGCCCGCGCTCGTCCTGCCACACCTTCGCCAGGAACGCCGTCGCGCGGTCGTCCGGGTCGGCGAGGAGCCACCGCGCCCACTCCTCCAGCGACGTGCCGATCACGGTGGCGCGCGCGGTTTCCGGGTCCCAGCTCACCACCTCGGTGCCGGCCCGGATCGCGTGCTGCGTGCCGAGCACGTCCTGGCCGAAGCAGAACAGGTCGTCGGCCAGCCCGTCGTAGGCGTGCTTCCACGGCGCGCCCGAGTTCCAGTCCGACAGCTCGGGGCCGTGGCCGTCCGGTCCGACCCGGAACACGTGCAGGCCCGCGTCGAACGCGAAGAAGCCGTTGACCCGGGACAGCACCTCGCCGAGTTCCCGCAACGGCCCGTCCACCCCGAAGTCGACCTCGACCCGCGGACCGAGCGGCCCCTTCGCGCGGGCGAGCAGTCCGGACAACGCGGATGCGCTCATCGCTGGCACCCTCCGGCAGCAGTGATCACGAATTCCACCCATCGGTTCACGGTGTCGTGTCCGGCACGACGACGACATCCACCTTCGCGTTCTCGGGCAATCCCTTGACGCCGTGGTTCCACCAGGCCGATCCGGAACCGCGGTTGTCGGAGGAGTCGATCGGTCGGACGCCGGCATAGGTCTCGTCCGGCGTTCCGGCGTTGCGCCGGCCGCCCTCCCACATCCGCGCGGGTGGGTATTCGTCCAGGTCACGGGGCCTCCCGTCGGGTGAGGGCGTGTTGCGGTAGGAGGTGCCGTGTTCTTGCCGGTATTCGCGCCGGAAGTTGGCCAGTGATTCCTTGCGGCGCTGCTGCGCCCGTTCGGTCGTGCCGGGCGGGCGGTTGTCCACGGTCACGGTGTGCGGGTGCCCGGCGAGCTGCGCGTCCTGCACGTGCCGCGCCGATTCGGGGTAGGTCTCGGCGTTGACGTACAGCGTGTAGCTGCCGTCCGGCTCCTGCACCCGCACCCAGCTCCTGCCCGCGAACTCGATCGTGTCGTCCGGCCGGCCGTCCGCGCCCTCCGGCGGCATCGCCCCGGCGACGGCGTCCAGGGCGTTGACGGCCTTCGCCGCGGTCGCGCCCACGCCCGCCACGGGTATCGCGCCCAGGGCGGACTGCGCGGCCTCGCCGTACTTGCCCTCGGCGAGGTACCAGACCGCGTTGGCCGCGTCGGCGGTGTCCACGACGAGCCCGAGGACGTCCAGCGTCGTGTGCGCGTAGCGGCCGAACGACATCACCGGTTCCTCGCCCACCGGTGGTGGCGCGTCGCCGTCCCAGAGCAGCGCGGCGGCCTTGCGCGCGATCATCTCGCGCAGGTGGTTCGCGATCATCGCGGCGAAGTCGCGCTGGGGGTTCAGCTCCGCGCCGAACCCGGTGATCATCACGGGGTTCACCAGCAGCGCGAACACCACCTCGTTCTCGGCGATGGTGTCGACGATGGTCGTCTTGGCCGAGTGCAGCTCCTGCCGGTAGTGGTCGGCGCGGACGTGCAGCCGCGCCATCCGCTGCCCGAGGTCGGCCAGCTTGGCGAGGTACTGGTCCACCCGCGCGCCGAGCTCCCCGCCGCCGTCGTCCTGCCACGCCGCGCACGCGCCGTCCCGCGCCCGGCCGGTCCCCTCGGCCGCCGCGGTCACGGTGTCGACCGCGAGCTGCCACGCGTCCGCCAGCCGGGCCGCCGCCGCCTCGTCGTCCGGCGGCCACGAGTCGTAGATGCGCTTCACGGCCGTCCACAGCGGACTCGACGGCTCCGGGACCCCCATCCGCCACGCCCTCCCAACGACGGCACTCGGACCTCGGCCGAGTCTGCGGCGGGTTCGGGCGGCGCGACGGCGCGGTGGCCGGAAGCGGCCGGCGGGACGGGCGGCGCGGCGCGGAGTCGGCACGCTGGCCGCACGACGACGGGAGGTCACCATGGTCGAGGACGGGCGGCGGACGGCCGAGGAGGTGTGGCGGGTGAACCGGGCACTGGCCGCGATCGAGGTGACGGCCTCGTCGGACGACGGGCTGGTCGACGTGACCGTGGGGCCGGACGGCGCGATGCGCGCGCTGCGCCTCGACCCCCGGCTCTACCGCGCGCCCGACGCCGCCGCGTTGGCCCGAGCCGTCACGCGTGCCGCCCAGGCCGCGGCCGGGAGCGCGCACCGCGCGGCGTTCGACGTGCTCAAGCCGCTGTTGCCGGCGGACGCGACGGCCGAGGGCACCGACCCGGCGTTCGACCCGCTGCTGCACCACCTCGACCGCCTGGCCGGGGGTGGGCGGTGAACGGCGTGCACATGGACGTGGTCGAGGCCGCGACCGCCATGGAGGGGTTCACCGAGGCGGGCGCGACGTTCGCGAGCGAGTGGTCGGGCACCCTGGCCGCCATCGAGAGGGCCGCGGGCGAGCTGGGTCGGGGACCGCTCGGCGAGGCGTTCATGAGCAGGTACCGGGGCCCCGCTGCCACGACGGGTCAGCGCGCGACCGAGGCCGCGCAGGTGCCGGAGCGCTTCGGCGCCGCCGGCCTGGCGTGCGTCGAGGACTACGTGCGCGCCGACGACGCGGCGAGGCGGGCCATGCCCCCGCCGGGCTCCGGCCCTCGGTGAGGCCGGTCCCCGGCCGCGTTCACCCCGCTAGCTCGTCAGCCACTTCGGCAGCCACGACGAGTTGCCCGCGGGCAGCACGTCGACCACGACGCAGGTGATGTTGTCCGGCCCGCCGCGCGCGTTGGCCGCCTCGATCAACGACCGCACGGTCTCGTCGCCGTCGGCGGTGGCGGTCAGCAGCTCGGCGATCTCCGCCGCGCCCACCACGTCCGACAGCCCGTCCGAGCAGATCAGGTACCGGTCGCCCACCTCGGCCTCGGCGAAGAACAGGTCCGGGTCGTGCGCGCTGCCCGCCTGCAACGCGCGCATGAGCATGGACCGGCCGGGGTGCTCGGCGGCCTGCTCGGCGGCCATCCGGCCGTCGTCCACCAGCGCCTGCACCATGGTGTGGTCGCGGGTGATCTGGCTCAGCTCGCCCTCGCGGACCAGGTAGCAGCGCGAGTCGCCGATGTGCCCGACCGCGAACCGCTCGCCGTCCCACAGCAGCGCGGTGAGCGTGGTGCCCATCCCGCGCATGTCGAAGTTCTCCTCGGCCAGGTCGGTCAGCCGGATGGCGATCTCCCGGGCCGCGCCGGCCAGCTCGCCGAGGGGGTCGTCGGCCTCGACGTCGAGGTCGGCCAGCACCGCCACCGCGATCGAACTCGCCACTTCGCCGTACGCGTGCCCGCCCATGCCGTCGGCGACGGCGAACAGGCGTTCGCTGAAGTACACGGAGTCCTCGTTCGCTTCACGGCGCAGGCCGGGGTCGGTGCCGACGGCGTACCGGAGCGCATACATGCCGCACAGTGAATCACCCGCACGAGTGCCCGTGAGCAGGGCATGTCCAATCCGGTCAGCGAGGACGGCCGTAGAACTCGCTCAGGAGCAGCATCGCCGCCCCCGCCGCGACCACGTCATCACCCAACGGGGTGATCGACACGTCCACCGGCAGCCACTCGTCCTTGGGCAGCCTGGCGCGCACGCCGTCGAGGTAGGCGGCGGGTTCGGCGAGCACCGCGCGCCCGGCCAGCACCACGTGGTCGATGTCGAGGAGTTGGACCAGGTCGGCCACGGCCACGCCCACGACGGACGTCGCCTCGACCAGGTCGCCGCGGGCGGCGGCGAGGTTGTGCAGCGCCTCGATGCACCCGCTGCGCCCGCAGACGCACGGCGGGCCGTCCAGCTGGAGGGTGGTGTGGCCGTACTCGCCCGCGTTCGTGCGCACGCCCCGGTGCACCCGGCCGTCGAGCAGCATGCCGATGCCGAGCCCCGTGCCGACCAGCACCAGCACCGCGTCCCGCAGCTCCTCGCCGCGCCGCCACGCCTCGGCCACGACGGCCGTGTTGGTGTCCTTGTCGAGCACCACGGGCAGGCCCAGCCGCTGTTCGGCCAACGCCCGCAGCGGCACGTCGTGCCAGGCGGTCAGGCCGGTCGGGTAGTGCACCACGCCCGTGCGGTGGTCCAGCGGGCCGACGAACCCGATGCCCACCCCGAGGAGCCGCTCGGCGCGCAGCCGGTCGCTGCGCAGGCCGTCGACCAGCCGGTTCAGCTCCTCCACGAAGGTCGGCGGGTCGAAGTCGGGCGGCAGCGGGGCGACCGCGCGGTCCAGCACCGTGCCCGCGAGGTCGGTCAGCACGACCCGCAGCTCGTCGCGCTCGACCTGCGCGCCGAGCGCGAGCCGGGAGTCCGCGACCAGCTTGAGCAGGGTGCGCGGCTTGCCGACGCCGACGTTGCGGGTGCCGGACTCGACCAGCAGGCCGTCGTCGATGAGCCTGCTGACCACCTTGGACACCGCCTGCGGGGTGAGCCCGCTGCGGTCGGCCAGCTCGACCCGCGTCACGGCGCCGGAGCGGGCCAGCCCGAGCACCACCGCGTCGTTGTACCCCCGCAGGAAGCGCAAGTTGGCCACGGGTCCATCATCGCACCTGGCGCTTTACTACACGGCGTTGCTTTAATCGGCGCATGCCTCTCCGCACCGGACTGCTCGGCTACGGCATCGCCGGCCGGGTGTTCCACGCACCGCTGATCGCGGCGACACCGGGCCTGGAGCTGACCGCCGTCGTCACCGCCGACCCGACCCGCCGGGCGCACGCCCGGGCCACCCACCCCGACGTCCGGCTGCCGCGGGCGGTCGAGGAGCTGTTCGAGCTCGACCTGGACGTGGTCGTGGTCGCCACCCCGAACCGCACGCACGTGCCGCTGGCGCTGGCCGCGATCGAGGCGGGCATGGCGGTCGTGGTGGACAAGCCGTTCGCGCCGTCGTCGGCCGACGCCCGCCGGGTGCTCCAGGCGGCGCAGTACCGCGACGTGCCCGTGACGGTGTTCCAGAACCGGCGGTGGGACAGCGACTTCCGCACGGTCCGGTCGCTGCTGGCCGACGGCGCGCTGGGTGAGGTGACGCGGTTCGAGTCCCGGTTCGAGCGGTGGGTGCCGGAGGTCTGGGACAACTGGCGCGAGTTCGGCGCGCCCGAGGAGGCGGGCGGACTGCTCTACGACCTCGGCGCGCACCTGGTCGACCAGGCGCTGGAGCTGTTCGGGCCGGTCGCGACGGTCTACGCGGAGCTGGACCGGCGGCGGCCCGGCGTCGAGGTGGACGACGACGTCTTCGTGGCGTTGACGCACGCCGGCGGGGTCCGTTCACACCTCTGGGCCAGTTCGGCCGCCTCGCACCACGGGCCGCGGCTGCGCGTGCTGGGCTCGACCGGCGCGTACGTCTCGCACGGCCTGGACCGGCAGGAGGAGGCCCTGGCCGCCGGCAAGCCGTATGAAGATTTGTCGACAAATGGCCGGTTGGGGTTGCTGGACGACGCCGAGGAGGTCGTGGGCCTGCCCGGCGCGTACTCGGAGTTCTACCGCCTGCTCGTCACCGCCCTGACCGACGGCGGCCCGCTGCCGGTCGAGCCGGAGTCGGCCGTGCGCGCGCTGGAAGTGATCGAGGCGGCGTTCACCTCCGCCCGGACCGGACAGGTGGTGTCGCTGTGAGCTTGCTGGAGACGTTGGCCGAGCAGGAGTCCCGGCTGGTGTTCACGTCGTTCGACAACGACGTGGCGCTGGCGCTGGGCGCGTTCCTGCTGGAGGCGGCACGCGCGCAGGCGCTGCCCGTGACGATCTCGGTGCGGCGGGGGCAGCAGCGGCTGTTCCACGCGGCGCTGCCGGGCACGTCGGCGGACAACGACGAGTGGATCGACCGCAAGAGCCGCGTCGTGGACCGGTACGGCCAGAGCTCCTACCGGGTCGGCGAGAGCTTCCGGGCGAGCGGCAGGACGTTCGAGGCCGACTCCCGCCTGGACCCCGACCGCTACGCCGCTCACGGCGGCGTGTTCCCCGTGATCGTCGCCGGGGTCGGCATGGTCGGCACCGTCGGCGTGTCCGGCCTGCCGCAAGCCGACGACCACGCGTTCGTGGTGGCGCAGGTCGAGGAGTTCCTCGCCACCACCTAGACCGCGGGCGCGCCGGTCGCCGCCCGACCGCCGCGCCCTTCCCCACCCGACGGCCCGTCCTGCCCCCGGACGGGCCGTCGGCGTCAGCGCTCCGGGTCGTCGAGGCCCCACCACCCGTGCCCGAGCACGCGGGCGGTCACATCCGGCGTGCGCCGAACGTCAACGCGGTGACAACGGCGAAAACCCGGAAGGACAGGTCCACGATGACCACCACGCACGACGCCCGCCAGTCGCGACTGCCCGACCCCACCGGGCTCGTCCCGGAGCTGGCGCAGGTCGCCGGAGCCCTGTTCCAGGCCGTCGGCAACGGTTCGATCCCGCGCACCACCATCGGCCTGGTGCACCTGCGGGCCGGCCAGCTCGTCGGCAACACCTACCTGACCACGCTGCACACCGGGAACCTGCGCAAGGCGGGCGAGGCGGAGGAGCGCATCACGGCCGTCGCGTCCTGGCGGGACGCGCCCCACTTCACCGCGGCCGAACGGGTCGCGCTGGCGCTCGTCGAGGCCGTCCTCACCCCCAACCCGCGCGGCGAGCGCGTCACCGACGAGCTGTACGCCGAAGCGTCCGCCCACTACGACGACAAGGCGCTGGCCACGCTCACCACGGCGATCGGCCAGGTCTGCTTCTTCATCCCCGTCGCGCTCATCGGCAAGCCGCTGCCCGGTGTCGCACCCGCGGAGCAGTGGCGGGCCTGAACGCCGAGCGGTGGGGGCGCACGGGTCCCGGGCGCCCCCACCACGTCGGTCCGGTGTCAGCAGAACACCTCGCTCAGCAGCTCGTTGTAGCCCGCCACGTCACCGGGGTCCGGGGCGGAGGTCAGGGACATCGTCAGGCGGGTCTTCGTGTCCGCCGTGCTCATCATCAGGCTGGCGTAACCGGGGATGCCGCCGCTGTGGCCCCAGATCGTGACACCGCACGGCAGCTGCTCCGACGTGATGCCCAGGCCGTAGCCGCCGGTGATCGGCAGCGTCGCCGTCAGCTCCGCCTGCTGCGCCGGCCGGAGCAGGCGCCCGTCCAGCAGCGCGTCCGCGAACCGGTCCAGGTCCGCCGTCGTGGAGATCATCTCGCCCGCCGCGTACGCGACCGACGGGTTCATCTCGGTGATGTCCACGACCTCGCCGCCCGCCCGGATGTAGCCGTGCGCGTGCGGGCCGGGGATGTCGGCGCGGGTGCCCGGCACGGACGTCGACCGCAGGCCGAGCGGGCGCAGGACGCGCTGCCCCACGGCCACCTCGTACGGCTTGCCGGTGACCTTCTCCACCAGCATCCCGGCCACGACGTAGTTGGTGTTCGAGTAGCTCCACTTCGTGCCGGGCTCGAAGTCGAGCGGCTTGGCGGTGGCCACGGCCACCAGCTCGGCGGGCGTCCACGTCTTGTACCGGATGTCCAGCAGGCCGTCCGGGTCGAGCGGGAGCGCGGACGTGTAGTTGTAGAGCCCGCTGGTGTGCTGGAGCACCTGCCGCACGGTGATCCGGTCGCCGTCCGGCAGCAGGCCGGGCAGGTAGCGCTGCACCGGTGCGTCCAGCTCGACCCTGCCCTCGCCGACGAGCTGGAGCACGACGGTCGAGACGAACGTCTTGGTGATGCTGCCGATCCGGAACCGGCCGTCGGTCGGCACGGGACGCGGCGAGTCGATCCGCGCCGTGCCGCTGCGCGCGGTGAACTCGTGCCGCCCGTCGTTGACCCGGAGCTGCACCCCCTGCGCCCCCGTGCGCGCCATGTCGTCCAACGCCCGCTGGACGACCTGCCGGTCGATCCGGCCGGCCGCCTCGACCGACGGCTCCGCCACCGCCGTGCCGGCGATGCCGACGACCGCGAGCCCCGCGGCAGCCGCCAAGGCGATTCCCCTCTTGCCCCTCACAGTGGTCCTCCTCGTTCGCGTCGAGACCCCCTCGACGGGTCCGAGTCTGACCTCCCGGCGGCGCGCGCACGTCGGCCCCTGGTCTGGGAGGGGGTCAGACTTTAGGCTCGTCCACCCTTAGTGGTCGCCCGTCTTCGGAACCGGTTCCGAGGGGGTTGCCACTAGTCCGTTCGAGTGACGACAATGGTCTAGACCTTGACCGTGAAGTGGTCTGAACCACATGGTGGCGTCAACCCTGCACTCCTTTCCTGACAAGGAGCACGATGTCCAAGATCCGATGGCATGTCACAGCGTTGTTCGTGGCGGTCGCCACGTTGGTGGTGGGGCTGGTCGTCGCGCCCGCGGCCAGCGGTGCGGGCGGCGTCTCGGCCACCTTCAGCAAGGGCTCGGACTGGGGCACCGGCTACGAGGGCAAGTACACGATCAAGAACGGCGGCACGTCCGCCCTCACGTCGTGGACCGTCGAGTTCGACCTGCCCGCCGGCCACAAGGTCAGCTCCCTGTGGGACGCCTCGTACACGACCAGCGGCCAGCACGTGACCGTGAAGAACACGTGGAACGGCAACGTGGGCGTGGGCGCGTCGGTGAGCTTCGGCTTCAACGTGACGTACTCCGGCACGTTCAGCGGCCCGGCCAACTGCAAGCTGAACGGCGCGTCGTGCGACGCCGGTGGGACGACGACCACCACGACGACCTCGACGACCACGTCGACGACGACCAGCACCACGACGTCGACGACCACGACGACCACCACCTCGAACCCGCCGGTCGGCTCGCGGAAGAACCTGGGCTACTTCACCCAGTGGGGCGTCTACGGCCGCCAGTACTTCGTGAAGAACATCCACACCTCCGGCTCGGCCGCGAAGCTGACGCACATCAACTACGCGTTCGGCAACGTGCAGAACGGCCAGTGCACCATCGGTGACGCCTACGCCGACTACGACATGGCCTACACCGCGGCGAACTCCGTCGACGGCGTCGCGGACACCTGGGACACCGGCGCGCTGCGCGGCTCGTTCAACCAGCTGCGCAAGCTGAAGAAGATGTACCCGCACATCAAGGTGCTGTGGTCGTTCGGCGGGTGGACCTGGTCCGGCGGCTTCGGCCAGGCGGCGCAGAACCCGGCCGCGTTCGCCGAGTCCTGCTACAAGCTGATCGAGGACCCGCGCTGGGCGGACGTGTTCGACGGCATCGACATCGACTGGGAGTACCCGAACGCCTGCGGTCTGACCTGCGACACCAGCGGCTTCGGCTCGTTCAAGACGCTGTCGCAGGCGCTGCGCACCCGGTTCGGCGCGAACTACCTGGTCACGGCCGCCATCACGGCGGACGGCTCCAACGGCGGCAAGATCGACGCGGCCGACTACGGCGGCGCGGCGCAGTACCTCGACTGGTACAACGTCATGACCTACGACTACTTCGGCGCGTGGGCCGCGCAGGGCCCGACGGCCCCGCACTCGCCGCTGACGTCGTGGTCGGGCATCCCGACCGCCGGGTTCAACTCCGACGCGGCGATCCAGAAGCTGAAGGGCAAGGGCGTGCCCGCCGCCAAGCTGCTGCTGGGCATCGGCTTCTACGGCCGCGGCTGGACGGGCGTGACCCAGTCCGCGCCGGGCGGCACGGCGACCGGCGCGGCGCCGGGCACCTACGAGGCGGGCATCGAGGACTACAAGGTCCTCAAGACCAAGTGCCCGGCCACCGGCACCGTCGCGGGCACGGCGTACGCGCACTGCGGCAACGAGTGGTGGAGCTACGACACCCCGGCCACCATCGGCGGCAAGATGGGCTACGCCAAGACCCAGGGCCTGGGCGGCGCGTTCTTCTGGGCGCTCGACGGTGACACCACCAACGGCGAGCTCATCACCGCGATGGGCAACGGCCTGAAGTAAGCACCTCGCACCACCGAAGGGCCCTGCGGGCGTCCCCCCGCAGGGCCCTTTCGCGTGTCGAACCCCCAAGCCCCGCGAGTCGAACCCTCAGGTCTCGCGAGTCGAACGCTCAGGTACCTCGAGTTCAACGCTCAGGACGGTCGGCCCAGGCGGTCTCCGTGACGGGGCTGCGGTCGCGCAGGGGCTCCCACCAGGCACGGTGATCGGCGTACCAGCGGATCGTGTCGCGAACGCCCTCGGCGAACGGCACCCGCGGCTCCCACCCCAGCTCACGGCGGATCTTGGCCGAGTCCAGCAGGTACCGGCGGTCGTGGCCGGGCCGGTCGGGCACGGTGGTCTTCCGCGACGACGGCAGGCCCAGCTCGTCCAGCACGAGGTCGGCGATCTCCGCCACGCTCGCCTCGACGCCCGTGCCGACGTGGTAGGTCTCCCCGACCCGCCCGCGCAGCAGCACGGCCTCGATCGCACGGCAGTGGTCGAGCACGTGGATCCACTCGCGGCGGTTGTCGGACGACGCGTAGACCGGCAGCTCGCCCCCGTCCAGCGCCCGCGTGGTGAACAGCGGCAGCACCTTCTCCGGGAACTGGTTCGGCCCGTAGTTGTTCGCGCAGTTCGTGATGGTCACCGGCAGCCCGAACGTCTCGTGGTACGCCCGCACCGCGTGGTCCGCCCCGGCCTTGCTCGCGTTGTACGGGGTGCGCGGCCGGTACGGCGACTCCTCGGTGAACGCCGACGTCGCGTCCAGCGCCAGGTCCCCGTACACCTCGCACGTCGAGATGTGGTGGAACCGCCGCACGCCCGCCTGCCGCGCCGCTTCCAGCAGCGCCTGCGTGCCCAGCACGTTGGTGCGGAAGAACCGGGTGGGGTCCAGCACGGCCAGGCTGTTGTGCGACTCGGCGGCGAAGTTCACCACCACGTCGATCCCGGTCAGGTCGGCCGCGGCGATGTCCGCCTCGACGAACGTGACGCGGTCGCGCACGTCGGCGAGGTTGGTCAGGGTGCCCGCGTACGTCAGGGCGTCCAGGGCCACCACCCGGTCCTCGGGGTGCTCCCGCACCCAGTACCGCGTGAAGTGCGACCCGATGAACCCGGCCGCGCCGGTCACGAGAACGGAAGTCATATCGCACGCTACCGGCCGCGGCGTCCTGAGCGTTGAACTCAGGGGTCCTGAGCGTTCGACACGCGGGGCTTGAGCGTTCGACTCGCGGGGGCCCGCGAAGGGAGAGGTGCGGGCCCCCGGCAAGCGGTCAGACGGTCAGGCTCCACGAGTTCAGGTAGCCCGTGTCGGCCGAGTACACGTCCTGCACGCGCAGCTGCCACGTGCCGTTGCGCGCCTCGGACGACACGTTCGCCGTGTACGTGGTGTCGATGTTGTCGCCCGAATCGTTGTTCGACGCCTTCAGGCGGTACGCCGTGCCGTCCGGCGCGACCAGGTCGATCACCAGGTCACCCCGGTAGGTGTGCACGACGTGCACCTCCACCTGCGACGACGCCGAAGCGTTGCCCTCGCAGCCGGCGATCGTGATGGCGCTGGTGACCGCGGCGCCGTTGTCCGGAACGGCCACGTCGGTGTCGTTGGTCTGCTTCGCGCAGCCCACCGGCGGGTTGCCGCCGCCGCCGTACGGGTTGGCCGCCTTCTTCGCCGCGTACATCAGCATCGGCTTCGTCTTCGGCCAGAACGTCGACGCCTGGCACGAGAACGCCGGGAAGAACCCGGAGCACGTGCCCGACGACGGCCCGATCTCCCACACGAACGACGCCACGCCCAGGTCGTCGTACACCCAGTCGTCCGTCGCGCCGGCCGCGTTGTAGAGCACCTCGCCCGGCTGCCCGTACTGCCACCCGCCGGCCAGTGACGCCATGTCCTTGGCCATTGCCCGCATCGGCGCGTCGTTGCCCGTCTTGTACGACGTCGTCCAGCCCCACGGGAACAGCACCAGGTTCGAGTAGCTGTGCATGGAGATCACGACGCCGGTCGTGTCGGCGGGCGCGGCGTCGGTGACGCCGGTGCCGCGGCGGTCGCGGTAGAGGTTGCGCCACAGCGCCTGCAACGCCTTGGTCTCCACCTCGGAGTTCGCCGACGGGCCCTTGTAGGTCTGGTCGCACGGGTTGGAGGACGTGCCCTCGCCGCCCCAGTGCGAGTCGGTGTTGCGGTTGAGGTCGATGCCGATCTGCGACGACGACGTGCCGGAGCAGTTCGACCCGTTCGTGGTGTTGGCGTTCTTGCGCTGGTAGCGCGGCGAGTTGCCGCCCTGCTGCACGATGTTCACGCCGTCGGGGTTGGCGATCGGCACCACCCACACCTCGGTGGTGTCCAGCAGCGCCGTGACCTCGGCGTCGACCCCGTAGCCGGTGGTCAGGTGGTCGATCCACCTCCACGCGGTGTCGCCGGTGGTGAGCTCGCGGGCGTGCAGCTGGCCCATGACGAAGAACCGCGGCTTGGGCGCGGACGTGCTCAGCGCGCAGTCGCCCGCGTTCTTCTTGGTGATGCAGATGGCGCGCAGGTCGTACCCGCCCGAGCCCTGGGTCTTGCGCCACGAGTCGCCGTAGTCGACCAGGGTGGTCAGGTTCGGGTACTGCTGCCCGACCTGGTCGAGGTGCGACCAGTGGGCGTTGATCGTGCGGTAGCCGCCGTAGTAGGTCTCGTTGATGTCGGCGGCGTCGAACGTCGGCGACTGCGACTTCTTCGCGGGCGGCTGCCACTCGGGGGCGGGCAGCACCTCGTCGATCACGGCGCTGAAGCCGGCCTGCTTGAGACCGGCGCCGGTGGTGGCGTCACCGAGCACGAACAGGTAGTCGCCGTCGCGGTCCTCCAGCACGTCGAAGCCGCGCCCGAGCAGGTTCTGGGCGGCGGCGCCGAGCGGCGCGTGGACCTTGTAGACGTAGGTCGGTCCGGCTTGGACCGCGGCGACCTCGGGTGCGGGGCCGGCGGTGCCGGGGGTGCCCCCGGTGACCACCGCGGCCGCCGCGACACCGGCGACGGCCAGTGTCAGCAGTGAACGTCTGGTCGACTTCACGGTTGTTCCTCCTAGGCAGGGTCGAGCTGGAGGATGGGGGACGAACCGCCTCCTTGCACACCCGCCATCCGGCCATTCCTCGTCGTGGCGGCACGGGGTTTTGACAGATGCCGGTGAGGTACCCGGCGCTTGGTCCGGATGGAGGAGGAGTCGTGACGGACGAAGAACTAGTCGCGCGGATCACCCAGCTGGTGGAGGAAGAACACCGGTTGGAGGGATCACGCGTCGGCGAGGGCCTGAGCGAGGGCGACGCCCGGCGGCTGCGCGACCTCGAAGTGGCCCTGGACCAGACGTGGGACCTCTTGCGCCAGCGCCGCGCCCGCCGCGCGGCCGGCATGGACCCGGACGCCGCCGAGCCCCGCGACCCCGGCACGGTCGAGAACTACCGGCAGTAGGTCCGGCGGGCGTTTGACTCGTCCCTTGGGGCAGGCCGCAGGGTCGTCGCCATGGAGGATGTGGGGGTGGCACGGCTACTGGGCACACGGCTGCTGGGCATCGGCGAGTTCGCCCGCCGTTCGCGGCTCTCGGTGAAGGCGCTGCGGCTGTACGAGCGCCAGGGCCTGCTGCGGCCGGCCGTGGTCGACGCGGGCAACGGCTACCGGCGCTACCAGGAGGACCAGCTCGCCACCGCGCGCCTGGTGGCGCTGCTGCGCCGGCTGGACATGCCGCTGTCGGTCGTCGGCCGGATCGTGGCCGCGCCGGCGGACGAGCGGGCCGACCTGCTGGGCGAGTACTGGGCCGGGGTCGAGCACCGGATGGCCGTGCAGCGCGGCCTGGCCGCCCACCTCCGCGTCGTGTTGTCCGGAGGGAAGGGGTTGGTCGAGATGTACGACGTCAAGCAGCGGGAAGTACCCGAACAGGTGGTGCTGACCGAGCAGCGGCACCTGCTGCAACCGGCGCTGGTGGACTGGATCGCCGGTTCGATGGACCGGTTGACGAGGGCGGCGCAGGAGCACGGGGGCGTGTCCGACGCGCCGTTCATCGTCTACCACGGCGAGGTGAACGAGGACAGCGACGGACCGGTCGAGGCGTGCGTGCCGATCGGGGTGGCGGAGCCGCCGAGCGGGGTGGCGGCACGGGTGGAGCCGGCGCACCGGGAGGCGTACGTGCGGCTGACCAAGGCGCAGGTGGTGTTCCCGCAGATCCTGTCGGCCTACGACGCCGTGGCGATGTGGATCAAGGACAACGGTCACGTCATCCACGACGCGCCGCGCGAGGTCTACTTCGCCGACTTCGGCGCGGCGGGCCCGGACGACGAGGTCTGCGACATCGCGTTCCCCTTGCGCTTGACGGGTGACGCGTAGTCCGGTCGGTGGTCGCCGGAGGTCGGGGACCGGGTGACGGGCAGGTGGGGCTCGTGGTCGCTGGTCGCCATGAGCACCCGCCGCTCGTCGGTCTCCGGATCAGCCAGCGCCCACGTGACCGGTAACCCGCCGGGGTGCGGACCAGGTGCGGACGCAGTCCCCGGAACCAGCGGGCGTGGCGGCGGCAGCCGGACCGGCCGGGCAGGTCGACCTACGCACACCCGTCCGGTCCCGGCGAGCGACGCGCGAAGCCGTTGCGCATCGTTGCAATTTCCAATGCCATCGTCCACTGGTCGTGAATATCCCTTAAGGGCACCCCTTAGCTTGTCCGGATGGTCTTTTTGCCGCCCTCGCACGAACACTGTTTGCGACCAAGCGGCTGATGGCAGAAATGCAATCGCCCCGTTTCCCGCCTCTCACCGAGGAAGGCCGGTTGCACATGCGCAAAGGATCTCTCGTCTTTTCCGTGCTGACCGTCGCATCCACTTCGCTGCTCCTGGCCGGCTGCGGTGCCGACGCGGCCCGATCGCACCCCTTGGCGGTCCGGGGCCCGCCGAACCTCAGGACGCGTCCCAGCTGTTCATCTGCCAGGAAGGCGGCAACAGGCAGGTGTGCGAGGCGTTCCACATCGGCAGCGGTCGGTTCATGCGGTTCGAGCAGGACGGCCGGTTCGTTCGGGAGGTCAGCCGGGACCGGGTGGTCGTGGAGGCGGGAGCCGGGTCCAGGATGGCCGTCCTCGAAGCCGGTTTCGGCGGCACGGGTGGGGACATCTCCTACGACCACCTGACGGGCGAGCTCAAGGCGCACGGGCCGGCGAGGGTGGCGCGGTCGGCCAAGTACGACGAGGAGAAGTGGAACGACCGGCCGGGCTGGTTCGGGAACTCACCGCTGGTGAACGAAAGCCACCCCGTCCCGGGCGAATACCTCCCGGGCGGGAAGGATTGCAGCGACGTGAAACCCGAAGACCGGGAGGAGACGTTCGAGGCGGGCGAATTGGACAGCTACGCGCTCGTCGCCTGCGTCAAAACCGCCGAGGCGGATCTCGGCTACCTGGTCGTGCGCCCCGAGCACGGCAAGCCGCGCGGCTACCACGTGTACAGCCGCGTCTGGGCGCGTCGCTGATCCGGGCTCAGAGAAGCTGGGCGAGGCGGTGGGCCAGGGCGGTGTGGCGGCGGCCCGCACCCACGGTGCGGACCGCCTGGCCGATCGCCTTGCGGGAGCCGACCAGCACGACCAGCTTCTTGGCCCGCGTCACGGCCGTGTAGAGCAGGTTGCGCTGCAACATCATCCACGCGCTCGTCGTGATTGGGATGACCACGCACGGGTACTCACTGCCCTGTGAGCGGTGAATCGTCATGGCGTAGGCGTGGGTCAGCTCGTCCAACTCGCCGAACTCGTAGTCCACGTCCTCTTCCTCGTCGGTCCGAACGGTCAGCTTCTGCTCCACGGCGTCGATCGCCGTGACGATCCCGAGCGTCCCGTTGAACACGTTCTTGTCGTAGTTGTTGCGCATCTGCGTGACCTTGTCGCCCACCCGGAACACCCGGCCGCCGAACCGGCGCTCCGGCAGGTCCGGTGTGGACGGTGTCAACGCCTCCTGGAGCAACGCGTTCAGCCCGCCCGCGCCCGCCGCGCCCCGGTGCATCGGCGCGAGCACCTGCACGTCCGTGCGCGGCTTGAGGCCGAACTTGCGCGGGATGCGGTTGGCGACGACGTCGACCACGAGCGACGCGGCCTCCTCGGCCTCCTCCACCGGGAACAGGAAGAAGTCCGGCATCCCCTGCACGACGGGGTAGTCGCCGTTGTTGATCCGGTGGGCGTTGGTCACCACGCCGGACTGCTGCGCCTGCCGGAAGATGTGCGTGAGCCGGACGTTCGGGACGGGGCTGTCGGCGGCCAGCACGTCCCGCAGCACCTCGCCCGCGCCCACGGACGGCAACTGGTCGACGTCGCCGACCAGCAGCAGGTGCGCCCCCGGCGCGACGGCCTTGACCAGCTTGTTTGCCAGCAGCAGGTCCAGCATCGACGCCTCGTCCACGACCACGAGGTCGGCGTCGAGCGGCCGGTCGCGGTCGTACGCGGCGTCACCGCCGGGCTTGAGCTCCAGCAGCCGGTGCACGGTGCGCGCCTCGTGCCCGGTCAGCTCGGTCAACCGCTTGGCCGCGCGGCCGGTCGGCGCGGCCAGCACGACCCTCGCGCCCTTGGCGACGGCCAGCTTCACGATCGACCGCACGGTGAAGCTCTTGCCGCAGCCCGGCCCACCCGTCAGCACGGCCACCTTGCGGGTCAGGGCCAGCCGGACCGCGTCGCGCTGCCGGTCCTCCAGCGACGCCCCGAGCCACGCGAACGCGCGGTCCCAGTCGACCGCCTGGAACGCGGGCATCCGCTCCTCGTCGGTCTTCAGCAGCCGCAGGAGCTGGTTGGCCAGCGAGATCTCGGCGCGGTGGAACGCGACCAGGTAGACGCCCGGCTCTCCGTCCGGCATCACCTCGCGGACCACGCCCTCCTCGGCGACCAGCTCGGCCAGGCACTCGATCACCAGGCCCGCGTCCACCTGGAGGATCTTGATCGCCGCACCGATCAGCTCGTTCTCGGGCAGGTAGCAGTTGCCGTCGTTGGTGGCCTCGGACAGGGTGAACTGCAACCCGGCCTTGACCCGCTGCGGGCTGTCGTGCGGGATGCCGACGGCCTTCGCGATCTGGTCGGCGGTGCGGAACCCGATGCCCCACACGTCGTTGGCCAGCCGGTAGGGCTCCTCGCGGACGACGTCGATCGCCTTGTCCTGGTACTGCTTGTAGATCCGCACGGCCAACGACGTCGACACGCCGACGCCCTGGAGGAAGACCATGACCTCCTTGATGGCCTTCTGCTCCTCCCACGCGTCGGCGATCAGCTTGGTGCGCTTCGGGCCGAGCTTGGGCACCTCGACCAGGCGCTGCGGCTCGTGCTCGATCACGTCCAGCGCGTCCACGCCGAAGTGGGTGACGATCCGGTCGGCCAGCACCGGCCCGATGCCCTTGATCAGGCCGGAGCCGAGGTAGCGGCGGATGCCCTGGATCGTCGCGGGCAGCACGGTCGTGTAGTCCTCGACGTGGAACTGCTTGCCGTACTGGGGGTGCGAGCCCCAGCGCCCGCGCATCCGGATCGACTCGCCCGGCTGCGCGCCGAGCAGCGACCCGACCACGGTGACCAGGTCGCCGCCGCGGCCGGGGTCGACGCGCGCGACGGTGTAGCCGGTCTCCTCGTTGGCGAACGTGATCCGCTCCAGCACCGCTTCCAGGACCGCGTCAGCCACGCGGTCACCCTAGGACGTGGCACCGACGTCCGGCGGTCAGGGCCACAGGACCGCGCGCCCGCCGAACTCGCCCACGACCACACCGCGGTCGTTGACGTCCAGGGCGAAGCCGTGCGTGCCGGCCGGCACCGGCAGCAGCGTCACCTCACCCGACGGCGACCAGCGCAACGGCCGGTAGGTGCTGCCGATGGCCACGCCCGCGGCCGTGCCCCCGTCGTTGACCCGGGCCACCTCGCCCGCGGTGAAACCGGCGGGGAGCGCCAGGGTCGTGACGCCGCCGTCGGCCGCCCACCGCACCGGCGAGCCGTCGACCCGGCCGAACGCCGCACCGCCCGCGTCCAGCGCCGACAAGGTGCTGGACCGGCCGGGCGCGGCGGGCGGGTAGGCGACCGCGGCACCGTCCCAGCGCACGCCGAAGGCCGTCCGGTCCTCCGTCTGGTACGAGCCGATCACGAACCGACCGCGGACCGCCTCCACGCCCAGGTGGCTGCTGCCCGGGACGGCGCCCAGGTCGGTGGGCACGCCGTCGTCCCACCTCACCGCCCGACGGCCCGCACCGCTGTACGAGAGGCCGGCGATCGCGCCCCGGTCGTCGATGGCGGTCGCCTCGGTCGCGGCGCCCAGGCCCGGGAGCACGGTGGCCGCGCCGTCGTCGTCCCAGGTGATCGCTTGGCGCGCGCCGTCCGCGTCGCCGCCGTACCCGACGACCGTGCCGCTGTCGTTCACCGCGACGGCGAGCGTGTAGTCGCCGCCGGGCAGGAAGTCGAGCACGGTGACCGAGCCGTCGGGGTTCCACCGGGTCGCCTGCGACCAGTGCGCGGGGTCGCTGGTGTTCCCGTACGCCGCGCCGTCCGCGTCGACGCCGAAGACGGTCGCGTACCGGCCGCCCGCGGGCAGGGCCAGTTCGCTGATCCGACCCTCGGCGTCCCAGCGGACCGCCCGGGACCGCCGGTCCACGCCGGTGGCGCGGCCGACGACCACCCCGGCGTCGTTGATCGCGACCGCCGACCCCTTCGGCGCGAGCTCCACGAACCCGGGCCCGGCCACCGCCGCCGGGGCCGTCGAGATCGCGGAGACGAGCGCCAGCGCGGTGCTGAGCAAGTGCCGCACGACCAGACCTCCTCGTCGAAGTCCCGCCCGACTGCCAGCTAAGCAGCTCCTGCCCGAGAGCACTGCCGGATTCCTCCGTTCGGCTGCCGTCAGGGCGCCAGGTCCGCGGTGAGGGCGTCGGCGGGCAGCACGGGCGCGGGCCGGGAGGGGTCGGAACGCCAGGAGGGTCGGGTCGCGAACGGGCCCTCGCGGTTCTCCACCATGGCCACGACCTGGTCCCGGGCCCGCTCGACCGCCCGGTGGTCGTCCTCGCCCACCACGCCGAGGCGGCGGCCCCGGGCGTACTCGTCCTCGTCCTTCCAGGTCCACCGGGACAGGTCCGGCGCGATCACCAGGTCCAGCAGCAGGTCGAACGTGTCGAAGCCGAACGCCGTGCGCCGCAGAGGACGCTGGAAGTTCACGTACCAGTGCCGCAGCCGGTGCCCGTCGGACGGGTCGTGGAAGGCGTGGACGCCGAACCACGCGCCCGGCGGGTTCCACAGCAGCAGCGCCGTGTCGCGCCAGGTCCACGGGCCGAGCCGCCACCGGCCGGCCGCCAGGTCGGGCAGCGCCCGCTCGCGCGCGGCGTCCTCGCCGGTCCGCAGCCACTCGATCCAGGTGGTGGGCGCCCTGACCTCCGCACCCGGCGGGCAGCCGGCCACGAGGGCGTCGGGCGCGTCCTCCAGCACGTGCAGCGCGTACGCGGACCACACCTTCCCGCGGAAGACGTCGCGGCGGACGATCGTCGTGCCCGGTTGGAACCTCTCCATGCCCCTATGACGTGCGGGCACGAGGGCCGGTTGTGGGGTGTGGAGGTCTGCACAGGACGTTCACAACTCGCGCCGGTCACCTCCACGGCTCCGACATAGAGTCGGCCGCATGACACGCCGCGTTCTGGTGGTCGAGGACGACCTGACCATCGCCGAGTCCGTGGCCGCGCGGCTGCGGGCCGAGGGGTTCGAGGTGGACCTGGCGCACGACGGCCCGTCGGCCGTCACGCGGGCCCGGGACGTCCGGCCCGACCTGGTGGTGCTGGACGTGATGCTGCCCGGGTTCGACGGGTTGGAGGTGTGCCGGCGGATCCAGGCCGAGCGGCCGGTGCCGGTGCTCATGCTGACCGCGCGCGGCGACGAGACCGACCTGCTGGTGGGGCTCGCGGTCGGCGCGGACGACTACCTGACCAAGCCGTTCTCGATCCGGGAGCTCGCCGCGCGGGTGCACGCGCTGCTGCGGCGGGTGGAGCGGGCGGCGTCGGCGGCGGCGTCGCGGATCACCGTGGCCGACCTGGAGATCGACCTGGCCGAGCGGCGGGTGGTGCGCGGCGGGGAGGAGGCGCACCTGACGCCGACCGAGTTCGAGCTGCTGGTGCACCTCGCCGAGCGCCCGCGGGCCGTGCAGTCGCGGGAGCGGCTGCTCAGCGAGGTGTGGGGGTGGGCGGACGGCACGGGGACGCGGACGGTGGACAGCCACATCAAGGCGTTGCGGCGGAAGTTGGGCACCGACCTGATCCGGACCGTGCACGGCGTCGGCTACGCGTTGGAGGTGCCGCGATGAGCTTGCGGTCGGCGGTCGAGACGACCCTGGAGTGGCTGCCGCGCCCGTTGGACCCGGTGCGGTCGATCAAGCTGAAGCTCGGCATCCTGCTGGTGTCGGCGGCGGCGGCCGGGTTCACGTACTTCCGGGTGCGGATCGGGTGGCTCGCGCCGGGCACGACGTACGGCGCGATCGCGATCATGCTGGTGACGTCGCAGGTCATGGCGCACGGGATGACCCGGCCGTTGCGGGACATGACGGCGGCGGTGCGGGCGATGCGCGCCGGTGACTACAGCAGGCGGGTGCGGGCGACGGCGCGGGACGAGGTCGGCGAGCTGGCGAGCGCGTTCAACCAGATGGCGGCCGACCTCGGTGCGGCGGACCAGCAGCGGAGGGAGCTGATCGCGAACGTCTCGCACGAGCTGCGCACACCCATCACGGCGTTGCAGAACGTGCTGGAGAACGTGGTGGACGGGGTCGCGCAGCCGGACGCCGCGACGATGCGGACGGCGCTGGCGCAGACCGAGCGGCTGGGCCGGTTGGTGACGGAGCTGCTGGACCTGTCGCGGATCGACGCCGGCGCGCACCGGCTGGACCTGGCGGAGTTCCCGCTGGAGCCGTTGCTGGAGGAGGTCGTGGCGGAAGCCTCGGTGGCCGCCCGGGGGGTGCGGTTCACCGTGGACGTCTCACCGCCCGGGGCGACGGTGTACGCGGACGAGGCCCGGCTGGCGCAGGTGGTGGCGAACCTGCTGGACAACGCGGCGCGGCACGGTCCGGCCGGCGGTGAGGTGCGGATCTCCGCGTCGGTCGGGGCGGAGCTGGTGCTGGAGGTCGCGGACGACGGTCCGGGCATCGCGCCGCAGGACCGGGAACGGGTCTTCGAGCGCTTCACGCGGGGTGAGCGGGCCGGCGGCGGTGGCACGGGCCTGGGCCTCAACATCGCCCGCTGGGTGGTCGACCTGCACGGCGGCACGATCGCGGTGGTCGACGGCCCGGGCTGCCGGATCCGCGCCACCCTCCCGGCCACCTGCCCCGCCCCCGCGTGACCCGACCGACCCCAGCTGACCCGGCCGACCCACCTACCCGGCCGAACCGCACGACTCAACCGAACCGCTTGGCCGGCCGAACCGCATGACCCGGCCGGACCGCCTTGCCCGGCCGAAAGGCACTGCTTCGCAGGGGTCCCCGCCCAGGGGAACCCTGGCTTCTAGTCAACCACGAGGCACCGACAATTCCGGGCCCTGAGCCCGTTCCACCCCGCACCCCGTCGTGCCCGAAAGCCGACGGAACCCACGAACCCTCGAACCCACGACACCGCGCCACCCGCCGCCGAGGCAGAGCGGGCGGTGGCGCGCGCCCTGGAGGCGACACCCGATGACACCCAACCGCGTACTGCTCGCCGGCGCCGCCGGGGGGCTCGGGGCGGCCGTGCTGCTGCCGCTCGACGAGCCCGGCCTCGGCTGGGCCCTCACCGCGGCCCTCGTCTTCGCCCTGCTGCGCCAGGTCAGGGCGGGCTGGGCGCTGCTGTCCGTCGCCCTGTTCGCGGTCGGCGCGTTCGTCGCGGCCGAGTGGCTGTTCACGCTCTGCGCCATCGCGGGCTGCGCCGCCGGGTCGCTCGCGTTCACCGACGGCCGCTCGGCCCGCGGTCTCGTGCTCGGCTCGGTCGCGGTGCCGGTGGCGGCGGTCCGGGCGCTGCCCTGGCTGGCCCGCGGCGTCAAGGAGAACGGCACCCCGCCGCTGGCCCGACCGCTCCTGGTGACCGCCGGCCTGCTGCTGGTGTTCGTCCCCCTCCTCGCCGGGGCCGACGCCGCGTTCGCCGACCTCCTCGGCTCGATCGCCCCCGACGAGTCCGCCGGCCAACCGATCGTGCTGTTCACGACCGTCGGCCTGGGCACGATCGGGGCGGCCTACCTGCGGGTCTCGCCGCCGGCCCTGGACCACGCCACCGACCTGCCCCGAACGGTCGCGCGGCGGGACTGGGCGCTGCCGGTCGGCGCGCTGGCGCTGCTGTTCGCCGCTTTCGTGGCCGTGCAGGTCACCACGCTGTTCGGCGGTGACGAGCACGTCCTCGTCACCCCTGACCTGACCTACGCCGACTACGCCCGCAGCGGCTTCTGGCAGCTGCTCGCCGTCACCGTGCTGACCCTCGGCGTGATCGCCTTCGTCGCCCGGTTGGCCAGGCTGGACTCCCCGACCGACCGGAAGTGGCTGCGCGGCCTGCTCGGCGCGCTGAGCGTGCTCACCCTGGTGATCGTCGCCTCCGCCCTCGCCCGCATGTGGCTCTACCAGCAGGCTTACGGCTTCACCGTGCTCCGGGTCCTGGTCTCCGCCTGCGAGCTCTGGCTGGGCGTCGTCTACCTGCTGGTGCTGGCGGCGGGCGTGCGGCTGGAGGGGAGGTGGTTGGCCCGCGCCGTCGTGGGCACGGGGTTCGCCGCGCTGGTCGGGTTGGGCGCGCTCAACCCCGAGCGGTTCATCGCCGAGCGCAACGTCGACCGCTACCACGCCACGCAGAAGATCGACGTCTGGTACCTGGCCCGGCTCTCCGACGACGTGGTGCCCGCCCTGGCCGGCCTCCCGGAGCACGTGCGCGCCTGCGCCTTGGAGTTCCGCCGCGTGGGGGGCGACGACTGGCGTTCCTGGAACCTCGCCCGGCAACAGGCGAGGGAGGCGCTGCCGCGGCTCAGGCAGGGTGACTGTGAGCGGTGACGTGGTCCGCCACCAGCAGCGCCACCGCGCGGGCGTGCGTGACGGGCGCCCAGTGGCCCGCGTCGATCACGCGGCGCCGCACGTCCGACGCCCACCGCTCCACGTCCTCGGTCACGCCGGCGGTGACGTACCGGTCCCGCGACGGCTGCACCAGCTGCACCGGCACGTCGGTCCGCCGCACGCGCGGCGAGCGCAGCCGGGGCACGAAGTTCGCCCGGTACAGCGCGATGCCCTGCACGCCGTCCCGCACGACGGTGGGCGCGACGTGCGGCGCGGCGCCCTCGACCCGCCGCACGACCGTCGCCCAGCGGGGCCCGATCACGTGCCGCCACAGCAGCGGCGCGACGAACGGCAGGTGGAACATCGCGATGTACCAGGAGTGCAGCAGCTGCTTGAGGTGCCGGGTGGTCGGCTTGCGGCGCATCCAGTGGCCGACGTGGTCCAGGCACGGCCCGGAGATCGAGGTGTACGAGGCGATCGGCGCGTCCGGCGTGGTGACCGCTTCCCACGCCTGGATCGAGCCCCAGTCGTGCGCGACGACGTGCACCGGCGCGTCCGGGCTGACCGCCGCGACCACCGCGAACAGGTCGCGCGCCAGCACCGGCAGCCGGTAGGCGGCCAGTCCGCGCGGCGCGGACGACTCCCCCGCTCCGCGCACGTCGTAGGTGACGACGTGGAACTCCTCGGCCAGCAGCGGCACGACGTCGTCCCACACGCGGTGCGTGTCGGGGTAGCCGTGCACCAGGACGACGGTCGGCGCGGACTTGTCGCCGTGTTCGAACACGGCGAGCCGCGCACCCTCGGACTCCACGCGCACGTTGCCTCCGAGCACTTCCTACGCCTGCGTAGCTTTGTGAAAGCTACGACACCGTAGCAATATGGTTCGGTGAGCACAACGCGCCGCAAGTACGCACCGCGGCTGCCACCGGGGCAGCGGCGCGACCAGCTGCTGGACGGCGCGCTCGGCCTGCTCGCCGAGGGCGGTTTCGACGCGGTGACCATGGAGGCCGTGGCCCGGCGGTCCGGCGTCACCAAGCCGGTGGTCTACGAGCTGTACGCGAACCGGGCCGAGGTGGTCGCCGCGCTGCTGCGCCGCGAGGCCGACCGGGCGACCGGGCAGGTGCTGGGCGCGATGCCGGCCACCGACTTCGGCGACCGCTCGCCGGAGGACGTCTACACCGACACCGTGCGCGCGTTCGTCAACGCCGTCGTGGCGTCACCGGAGCGCTGGCGGCTGGTGCTGCTGCCGCCCGAGGGCACGCCGGTGGAGTTCCGGAAGCAGGTCGAGCTGGTGCGGACCCGGGTGCTGGCGCAGGTCAACGTGCTGGCCGAGCTGGGGTTGAAGGCGCTGGGCGCCACCGGGCTGGACGCCGAGCTGCTCGGCCACACCATGCTCGCGCTGGCCGAGATGGCGGGCCGGCTGGCGATCACCGACCCGGAGCGGTTCACGCCGGACCGGCTGGTGGGGTTCGTCGGCCAGGTCGCCCACCTGCTGCCGAGGGCCTGACCGAGCGTCGGCCCGACCCACGCGGCCCCGGCGGAACGGCAGCACGGACGTCGCCGGGCGACGGAAGCGCGGCCCGGTTGTGGTGAATCTCCTAATTCGCCCGAACGGGGTTCAAACGCGCCTGAACTACTCCGTTCGCGGGTACGGCTCCGAGGACGTACCCGCGCAGAGGAGGTGCCCTTCCCGTGCTCGCAGCCGTGGTCACGTTCGCCGGCTCGCTCTTGGTCGCACTGCTCGCCGTCACGCTCGTCCACCGGGTGGTCCGCCGCCTCGGCCGCCGGTCGGCGCTGTTCGCCGGGCTGGCGCGGCACGCGCACAAGCCGGCCCTGGCGGTGGCGGCGCTGGTCGCGGCGCAGGTGTCGCTCGGGGTGGCGGCGCACGGCGACTGGCGGCCGGTGGCCATGCACGTGACGGGAATAGCGCTCATCCTGGCCGGCGCGTGGCTGCTCGCCTCGCTGCTGGTGGTGATCGAGGACGCGACGCTGGCGCGCATCCGGGTCGACGTGTCCGACAACCGGCACGCCCGCCGCGTGCACACCCAGATCACGCTGGTCCGCCGCGTCACCGTGGTCGTGGTGAGCGTGCTCGCGGCGGCCGCGGTGCTGATGACGTTCCCCGGCGCGCGTGCCGCCGGCACCTCGATACTGGCCTCCGCCGGTGTCATCGGCGCCATCGCCGCGCTGGCGGCGCAGTCGTTGCTGGGCAACGTGTTCGCGGGCGTGCAGATCGCGTTCAGCGACGCCGTGCGGCTGGACGACGTGGTGGTCGTGGACGGCCAGTGGGGCCGCATCGAGGACATCACGCTCACGTACGTGGTCGTGCACCTGTGGGACGACCGGCGGCTGATCCTGCCCACCGCCTACTTCCTCAAGACGCCGTTCGAGAACTGGACCCGCACCCAGTCGGCGCTGCTGGGCACGGTGGAGCTGGACCTCGACTGGACCGTGCCGGTGGAGGACCTGCGGCACGAGCTGCGGCACGCGCTGGAATCCAGCGACCTGTGGGACGGCCGGGTGTGCGTGCTCCAGGTGACCGACGCGGTCGGGTCGTTCGTGCGGGTCCGCGCGCTGGTGAGCGCGTCGGACGCGGGCCGGCTGTGGGACCTGCGGTGCGTGGCGCGCGAGCACCTGGTCGGCTGGCTGCGGTCGCGGCACCCCGGCGCGTTGCCGCAGGTGCGGGTGCGTGAGCTGCCCAGGGCCGCCTCGGTGACGCCGACGACGGCGACGAACGGCTCGTCCGACAACCGGGTGTTCGGCGAGAGCGCGGACGGCGAGGAGCGCGTGCAGGCGTTCAGCGGGCCGGAGCAGGCCGTGCAACCGCGCTGACCCCGACTTCCGTCCTGGTGGCAGGATCGGCCGCAGGAGGACGCATGCGCAGGCTCGTGGTGACGGCGGTGGCGGGGCTCGTGCTGGCGGGCTGCGCGCAGCGGCCAGCCGACACCGGCTCGATGGACACCGGCTCGATCGGCACCCCGCCCGCGGTCACCTCGGTCACCGTGTCGTCGGTGCCCGTGCCGTCGACCAAGCTGAGCCCGCAGGGCCGGACCGCGCTGGACCGCGCCGCGCGCGACGGCGTGCGGGCGGTCGGGCTGACCGTGTCCACCGAACCCGGCAGGGCCGACGAGGTGGCCGCGACCATGGCCCGGCTCGGCGCGACCGTGGAGACCACCGACGCCGCCATCGGCTACGTCCGCGTCACGGTCCCGGTCGAGCTCGCCGGGCAGGTGACGGCGGTCGACGGGATCAGCCGGGTCGACGTCGACGAGCCGCTGGGCAACGGCGACCCGACGCCCTGACCGCTCACCGCGTCGCAGGCCACTTCCCGGCGACCACCCGCCAGAGCAGGACCACGGCGACGACGAGCCACAGGAACCCGACCGCGCCGTCCTCCAGCGTGCCCCGCTCACCGCCGCGATCACCGATCAGCGACACGAGGGTGGCGACGACCGTGATGACCGTGTGGGTCACGCTCGCGAGCACCAGCGCGGCCCCGATCCGCACGAGGACGTTCGCCCGGAACGCCCCCGCGGCGAAGACCAGGAGCGCGCACATCCCCGACAGCGCGCCGAACCACCCGACCTCGTTCAGCTCCGGCACGTACTCGTCCAGGCCGAAGTAGGCCACGACCATCGCCACGTGCCCCGGAGTCTCGGGCCGCATCGGGTGGTGCGGCGCGCCGCCGGCCGGTTGCGGCCAACGGCGCGTGGCCCCGACACGGCTCAGGGCCACCCCCGCGCGCGGCGGGGATGGCCCTGAGGGTCTTCCGGGTGTGGCGTCAGGCCACGTTCTTCAGGATCACCGCGCCGCGGCCGACGATGGCGCCGTCCGAGGTCTGCACGGTCAGCTCACCGCGCAGCACCCGGCCCGCACCGGCCTGGCCACCGGCGGTGACCGTCGCCGGAACGGTCCACGTCTCGCCCGCGGTCCGCTCCGAGTCGGTGTCGGTCACCGCGACCGAGCCGAGGCCGGCGGCGGCGAACAGGTCGATGTAGTCGTACTCCGTGGTGCCCGCGGGCACCTCGTAGCCGTCGACCTGCACCCGCCACGCGCCCGCGGCCGGGTTGGCGATCGTCACCGACTCCTCCGAGTCGCCGTCCGCCGACTGACCGGCCAGCACGCACGTGCCGGTGGTGCAGTTGTAGACGAACAGGTCCAGGTCGGCCGACACGTCGCTGGTCCGGCCGATCGTCGCGCGCAGCGACGTGGAGCCCGGGGCCACGGTCAGGTCGTAGAGCTGGACCGCCGCGTCGGCGATGGTCGGGCGGTCGATCCGGGCGCTGGCCAGGGAACCGCCGACGAGCTTGCCGGTGAACGCGGCCAGCGAGTTGGTCACCGCGTACTCGCGGCTGATCGGCGTGCCGATCGTGGCCGACTCGACGGTGTCCGGGTTCGGGCTGATCGTCGTGCCCAGCACGGACGCGGTCACCGAGTACGGCGCGGCGTCGGCGTCGGACGTGCGCCGGGCCTCGACCACGATCTCCCACACGCCCGGCAGCGGGTTGCTGACCGTGCGGCTGGTCGGCGAGCCACCGGCGCAGCCGGCGCCCGCGTCGGGGTTGTAGCAGTTGGTCGACGACGTGGTGTCGAACGGCACGCCGTACGGGTCGTAGCGCAGGAACCGGACCTGGCCCTTGCCGGCCTCGCCGCCCGCCGCCATGTCGACCTTCAGCGCGCTCGTGCCCGCGGGCACGTTCACGAAGAAGCTCTTCGACTGGTTGCGCGCGATCGTGCCGGTCTTGGTCACCGCGTACTTGCCCGCCGCGGTGAACTCGTCCGCGGCGAACACCGTGTTCAGGGTGAACACGTCGATGCCGCGGGTGCCCGGGTTGTCCAGCCGCAGCACGGCCGAGTGCGCGCCCGCCTTGGCCGGCTTGACCTTGACGTCGAACGTCACCGGCGTGTTCAGCGGCAGGCTGACCAGGGACTTCGACGAGAACGTGCCGTCGTTGCCCTGCCAGTTCACCAGGAACTGCTGGTTGCGGTTCGGGCCCGTGGTGCGGGTCAGGGTGTAGGTGCGGGTGTACTCCTTGCCCACGACGACGCCCTCGCGGTCGTGGATGCCGACACCCGTGTTCGGGGTGGCCAGCAGGCCCGACAGCGCGGTGTTCACGGTCACCGAGGTGCCGACCGCCTGCGTCTCCGGGTGGGCGTTGAGCTGCTCCCACGCGCGCTTGGTGTCGAACAGGCCCGCGCCCTGCTCGTACGCCTGGAGGGTGGAGACCCACTTGGCGCCGGACTGGATCGCGTTGCGCAGCGCCGCGACGGGCGGGCGCTCGCCGTTGTGCTCGGCCTTGTACGCGCTGATCAGCAGCGCGGCGGCGCCGGTCGCCTGGGGCGAGGCCATCGACGTGCCGTTGAACATCGCGTAGCCCGCGGGCAGGTCGTAGGTGCCGGCCACCGGGCCGGGGACCTGCCACTGCGGCACGGTCGAGATCGCCGAGCCGGGCGCGACGATGTTCGGCTTGAAGCCGCCGTCCTCACGCGGACCGCGCGACGAGAAGCCGTGCAGACCTTCCTTCTGCTTGGTCACCGAGCCGTAGTTGGACAGCCAGGTGTCCGCGGTGATGTACGAGCCGACGCTCATCGCGTCCGTGGCGACCGACGGGTCGCCGACGGTGTTCGCGCCGCCGCCGCTGTTGCCCGCGGAGATGAACACCTGCACGTTGTACTCGGCGATGGTGCGGTTGTAGAGCTCCGCACGCGCGTTGTTGCCGTCGTTGAGCGCCGGCAGGCCGCCGATGGAGATGTTGACGACGTCCGCGCCGTTGCGCGCCGCGTACAGCAGGCCGTCGATCAGGCCGCTGTTGGTGCACGACGGGGTGGACAGGCAGACCTTGACGGCCATCAGCTTCGCGCCGGGGGCGGCGCCGGCCATCTTGCCGCCGAACATCTTGTTCGCCGCGGTGATGCCCGCGACGTGCGAGCCGTGCGCCGCGGCGGAGATGCCGATGTTGACCCACGCCGTGCCGGCCGCGTCGTAGTTCGACTTGTCGGTCTGCACCACGAACGCCACGGTGTCCAGCACCGGCGTGGCCGGGTTGTCCGCGCCGAAGTGGCCGACGTCCTTCTTGTACTTGTAGTCGATCATCGCGGCCTGGTCGGTGAAGTCACCGTCGCCGTCGGTGTCGACCCGGACCTCCTTGGTCGTGATGTCCTGCAGCACGCCGAAGGAGTCGGTGCGGTCGCCGTCGCGGTTGATGTCACCGCCGGTCTCGCTGTTGGCCAGGCCCAGGTCGCCCGCGGTCTCGCGGAACGTGCCGAAGCTGAACGGGCCGCCGGTGGCGGGCGCGGTGTAGTTCGCGCCGCCCGCGGTGAACTTGCCGTTGTAGCGGCCGGAGACCTGCAACCAGGTGCCGTCGCCGGAGTTGGTGGCGTTGGCGTTGTACCAGTCGACGACCTTGCGCTCACCGGTCGTGGTGGTCGCCAGCGCCGGGTGGTCCAGGTCGATGCCGGAGTCCATGATGGCGATCGTCGTGCCGCGGCCGTCCCACTTGGGGTGCTCGTCGGTGAACTGCGCCGCCTTGGTGTCCTGCGTCGGCATGTACGGGTTCTTCTTGGGCGTCTTCGCGCCCGGCGCCGGCTGCGGCAGCGGCGAGGTCGCGCCGTCCGGGCGCGGGTCGTCCAGGACGACCAGGCCGTCCACGTCCACCGAGTTCACGGACGCGAGCTTGGCGGCCTTCTCGGCCTTGTCCCGGGGCACCGAGACCTTGAGGTAGTCGACATCGCGTTCGGTGGACTCGACCACGCCGCCGAGGGCCTTGAGGTCGTTGGCGGCGGAGTCCAGCTTGCCCTCTTCGGCGGCGACCAGGAGCGTGACGTTCGCCTGACCGGCCTGCTCGGCCTCGGCGATGCGCTCCCGGTCCTGCTTGTCGAGCTGCTTGTCGGCGGGCGCGGGCGCGGAGGGCGCCTCTTGCGCGACGGCCGACCCGGCGGCGAAGCCGAACCCAGTGGTGCCCAGCACGGCGGCCAGCAAGGCCGCACTGGTGCGGTGTCTCCACCGGCTTCCTGAGTTGATCACGGCGCAAACCCTTCGTGGGGAAAGATTGGCGCAAGCACATCTCCCCGGCCCCCGGGTAACAATCGGACGTTCAGCCCAATAGGAAAGTCCACATTGGACTGAACGGTCTATTGCGCAAACACGCGAGAAGTGCCGCACAACACCGGAACGGGTGCGACACCTCCAGTCAAGAGCCGACCGGTCGGAATGTCAAACACTGTCAACGGTGAACCGTTCGAGTGGGCTGCGAATCCGTAACAAATCGCACATCAACGCGATGGCGGGCACACTGGTCGACATCGTGGACGCCGCACCGATCGACCGGATAGCCGACGAGCTGTACGCACTGCCGCCGGCGGAGTTCGTCGCGGCCCGCGACGCCCACGCCCGGCTGGCCGCCGACCGCGGCGACAAGGCGTTGGCCAAGCAGGTCGCGGCGCTGCGCAAGCCCACCTCGTCGGCGTGGGCGCTGAACCTGCTGGCCCGCGAGGCCGCGGCGGACCTGACCGAGGCGCTCGCTCTGGGTGACGAGCTGCGCGCGGCGCAGGAGGAGCTGCGCGGCGGGGCTTTGCGGCAGCTGAGCGCGCGGCGGCGGGCCGTGCTGAGCGCGCTCGTGCGGCGGGTGGAGGCGCTGGCCGGAGACGCGGGCCGGCCGCTCGGACCCGACGCCGTGCAGCAGGTGCGCACCACGTTGACCGCGGCGCTGGCCGACGCCGTGCTCGGCGCGCGGATCCGGGCGGGACGGCTGGTCAAGCCGGTCGAGCAGTCCGGCTTCGGCCCGTTGAGCGAGACCGCGACCCCGGTGCGCGACGACCTGGCGCCACGCCGTGAACAGCGGCGGGAGCGGCAGCTCGCCCGGGCGCGCGACGAGATCAGCGGCGCGCGGGACGACGTGCGGAAGGCGGACGCGGCCGTCGCGGAGGCCGAGCAGGCCCTGGCCGAGCGCGAGGAGCACACTGCCGCGCTCCAGGCCGAGCTGCGGCGGGCGCAGCAGGCCGAGCAGGAGGCGTCGACCAGGCTGGCGAAGGCCAAGCGCCGCGCCGGGACCGCCCGGGACAAGCTCGCGGAGGCGGAGACCCGGATGACCGAGCTGCGCGGCGACGCCTGATCCGCGGCCCGCGACGAGGGCCGCCGACCACTCAGCGTGACTCCCGACACCCTGCCGCCCCCGGGGGAACACCCGCAGGTCACCACCCGTTCTACTGCTGGTCGGCACGTGGACGCCGCACCGGACGTCAGGCCCGCAGGGCACCTCCCCCCAAGCCCGCGCGGCACCTCTCCCCGAGACGTTGCAGGTGCGCCCACGCACGCCCGACCGCCGCCGGCCGAACGGTTCCCCCCACCGCACGGCCGGCGGCCTCAACTTCCCCGTCACCGCAGCTCAGACCATGTACTGGTCGTGCCGGGCGTAGAACTCGGCCCACTCCGGCGCGCTGAGCTGCCGACCGGAATCCACGATCTCCGCCAGTTCCCGGAAGTACTTCTCCCGCGGCGGGGCGGGGGCGAACAGGATCAACATCGACGCCGGTTCGTCGGAGTCGTTCCGGAAAGCGTGCACACCGCCTTCCGGGACGTACAGGAAATCACCCGCCGTGCCCGTTACCCAGTTGTCACCGTTGAAGAGCCGAACCGCTCCGGAGATCACGTAGAACGACTCCGAGAACGTCCGGTGGAAGTGCGGCTCGGGGCCGCCGGCGCGCGGCTCCATCCGCCAGTCGAACAGCCCGAACTGCCCGCGCGTGACGGAGCCGGGCGCGACCAGCCGGTTCCGGGTCCGCGGCCGGTCGATCGCGTCCACCTCGGCCACCGGCCGCCACACCGCGCTGACCTCACCGCTGTCCCCCGCGTACGACACCGTGCACCAACTCCCTAAAGTGAATTTTGTTCAACTCTCGTCCGCCGTCGGACTTCGATCTAGACTCGCCCGATGGCGGATGCGGATGTCATCGTCGTCGGCGCGGGCCTCGCGGGCCTCGTCGCCACGGCCGAACTGGTCGACGCCGGGCGCAAGGTCATCCTGCTCGACCAGGAGCCGGAAGCCTCGCTCGGAGGTCAGGCGTTCTGGTCGTTCGGCGGGTTGTTCCTGGTCGACAGCCCGGAGCAGCGGCGGCTGAAGGTCAAGGACTCGGCGGAGCTCGCCCTCCAGGACTGGCTGGGCTCGGCCGCGTTCGACCGGGACGCCGACCACTGGCCGCGTCAGTGGGCCGAGGCGTACGTGCACTTCGCGGCCGGCGAGAAGCGGTCGTGGCTGCACGCGATGGGCGTGCGCTGGTTCCCGCTCGTGCAGTGGGCCGAGCGCGGCGGGTACCTGGCCGACGGCCACGGCAACTCCGTGCCGCGCTTCCACGTCACCTGGGGCACCGGGCCGGGCATCGTCGCGCCGTTCGAGCGGCGGGTGCGCGAGGGCGTGGCGCGCGGGCTCGTGCAGCTGAAGTTCCGGCACCGGGTGACCGGGCTGACCACCACCGGCGGCGCGGTCGACGGCGTGCGCGGCGAGGTGCTGGAGGTCAGCACGGCCGGCCGGGGCGAGCCGAGCTCGCGGGCGGTGTCCGGGGAGTTCGAGCTGCGCGCGCAGGCCGTGGTCGTCACCTCCGGCGGCATCGGGGCCAACCACGAGATGGTGCGCCGCAACTGGCCGTCCCGCCTGGGCACGCCGCCCGAGCACATGCTGTCGGGCGTGCCCGACCACGTGGACGGCGAGATGCTCAAGGTCGTGCAGGACACCGGCGGCGAGATCATCAACGAGGACCGGATGTGGCACTACCCGGAGGGCATCGCCAACTACGCCCCGGTGTGGAGCAGGCACGGCATCCGCATCCTGCCCGGTCCGTCGTCGCTGTGGCTGGACGCGACCGGCTCGCGGCTGCCGATCCCGCTGTTCCCCGGGTTCGACGCGCTGGGCGCGTTGGAGCACATCGTGAAGACCGGGCACGGCTACTCGTGGTTCGTCCTGAACTCCAGGATCATCGGCAAGGAGTTCGCGCTGTCCGGGTCGGAGCAGAACCCCGACCTGACCGGCAAGGACGTGCGGGCCGTGCTGAAGCGGGCCATGCCGGGCGCGGTCGCGCCGGTCGAGGAGTTCGCCAAGCGGTCCGAGGAGTTCATCTTCGGCCGCACGCCGGAGGAGCTGGCCGCCGGGATGAACGCGCTCACCGGCACGTCGTTGATCGACGCGGCGGCGCTGCGGCGCACGATCGTCGAGCGCGACCGGCAGGTGGTGTCGGGGCTCGGCAAGGACATGCAGATCAACGCCATGCGCGAGGCCCGCAAGTTCATCACCGACAAGCTGATCCGCGTCGTCGAGCCGCACCCGTTGCTGGACCCGAAGGCCGGGCCGCTGATCGCGGTGCGCCTGTCCGTGCTGACCCGCAAGACGCTGGGCGGCCTGCACACCGACCTGTCGGCCCGGGTGCTGAAGGGCGACGGCACCGTCCTCGAAGGCGTGTACGCGGCCGGTGAGGCGTCCGGTTTCGGCGGCGGCGGCGTCCACGGCTACCGCGCGCTGGAGGGCACGTTCCTGGGCGGGTGCCTGTTCTCCGGCCGGGTGGCGGGCCGCGCGGCGGCGCGGGCGACCGGCTGACGTTGGACAACCAACGGCCAAATAGTGGCCAAACGCCGCACGGGGCGGCGCGGCGGCGAGGCCGGGGCTAGCGTGGTCTGTCTTCTTCGCCACGACACGGCAGGGACGCCCCATGAACGTCTGCGGCAGGTGTGGAACCGGTCAGACGCCCGGCCTCCGGTACTGCACGGCCTGCGGCGCGGACCTCGGGAGCTGGTCCGTCCAGGACCGACCGGACGCCCCGCGCCTCCCGCTGCCGCTCCTGGTCACCGCGGTGGTGGTGGTCGCCATCACGCTGGTGGCGGCGTCCGTGGTCGCGGTGCGCTACTCGAACCGCCGGGTCGCGGGCGTCGCGACGGCGGCTGAGGCGGGCGCGGCGACCCCCCGGGTGCCGACGTGGACGTGGACACCGGCGCCGGTCACCACAACCACCACCACGCCCACCACCAGCGCCGTCCCGCCCGACGAAGTCGCACGCCGCAACCTGGACGCGCAGGTGGCCGCCGACCGGGCGGCGGTCGAGTCCCTCGTGGACCGGTGGGTGCCGCAGCTGTCCTCGAAGCGGGTGGGGCTCGTGGTGCACGGGGTGCGGTTCACCCACGAGGACATCTGGCGGGACTTCCAGCTCACCGAGGCCAGGTACCCGAACGCGCTGCTGCTGTCCTCCGCGGACTTCGTCAGCTTCGACAGCGGTGACTTCTGGGTCACGGTGGTGCCCCACACGTACGCCACCGGCGCGGAGGCGAACGCGTGGTGCGACCGCGAGCGCATCGGTCCGGACGACTGCTTCGCCAAGCGCCTCACCCACACCGGGACGTCCGACGGCACCACCGTGCTGCGCCGCTGACCGCTCCCGTTCAGGTGCCGGGCACCTCGGGCCGCCAGCGGATGCCGTAGACGTGCCCGGGACGCAGGTCCGCGAAAGCGGCGTGCGCCTCGTGCACCGCGTCGACCACCAGCTCCTCCTCGGCCGTCTCCCGGTCGGTCGCGAGCGTTCCCCGGACCGGGCTGATCGCGGCGGGCACGTGCGCGGCCGGGAACCGGACCGTCACCTCGAACGACTCGCACCGCCGTTCCGGGCGGTAGAGGTGGTGCGCGCGGGTGCCGTCACCCGCGGCGGTGACGACCAGGCCGCACTCGTGCCGCTGACCCGCGTGCAGGGTGCGGGGCAGGCGCAGGTCGAGCAGGAGGCGTCCGTCCGGCGTCCGCTGCTCGCCGGCCACCTCGACCCCGAAGAGCGGCACGACCCGCAGGCCCGCCGCGGCCCGGGACGGCCCGCACGGCGGGGTCACCGGCACCCGGACGCGGTCGCCGATGTCGTGCTCGGCCAGCACCACCCAGCGCTCGACGCACTGCGGCTCCGGCACGTCCAGGCGGACCAGCGCCTCCCGCCGCTCGACGTGCCAGTGGTCGGCCTCGCCTGCCGGTGGGTCGAGCCGGGCGGCGGCGTTCTCGGCGAACAGGTCGATCGCCTCTTCGACGCGTCGCCGGACGGTGCGGACGTCGCGGTGCAGCGCGACGGCCAGCGACCGCTCCCGGTCGCCCAGGAACTTCCCGGCCACGTCGACGTCCAGCGCGAGCGCGGCGACGAACACCGCCCGCAGGTCGACCGGCAGCCCCTCGCTCCACCCGCGCAGCGTCGCGCGGACCTTCTCCCGGACCGCGGCGTGCGAGTCGGTGTCGCGGACACCGCACAGCGCCCGCAACGCCGGGCCGACCTCGTCGCCGAGGCGCGCCGCCTGGGCCCCGCGACCGCGGCGGAGCCTGCGCAAGTCGGCCGCCAGTCCGGCCGGGGAGACGTCCACGCGGTGCTCCGTCCGGTCAACCGAACCGACCTCCAGTGTGGGCACGTCCCGTCGTCCGCGCCGGATGCCGCCGTCACCCGAGCGAGTGACGGCGGGGCGCGCGTTATAGAGAAGGGCACAACCGCCGCCGGCAGGGTCGGGTGATCATCCGCCCAGCAGTGGGGACGAGAGATGACCGAACGACCGACCCGGCCGCGCACGCTCCCGCACGCCTTCGCGGTGCTCGCCGCCGTCCTCCGGACGGCTCCCTCCTGGGCACCGCCCGCAGCCACCAGGAGGGCACCGCCTCCCCGGACCGCTTCAGCACCACCGGCGAGGCGTACGTGGACCAACCGGACGGCACCACCGCCGGCCCCTACCCGGCCTCCATGACCGGCACCCCCACCCGCCGCTGACCCGAGCGTTGAACTCACCGGTCCCGAACGTTCGACTCACGGGTCCTGAGTGTTCGACTCTCGCGTGAGTCGAACGCTCAGGACCCGAGAGTCGAACGCTCAGGTCCCCCGAGTTCAACGCTCAGGACGCGTGCGGGCGGTGGTCCGGGAGCGGGAGGGTGGTCAGGTCCAGCTTGCGGGCCACGTCGTCGGCGTCGGGCAGGCGCAGGTCCCGGTACAGCTGGAGGGCGGCCAGCCAGTGCGGACGGGCGGCGGCCTGGCCCTCCGACTGCTCCAGCACGTCACCGATCGCGCGGTGGCACAAAGCCTCCTGGTAGCGGTCGCCCAAGCGGGCGGCCAGGGCCAGGCCCGCGCGGTACGACTCCAGGGCCTCGTCGGCACGGCCCAGTTGCTGCGACGCCGCGCCCACGGTGTGCAACGTGGCCGTGTGCGCCTTCGACGGCGCGGACGGGAACAGGCTCAACGCCTCCGTCGCGTGCCGCAACGCCTCCTCCGGCTGGTGCTTGCGCAGCAGCACGTTCGCCAGGTTGTTCTGGATGCTCGCCTGCGACCGGTTGTCCCCGACCTCCCGCGCCACCTCCAGCGCCTCCAGGATCGTCTCCTGCGCGCGGTCGAGCTGGTCGTCCGCCATCAGGCAGTACCCGAGGTTCGCCAACGCCGCCAGCTCCAGGTGCCGGTCGCCGTCCGCCAACGACGCCGCCCGCGTGCACGCCTCGACCGCCTCGTCGATCCGCCCCATGTCGGCCAGCGTCGACCCCAGCCGCAGCAGGAACGTCGCCTCCGCGTGCCGGTCGCCCAACGACCGCGCCGCCGCCAGCCCGATGCGGCACAGCGCCAGCCGGTCCAGCCGGTTGCCCCGGCGGAAGTGGAACGCGTCCAGGCACAGCGCGAGCTGCCACGTCCGCTCCCGCTGCCCGCCGTTGACCGCGATGTCCAGCGCCAGCCCGAGGTTCGCCTCCTCCAGCGTGAACCAGTCCAGCGCCGCCGCGTGCGACGACAGCTCCGGGAACGACGCGGGCCGGTGCTCGGCCGGCCCGAACGGCCGCACGTGGTCCGACAGGTGCGCCCGCGCCCGGTCGGCCACGTGCAGGTAGTAGTCCAGCAGCCGGTTGGTCGCCACCTGGTTGTCCACTTCGGACTCGGTGGCCGCCAGGTGGTGCGTGAACAGCCGCACGAGGTCGTGCCGCGAGTACCGGTCCGGCGTCGACTCGTGCAGCAGGTTCGCGTACGCCAGGGTCCGCAGGTGGGTGCGCGCGCTGACCACGTTGATGTCCAGCAACGCCGCCGCCGTGTAGCTGTCCAGGTCGGTCCCGGGGTGCAGGCCCAGCCGCCGGAACAGCCGCGCCGCGCCCTCCGGCAGCTCCCGGTAGCTCACCGCCAGCGCCGCGTGCACCCCGCGCCCCGCCTCCGGCAACGACAGCGCCGACAGCCGCCCCTGCTCGTCGCGCAGCTCGTCGACCAGCGACTGGATCGTCCACCGCGGCCGTGACGCCAACCGCGCGCCCGCGATCCGCAGCGCCAGCGGCAGCCGGTCGCACAGCTCCACCAGCTCGGCCACCGCGTCCGGCTCCTGCTCGATGCGCTGCCGTCCCAGCAGCGCGGTCAGCAGGTCCTCGGCGCTCGACTCCGGCAACGTCGGCACGTGCAGCGACGACGCGCCCTCGGTCACCACCAGGTCGTCCAGCCGGTGCCTGCTCGTCACCAGCACCAGGCACCGCGCCGAACCGGGCAGCAGCGGCCGGACCTGCTCGGCCGACCGGGCGTTGTCCAGGAACACCAGCACCCGCCGGCCGGCCAGCAGCGACCGGTACTGCGCGGCCTGGCCCTCCAGGTCCACCGCGATCTGCGAGTCCGTCAGCCCCAGCGCCCGCAGGAACCCGATCAACGCCGTGCGCGGGTCCAGCGGCTCGGTCTCGTCGAACCCGCGCAGGTTCACGAACAGCTGCCCGTCCGGGAAGTCCCCGGCCACGCCGTGCGCCCACCGCAGCGCCAACGCCGTCTTGCCCACCCCGGCCGGACCCACCAGCAGCCCGATCGCCGAGTCCTGCCCGATCAACGCCGCGCCGAGGTCGGACAGCTCCTCCTCGCGCCCGACGAACCCGCGGTGCTCGCGCGGCAGCTGCGCGGGCGCGCGTTCCACCGGCGCGGCCGGCGCGGTGTCACCCGCCAGCACGGTCTGGTAAGCCTCCCGCAGCTCCGGCCCCGGGTCCACGCCCAGCTCGTCGACCAGCCGCTCCCGCGTCCGGTGGAACAGCGCCAGCGCCTCGGCCTGCCGCCCGGTCCAGTGCAGCGCCAGCACCAGCCGCGACACCAGCGCCTCGCGCAACGGGTTGGCGTCCACCGCGTCGCGCAGCGCGGACACCGCCTCGGCCGCCCGGTCCAGCCGCGTCAGCCGGGTCGCGAGCTCCTGCACGGCCACCAGCCGCAGCTCCTCCAGCCGGGCCGACACCGCCTCCCGGAGCTGGTCGCCCGGCACGTCGGCGAGCAGCGGGCCGCGCCACAGCGCCAACGCCTCCCGCAGCAGCCGCACCGCGTCGTCGTCCGCCGCCTCGCGCGCGCTCGCCAGCAGGTCCTCGAACCGGAACACGTCGACGGCCGCGCGTTCGCCGGTCAGCACGTAGCCGGGGGCGCGGGTGACGAGCGCGACACCGCCGGAGAGCACCTTGCGCAGCTGGGCGATGTGGCCCTGGAGGGCGGCCTTGGCCTGCGGCGGCGGTGAGCCGTCCCACACCAGCTCCAGCAGCCGGTCGCCGGACACCACGCGGTTCAGCTCGAGCGCGAGTGCCGCGAGCACCGTCCGCCGCTTGGCCGCGCCCAGCCGAACAGCCTCCCCACCTGCGGAAACCAGCTCGACGGGGCCAAGCAGGTTCACCCGCATCCGCAAGCCCTTTCGGCGTTGTCACCGTGTAGTCGAAGAGTTTCCCACAGTCGTCGCGGCGCTCCGGCGGGCCGCGTTGGGCGCGCGTTGGCCGGGCGTTGGAGGACACCGCGATGGTGGGTTTCGTCCAGCAGGCTGCCTTCGCGAGGGATACCGATGTACATCGCCGAAACCGGGGATGAAGTGGCCCCGCCCCAGGAGGTCCCGACCGTCAACGGTCAGGTCGTGGCGCTCCGGGAGACCGTGAACTCCGGCCGGGTGTCGCTCGATCCCGCCACCGGCGAGGAACTGCGCAAGATGCTCCTGGAGCAGATGGACCAGGTCGACTCGTGGCTGGAGCGCGCCGGCCGGCTGGCCCGCCCCGCGCCGATCGGCCGCAACCCCGTCGGCGACCGGCTGGCGCAGAAGTTCGAGGCGCGCGCGGACGGCGACCCGAGGTCGTTCGTGGCCGTGATGACGGCCTACCGCGAGGTGCTGCAGCAGACGCACGACTCGGTGCAGAACGCGATCCGCAACTTCACCGCGGTCGACGACGAGAGCAGCGTCGAGCTGCGCAAGCTGAGCGGGAACTAAAGGGGGCTGGCGACGATGGCGGAGCGCGCGCAGACGGAATTGCAGCTCAAGCGGCTGGTCCGGGAAGAGCGTGAGGTCGACCTGGTCCTCACCGACACCCAGAACTGGGCGTCGCGGTCGCACCGCGAGCTGTACGAGGCGGTGCACCACAACAACGACCCCGGCCAGACGGGGGAGATCGGCGCGGAGTGGGGCCAGTTCGGCACCGAGCTGACCGAGGCCGCCCGGCTGATCAACGAGCGGGTCGCGCTCACCGAGTCCGGCTGGACGGGTGACGCGGCGGACGCGGCGCGGCTGGCGATCAAGGGCCTGGCCGACTGGGTCACGCACACCGCCGAGACCGCGGTCGAGGTCGGCAAGCGGGTGCAGGACGAGTCCCAGATCATGGAGAACGCGCGGGCGAGCATGCCCGAGCCGGTCGAGTTCAACTGGGACCAGGCCACCGGCGTGTTCACCGCGGGCGGCATCCAGGGCTTGGCCAGCTCCGCCGCCGACGTGCAGGCCGCCAACGACCACGCGCGGGCGCTGCACGAGCACGCCGTGACGGTCATGAGCACGATGGAGCGCGAGTCGCAGGCGGTCGACCAGACCACGCCGCAGTTCAGCGCGCCGTTCAACCCGGTCACCGGCCGCACCGAGGAGCCGCAGGTCGCGATGCTGCGGTCCGCGTCGACCGCCACGCTGGCGGGCGCGGGCGTGGACGCCCTGGGCAGCTCGGGCGGCGCCACGGCCCCCTCGGGGTACGCGGCGACGCAGGCCCAGCCGATGCAGGCGGCGCGGGCGATGGACGCGCCGCAGACCTACCAGCCGACGCAGCAGACGTCGGCCACGCAGCCGTCCGGGTACTCGGCGCCCGCCGCGTCGTACCCGACCGCGCCCGGGTCGTACGGCAGCCCGGCCACGTACGCCTCCGGCGCGGCCCCGTCGGCTCCGTCGGCCCCGCAGCAGATGTACCGGCCCGAGGGCACGACGGCCGCCGCCGCGGCGGCGCAGGTGCCGGTGGCGAACCCGTACACGCCGCCGTCGAGCACGAACTCGGGCTACACCTACACGCCGCCCTCCAGCAGCGGCTACACCCCGCCCGGCAGCGGCGGCGGCTACGTGCCGCCGTACCAGCCGGCCAACCCGAACACCGTGCCCCGCCAGGGCGGCGGCACCCTGCCTCCCGGCGTGAAGCCGCCGGCCTACATCCCGGCCGGCAGCCCCGGCACGCCTCCGCTGCCCGGTGGCGGCGGCGCGGGTGGCGGCGCGGGTGGCGGCGGTGGCGGCGGCGGCGTGCCCGGTGCGCGCATCCCCGGCGGTGGCATGCCCCCCGGCGGCTTCGGCGGTGGCGCCGGTGGGTTCGGCCCGACCGGGTCCGGTGGCGCCGGTGGTGCCGGCGGCTCGCTGGCCGCGGGCGGGTCGACGGGCGCGATCGGCGGCCAGGGCCCGCGCGGCCCGATGCCGGTCGGCGGGTTCGGCCCCGGCGGCGCGGCGGCGGCGTCCCCGATGGCGGGTGGCGCGCCGATGGGCGGCGCCCCGGCGGGCGGCCAGCAGGGCGAGGACAAGGAGCACCGGGCCGCGGCGTACATCCGCGGTGAGGACATCTTCGAGGTGCCCGGCGAGCACCTGCCCCCGTCGGTCATCGGCGGTGCGAAGCCCAAGAAGAAGGGCGACCAGTCGTGATCGAGCCGGAGTTCCTGCTCACGCCCCGTGAGCTGGACGTGCTGTGGCACCACCTGGACCTCGGCCGGCTGCCGTACCCGCTGGACGTGCCGAGCCTGGGTGACACCGAGGAGGAGCGCAAGCGTTTGCGGGAGGACGTGCTCGCCGCGTACGGCGAGCCCGCCCCCAGGCTGGTGGAGCTGCTCCGGCTGCTCGGCGACCACGAGGTGGCCGTGGACGCGGTCGCGCACGTGGACCGGGCGGTGCGCGCGGTGGCCGTGTCGGACGGCAACCGGGCGGCCATGGCGGTGATCGACAGCGGCTCGATCGGCGTGCTGGAGATCCGGCCGACGGCGTTGGCCCGGTCGATCGTGGAGGTGCTGCCGGACGGGTCCGCCGGGCCGGGCAGCGCGTTGTCCCTGCGGCTGGAGACGCTGAACGCGGCCGTCGCGATGCAGGACGAGCAGCCCGACGACGAGGACGACGACCCTTGGGGCGGCAGCGGCGAGCTGGACGAGCGCGAGGCGCTGCAGAAGGCCGGGCTGTCGCGCGAGGACGCGACCGCGGTGAGCGAGCTGGCCGCGAACCGCGTCGCGGGCGGCCAGTTCGGCGTCACGGTGGGCGGCGGCTACCGGCGTGACCGGGCGGGTGCGCTGATCACCTGGTTCGACACCCCTCAGGGTCGCTACCTGATGGTCCACGAGGACGGCTGGCTGAGCCTCGCGCCGACCGACAACGACCGCATCGCCACCCGCATCGCCTCCGTCCTCTCCACCGTCGCCTGACCCGTCCCCCGCGTTCCGAGCGCAGGACTCCCGCGAGTCCTGCGCTCGGAACGCGAGAGTCCTACGTTCGGAACACCCGAGTTGAACGCTCAGGACGCCGGCGACCGGAACCGCTCGACCAGCCGCGAGTAGCTGTCGTCACCGTGCCCGGCCGCCACCGCGGCCCGGACCAGCTCGGACGTGTACGACGGCAGCCCGACGTCGATCCCCCGCTCCCGGCTCTCCCGCACCAGGTCCTCCACCGCCGGCAGGTGGTGCTTCAACGCGCCGAACGGCACCGCGTGCTCACCCCGGTCCACCTCGTCCGCCAACGACGGCAGGTAGCCCAGCAGCCCGGCCAACGACGCCGACGCCGCCTCCACGAACCGCCTCACCTCCACGCCCTGGCTCGACAACAACGCCGCCGCGTGCAGGAACCCGTTGAGCGTGCCCCACATCGTGCCGTTCATCGCCATCCCGAACAGCGCCGGCATGCCCGCGTCGTCCCCTAGAAAAGTCGCACGACCACCCAACAACAACAGCACCGCGTTGTGATCTTTGAAAGCGGTCTCGTCACCGCCGTAGAACACCACCGAATCGGCATGCCCGATAGCCGGTGCGATGGTCATGATCTGCCCGTGCACGTATCGCGCACCCCGTCCCGCGACCCACGCCGCCAGCTCACGCGCCTCGCCGGACGTCCCGTCGGACAGGTTCACCACCACCCGGCCGGCCAACGACCCGGCCGACTCCAGCACGGCGCGTGCCGCCTCGTTGCCCTTGACGTTCACCACCACGAGGTCACCGCCCGCGACGGCCTCCTCCGCCGTCGACGCGCTCTCCGCTCCCTTGGCGACGAGCGCGTCCGCCTTGCCCGGCGTGCGGTTCCACACCGTGGTCCGCTGCCCGCCCGCGAGGAACGCCGCGGCCAGCGCGCTCCCCATCTCCCCCAGTCCCAGCACAGTCACAGCCATGGCGACGACGCTAGAAGCTCGACCTTCCTGGAGGTCAAGCGGACGCGAAGATCACGGCCCGCTGAAGACCCGAGTTGATCGTCTTGCCGCAACGCGGTCGGTGGCCAGTAAGCTGACCGGGACCAGTGGTCCTCATTCCTCCATTCGAGTGACAAATGGTCCGGAAATGCGCGCAGAGTGACCCGTGACGATTGGCCCCGCAGAGCTGAATGACGATGGCAGACGCAGCGAGACTCGGTGACGAACCCGCTCAACCGCGGGACGACTTCGCACGCCGCTGGGCCGCCGCCATCGCACCGGGCACCCCGCCCGGCGACCCGCTGGAGCACGTGCTCGCCGGGCTCGCCGACGACCTGCACGCCGCCGTCCACCCCGACGGCCCCGCCGAACGGGCCCGCCACGTCGGCCAGAGCCTGGTCGAGCACGACCTGGCGGCGCCCGAGGTGCTGGAGCGCACGCTCGCGTTCGTCGGCGAGCACCTGACCACCGACCGGACGCCGCGCCTGATGTCCGCGCTGGGCGCGCTCGCCGCCGGGTTCACCGACGCGCTGTGCCGCCGCACGCTGGACGAGCAGCAGCACGACCACGAGCTGAGCACCACCCGTTCGACGGAGTCCGCGGTCCGGGCGGGTGAGGCGAAGTTCCGCGCCGTCTTCCAGACCTCCGCGCTGGCCATCGCGATCTCCGACGTCGAGGGCGTGATCCTCGACTGCAACGACGCCATGCTCGCCATGCTGGACCGCACCGCCGAGGAGCTGGTCGGGTCGCGCGGCAGGGACCTGATCCACCCGGACGAGCGGGACGTGATCTCCCGGATCGCCCAGCAGTTACACGCCGGCCGCGAGCACGTCCGCGCGGAGACCCGGCTGGTGCGCGCCGACGGCGAGCTGGTCAACGTGCTCATCGCCCTGGCCCTGCTGCGCGACGACGACGGCGAGCCCGCGTTCTACGTGACCATGATCGAGAGCCTGGACGAGGTCCGCGCGTTGCAGTCCCAGCTGGTCCGGCAGAGCCTGCACGACGTGCAGACCGGCTTGCCGAACCGGGCGCAGTTCGTCGGCTGGCTGGAGAGCGCGGTCGGCACCCGCGGCCCCGCGACGCTCGCGCTGGTCGTGTTCGACCTCGACGGCTTCCGGGTCGTCAACGACGCCTACGGGCACCAGGTCGGCAACGACATCCTCACCGCGGTCGCCGGCCACCTCCGTTCGGTGTTCGACGGCGTCGGGCAGCTCGCCCGGATCGGACCCGACGAGTTCGGCGTGCTGATCCGCGACCCGCTGGACGTGGCTTCCGTGGTGGCGCTCGCCGAGTCGGCCGTGGAGCTGCTCGCCGAGCCCGTCTGGGTGGGCGACGACGGCATCGGCGTGACGGCCAGCGTCGGGATCGTGGTGCGGCCGGCACGAGGGGCGGACGCGGTCGAGCTGCTGCGGTGCGTCGACCTGACCGTGCGGTGGGCCAAGGACGACGGCAAGGCGCAGTGGGCGCTCTACGACAAGACTCGCGACCAGCGCGAACGGGCCCGGATGCGGTTGGCGGCGTCGATCTCCGGCGGGCTGGAGCAGGGCGAGTTCCGGGTCGACTACGAACCGGTGCACGCGCTGGCGGACGGGTCGCTGCTGGCCGTCGAGGCGCGGTTGCGGTGGGACCACCCGACCGAGGGCGTGCTCGACCCGCAGGAGCTGGTGTCGCTGTCGACGTGCACCGGGATGGCGGCGCGGCTGGGCAAGTGGGCCATCGCGCAAGCCTGTGCCGACGCCGGCCGGTGGCACGCGGAGTTCGGCGACGCCGCGCCCGTGCTGAGCATGGACCTGACCGCGCGGCAGTGCCAGGAGCCGGAGCTGGTGGCGACCGTGCGCGGCGCGTTGCGGGAGAGCGGGCTGCCGGCCAGGCTGCTGCAGTTCGAGCTGGGCGAGCAGCTGCCCGCGCTGATCAGCGACGACCAGGTGGACGAGCTGACCTACCTCGCCGAGCACGGCGTGCGGCTGGTGCTCGACCAGGTCGGCGGCGGCAACGTGCCGGTGGACCGGTTGCGGCGCATCCCGCTGGCCGCGGTGAAGTTCCAGGGCTCCCCGGTGTTCGGGCTCGCCGAGGGCGCGAGCCGGCTGGAGGAGAGCGCGGCCGTGGCGCTGCTGACGTGGTCGCGGACGTTGGGGCTGCCCCTGTTCGCGGCGGGCGTGCGCACGGAGGTCGAGGCGCGGCGGCTGGCCGAGCTGGGCGTCACGGGCGCGCAGGGCTCGCTGTTCGGGTCGGCGCTGCTGACCGCCGACGAGGTCCGCGCGATTCTTGGCAAGTCCTGATCGGGCGCTCAGCTCGCTCATAGGCTCCGGGCCGACGCTGGGACCATGACGACGACACAGGAGTTCCCCGCGATGAGCGGGTCGTTGGAGCAGCGGGCGCCGTTCTGGCGGCGTCGGACCGGCGCGGTGGTGACGTCGGCGGCGCTGGTGGCCGCGGTGTTCGGCGGTGTCACCGGCGGAGTGGTGGGCGCGCTGAACGCGCCGTCCGCCGCGGTGTCGCCGGTGAGCGGCCCGGTGGCCGTGAACGCCTCGTCCACCCCGGACGTCTCGGCGGTCGCGGCCCGCGTGCTGCCGAGCGTGGTGCAGGTGAACGTGGTGACGGCGCAAGGGCAGGGCCTCGGCTCCGGTGTCGTGCTGACGGCGGACGGGCGGATCCTGACCAACAACCACGTGGTGTCGGGTGCGGGGCAGGTCACGGTGACGTTGAGCGACGGCCGCACCGTGGACGCCTCGGTGGTGGGCACGGACCCGTCCAGCGACCTCGCGGTCGTGCGGGCCGCGGGGGTGAGCGGGTTGACGCCCGCGACGTTCGGCGACTCCGGCCAGGTGAAGATCGGTGACCAGGTCGTCGCGATCGGCTCGCCGGAAGGGCTGCAAGGGACCGTGACGTCGGGCATCGTCAGCGCCCTGGACCGCACGGTGACCGTGCCGGGCACGTCGACCGGCCGCCGCGGCTCGTCGTCGGTCAGCTACCAGGCGATCCAGACCGACGCGTCGATCAACCCGGGCAACTCGGGCGGGCCGCTGGTGAACTCGGCGGGCCAGGTCGTCGGCATCAACTCGGCGATCTACTCGCCCGCCTCCGACAGCGGTGAGGCGGGCAGCGTCGGCATCGGCTTCGCCATCCCGTCGAACCAGGTCCGCCAGATCGTCGACCAGTTGTCGTGACCGGTTGGATCACGAGGGCGGACCTGGACCACTACTTCACCGAAGCGGGCCGTGAGGCGTACTTCATCACGTGGACGCTGACGTTCGACCACGCCAACGCAGGCGCGGCGGCGATGTGGCGGCAGGTCGTCGCCTCGGTCGCGGACGGCGCCGTCACCGAGGTCGACGAGACCGAGCCGGTGCCCTCGACGCCGCTGCGGTTCCGGGTGGCGTGACCGACGGCCGCACCACCCGGAACGCGTCGGCTCAGCCCAGCCACTCCGGCCGCAGCGGCATGTGCGACGTGGTGCCGTCCAGCTTCACGCCCAGCACCTGGTGCAGCTGGATGTTGTTGCGCTCGAAGCCCAACCGGGACGCGGCCAGGTACAGCCGCCACACCCGCGCCCGACCCAGGCCCACCTCGGTCACCGCGTCGTCCCAGTGCTTCTCCAGGTTGTCGCACCACGCCGCCAACGTCATGGCGTAGTGCTCGCGCAGGTTCTCCTCGTGCCGCACCTCGAACCCGGTGTCGTGCATCAGCGACACCAGGTGCCCCGGCCCGACCAGCTCGCCGTCCGGGAACACGTACCGGTTGATGAACCCGCCGGTCCGCGCGGGCTGCTTGTTGTCCGGCCGGGTGATGCAGTGGTTGAGCATCCGCCCGCCGGGCTTGAGCTTGCCGTACAGGGACCGGAAGTACGCGGGCAGCTTCGCCTTGCCGATGTGCTCGGTCAGGCCGATCGAGCTGACCGCGTCGAACCCGGTCTCCCGCACGTCCCGGTAGTCGAGGTAGCGCACCTCGGCCAGGTCGGACAGCCCGGCCTCCACGATGGCCTTCTGCGCCCACTCCGCCTGGTTGCGCGACAGCGTCACGCCGAGCGCCTTGACGCCGTACTCGCGCGCGGCGTGCATGACCATCCCGCCCCAGCCGCAGCCGACGTCCAGCAACCGCATCCCCGGCTTGAGCCCGAGCTTGCGCGCCACCAGGTCGTGCTTGGCGAACTGCGCCTGCTCCAGAGTGGACTCGGCGGTCGGGTACACGGCGCACGTGTACGCCATGGACGGACCCAGCACCCACTCGTAGAACGTGTTCGACACGTCGTAGTGGTGCGCGATCGCCTCGCGGTCGCGCGCCTTGGAGTGCCGCAGGCCGCGCAACCGCCGCTCCTGCGCCGGCACCTCGATCTTCGTGCCCAGCCTGGTGCGCCCGAGCGTCGCCAGCAGCTCCAGCCGCTCGCCCCAGGGCACCTCGCGCAACGAGATCTCGGACAGCTGCTTCAGCGCGCCGTACACGTCACCGATGATCTCCAGGTGCCCGGTCACGTACGCGCGCGCCAACCCCAGTTCACCCGGCGCCGACGCCAGGTACGACAACGCCTCCGGTGTGCGCACCTCGATGCTCACACCCGCGTCGGCCGGCCCCGCGTGGCTGCCGTCGTACGCGCTGAACCGCACGGACGCGCCGCCTCCGACCGCCCGCTGGAACACCTCCGCCAACCGCATGACCCCGGCTCCCTTCACCTACGGAGAACACACTTGGCGTACAAATCGGGCAGTCGACCCGCCGGGTCGTACCGCTCCTTCAGGTCCCGGTACGTCGGGCCGTTGTAGTTCTCCCAGAACTCCTCCTCGTCGTAGTAGGAGTCGGAGTACAGGGACTTGTGCCCGCCGAGCTCGGTGACCTTGTCCTCGATCAACCGGTTGCGGCTGCCCAGCTCCTCGTCGGGCCGCAGCGACACCGTCGACCAGAAGCCGACGTTGACGTACAGCACGTCCGGGTCCATCGGGTACAGCGGCCAGCCGGCGGGCTGCCCGTCCTCCCGGCTCCGCAACCGCACCGGGCACAGCCACACCGGGCTGATGCCGATCTCGCGGTGGAAGAAGTCCAGGAACTCGGCGAGCCGGTCCACCGGGATCTCCACGTCCTGGATCACCGGCTCCTGCACGGCCTTGTTCAACCGGTCCGACAGCTTGTGCCGCCGGTCCCACGCCACCACCTTGCGGTACACGTCGGACCGCAGGTACCGCTTGGGCACGAGCCGCCGCACGACCGGGTGCTGCACGCCGAACGCGCGCGAGCACCAGAACCAGTCGGTGTCCCACCGCCACAGGTAGTCCCGCACGGTCAGGTAGTCGACGCTGCGCCGCTGGATCGAGCGGTAGTAGATGTCGTTGCCGGTGTAGTCGGAGGTGAACGGCGCGGTGTCGGCCCAGTTCGCCAGGGTCAGGTACTGCTCGCGGCCGGTGAACACCGTCCCGTCCACGAAGTCGACCGGTTCGCCCTGGTAGAAGCGGTCCGCGCAGACCTGCGCGATGACCCGCGCGCACTCGGCCGCGTCGGCGAACGGCACGTGTCGCAGTCGGACGTACGGTTTGACCGGTTCGAGCTCGATGTCCAGCCGGAGCGCGTAGCCCAACGTGCCGTAGGAGTTCGGGAACCCGCGGAACAGGTCGTCGCCCGGCTTCACCACGACCACCTCGCCGTCACCGGTCATCACCTCCAGCTCGCGCACCGACTCGTGCGGCAGGCCGTTGCGGAACGAGCTGGACTCGATGCCCAGGCCCGCCACCGCGCCGCCCAGCGTGATCGTCTTGAGCTGCGGCACGACCAGCGGCATGAGGCCGTGCGGCAGGGTGGCGTCCACCAGGTGCTCGTAGGTCGTCATGCCCTGGACCTGCGCGGTCCGGGCCCCGGCGTCCACCGACAGGACCCGGTCGAACCGGGCCACGTCGAGCCCGCCGGTCTGGTCGGCGCGGAACCGGAACAAGTTCGACGTCGCCTTGGCCAGGCGCACCGGCGCGCCGGCCGGGATCGCCGCGTACTGGCCGCGCAACGCGGCCACCGCCCGCTCGTGGTCAGCTTCCCCTGCGTGATCCCTCACGGCACCGACGTTAGGCCGCCGGAGCTTGATCAGCACCCCCAAATTTGGGCCGACCGCAAGTTACCGGCTGGTAGTACGCTACGTGGTTATGACCCACGCCACTCATGAGGTGACCAACCAGGTCCCGCCGCTGGCGGGCCACGACGTCGCCGCGGACCCGGCGCTGCTGGACGGCCTGCGGCGCGGCGGCGCGGAGTGGGCCGAACCCGAGGTGCGCGAGCTCGGCGTCCTCGCGGGCACCCCGCACGTCCAGGACCTGGGACGCCTGGCGAACGCGCACCCGCCCGTGCTGCACACCCACGACCGGTACGGGCACCGGGTCGACGAGGTCGAGTTCCACCCGGCCTGGCACGAGCTCATGACGACCGCGGTGTCGCACGGGCTGCACGCCGCGCCGTGGCAGGACGACCGGCCGGGCGCGCACGTCGCCCGCGCGGCCAAGTTCTACGTGTGGAGCCAGGCCGAGGCGGGCCACGGGTGCCCGATCTCGATGACGTACGCGGCCGTGCCCGCGCTGCGCCGCACGCCCGAGCTCGCCGCGCGGTACGAGCCGCTGCTGGCGTCGCGGGAGTACGACTTCGGGCTGCGCGCGCCGTCGTCCAAGCGCGGGCTGATCGCGGGCATGTCGATGACCGAGAAGCAGGGCGGCTCGGACGTGCGGGCGAACACCACGCGGGCCGTGCCGGTCGGCGACCACCACGTGCTGACCGGGCACAAGTGGTTCACCTCCGCGCCCATGTCGGACCTGTTCCTGACCCTGGCGCAGGCGCCGGGCGGCCTGTCGTGCTTCGTGCTGCCGCGCGTGCTGCCCGACGGCACGCGCAACGCCATGTTCCTGCAACGGCTCAAGGACAAGCTCGGCAACAAGTCCAACGCGTCCGCGGAGCTGGAGTACGACGGCGCGGTCGGCTGGCTGGTCGGCGAGGAGGGGCAGGGCGTGCGGACCATCATCGAGATGGTGAACATGACCCGGCTGGACTGCGTGCTCGGCTCGGCGTCCGGGATGCGGCTGGGGCTGACGCAGGCCACGCACCACGCGGCGCACCGCAAGGCGTTCGGGGCGTACCTGGTCGACCAGCCCGCGATGCGCAACGTGCTGGCCGACCTGGCGGTGGAGTCCGAGGCCGCGACGACGGTGGCGTTGTGGCTGGCGGGCAACCGGAGCAGGCTCGGGCTGGCGGTGAGCAAGTACTGGGTGTGCAAGCGGGCGCCCGCGCACGCCGCCGAGGCGCTGGAGTGCCTGGGCGGCAACGGGTACATCGAGGACTCGGGCATGCCCCGGCTGTTCCGCGAATCGCCGCTGATGTCCATCTGGGAGGGTTCGGGGAACGTGGCGGCGCTGGACGCGTTGCGCGCGCTCGGGCGTTCGCCGGAGGCGGTGGCGGAGTTCTTCGGCGAGCTGGACGCCGCGCGGGGCGCGGACCGCCGGCTGGACGCGGCGGTCGACGGGATCAAGGCCGAGCTGACCGACGTGGCCGACCTGGAGGTGCGGGCGCGCAGGCTGGTGGAGCGGATGGCGTTGGCGTTGCAGGGCGCGTTGCTGGTGCGGTACGGGCACCCGGCGGTGGCGGACGCGTTCTGCGCGTCGCGGCTGTCGGGCGACTGGGGCGTGGCGTTCGGCACGCTGCCGCGCGGGGTCGACTTCGGCGCGATCGTGGAGCGGGGGTTGCCGAAGCTGTGAGCGCCGTGCGGGTGGAGCGGTCGGGACCGGTGTTCACCGTGCTGCTGAACCGGCCCGCGGTGCGCAACGCGGTGGACGGGCCGACCGCGCACACGTTGACCGAGGTGTTCCGGGAGTTCGACGAGGACCCGACGGCGGCGGTGGCCGTGCTGCACGGCGAGGGCGGCACGTTCTGCTCGGGTGCGGACCTGAAGGCGTTGGGGACGCCGCGCGGCAACGACCCCGCGTCGCCGTCCGGCCCGATGGGGCCGACGCGGTTGCGGCTGTCGAAGCCGGTCATCGCGGCCGTGTCCGGGCACGCGGTGGCGGGCGGCCTGGAGCTGGCCCTGTGGTGCGACCTGCGGGTGGCGGACTCGGACGCGGTGTTCGGGGTGTTCTGCCGGCGGTGGGGCGTGCCGCTGATCGACGGCGGGACGGTGCGCCTGCCGCGGCTCATCGGGACGTCCCGCGCCCTGGACCTGGTCCTGACCGGCCGCCCGGTGGACGCCGACGAAGCCCTGGCCATCGGCCTGGTGAACCGCGTCGTGCCGCCGGGCGCCTCCCGTGCGGCGGCGGAGGCCCTGGCGCTGGAGCTGGCCGCGTTCCCCCAGGTGTGCCTGCGCCACGACCGCCTGTCCGTCCTGGATCAGGAGTCCCTGTCGGAGTCCGACGCCCTGGCCAACGAACTCTCGCACGGCGAGGTCTCCCTGACCGAGGTCGAACAGGGCCTCCGCCGCTTCCACTCGGGCCACGGCCGCCACGGCCACTTCTAACCCACCCGAGAGTCGAACGCTCAGGTCCCGAGAGTCGAACACTCAGGACCCCCGAGTTCTACGTTCAGGACGACCGGTCGCCGACCTGAACGTTGAACTCGGGGGTCTTGGAGGTTCGACTCTCGGGACCTGGAGGTTCGACTCTCGCGGTGGGGTCAGGAGAGGCCCAGGTCGCGGGCGATCAGCATCTTCTGGACCTCGCTGGTGCCCTCGCCGATCTCCAGGATCTTGGCGTCGCGGTAGAAGCGGCCCACCGGGTACTCGTTCATGAAGCCGTAGCCGCCGAAGATCTGCGTCGCGTCACGGGCGTTGTCCATCGCCGCCTCCGACGACACGAGCTTGGCGATCGCCGCCTCACGCTTGAACGGCTCGCCGCGCAGCATCTTCGCCGCCGCCTGGTAGTACGCCAGCCGCGACGTGTGCGTCCGCGCCTCCATCTCGGCGATCTTGAACCGGATGGCCTGGTACTCGCCGATCTTGTGCCCGAACGCCTCCCGCTCGCCGGCGTACCGCAGGCACTCGTCCACGCACCCCTGCGCCAGGCCGACGCCGATGGCCGCGATGGCCACCCGCCCCTCGTCCAACGTCTGCAGGAACTGCGCGTACCCGCGCCCGCGCTCGCCGACCAGGTTCGCCGCGGGCACCCGGCAGTCCTGGAACGACAGCTCGCGCGTGTCCGAAGCGTTCCACCCGACCTTGGAGTACTTGCGCGACACGGTGAACCCCGGCGTGCCCGACGGCACGATGATCGCCGAGATCTCCGGCTTGCCGTTCTCCCGCCGCCCGGTCACCGCCGCCACCGTCACCAGTCCGGTGATGTCCGTGCCCGAGTTGGTGATGAACGCCTTGGTGCCGTTGAGCACCCACTCGTCGCCGTCGAGCTTCGCCGTGGTGCGCAACGCCCCCGCGTCCGACCCGCCGCCGGGCTCGGTCAGCCCGAACGCACCCAGCGCCGTGCCCGCGCACAACCGGGGCAGCCACTCGGCCTTCTGCTCGGCCGACCCGAACCGGAACAGCGGCATCGCACCCAGCGACACGCCCGCCTCCAGCGTGATCGCCACCGACGAGTCGACCCGCGCCAGCTCCTCCAGCGCCAGGCACAGCGCGAAGTAGTCGCCGCCCATGCCGCCGAACTCCTCCGGGAACGGCAGGCCGAACAGGCCCATCCGCCCCATCTTGGCGACGATCTCGTACGGGAACTCCTCGCGCTCGTAGAACCCGCCGATCACGGGCGCGACCTCGTCGCGCGCGAACTCCTCGACGGTCTTGCGCAGCGCCTCGTATTCCTCGTCAAGGCGGAAGTCCAGCATCGCTCACTCCTCGTGGGGCACGACGACGGCCAGGGGTTGGTCCAGCGCGACCTGTTGGCCCGCCTGGACGTGCACTTCGGTGAGCACGCCGGCCACGGGTGACGTGACGGTGTGCTCCATCTTCATCGCTTCGACCACGAACAACGCCTGCCCGGCGGTCACGTGCTCGCCCTGGGCGACCCGCGCCACGAGCACCGTGCCGGGCATGGGGCTGGTCACCGGGCCGCCGCCCGCGACGGTCCCCGAGGCGGCGACCTCGGACGGCCGGGTCTCGGTCAACGCCCAGGCGTGGCCGTCGCGGCCCAGCCACAGCACGTCGCCGTCCCGGGCCATCGCATACGGTCGTCCGTCCACGGTCAACCGGTCGCCGTCGACCGACACCGCGTGCCGGGACGGCTCACCGTCCGCGACTGCCACTTCGTCGCCGCGCACGCGCACCTCGACGCCGTCGATCAGCCACCGGGTCCACGCGTGCTCGCCGACCCGCCAGCCGTCGGACCGCGCCCACGTGTCGTCACCGCCGCCCAGCGAGAGCTGCCGCTCCAGCGCCGCGGCGGCCAGCACCTCGTCCGGCCGCTCCGCGGCCACCAGCGAGTCCAGCTTGCGCTCGACCAACCCTGTGTCCAGCGCACCGGCCCGCACGTCCGGGTCGGTCAGCAACGCCCGCAGGAACGGCACGTTCGTCGTCACGCCCAGCAGCACGAACCGCCCCAGCGCCGCGTCCAACCGGCGCAACGCCTCCGCCCGCGTCGCACCGTGCGCGATCACCTTCGCCAGCATCGGGTCGTAGTCGCTGCCCACCGCCAACCCGACCCGCAACGCCGAGTCCACCCGCACGTCGGACGGCTCGTCCAGCGCGAGCACCGTCCCGCCGGTCGGCAGGAACCCGCGCGCCGGGTCCTCGGCGTACACGCGCGCCTCCACCGCGTGCCCGGACAGCTCCACCGCCGTGAACCCCAGGCGCTCGCCCGCCGCCACCCGCAACTGCTGCTCCACCAGGTCCACGCCGGTGACCAGCTCGGTCACCGGGTGCTCCACCTGGAGCCGGGTGTTCATCTCCATGAAGTAGTAGTCGCCGGACGCGCCGTCCACGATGAACTCGACCGTGCCCGCGCCGACGTACCCCACCGACCGGGCCGCCTCCACCGCCGCCTGCCCCATCCGCGCGCGGACCTCGGGCGTCAGCAACGGCGACGGCGCCTCCTCGATGATCTTCTGGTGCCGCCGCTGCAGGCTGCACTCGCGCTCGCCGAGGTGCACCACGCCGCCGTGCGCGTCGGCCAGCACCTGGATCTCGATGTGCCGCGGGTTGCCGATGAACCGCTCGATCAGCAGCGCGTCGTCGCCGAACGACCCGCGCGCCTCCCGCCGCGCCGACTCGATCGCGTCACGCAGCCCGTCCGGCGCCTCCACCAGCCGCATGCCCTTGCCGCCACCACCGGCGGACGGCTTGAGCAGCACCGGGAACCCGATCTCGGACGCCGCCTCCACCAGGTCGTCGTCGGTCATCCCGACCTCGGTCCGCCCCGGCACCACCGGCACGCCCGCCGCCGCCACGGTCAGCTTGGCGCGGATCTTGTCGCCCATCGCCTCGATCGCCTCGGGCGGCGGCCCGATGAACACCAGCCCGGCCTTCTCGCACGCCCGCGCGAACTCCGCGTTCTCGGCGAGGAACCCGTACCCGGGGTGCACGGCCCGCGCGCCCGTGGACAGCGCGGCCTCGACGATCCGCTCCACCGACAGGTAGCTCTCCCGCGCCGCCGCGGGCCCGATCCGCACCGCCTCGTCGGCCAGCCGCACGTGCAGGGCGTCGGCGTCCGCGTCGCTGTGGACCGCCACCGACCGGATGCCGAACCGCCGCAACGCGCGGATCACCCGGACCGCGATCTCGCCGCGGTTGGCGATCAGGACTGTGTCGAACATGCTCATCACATCCGGAAGACGCCGTAGGAAACCGGCTCGATCGGGGCGTTCGCCGCCGTGGACAACGCCAGGCCCAGCACCATCCGCGTGTCGAGGGGGTCGATCACGCCGTCGTCCCACAGCCGCGCCGTGGAGTAGTACGGGTTGCCCTGGTCCTCGTACTGCTGCCGGATCGGCGCCTTGAACGCCTCTTCCTCCTCGGCCGACCACGCGTCGCCGAGCTGGTCGCGCCGCACCGTCGCGAGCACGGAGGCCGCCTGCTCGCCGCCCATCACCGAGATCCGGGCGTTGGGCCACATCCACAGGAACCGGGGCGAGTAGGCCCGCCCGCACATCGAGTAGTTGCCCGCGCCGAACGACCCGCCGATGACCACGGTGAACTTCGGCACCCGCGCGCACGCCACCGCCGTGACCATCTTCGCGCCGTGCTTGGCGATGCCGGCCGCCTCGTACTCGCGGCCCACCATGAACCCGCTGATGTTCTGCAGGAACACCAGCGGCACGCTGCGCTGGTCGCACAGCTGGATGAAGTGCGCGCCCTTCAGCGCCGACTCGCCGAACAGCACGCCGTTGTTGGCCACGATGCCGACCGGGTGCCCGTGGATGCGGGCGAAGCCGGTGACCAGCGTCGCGCCGTACTCCTTCTTGAACTCCTGGAACCGGCTGCCGTCCACGATCCGGGCGATCACCTCGCGCACGTCGTAGGGCGTGCGGCTGTCGGTCGGCACGACGCCGTACAGCTCGGCGGGGTCGACGGCGGGTTCCACGGTCGGCTCGACCTGCCACGGCCGCGGCGCGCGCGGGCCCAGCGTGCTGACGATCGAGCGCACGATCCGCAGCGCGTGCTCGTCGTCCTCGGCCAGGTGGTCGGTGACGCCGGACGTGCGCGAGTGCAGCTCGCCGCCGCCCAGCTCCTCGGCCGTGACGACCTCGCCGGTCGCGGCCTTCACCAGCGGCGGACCGCCGAGGAAGATCGTGCCCTGGCCGCGCACGATCACGGCTTCGTCCGACATCGCGGGCACGTACGCGCCGCCCGCCGTGCACGAGCCGAGCACGGCGGCGACCTGCGGGATGCCGCGGGCGGACATGGTGGCCTGGTTGAAGAAGATCCGGCCGAAGTGCTCGCGGTCCGGGAAGACCTCGTCCTGGCGGGGCAGGAACGCGCCGCCGGAGTCCACCAGGTAGACGCACGGCAGGGTGTTCTGCAGCGCCACCTCCTGGGCCCGCAGGTGCTTCTTCACCGTCATCGGGTAGTAGGTGCCGCCCTTGACGGTGGCGTCGTTGGCGACGACCACGACCTCGCGGCCGGACACGCGGCCGACGCCGGTGATGACGCCCGCGGCGGGGGCCTCGTCGCCGTACATGCCGTTCGCGGCCAGCGGTGAGAGCTCCAGGAACGGCGAGCCGGGGTCGAGCAGCGCGTCCACCCGGTCGCGGGGCAGCAGCTTGCCGCGCTCGACGTGCCGCGTGCGCGCCTTCTCCGGACCGCCGAGGGCGGCTCGGCGGAGCTTGGCGCGCAGGTCGTGCACGAGTCGCGCGTGTTCGTCGTGGTAGCGCCGGAAGGTGTCGGCCGACTTGTCGGCCGTGCTGCGCAACACCGGGGCGTCCATCGGGCTCCTCGCGGTTAGCCGTCGTTAACCTGAGGAGATGTTAGCGCTTGTTAACGCCGGCTCACAAGCGGGAGGGGGCCGCGGTCGCGACCCCCTCCCGGTGGTGCTGGACGACGTCAGCCGGTGACGGCGGTCAGCTGCGGCAGGTAGCCGAGCCGCTGGCCGTTGCGGTTGGGGTGGTAGGACTCCTCCACCGGCCACGACAGGCTGTTCAGCCACCAGTCCGACGAGCAGATCTCGTGCCCGGTGAACGCCGTGCGCAGGTCGCGGTAGGCGAAGGACTTCGCGCCCGCCTGCGCCGAGATGACCTGGTGCAGGGTGTCGGCGGCCGAGTTGATCGCGGCGCGCTTGGTGTCGCTCAGGCCGACCGAGCAGCTGCCCGGCACCTTGTACAGGCGCGGGTAGCCGAGCACGACGACCGTGGCGGACGGCGCGCGGGTGCGGATCTGGGTGTAGACGTTGTCGAGCAGGCCGGGCAGCGTGCCGGTGGCGTAAGCCTTGGCCTGGTTGACCCGGTTCACGCAGGTCGAGTCGGAGCCGAACGTGCAGGTGCTGATCACGTCGGTGAAGCCCGCGTCGTTCCCACCGATCGAGATGCTGACCAGGGAGGTCGTCGAGGACAGCGCGCTCACCTGGTTGGCGAGCACGTCACCGGTCTTGGCGCCGGAGCAGGCCACGAACTTGAACGACGCGGGCGCGTGCGAGGCGGCCCAGAGCGCCGGGTAGCTGTACTGGCTGCGCTTGCAGCTGCCGGAGTCGCTGTAGTACGAGCCGGTGCCCGTTCCGGACGAGTACGAGTCGCCGAGCGCGACGTAGTTGGCGGCGGCGGCTTCGGCCGGCACGACGAGCGCCAGCGAGGCGACTATTGCCAGCGCCGCGCTGGACAGGGTTCGGACAAGGCGCATCGGAGCCTCCCGGAGGGAAACAACGCAGGGTGTGATGCGGAGCACAACAAGAGTTACCAGCAAGTAGTCCTATATAAAAAGAGTGGGTCAAGAGTTAACTACGCGTTTCGACCGCCGGCCGGTGATCGTCGCGCGACCCCTGGGTTAACGCCCGTTTACGTGGACTGGGCTGGGCGTTTAAGATGAGCGGCGTGTCAGCCGAGCCAGCGAAGCAAACCCGCCGGGACCAGATCCTGGCCGCCGCCGCCGAACTGTTCGCCCGACACGGCTTCCACGGCGTCGGCATCGACGACATCGGTGCCGCGGTGGGGATTTCCGGGCCGGCGCTGTACCGGCACTTCCGCAGCAAGGACGCGATGCTGGGCGAGATGCTGACCTCCATCAGCGAGCGGTTGCTGGACGGCGGGCAGAGCCGCGTGGCGGCGTCGGGCGACCCGGCGCACGCGCTGCGGGAATTGATCCGGTGGCACGTCGACTTCGCGTTGGACGACCCCGCGTTGATCACCGTGCAGATCCGCAACCTGGCGAACCTGACGGACCCGGACCGACGGCGGGTGCGGGCATTGCAGCGGCGTTATGTCGAGGTGTGGGTGGAGACGATCCGCAAGACCTCGCCCGAGGTGGACGAGCCGACCGCCCGCGCCGCGGCGCACGCCGTCTTCGGGTTGATCAACTCCACGCCGCACAGCGCGCACTTGGACCGCGAGCAGATGGCGGAGCTGCTGTCGCAGATGGCGCTGGCGTCGTTGTCGGGCGCGCTGCCCGTGCGGCCGTGAAGTCCCAGGTCGTGCGTTCCGAGCGTTGAACTCAGGGGTCCTGGACGTAGGACTCACGGGTTCTGGACGTAGGACTCGCGGGTTCTGAACGTGGGACAAACGGGGTCTGGGCGTGGGACTCTCGGGGCTCGGGTGCAGGACTTTCGCGTACGCTGGGCGGCCGATGGGTGACGTGGCGGTGAACACCACCGGGGGGTGGCCGGGGCTCCGGTTGCTCGCCCGCCTGCCCGCCTGGTTCCGGTTCGTGCTGGTGGCGCTGGCCGTGTTCGTGTGCGGCGTGATCGCGTCCCGGCCGGCGGGCGCGACCGACACCTCGCCGCTCAGCGGTGACGTCGCGGTCGCCGCGCGGGCCGTCGAGGCGATGGCCAACCCGTCGACGACCAATCCCTTACCCGGCTTCCCGTCCGACTTCGACCGGGTGGCCAACCGCCGCCCGATCACCGTCACGGAGGCGGACGGGACCGTGCGGGCCATCGACCCGAACGGCGGGTGCTCGGGACCGGCGGGCGACACCGAGTGGGACTTCGGCACCGGCTGCAAGGCCCACGACCTGGGTTACGACCTGCTGCGCTACGCCGAGCACAAGGGCCGCCCGCTCGGCCAGGACGCCCGCAAGGCGCTCGACGCCCGCCTCGCCCGCGACATGCACGCCCGCTGCGACGCCAACCCCCGCGGCCACGCCACCCGGTGCCACGCCACCGCCCAGCTCTACGCGGCGGGCCTGGAGTTCAACTCGTGGCGGCAGCGCTGGGGGCCGCCCGGTCACGAGCCCGTGCTCGCCTGGGGCTTCGGCAGCGCGGTCGTGGTGTTCCTCCTCCTGGCCCGCCTGCCCCGGCGGCAGGATCGGGACGAGCCCGTCGACGCGCCCCGACCGCGGGCCACGAACGACCGCTACGCCACCTTCCTGCGGTTGAGCGCGCTGGGCCTGGTGGTGGTCGGCCAGTCGGTCATCACCGTCCTGCACTGGGCGGGCGTGAGCGCGACCTGGCTGTGGCTGCTCACCTGGGCGCTGCAAGCCGTCCCGATCTTCTACTTCGCGGGCGGGCACGCCAACCTGGCCGGCTGGCACGCCGTGCAGGCCGAGCACGGCGGCTACGGCCGCTACCTGGCCGGCCGCATCTCGTGGCTGCTGCGCCCCGTGCTGGCGTTCGTGCTGGCCTGGCTGGTCCTGCCGCTGCCGCTGGAACTGCTCGACGTGGACAAGTCGCGCGTGGAGATGTTCGGCAGGCTCATCGCGCACCCGCTGTGGTTCCTCGGCCTGTACCTGGTCGCGGTCGCGGCCACCCCGGTCATGGCCTGGCTGCACCGCCGCGCCCGCCTGGCCACGCCGGTCGGCCTGGTCACCGTGATGATCGCGGTCGACCTGGCCCGCATCGGCTTCACCTGGCGCACCGGCGGCTACCTCAACCTGGTGCTGGGCGCGCTGCTGCTGCAACAGCTCGGCTTCCACTACGCCGACGGCAGCCTGCTCCGCGTCTCACGACGGGTGCTCGGCGTCCTCGCGCTCGCCGCCGTGCCCACCCTGCTCGCGCTGATCGCGTTCGGCGGCTACCCCCGCACGATGATGCCGCTGCCGGGCGAGGGCAGCTCGAACCTCAGCCCGCCCACGGTGTGCCTGCTCGTGCTCGGCCTGGCCCAGATCTGCCTCGTGCTGCTGCTCAAGCCGCGCGTCGAGACCTGGCTCGCGGGCGGGCACCCGTGGCGGGTGGTCGAGTTCGCCCGCACCACGCCCATGACGGTCTACCTCGGCTACCTGACCGTGCTGGCGGCCGTGGTCGGCGTCCTGGGCCTGCTGGACTCCCCGGCCGCGTTCGACTGGGTCGCCACCAAGCCGCGCTGGCTGGCCGTGCTGGTGCTGCTGCTCCTGCCGCTGCTGCTGGTGTTCCACCGCTTCGAGCGCAACGCCGCGCTCAGCCCCTGCCGCACCCGCGAGACCCACCGCACCCGGCTCGCGGTCACGCTCGGCGCGGGGTACGGCGTGCTGGGCGTGCTCGGCTTCGTGGTCACCGGCTTCGCGGGCGCGGCGGGCACGCTGGTCGTGTTCAAGGTCGACCCGCTGCAGAACCTCATCCACCTGCTGCTGGGCTGGTACCTTCTGCACACCGCGCACGCCGGCACGTGCCACGGCCGCCGGCCCTGGCTGCTCACCGCGCTGGCCTGCGTGCCCCCGCTGCTGGTGCTCGAACCGACCGGCGCCATGGTCGTCCTGCACGGCGCGACGATCGTCGCCGCGCTGGCCGCGGCGGTACCGAAGCAGCAACAGGCACACGCCGGTGAACACCGGCAGCCACGTACCGCGCTCCAGCACCCATAGCGCGTCCGACGGCGGTGTGTGCAGGCCCCGCAACGGCCCGAACACCGCGCCGGCCAGCGTCACCACCAGCAACGCGCTCTGGTGCACCAGGAAGATCGGCAACGCCCGCGCGTTCAGCGCCCGCGCGACCGACCCCCGGGCCAGGAACGACGGCCGGACCAGCAGCACGAGCCCCACCTGCGCCACCGCCAGCGCCAGCGCGGCGGCCGACGGCGGCGACAGGTTCGACTCCGCCGCGCCCGGCACGCCCACCGCGCTGGCCGGGTAGCCGGCGTTCAGCAGCAGCGCGAACGCCACCCCGCCGGCCGCCAGCAGACCCGCGCCCCACGACCTCCGCGGCCCGCGCTGCGCCACGAGCACACCCACCTGCCAGGGCACCCACCACACCGCGACCACGTTCAGCCAGCCGACGTCCAGCGCCACCAGGGCGATCGGGACCGCCACACCCCACCACCCCAACCGCCGCAGCAACGGCGTGCACGCCAGCAGCACGACGTACACGCCGAGGAACCACAGCGGCGTGACGACGAGGTACCCGACCGTCATCACGGTCTGCTGCGGCAGCCCGCGCAGCGACAGTCCGAAGAGGACCGCGGCCCACGCGCCGAGCAGCACGGCCACCGGCAGCACGAGCTTGCGCGCCCGCGACCACCACGGCACGCCCGACCGGGCCGCGCCGAAACCGCCGGTGAAGAAGAACAGGCCCAGCGTCTGGAGCACCCAGCTCAGCGGCGCCAGTTCCGGCACCCACCGCAGCGGGCTGTCCACCACCAGCCCGTCACCGGTCAGCACCACGGCCGTCACCAGCCAGTGCCCCAGCACCACCCCGACGATGGCGATCGCGCGCGTCGCGTCGATCACCGGATCCCGTTGCGTCATGGCGTCTCCCCCACCGCGATCCGGGTCAGGGCGCGCAGCGACGGCGTGCCCTCCCGGAAGTACTCGTCGTGCTTGATGTCACCCGCGTCGAACACGCGCGCGCCGAACGCCGGGTCGACCGGGTCGGGCCCGTGCCCCAGGTCGCCCAGCCGCACCGAAGGCACCCACCGCGTCCAGTCCCGGCCGCCCCGCGCCGCCCACACCCGCGCGCCGGACGTCACCGCGTCCACCCGCACGCCGGGCGACCCGAGGAACACCACGTCGGCCGCGGGCGGCTGGGCCAGCCCGCACACGACCGACCCGTAGCTGTGGCACATCAGGTGCACCTGCCCCGGCAACGTGCGCACGTACTCGTCGAGCGCGACCGCGCCCGCCCGCGCCAACCGGCCGCCGGCCGCGTCCACCCCCAGCCCGGACGGCGTCCGGTACCCCAGCCACGCGACCACCGCGACGTCGTCCCGCCCGACGGACGCGTGCAGCGCGCGGGCCATCCGCCCGACCGTGGCGTCGAACCGCTCACCGTCCACATCGGACCCGGGCACGACGACCGCGACGTGGGCGGCGCGCGCCAGGTCGCCGTGCACCTCGACGCGGGGCGTGAGCGGCGGCGGCTCGCCGCCGGGCGTGACCAGCACCAGCAGCGCGGCCACCAACGCGATCTTCTTCGGCATGGCGCCGAAGCTAGGGAGACCACGGCACCCCGATCGTCACCCCGAGGTGCCGTTCCCGGGGCACTACCCCGGTACCACCAGCCCCGACTCGTAGGCCGCGATCACGGCCTGCGCCCGGTCGCGCAGGCCCAGCTTCATCAGCACCCGGCTCACGTGCGTCTTCACCGTCTGCTCGGCCAGCACCAGGTGCGCGGCGATCTCGCCGTTCGACAGGCCCTGCGCGATCAACCGCAGCACCTCGGTCTCCCGCTCGGTCAGCGCGCCCAGCGCGGCGGGCTTCACCACCCGCACCGGCTGCGCCTTCACGAAGTCCTCGATGAGCCGCTTGGTCACCGACGGCGCCAGCAGCGCGTCACCGCGCGCCACCACCCGCACCGCGGCCAACAGCTCGCTCGCGGGCGCGTGCTTGAGCAGGAACCCGCTCGCACCGGCCCGCAGCGCCTCGTACACGTAGTCGTCCAGGTCGAACGTGGTCAGCACGAGCACCCTGACCGGGTCGTCGGCCAGCAGCCGGGTGGCGGTCAGCCCGTCCATCTCGGGCATCCGCACGTCCATCAGCACCACGTCCGGCCGCAGCCGGCGCACCTCGCCGACGGCGGCCACGCCGTCACCGGCCGACCCGACCACCGCGATGTCGTCCTGGGCGTCCAGCAGCGCGGAGAACCCCTCCCGCACCATCTCCTGGTCGTCCGCCACCAGCACCCGGATCACCGCGGACCCACCGGAATCGTCGCGAGCACCTCGAACCCCCCGTCCGCGGTCGGCCCGGTGGTCAGCGAACCGCCGTGCACCGCCACCCGTTCCCCCATGCCCTTGAGCCCGTGCCCGCCGCCACCGCCCCGCGACGGCCCGCCGGCCGTGTTCCGCACGACGACCCGCAGCTCGCCGCCCACCAGGTCGACGGCGACCGTCGTCGTGGAGCCCGGCGCGTGGCGGCCCGCGTTGGTCAGCGCCTCCTGCACGATCCGGTACGCGGTCAGCCCCACCGCGGGCGGCACCTCGGCGTCGGTCACGGACGCGTCCGGGTGCAGCGACCCGATGTCGGCCAACCCGGGTTGCGGCGCCCGGTCGGCCCCCTGGTCGTCGGCCCGCAGCACGCCCAGGAGCTGCTGCATGTCGGTGATCGCGGCCCGTGCCGCCGCACCCAGCTCGGCGAACTCCCGCTTGCCCGCCTCGGGCAGGTCGGCGATCCGGTAGGGCGCGGTCTCGCAGCGCACCACGACCAGCGACATGTGGTGGGCGACCACGTCGTGCATCTCGCGGGCGATCCGGGCGCGTTCGAGCAGCGCCGCCTTCTCGTCGCGCTCCTCGTGGAACCGCTGCTCGGCCCGTCCGCGCGCGCCGACCGCGTAGCCGAGCAGGATCAGCGGGAGCAGGATGGCGGTGGTCGTCAGCGCTTCGGCGGGGTGGCCGAGCGCGAACACCACGCCGGACGTGATCAACGCCACGAGCAGCACGACCCGGCCGCGGTGGGCGGTCGCGACGGCCAGCAGCACCGCCACGTACCACCACCACTGCCAGCTGCCCAGCACGGACGGCTCGGAGGGCATCAGCAGCTTCATGGCCACCAGGCCGGCCGTGGCCAGCCGCCACGCCAGCAGCGTGGAGCGCAGGGTCAGCGCGGTGCTGCCTGCGATGACGGCGAAGAACAGCGGCCACCAGCCGTCCGGGTCCTCGTTCGAGACGTAGTCCGAGCTCACGACGATCGCGATGACCACGCCGTAGAGCAGCACCAGGACCATCAGCGGCCGGCGGAAGCGGAAGCCGTCGAAGACCCGCGACCGGTCGCGGAACAGCACGACCTGGAGGAGGGTGCGGATCACGGCCCCGATGCTAGGCGGCGGGCCGCGCCCGCACATGCGACCACGGGCTGTCATACCCCGGTAGCACGCGCGCGGGCCGCGCCCATACCCGACGGGCCACGCCCCGGACAAGCCGTTGCGGCGGGCGAACACCACCGGGTAGGCAATATGCAGAGCTGTGCGCCCCTACTCCGTGTTGGAAGATGGCTGAATGCACCCGCAGCAAGATCCGGATCGCTGGTCGCGGCTCCAGGCCGTGGCCGGTGAGGCCCTGACCGCAGCCAAGGTCGGGGAGGACGCGGTCGCGGTCGACCTCGTCACCGGGTACCTCAGCGGCTCGCCCGAGGGCAACGAGGAGATCCGGGAGCTGGTCCTCCTGCTGTTCTCCGAGTGCAGCGACATGGTCGCCGCGCTGGGCTCGGGCGGTGCGACACCGGTCAAGATGCAGGTCTTCGACGAGGACGGGCAGGAGGTGCCGATCGACGACGCCGACCCGCCCGTGCGCACCGCGATCCGCACGCTGCTCGCCGAGGTGCACGGCGACCAGGAGGCCGCCGCCGAGCAGATCGAGATCGCCCTCGCCAACGGGCAGCCGCAGGAGCTGGCCACGGTCGTGCTCCAGGCGCTGCGGTGGACGGTGAAGCTGGCCGTGGAGTGCGGCATGCGCGACCTGCCCGTGTCGCCCTGGATCGCCACCGCCCTGGACGAATAGTCCCGTTCGCCCGGTTTCACCCCGGCTTCACGCCGACAAAACCGTAAACAGTCTTGCCTTTTTATTTGGTCTAGACCACTCTCCGAGGTGGGCGCGATTCACCCTGCCAATCCGCCGAGGAGGACTCCTCATGTCACGACGAACGGGCGCGCTGCTCGCAGCAGGCGCACTCGCCATCGGCTCACTGGTCGTGGGCCCGGCCGCACAGGCGGCACCGGGCGTCACCGCCACCTTCACCAAGACCCAGGACTGGGGCAGCGGCTTCGAGGCCAAGTTCACTGTCGCCAACGGCGGCCCGTCCGCCATCACCTCGTGGCGGGTCGAGTTCGACCTCCCCGCGGGCACCTCGCTCGGGTCGTACTGGGACGCACTTGTCACCCGAACGGGTGATCATTACGTGGCGACCAACCGCGAGTACAACGGCAACCTCGCCGTCGGCGCGGCGACGAGCTTCGGCTTCGTCGGCACCGGCTCCGGCGCGCCGCTCAACTGCACCGTCAACGGGGCTCCCTGCACCGGTGGCGGCGGCGGTGACACGGTCGCGCCGAGCGCGCCCGGCTCCCTGCGCGTCACCGGCACCACCAGCAACTCGGTCTCGCTCGCGTGGACCGCGTCGACCGACAACGTCGGCGTGACCGCGTACGACGTGTACCGGGGCGGCTCGGTCGCCACCACGGTCACCGGCACCACGGCCACCGTGAGCGGCCTCAACGCCTCCACCGCCTACACCTTCACGGTGCGGGCGCGCGACGCCGCGGCGAACACCTCCGGCCCGTCCAACCAGGTCTCCGCCACCACCCAGCCGGGCACCAACCCGGTCGGCGGACGCGGCGCGCCGTACCTGTTCCTGGGCTGGGGCAACCCGCCCGCGCCGGCCACGATCATGAGCACGACCGGCGTCAAGTGGTTCACCATGGCGTTCGTGCTGTCGTCCGGCGGCTGCACCCCCGCCTGGGACGGCAACCGGCCCCTGACCGGCGGCATCGACGCGCAGGCCATCCAGCAGATCCGGGCGGCGGGCGGTGACGTCGTGCCGTCGTTCGGCGGGTGGAGCGGCAACAAGCTCGGCCCCGACTGCTCGACCCCGCAGGCCCTGGCCGGCGCGTACCAGCAGGTCATCAACGCCTACGGGCTGAAGGCCATCGACATCGACATCGAGAACACCGACGAGTTCGAGAACGCCACCGTGCAGGACCGCATCCTGGAGGCGCTCAAGATCGTCAAGGCGAACAACCCGGGCCTGCAGACCATCGTCACCTTCGGCACCACGACCACCGGCCCGAACTCCTGGGGCAACCGGCTGATCGAGCGGGCCGCGGCGATCGGCGCGAACGTCGACGTGTTCACGATCATGCCGTTCGACTTCGGCAGCTCGAACATCGGCACGGACACGATCAACGCCGCCACCGGGCTGAAGAACAAGCTGAAAACCACGTTCGGGTGGTCGGACGCGGAGGCGTTCCGGCACGTCGGCATCTCGGGCATGAACGGCCTGTCCGACCAGCGCGAGGTGACGACCACCCAGACGTGGACGCAGCTGCGCGACTGGTCGAAGTCCAACGGGCTCGCCCGGTTCGCGTTCTGGGCGGTCAACCGCGACCGCGGCGGGTGCGACGGCCAGGTGTCGTCCACGTGCAGCGGCATCCCGCAGGCCGACTGGGAGTTCACCCGCATCACGGCCGGGTTCTAGCCGAGCAGTTCCGAGACCAGCTTCGACACCTGGTCGACCTCGATGAGGAACGCGTCGTGACCGTGGGGCGAGGTCACCACGCGCAGGTCGCCGGCGCCGGGCAGGGCGTCGGCGACCTCGGCCTGCTGGCGCAGCGGGTACAGGCGGTCGGAGTCGATGCCGGCCACGACGGCGCGGGCCGTGACGCGGCGCAGCGCGGCCCGCACCCCGCCCCGGCCGCGGCCCACGTCGTGGCTGTTCATGGCCTCGGTGAGGGTGGTGTAGCTGGCCGGGTCGAACCGGCGGACCAGCTTGGCCGCGTGGTGGTCGAGGTAGGACTCCACCTGGTACCGGCCGTCCGCGCGCACCTCGCGGCCGAACCGGGCCGTCAGCTCCGGCTCGCTGCGGTAGCTGACGTGCGCGATCCGGCGCGCCACGCCGAGGCCGCCGACCGGGTCGAGCCGGATGGCGTGCAGCTGGGCGGACGCCAGCGCGATGTGCTCGGCCGTGGACGCCGCGGGCGCGGCCAGCACGAGCAGCGACCGCACGCGGTCCGGCTCGGACACCGCCCACTCCAACGCCCGCATCCCGCCCATGGAACCGCCGAGCACGGCGGCCCACGCGTCCACGCCCAGCGCGTCGGCCAGCAGCACCTCGGCCGCCACCTGGTCGCGCACCGTGATCCGGGGGAACCGCGAGCCCCACGGTCGGCCGTCCGGCGCGGTCGCCCACGGGCCCGTGGTGCCCTGGCAGCCGCCCAGGACGTTCGGCGCGACCACGAACCAGCGCTCGGGGTCCAGCGCGCGTCCCGGCCCGACCAGCCCGTCCCACCAGCCCGGTGTGGGGTGGCCCGGTTCGGCGGGGCCCGCCACGTGGCTGTCACCGGTCAGCGCGTGCAGCACCAGCACGGCGTTCGAGCGGTCCGCGTTCAGCTCGCCCCACGTCTCGTAGGCGATGGACAGCGGCAGGCCGGGCAGCGCGCCGCGGAACCACCGCCGTCGCCCGTTCGGGTCCCCCTCCCGCCACCCGCCGGCGGTGGGAGGGGTCTTCCCGGAAGTGGACCCGTGGCTCACAGCACCGACTTGGCGGCGCGGAAGCCCGCCTCCAGGTCGGCCTTGAGGTCCTCCACGCCCTCGATGCCCACCGACAGCCGCACCAGGCCCGGCGTGACGCCGGAGACCACCTGCTGCTCGGGGGTGAGCTGGCTGTGGGTGGTGCTGGCCGGGTGCACGATCAGGCTGCGCACGTCGCCGATGTTCACCAACTGGCTGAACAGCTCCACGCCGTCCACGAACGCCCGGCCCGCCGCCACGCCGCCGCGCAGCTCGAACGACACCACGCCACCCGCGCCCGTCGGCAGGTACTTCCGCGCCAGGTCGTGCCACGGGCTCGACGGCAGGCCCGCGTAGTGCACCTTCTCGACCTCGTCGCGCGCCTCCAGCCACCGGGCCAGCTCCAGCGCGTTCGCCGAGTGCTTGTCGATGCGCAACGACAGCGTCTCGATGCCCTGGAGGATGAGGAAGCTGGTCAGCGGCGCGATGGCGGCGCCGGTGTCGCGCAGCCCCTGCACCCGCAGCTTCGCGGCGAACGCGCCGTGCCCGAGCGCGGGCCAGTACTGCAACCCGTGGTAGCTCGGGTCCGGCTCGGTGAAGTCCGGGAACTTCGCCGCGTCGGAGAACTCGAACGTGCCGCCGTCCACCACGATGCCCGCGACCGCGGTGCCGTGCCCGCCCAGGTACTTCGTGGCCGAGTGGACCACGATGTCCGCGCCGTGCTCGATCGGCCGCACCAGGTACGGCGTGGGCACGGTGTTGTCCACCACCAGCGGCACGCCCGCCGCGTGCGCCACCTCGGCGACCGCCGCGATGTCCAGCACGTTGCTGCGCGGGTTGGCCAGCGACTCGGCGAAGAACAGCTTGGTGTTCGGCCGCACGGCGGCGCGCCACGCGTCCAGGTCGTCCGGGTCGTCCACGAAGGACACCTCGATGCCGAGCTTCGGCAGCGTGTAGTGGAACAGGTTGTACGTGCCGCCGTAGAGCGACGCGCTGGACACCAGGTGGTCGCCCGCGCGGGCCAGGTTGAGCACCGCGGCGGTCTCGGCGGCCTGCCCGGAGGCGAACGCCACCGCCGCCACACCGCCTTCCAGGGCGGCGACCCGCTGCTCCAGCACGTCCTGGGTGGGGTTGTTGATGCGGGTGTAGATGTTGCCCGGCTCGGCCAGGCTGAACAGCGCCTCGCCGTGCGCGGAGTCGCGGAACACGAACGAGGTGGTCTGGTAGATCGGGGTGGCGCGCGCGCCGGTCGCGGGGTCGGGCGCGGCTCCGGAGTGGACCTGCTTGGTGTCGAAGGACCAGGACATGGGTGGACTCCTGTCTCGTTTTTCGGGCACGCCGAAGACACCGGGCGTGCTCGGTTCTCGGGCTGGATCAGCCGCGGCGACAGGCCGTGCTGGTGACGCGCACGTAGTCCACGTGCCGACGGGTCACGAGCGGGATCATGGTGCCGAAGGTAGCGGTGGGTGACCGTCCACGACAGGGCGTCCACGCCCTGGGACGCCTAGGGTCTGCGGTCATGCGCACCGCACTGATCGGCTACGGGCTCGGCGGAGCCGCCTTCCACGCACCGTTCCTGTCCACCACGCCCGGGCTGGCGCTGAGGGCCGTGGTCACGTCGAACCCCGAGCGGCGGGCCGAGGTGGCGTCCCGCTACCCGTCGGCCGAGCTGATCGCGTCCGCGGACGAGGTGTGGCGGCGGGCCGACGAGTTCGACCTGGTCGTGGTGACCACGCCGAACCGGTTCCACGCCGCGCACGCCCGTGCGGCGTTGGAGCACGGGCTGAACGCCGTGGTGGACAAGCCGTTCGCGCCGTCGGCCGCCGAGGCGCGCGCGCTGGCGGACCTGGCGGCGTCGCGCGGGCTGCTGCTGGCGCCGTTCCACAACCGGCGGTGGGACGGCGACTTCCGGACCGTGGCGCGGCTGGTCGGCGAGGGCGCGCTGGGGCGGGTGCACCGGTTCGAGTCGCGGTTCGAGCGGTGGCGGCCGGAGGTGAAGGAGGGCTGGAAGGAGTCCGGCGACCCGGCCGACCTGGGCAGCATCGTGTTCGACCTGGGCACGCACCTCGTCGACCAGGCGGTGGCGTTGTTCGGGCGTCCGACGAGCGTGTACGCGGAGGTGCGGACGCTGCGGGAGGGCGCCCGCGCGCACGACGACGCGTTCCTCGCGCTGACCCACCCGTCGGGCACGGTGTCGCACCTGTGGGCGTCGGCGCTGGCGGCTTCGCTCGGACCGAGGTTCCGGGTGCTGGGCGACCGGTCGGCGTTCGTGAAGCACGGGATGGACCCGCAGGAGGAGGCGCTGAAGGCGGGCGAGGCGCCCGGCGGTCCGGGGTGGGGAGAGGACCCGCGGGAGCAGTGGGGCGTCCTCGGCACCGAGCCGGTGCCCACGTCACCGGGCGCGTACCAGGACTTCTACGCGGCCGTCGCCGCCGGTCAGGCGCCTGTTCCGGTGGCGGACGCGGTGGCCGGGCTGGAGGTGGTCGAGGCGGCGTTCTCGTCGGCGCGGACCGGGAGCGTCGTACCGCTCGACTAAACGTCTTGCCTTTCAAATCTCTCAGTGGCTAAGATTCTTTGCCATGGGAGAGATTCGTACGCGGGTTCTGGTGGTCGGCGCGGGGCTCAGCGGGCTGTCCGCCGCGTTGTTCCTCGCGCAGCGGGGCGTGCCGGTGCTGGGCATCTCCAAGCACCGGGGCACGTCGCCGCACCCGAAGGCGACCGGGCAGACGCACCGCACGATGGAGTTGCTGCGCCGGGGCGGTGCCGCCGACGAGGTGCTGGCCGGCGAGGCGGGCCTGGGCGGCGGACTGGTGATCAAGGTCGCGGAGAGCCTGCGCGGACGCGTGTTCCACACGATCGTGCACGAGGACGACGAGTGGGACGCCACGCTCAGCCCCGAGCGCCCCGCGCTCGCGAGCCAGGACCACGTGGAGCCGGTGCTGCTGCGGCGGGCGCGCGAGCTGGGCGCGGAGGTGCGGTTCGAGACGGAGCTGCTGTCGTTGGCGCAGGACGCCGACGGGGTGACGGCACGGGTGCGCGCGGCGGACGGCGAGCACACCGTCCGGGCGGACTACGTGATCGGCGCGGACGGGCACCGCGGGGTGGTGCGCGAGTTCGTCGGCATCGAGCGGCGGGGGCCGGGCGAGCTGTCGCGGCACATCGGGGTGGTGTTCGACGCGGACCTCACCGCGCACATCGCGCCGGACAAGTTGACGTTGTACTACCTGCAGAACCCCGCGTTCACCGGGGCGTTCGTGGCGACGAACACGGCGCGGCGCAACGTGTTCACGATCGAGTACGACCCGGCGCGCGAGTCGGCGGCGGACTACCCGCCGCAGCGGTGCCTGGAGCTGCTGCGCATCGCGACCGACGCGCCGGACCTGGAGCCGGAGATCCTGGAGATCACGGCGTGGGAGATGGGCGCGTGGGTGAGCGACCGGTTCCGGGCGGGGCGGGTGTTCCTGGTCGGTGACGCGGCGAAGGTGACGCCGCCGACGGGCGGTCTCGGCGGGAACACGGCGATCGGCGACGGGTTCGACCTCGCGTGGAAGCTGGCGGAGGTGCTGCGCGGCGAGGCGGGCGAGGGGTTGCTGGACAGCTACGAGGCCGAGCGGCGGCCGTACGCGCAGCTGGTGGTCGACGGGTCCTTCGCGAACTACGTGCAGCGGTTCGCGCCGCACCTGGCGGGCCCGGACGTGCCGGCCGAGGTGGACCCGCTCCACCTGACCCTGGGCTACCGCTGCCGGTCGGACGCCGTGCTGATCACCGACCCGGACCCGGCTCCGACGGAGGACCCGGCACAGCCCTCCGGCCGTCCCGGTTTCCGCGCACCCCACGTGCCCGTGCACCTCGACGGCCGCGAGGTGTCCACTCTGGACCTGTTCACCACCTGGACCCTGGTGACCCTCAACCCCTCCTGGCGCACCGCCACCGTCCCGGGCCTGCACGTCCCCGCCATCACCGACCCGACCGGCACCCTGGCCACCCGCTACGCCATCGGCTCCACCGGCGCCACCCTGGTGCGCCCCGACGGCGTCATCGCCTGGCAAACCCCCTCCTCCCCGCCTTCTCCCCCCACCCCTCTCCTGACCACCACCCTCCACCACCTGAAATCCCTCTAACCCCCGCGAGAGTCCTACCTTCAGCACGCGAGAGTCCTACGTTCAGAACAGGCGAGTTGAACGCTCAGCCCTAACGCCGTTCGTCGTGAGCGTTCAACTCGGGGTGCCTGAACGTAGGACTCTCGCGTTCTGGACGTAGGACTCACGAGGGGGTGCGGCGGAGGGTTTCGCCGATGGCCAGCAGGGAGAGGGCGCTGATCAGGGCGCCGACGATCAGGTAGAGGGAGATCGGCCACGAGTCGTGGGTCGGGGTGACGCCCAGCAGCCAGGTGGCGACGACCGGCGAGAGGCCACCGCCCAGCACGGCCCCGAGCTGGTAGCTCAACGACACGCCGCTGTACCGGACGCGGGTGCCGAACAGCTCGGCGTAGTACGCGGGCATCGGCCCGAACACCGCCGCCGACCCGGCGAACGCCACCACCATCGCCAGCACCACCAACCCCGGCGACCGCGTCTCCAGCAGCCAGAACAGCGGGAACGCGAACACGCCCAGGAACGCCGCCCCGCCCAGCATCACGGGCAACCGCCCCACCCGGTCGGACAGCCGCGCGAACACCAGGATCGCCACCGCCTGCGCGAACGCCCCGATCAGCCCGGCGCTCAACAGCGTCCCCCGCGCCATCCCGAGCTGCCGCGTCCCGTACGACACCGCGAACGTCGCCACCACGAAGATGAACATGTTGAACCCGAGGTTCACCCCCGCGCCCAGCAGCACCTTCCGCCACGACTGCCGCAGCACCACCGCCACCGGCAGCCGCACGGCCCCCGCCGTCTCCCGCACCTCGCGGAACACCGGGCTCTCCTCCACCGACAGCCGCACGTACAGCCCGACGCCCACCAGCACCAGGCTGAGCAGGAACGGCACCCGCCAGCCCCAGCTCAGGAACGCGTCCCCGGACACCGCCGTCGACGCCGCCATCGCCCCGTTGGCCAGCAGCAACCCGACCGGCGACCCGAGGAACGTCCAGCTGCTGTACCAGCCGGTCCGCCCCGGCGGCGCGTGCTCGACCGCCATCAACGTCGCGCCGCCCTGCTCGCCGCCCAGGAAGAACCCCTGGACCAGCCGCAGCAGCACCAGCAGCACCGGTGCGGCCAGCCCGATCGAGGAGTACGTGGGCAGCAGCCCGATCGCGGCCGTGCACAACCCGGTCACCGTCAACGTCAGCACCAGCATCGACCGCCGCCCGACGCGGTCGCCGAAGTGCCCGATCACCACCCCGCCCAGCGGCCGGGCGAGGAAGCCCGCGCCGAACGTGGCGAACGCCAGCAGAGTGCCGATGCGCGGGTCGAAGGAGGGGAAGAACAGCTTGTCGAACACCAGCGCCGACGCGGTGCCGTAGAGCAGGAAGTCGTACAGCTCCACCGCGTTGCCGGCCGAACTCGCGAGCGCCACCCTGCGCACCTCGGAAGCCATCCGACCACCCTGGCCCGCACCGGCTCGCGACCCACCGTCAGAGTGATCCACGTCACAGCGAAGATCCGCAGCGACGCGGCCTCACGGGTACCGGCAGGCCACCGCGCAGGAAACCACACGATCCGGTGAGTTCGCTGGAGGCGGCGGTGCACGGCGGTCAGGCTGGTCGCATGGCACCACTCCCCTTGTTCGCGGCGATCGCCGCGCTGATCCCCGCCTTCACCGCGCCGGAGTCGAGCTTCGTGCTCAGCGTGCAGCGCGGCGAGGCGCTCCAGCTCTCGAACCTGACCTGCGAACCCGCGGGCGGCCTGCACCCGAGGGCCGACCAAGCCTGCCTCGCGCTGTCCGATGTGGACGGCGAGATCGAGGGCCTGTCGACCGGGCAGGCGCTGTGCACGTTGGAGTACGACCCGGTGCGGGTGAAGGCGTCCGGCACGTGGCGCGGCGAGACCCGCTCGTTCGAGGCGGAGTACCCGAACCCGTGCGTGATGCTGGCCGAGACCGGACCGGTGTTCGACCTCTGACCGCTCGACCTCCGACGACGACGGCGCGAGGCGCTCGTGGAGGGGCCCGCGACACCGCCGCCGAAGTCGGGGCCCCTCCACGAGGCTCGCGAAGGTCCTCGGACCTCTGAAGGGACCGTAGGGACTCCGCAGCAGATGCGTCAACATTCTTCACATTCGTGAAACGGGGCGGCAACACGACTCTGCCCGAACGTCCACCGCCGCCACCCCCGCAGTGAGCCATCCGAGTGATCGGAGCTCTGCGTAGAACACGCACCGTCTCAGGAAGTCCGCTCTATCCTCCGCGCGAACGCTTGGGGGAAGACGTATGGGTGATTTCCTGCTGTACACGGTCGGGGTGCCGGTGACGTTCCTGGCGCTGGTGCTCGGCATGGCGCTGGCCGCACGACGCATCCTCGGCCTCCACGTCGGCCTGATCCGCACCACGCTCGCGTGCATGGTCGGGCTGACGTCCAGCGAGGCGGCGTTGAGCGCCATGCCCGGCCCGGAGACCACGCCCGCGCTGGCGACCGTGCAGATCGGGATCGCGCTGCTGCTGATGATCGGCGTGCTGACGTTCGCCGAGATCGTGGTCCCGACCGGGTCGATCCCGCCGCCCACCGAGTGGTGGCGCGCGTTGCGCGGGCGCGTCTCGCGCACCCGGCGCTACTCCCGGATCACCGCGATCGCGTTCCGCCACGGCCTCGGGCCGTACCTGCGCGGCCGGGAGCGCACCGACACCCGCCTGGCCCGGTCGTTGCGGCTGGCGCTGGAGGAGGGTGGCGTCACGTTCGTCAAGCTCGGCCAGGTGCTGTCCACGCGGCCCGACCTGCTGCCGCCGGAGGTGGTGGACGAGCTGACGCTGTTGCAGGACAAGGTGCCCGCCGCGCCGTGGCCGGCCGTGCGCGAGGTGCTGGTGACCGAGCTGGGGCAGCCACCGGAGGACGTGTTCGCCGAGTTCGACGAGCGGCCGATCGCCGCCGCGTCCGTCGCCCAGGTGCACCGGGCGCGGCTGAAGTCCGGCGAGGACGTGGTGGTGAAGGTGCAGCGGCCGGGCGTGCGGCGGGTCGCCGAGGGCGACCTGGACATCGTGAACCGGCTGGCGTCCACGCTGCACGACAGGACGCGCTGGGGCAAGGCGATCGGCGTGCGCGACCTGGCCGCCGGGTTCTCCGCCGCGCTGCGCGAGGAGCTGGACTTCCGGGTGGAGGCGCGCAACCTGGCGGCCGTGCGGGCGGCGTCGGACGGGACCGACGTGGTGCTGCCGGCCGTGCACGAGGACCTCTGCACGGCACGCGTGCTGGTGATGCAGCGGCTGGACGGCGTGCCGGTGCGGTCGGCGTCGCTGGAGTCGGTGGACCGGGACGCGCTGGCCCGCGCGCTGCTCGACGCGCTGCTGCGCCAGGTGATGGTCACCGGTGTCTTCCACGCCGACCCGCACCCCGGCAACATCATGCTCCTGGGTGACGGCCGGCTGGGCATGCTCGACTTCGGCTCGGTGGGCCGGATCGACGCGCAGCTGCGGTCGGCGCTGGGCAAGCTGCTGCTGGCCGTCGACCACGGCGACCCGGCGGGGCTGCGCGACGCGTTGCTGGAGCTGGTGGCCAGGCCGGACGAGATCGACGAGCAGCAGTTGGAGCGCGCGCTCGGGCAGTTCATGGCACGGCACCTGAGCACGGGGATGCGGCCGGACGTGGAGATGTTCGGCGACCTGTTCACGCTGGTCTACCGGCACGGGCTGAGCATCCCGCCCGAGATCGCGGCGGTGTTCCGGGCGCTGGCCACGGTGGAGGGCACGCTGGGCGCGCTGTCGCCGGGGTTCAACATCGTGGTCGAGTCGCGGTCGTTCGCGGACAGGCAGTTCAGCGCGCACCTGTCGCCGGAGTCGCTGCGGCGCACGATGGCCGAGGAGCTGCACGCGGTGCTGCCCATGCTGCGGCGGCTGCCCCGGCGGGTGGACCGCATCTCCAGCGCGTTGGAGCAGGGGCGACTGGGGATGAGCATGCGGCTGTTCGCGGACGAGCGCGACCGGCGGTTCATCGTCTCGCTGCTGCACCAGGTGATGCTGACCGTGCTCGGCGCGACCGCGGGCGTGATGGCGGTGCTGCTGCTGGGCGCGGACGGCGGGCCCGAGGTCGGTCCGGACATTTCGCTGTTCCAGGTGTTCGGCTACAACCTGCTGGTCATCAGCGTGCTGCTGGGGTTGCGGGTGGTGGTGACGATCTTCCGGCCGCGTGGTTGACGCGGTTGGTTTGCGGTGCAAACCTGACAGCGTGGCAGACTTGCTGGACGACCTGGCCGAGCTGCGCCGCCGCGCGCGGGCGGACCGGCACGCCTACGCGTTCCCGCTGCTGTTCTTCGGCGTGGCGTCGTTCTTGGCGCTGCCGCTGCACGTGCCGGTCGAGGAGCCGACGCGGGCGTTCGCCGTGCGCCACCCCGTGCCGCTGGGCCTGTACTGGTTGGTCGTGCTGGTGGTGGGCGGTCTGGCGACGGTGTGGTGGTACCGGCGGCGTGGTGCGCGGGTGGGCATCGAAACGTCCACGCGGGGCTACCTCGGCGCGTTGGCGATCGGGCTGAGCGGCCCGGTGGTCGGGGTGGCGCTGGAGGGCCTGCCGTTCCGGTTCTACTCGGAGACGGGCGTCGGGCTGATCGTGCTCGCGGTGGCGACCGCGCTGTGGCGCCGGGGCGCGCCGCGGGTGGCGATGATGACGGCGGCGGTGCTGGGCACGGCGGTGCTCCAGCACGACCAGCCGGCGATCGCGCCGTTCATCGCGATCGGCCTCGGCCTGGTGGTGCTGGCCGCCTTGGAGCGCAGCACCCGGTTCACCACGACCACCGCGGCGTACCTCGTGGCGCTGTGCGTGTCGGCCGCGTTCACGCCGCTCGCCGTGCCGCACCCGACGGTCTGGACGACCGGCAGCGTGGTCGTGCTGCCCGGGTTGGCGCTCCTCGTCGGCGGACTGGCGGGCCTGCGGCGTGGCTGAGCACCCGACCGCGTCGCTGGACGACGTGGTGCACCAGAAGCACCGGCTGGGCATCCTGACCGTCGCGGCCGAGGCGAAGCGGGTCGAGTTCGGCTACCTGCGGTCCACCCTGGAGCTGACGGCGGGCAACCTGTCGCGGCACATCGCGGTACTGGAGCAGGCCGGACTGGTGGCGGTGGAGAAGGGGTACGACGGCAAGCGGCCCCGGACGTGGGTCTGCGTCACGCCGGCCGGGCGGGCGGCCCTGGCGGCGGAGATGGCGGCGTTGCGGGCCTTGCTGGAGCGGCACGTAGCCTCGCCGTCATGAGCATCCACGACATCCCGCTGCGCACGCTGTCCGGTGAGCCGACGAGCCTGGGGGCGCTGGCCGGCAAGGCGCTGCTGGTGGTGAACGTCGCCTCGAAGTGCGGCCTGACGCCGCAGTACCAGGGCCTGGAGCGGCTCCAGGAGCGTTACGCGGCGCAGGGGTTCTCCGTGGTCGGGTTCCCGTGCAACCAGTTCGCCGGCCAGGAGCCGGGCACGGCGGAGGAGATCGCGACCTTCTGCTCCACCACCTACGGCGTGACGTTCCCCCTGTTCGAGAAGATCGACGTCAACGGCCCCTCCCGGCACCCGCTCTACACCGAGCTGACCGCGTTCGCGGACGCCGACGGCGCGGCGGGCGACGTCCAGTGGAACTTCGAGAAGTTCCTGCTGTCCCCCACCGGCGACGTCGTCGCCCGCTTCCGCCCGCGCACCGAACCCGAGGACGAGACCGTCGTGAAGGCGATCGAGTCCGTCCTGCCGTAGCCGCGGGAGCACGGCCGACCGAACGCCGGGGCCGCCCTTCCGAGGGCGGCCCCGAAGGCTCGGGACGTTCAGTCGAGCACGCCCTCCCGTTCGAGCACCCGGCGCACTTCCTCGAACGCCGCCGAGATCTTCCCGGCCGGGAACCTGATGTGCCCGAGCCCGCTGATGTTCGAGAACTCGGCACAGCCCTCTTCCAGCATCACGATGGCGCGGGAGAAGCCGAGCCGGCCCTGGAACAGCCCCACCTCGTGCACCACGTTCTGCCGGGCGACGGTCGCGCCGTCCGCGCGTTCGTCCTCGGCGGTCAGGATGAGGAACGCCACCGCCGCCTCGTCCAGCATCTTGACCAGTCGTTCCACGTTGGTGGTGCCGGCCACCGGCACCCGGTTGAACTCGTCCCACGGCAGGTTCAACCGACCTTCGACGAAGTCCTTGAACTCGCGCCACAACGCGGAGCGACCGTGCCCGATGAAGACGTGCGTGCCGGTGCGCCGGGTACCGACCGAGGGCCTTCCCGCGAGGCGCTCCAGGTACTTGATCGCGAGGTTCAGCAGGCGGTCGACCTCATCACAGCACTCGACCGCGTCCAGAAGCACAGTGGCGCTCGCCGCGACCTCCTGGTGCGGCGCGGCCATGAAGCCCTGCCTCACGGCAACGCCGTCGCTGCTCTTCGGCTTGCCATCCGGCAACTGGCGGCGGAGCGCGTCGTCGTAAGCCGTGGGCCGGGCCCGCCCCAGCCGGATCTTGAGGTTGAGCAGGTACGAGTCGCCGATGGAGGACAAATAGGCGGACAACGCACTGTCCGCTTCGTCGAGGATGGAGCCCAGGTGCCGCCGCACCGCGTCCGCCGCTTCCTCGATCCGCTCGACGTCCGGATCACCGGCCTCTCGCCTGATCCGCTCCGCGACGAGCTCGGCATCGACCTCCACCCACTGACCGGGCGTCAGGTGACCGTCCAACCCCCACTCGGCGTTGAAGTGTTGTCCGGGAGGTGGGCTGCGGAAACCTTCGTAGTAGACACGGGAGTGGTAGCCGATGTTGGACCGCGACCACGACTTCGCGTAGGACTCGGCGATCTTCTTGAGGCTCTCGGCCGCATGGACCTCATCTCGCGGAACTTCCTCGATGAGGGTCCGTAATCGATCGACTTGCACTCTCAGCTCACCGGCGGGTGTCTCACTCATCCGCGCATTATGGGCCGCGCGGTGGCGCGGGAGGCCGCGCAACGGCGGCCTCCCGCGCCCCGGGTCAGCACTCGATGACGTTCACGGCGAGGCCGCCGCGGGCCGTCTCCTTGTACTTCACCTTCATGTCCTTGCCCGTCTCACGCATGGTCTTGATGACCTTGTCCAGGGACACGAAGTGCGAGCCGTCCCCGCGCAACGCCATCCGCGCCGCCGTGATCGCCTTGATGGACGCCAACGCGTTGCGCTCGATGCACGGGATCTGCACCAGCCCGCCGATCGGGTCGCACGTCAGCCCCAGGTTGTGCTCCATGGCGATCTCGGCCGCGTTCTCGACCTGCTCCGGCGTGCCGCCCAGCACCTCGGCCAGCCCGCCGGCCGCCATCGAGCACGCCGAGCCGACCTCGCCCTGGCAGCCGACCTCGGCGCCGGAGATGGACGCGTTCTCCTTGAACAGCACGCCGACCGCGCCCGCGGTCAGCAGGAAGCGCACCACGCCGTCGTCGGACGCGCCCGGCACGAACCGGGTGTAGTAGTGCAGCACCGCGGGCACGATGCCGGCCGCGCCGTTGGTCGGGGCGGTCACCACGCGACCGCCGGCGGCGTTCTCCTCGTTCACCGCCAGCGCGAACAACGTCACCCAGTCCATCACCCGCAACGGGTCGGTGGCGTAGTGCTCGACGGTCATCCGCCGGCGCATCTCGGCCGCCCTGCGGCGCACCTTCAGGCCGCCGGGCAGCACGCCGGTCTCCGTGCAGCCGCGCTCGACGCACTCCTGCATCACGTCCCAGATGTGCAGCAGCCCCGACCGCACCGACGCCTCGTCCCGCCACGACAGCTCGTTGGCCAGCATGACCTCGCTGATCGACAGCCCGGTCTCCCGGCACCGCGCCAGCAGCTCGTCACCGCTGCGGAACGGGTGCGCGACCGGCGTCTCGTCCGCCTTGATCCGGTCGGTCCCGGTGGCCGTCTCATCCACCACGAACCCGCCGCCGACCGAGTAGTACACCGCCGAGTCGACCACGGTGTCACCCGAGTGGGCGGAGAAGCTCATGCCGTTGGGGTGCAGCGGCAGCGACTTGCGCCGGTGCATGACCAGGTCGGCGTCCTCGGTGAACGCGATCTCCCGCACGCCGGCCAGCCGCAGCCGCCCGGTGGCCCGGATCTCCGCCGGCCGCCGCTCCGCCTCGACCGGGTCGACCTCCTCCGGCCGGCAGCCCTCCAGGCCGAGCAGGACCGCCTTCGGGCTGCCGTGCCCGTGCCCGGTCGCGCCGAGCGACCCGAACAGCTCCACGTGCACCCGGTCGACGGAGTCGAGCGCGGGCCGCAGCCGCTCGGCGAACATCATCGCCGCGCGCATCGGGCCGACGGTGTGCGAGCTCGACGGTCCGATCCCCACGGAGAACAGGTCGAACACGCTGATCGCCATGACGTCAGTCCCCGGTCAGTTCCGCGTACTTCGCCGCGGTCAGCAGCCCCGTCGCGTCGGTCACCGCGACCTTGAACAGCCACCCGCCGCCGTACGGGTCGTTGTTGATCAGCGACGGGTCGGCCACGGCCGCCGGGTTCACCTCGACCACCTCGCCGCTGACCGGCGCGTACAGGTCGCTGACCGACTTGGTCGACTCCAGCTCACCGCACACCTGCCCGGAGGTCACCACGGCGCCGACCTCGGGCAGTTCGACGAACACGATGTCGCCGAGCGAGTCCGCCGCGTACGACGTGATGCCGACCGCCACGGGCTCTTGGGTACCCGGTGCCCAGTCCACCCATTCGTGCTCGGGCGTGTACAGCAGGTTGTCCGGAAAGGTCACGACAGCGCTCCCTAGAACGGCAAGGTCTCCGACCCCACTCTGTCCTGGGACCTGAGAGCTTCACCGTCGCCGGAGCGGCGGCTTGCACCGTGGGTGCGCGGACGTGCGCGCTTTCCAGAGTCGCCTCACCCGAGCGGTTCTCGCTGCCTGAGAGTGTGCGGGGTGCTTGCTCCTTCGGCGCCCCGGCACGATCACCGAGGTCTCTCCCGCGCGGGTTCCGGCGCTCATGACGCGCCGCGGCCGATGTTCAGTTGGTCGCCCGAACGCTAGGTGCCCACGCCGACGGGTGTCAACGCGCCCCACGACTTGTTCGATCCGCACAACAGCGCACGGCCGCGTTGGTGCGGGCGACACGATGACACCGAAAACGCCGTACCGGACCTTGGGTGTAACAACGGCCGAAGGAGCCCACCGTGCGGATCGCAGTTCCCCGCGAGATCAAGAACCACGAGTACCGCGTCGCGCTGACCCCGGCGGGCGCCCACGAGCTGACCCAGCGCGGCCACGACGTGGTCGTGGAGACCGGCGCGGGCCTCGGTTCGGCGATCACCGACGAGGAGTACCTGGCCGCCGGCGCGAAGGTGCTGGCCACCGCGGACGACGTGTGGGCCGAGGGCGACCTGGTGCTCAAGGTCAAGGAGCCCATCGCCGAGGAGTACCCGCGGCTGCGCAAGGGCCAGGTCCTGTTCACGTACCTGCACCTGGCCGCCGACCGGCCGCTGACGCAGGCGCTGCTGGACTCCGGCACCACCGCCATCGCCTACGAGACCGTGCAGACCGCGAACGGGGCGCTGCCGCTGCTGGCCCCCATGTCGGAGGTCGCGGGCCGGCTCGCGCCGCAGGTGGGCGCGTTCTCGCTGATGAAGCCGTCCGGCGGGCGCGGCGTGCTGCCCGGCGGCGTGCCCGGCGTGCACCCGGCGCGCGTGGTCGTCATCGGCGGCGGCGTGGCGGGCCTGAACGCGGCGGCGATCGCCGTCGGCATGGGCGCGGACGTGCAGATCCTGGACACCAACGTGGACCGGCTGCGCCACATCGACGCCCTCTACCAGGGCAGGCTGCGCACCGTCACGTCCAACCGGTACTCCGTCGAGCAGGCCGTGCGCGAGGCCGACCTGGTCATCGGCGCGGTGCTGGTGCCCGGCGCGAAGGCGCCGAAGCTGGTGAGCAACGAGCTGGTGTCCGACATGAAGCCCGGCTCGGTGCTGGTGGACATCGCGATCGACCAGGGCGGCTGCTTCGCCGACTCGCGGCCGACCACGCACGCCGACCCGACCTACCAGGTGCACGACTCGGTCTTCTACTGCGTGGCGAACATGCCCGGCGCGGTGCCGCGCACGTCGACCTACGCGCTGACCAACGTGACGCTGCCGTACGCCGTGGCGCTGGCGGACCACGGCTGGGAGACGGCCCTGCGCGGCGACGCGTCGCTGGCGCTCGGCCTGAACGCGCACGAGGGCCTGCTGACGAACCTGCCGGTGGCGCAGGCGCACGGGATGACCCACACCCCGCTGGACATCTAGCCCCACCTGCCGCGAAGGGCCCCGCTCACAGCACGTGAGCGGGGCCCTTCGGCATGAAAGACGGCCCGCTCAACCAGCCTGGGGGTCACTGGGAGCGGGCCGCGTGACCAATCTTAGCCGGGAACCCGGGTCCGTGCCCAGCGGCCCCACCGATCCGGCCCACAGTTCGCCCGGCGGTGGCAACGCGCTGTGTGCGCGCTCAAGCAATCGAGTGAACTTGGGTGATAACGGGTAAGTCACGACGGCCCTGCGACCGATGCACTGGGCAGGAACTCCGCAGCTACGGAGCGGGGTCACCCGCTCGCGCGGCGTCGCGCCGCGCCATCACCGATCGGAGCGCACATGGCTGAACCCGAGGGCTGGATCGACTGCCACGACCCGTTCGGGCGGGACCGGTCGATGACCGTGCTCGTCGAGGACGACCGGGTTCTGCTGGTCGCGCCACCCGGCGAGTCCGCTGTGATGTCCGTCACCCAGACGCGCAGGCTGCACCGCCTGCTCGACCAAGCCGCCGGCCGGATGTGACCCGCGTGGACGAGGTGCTGCGGGCCGCCGTGCTGCGCCGGCTGGCGCTGCTGGACGAGGCCGCCGAGAGCGGCGAGGCGGAGGCGCTGGTGCCGCTCGCGCGCTCCGAGATCCACCGCCTGGCCGACGGGTGGCGGCTGCTGCTGACCGTGCACCAGCCGGATCCGGACGGCCGCTGCGGCGCGTGCCCCGGCATCCTGCGGCACAAGAAGTGGCCGTGCCAGGTGTGGACGATGGCCCACCAGCACCTCATCGGCGACGGCCTGCCGCACCGCGAACGCCGCCGCCCGCTGCGCACGCTGCGCCGTTCGGCGGAGGTCGAGACCACCGCGGAGATACCGAGGGTGGTGTCGAAACCGCGACACGCGCTCCCGGAGTGACCCTCCTAGGGCAGGATGACGCCCGGTAGGAGTACTCGGGAGGGACGCGTGCACGACGGCAGTGGCCGCATCGTGGTGCAGAACTTGACCAAGCAGTTCGGTCCGGTCGCAGCGGTGCAGAACCTCAGCTTCACGGTGGAACCCGGTTCGGTGACCGGCTTCCTCGGCCCCAACGGGGCAGGCAAGACGACGACGCTGCGCATGCTGCTCGGCCTGGTGACCCCGACCGCGGGCATCGGGTTGATCAACGGCAGCCCGTACTCCCAGCTCGGCAACCCGGCCCGGGTGGTCGGCGCGGTGCTGGAGGCGCAGGGCTTCCACCCCAAGCGGACCGCGCGCAACCACCTGCGGGTCTACGCCGCCGCGATCGGCGTGCCGGACTCGCGGGCCGACCAGGTGCTCGGGCTGGTCGGGCTCGCCGCGGCGGGCGACCGCAAGGCGGGCGGGTACTCGCTGGGCATGAAGCAGCGGCTGGCCCTGGCCACCGCGCTGCTCGGCGACCCGCAGATCCTGGTGCTGGACGAGCCCTCCAACGGGCTCGACCCGGAGGGCATCGCGTGGCTGCGGACGTTCCTTCAGTCCTACGCGCGCAGCGGGCGGACCGTGCTGATCTCCAGCCACCTGCTGGCCGAGGTCGAGCAGACCGTCGACCAGGTGGTGATCGTCAGCCGCGGCCAGACCATGTACTACGGGTCGCTGGACCACCTGCGCAACCAGCAGCAGGGCCGGGTGCTGGTGCAGCCGTCGGACGTCGGCGCGCTGGTCGGCGCGTTGCGCGAGGACGGCGTCACCGGGATCGAGCAGCTGCCCGACGGCCGCATCGCGGTCAGCGGCGTGGAGGCCAAGCAGGTCGCCGACACCGCGTTGAAGGCGGGCGTGTCGATCTACGGCATCCAGGAGGAGAAGGCCGACCTGGAACGGCTGTTCTTCCAGCTCACCAACGGCCAGTACGCGGCGCCGCCCGGCCAGTACGCGCAGCCGGTCGCCTACCAGCAGCAACCGCCGGCGGGCTACCAGCAGCAGTACCAGCAGTACCAGCAGCCGCCGCAGGGCTACCAACAACCGCCGCAGGGCTACCAACAACCGCCACCGGGCTACCAGCCGCCGCCACAGGGCTACCCGGGTGCCCCGCAGCCGCCGCAGGACAACCCGTACGGTCCGCAGCACGGCCAGGGCGGCCTCGGGGGCGGTGCGTGATGGGCAACCTGATCAAGTCGGAGTTCCGCAAGACCACCACCACGGGCCTGTGGTGGGGCCTGATGATCCCGACCGTGCTGCTGGCGTTCGGCTGGGCGCTGGGCACCGGCGCCATCTTCAAGTCCGTCTCGGACTTCATGGGCAGCTCCGACGCCGAGGACCTGGCGACGATCCTCAACGTGGACCCGTCGCAGTGGCGGATGTCGGTGTTCGGGATCGCCCGCAGCATCAACGTGGCCACGATCTTCCCGATGATCTTCGGCGGCCTGGCGATCGCGAACGAGATCAACCGCAAGACGATCACCACCACGTTCCTGACCGCGCCGAACCGGGTCTCCTCGCTGGCCGCGAAGATGATCGTCTACATCCTGTGGGGCGCGATCTTCGGCGTCGCGATCGTGGCGTCGGTGAGCGTCGGCATCGCGCTGACCTCGAACTCCGCCATGCTGCCCGACGCGGGCGGCTGGCTCGCGCTGGCCGGTGTCGGCGTGCTGTCCTCGATCCTGATGACGATGTTCGGCGTCGGCGTCGGCGCGCTGATGACCAGCGTCGTGGGCACCACCGTGGTGCTGCTGCTCTACATGCTGATCGTGGAGAACGGCATCCAGCTCGTGCTGGCGTCGCAGGGCCTGCCGGAGATCATCGGCTTCCTGCCCAACGGCGCGGTGAACGGCCTGACCGGTTCGGTGGCGTCGTCGCTGTTCCTCGACAACGCGGGCGTCGTGCCGGAGGACCTGGTGGAGGGGCTGCGGGCCATCGCGGGCGCGCTGGGCGCGTTCGACTGGTGGTTGAGCGGCTTGATCTTCCTGGTGTGGACGGCGCTGTTCTTCCTCGGCGGCTGGGCGGCCACGCAGCGCAAGGACATCACCTGATCGAAGTGATCTCGATCGACTGACGGAGGCCGTCCCGGAGTTCGGGGCGGCCTCCGTCACCTCCGCGGGGGCCGACACCGTCGGTGGTCCGACCTATGTTGGACCCCGTGACTACTTCCGACGGCTGGATCCGCAGGCTCGCCAGGGCGTGCTGGCAGCACCGCGCGCTCGTGGTGCTGTCCGTGCTCGCCGCCGTCGTGGGCGTGGGCCTGCAAGCCGTCGGCCCGCTGCTGATCAAGGTCGCGGTGGACGACGCCGTGTCCGGCCGCACCGACCGGTTGGCGTGGCTCGCGGTCGTCCTGGTCGGCCTGGAGCTGCTGACCTTCGGCACCGCGTTCGTGCGCCGGTACCTGGGCGGGCGGCTGGCCGTGGACGTGCAGCACGACCTGCGCCAAGCCGTGTTCGGCGCGGTGCAGCGGCTGGACGGGCCGAAGCAGGACGCGCTGCGCACCGGCCAGGTGGTGTCCCGCTCGATCACCGACCTCCAGCTGGTCAACAGCCTGCTGTCGATGACGCCGCTGGCGTTCGGCACGGTCGTGTTCGCCGTGGCGGCCATCGCGGCGATGTTCTGGCTGTCGCCGCTGCTGACCGTGATCGCGCTGGTCATCGTGCCCGCCGTCGGCGTGGTCGCGGCGCGCAGCAGGCTGACGCTGTTCCCGGCCACCTGGTCGGCCCAGCAGCGCGCGGCCGACGTGGCGCAGCAGGTCGAGGAGACCGTCACCGGCGTGCGCGTGGTCAAGGGCTTCGGCCAGGAGGCGCGCGAGGTCGCCCGCCTGGAGACGCGCGCCCAGCTGCTCTTCGCCGAGCGGATGCGCGCCGCCCGGCTGACCGCCCGCCCGTCCGCCACGTTGAACGCGCTGCCCTACCTCGGCCAGGTGGCGGTGCTGGCGCTGGGCGGCTGGCTGGCGCTGCGCGGCGAGGTCACCCTGGGCACGTTCCTGGCGTTCGCGACCTACGTGGCCACGCTGGTCGGCCCGAGCCGGCTGCTGGCAAGCCTGATGGTGACCGCCCAGCTGGCCCGCGCGGGCGTGGAGCGGGTGTACGAGCTGGTCGACTCGCAGCCGTCGGTGGTGGACGGCGACCGGGACGTGCCCGCCGGTCCGGTCGCGGTCGAGCTGCGGGACGTGACGTTCGGGTACACGCGCAGCGAGCCCGTGCTGTCGGACGTGTCGCTGCGGGTGGAGCCGGGCGAGACGCTGGCGGTCGTCGGCACCGCGGGCTCGGGCAAGTCCACCGTGTCGCTCCTGCTGCCGCGGTTCTACGACGTGCACGAGGGCGCGGTGTCCGTGGGCGGCGTGGACGTCCGCGAGCTGCGGCTGTCCTCCCTGCGCCGGACCGTGGGCACGGTGTTCGAGGAGGCGTTCCTGTTCTCCGACACGGTCCGCGCGAACATCGCCTACGGCCTGCCGGACGCCTCCGACGAGCAGGTGCGCGCCGCGGCGCGGGCGGCCGAGGCGCACGAGTTCATCGAGGCCCTGCCCCACGGCTACGACACCGTCGTGGGCGAGCGCGGCCTGACCCTGTCCGGCGGCCAGCGCCAACGCGTCGCCCTGGCCCGCGCCCTGCTCTCCGACCCGCGCGTGCTCGTCCTGGACGACGCGACCTCGGCCGTGGACAACGCCACCGAGGCCGCGATCCACCGCACGCTGGCCGCCGTCACGGCCGAGCGCACCACGTTGCTGATCGCGCACCGCCGCTCGTCGTTGGCGCTGGCCGACCGCATCGCCGTGCTCGACGCGGGCCGGCTGGTCGACATCGGCACCCACGCCGAGCTGCACCACCGCTGCCGGCTCTACCGCGAGCTGCTCGCGGGCCCGGGCGAGGCGATCGAGCAGGTCGACCCCCGCGCCGACGCCCGCCTGGAACCGGGCCCGGACGGCTGGACCCCGGACCTCTGGCCCGAGTCGGACGAGGACGAGCTGGCCGTGCGCGCGGCGAACCGCTCCGTGGGCACCACCAAGGTCACCCGCGGCGGTGGCGGCTCGTCGGCGCTGCTGGGCGGCACCCCACCGACCCCCGAGCTGATGGCCCGCGTCCACGCCCTGCCACCGGCCCTGGACGTGCCGACCCTGAACGGCGAGGACCCCCGCGCCCCCGACCCGGGCTTCCGGCTGCGCACCCTGCTCCACCCGGTCCGCTGGGCCATGCTCGGCGTGGCCGGCCTGCTGCTCGTCGACACCGCGCTGGCGGTCGCCTCCCCGAACCTCGTGCGCCTGGGCATCGACCAGGGCGTCATGGGCGGCCAGGGCAAGTGGCTGTGGATCGCCGTGGCGATCAGCTTCACCCTGGTGGTCCTCGGCTGGCTGTCCGCCGCCGCCGGCACCGTCGTGACGTCCCGCGTCGGCGAGCGCCTGCTCTACCTGCTGCGCGTGCGCAGCTACGCCCACCTGCAACGACTCGGCCTGGACTACTACGAGCGCGAGATGGCCGGCCGGATCATGACCCGGATGACCACCGACGTGGACGCCCTGTCCAGCTTCCTCCAGACGGGCCTGACCACGTTCGCGATCAGCGTCCTGACCGTCGTCGGCATCGCCGCGGCCCTGGTGGTCACCGACCCGGGCCTGGCACTGGTCGCGCTGGCCGTGCTGCCGGTCCTGCTCGTCGCGACCGCGATCTTCCAACGCGTCTCGTCCGCCGCCTACGCCGAAGCCCGCGAGCGGGTCAGCGCCGTCAACGCCGACCTCCAGGAGAACGTCTCGGGCCTGCGCGTCTCCCAGGCTTACACGCGGGAGGCGCGCTCGGCCGAGGCGTTCGCCGAGCGCAGCGACGCCTACCGCCGCTCCCGGATCCGGGCCCAGCGCTACATCGCCACCTACTTCCCGTTCCTGGCCCTGCTCTCGGGCGTGGCGCAGGCCGCGATCCTCGTCGTCGGCGCCTACCGGGTCGCGGACGGCACCCTGTCCCCCGGCGTGCTGCTGGCGTTCGTGCTCTACCTGGGCCTGTTCTTCTCGCCGCTGTACCAGCTCTCCGGCGTCTTCGACGGCTACCAGCAGGCCAGGGTGGGCCTGAGCCGCATCGGCGACCTGCTGCGCACCCCGACCACCGTCCCGCCCGCCGCCGACCCCGTGCCCGTCACCCACCTGCGCGGCGAGGTGGAGCTGCGCAACGTCTCGTTCACCTACCAGGGCACCACCCAACCGGCCGTCGAGGGCATCTCCCTGCACGTCTCACCGGGCGAAACCGTCGCCCTCGTCGGCGCCACCGGCGCGGGCAAGTCGACCCTGGTCAAACTGGTCGCGAGGTTCTACGACGCCACCGAGGGCGCGGTCCTGGTGGACGGCGTCGACATCCGCGACTACGACCTCTCGCAACTGCGCCAACGCCTCGGCATCGTCCCCCAGGAAGCCCACCTCTTCGGCGGCGACATCGCCGAGAACGTCGCCTACGGCAACCCGGACGCCACCCGCGCCGAGATCGAACGAGCCGTCCGCGCCGTCGGCGCCCTCCCCGTCGTCGCCTCACTGCCCAACGCGTTCCACCAACAGGTGGGCGAACGCGGGCAAGGTCTCTCCGCCGGCCAACGCCAACTGGTCGCCCTGGCCCGCGCCGAACTGGTCCAACCGACCATCCTCCTGCTGGACGAAGCCACCGCCGCCCTGGACCCGGCCACCGAATCCGCCGTCCTCACCGCCAGCGACCACCTGGCCGGCTCCCGAACCACCTTCGTCGTCGCCCACCGCCTCGCCACCGCCGCCCGCGCCGACCGGATCATCGTCCTGTCCGAAGGCCGCATCGTCGAACAAGGCACCCACACCGACCTCTTGCAGGCCAACGGCCCCTACGCCCACCTCTGGTCCCAGGGCCAAACCGCCACCGACCACCACCCCCAAACCCCCGCCAACGTCCCCTAACGCCACCCCAACGGACCCGCAGCCCACCCACCGAGCCGGACTGGACCACCGAGCCGCCTCTCCCACCTCCACCTATCAAACTTCCGAACCGGAAACTTTTCCGAACCGGCAACTTCGTCTACCCTGGCCGCATGACGAACAGCGACGGCGGCCTCCGCGAACGCAAGAAGCGCGAAACCCGGTTCGCCCTGAGCCAAGCCGCCATCCGCCTCACCCTGGAACGCGGCTGGGACGACGTCACCGTCGAAGACATCGCCGCCGCCGCGAACGTCTCCGAACGCACGTTCCGCAACTACTTCGCCAACAAGGCCGAAGCGATCGTCGCCACCCACGTCGAACGCGGTCGCCGCACGGCCGAAGAGCTGCGCCGACGTCCAGCCGACGAACCGCTCTGGGACGCGCTCCTCGCCGCCATCACCGTCCAGTTCGAGCCACCCACCGCCGACGACGGCACCCCGGCCGAGCCACCCAAGGGCTACGCCGCCGCCCTCCAGAAGCTCCTCGCCGAACCGGCGGTCCAGTTCGAGGTGTTCCGTGCCCACGCCGCCGCCCAGGACGAACTGACCGCCGCCGTCGCCGACCGCACGGGCACCGACCCGGACGACCTGTACCCGCACACCGTCGCGGCGGTGGTCAGCGCCGGCCTCGGCACCGCCCTGTCCCGCTGGGCCCGCAACCCCACCGGCTCGATCGGCGCGCTGCTCGCCGACGTCTTCGACCAGATCCGCGCCGGCCTACCGACCCCGCACTGATCCCGCCCCCACCCCACCCGCATCCCCACCCCAAAGGAGCACCCATGGACGTGGTCGTCGTCGGCGGCGGACCCAACGGCCTCATGCTCGCCTGCGAACTCGCCCTGGGCGGCGTCCGCCCGATCGTGCTGGAGCGCCTGCTCGAACCCGGCACCGAACCCCGCTCCAACGGCCTGGTCGGCCGGATCGTCCCCATGCTCGACCGGCGCGGCCTGTTCGAACCGCTCAGCGGCCGACCCGGCCCACCGCACCCCAACAACGCGTACTTCATGTTCGCCGCGATGCCGCTGAACCTGGGCCTGCTCGACGACAGCCCGATCCACACCCTCCCCACCCCCGAGGCCGCCACCGTCCGCGTCCTCGAGCAACGCGCCACCGAACTCGGCGTCGACATCCGGCGCGGTCACGAGTTCGCCGGGTTCGTTCAGGACGACGAAGGCGTGACCATCACCGCCAACGGCCCCGAGGGCGCCTACGAGCTGCGCACCCGCTACCTCGTCGGCGCGGACAGCGCGCACAGCCCGGTCCGCAAGGCCGCGGGCATCGGCTTCCCCGGCGTCACCTACGACCGCAGCACCACCCGGTCCGCGCACGTCACCGTGCCCTCCGGCTGGATCGACCCGGCGACCGGCGCGCTGAACGTCCCCGGTCACGGCCCCGTCCTGCCGTTCCTCCCGATCCGCACCGCCCGCGGCGGCTTCACCTACGCGCCGCTGCCCGGCCACCCGCCGCTGATCGCCACCACCGAGTGGGACGACCCACCGACCACCCCACGAGCCACCCCACCCCCGATGACGCTCGACGAACTGCGCGCCAGCGTCGCGCGCGTCCTCGGCACCGCCATCCCGCTCGACCCGCCACCGGGCCCCGGCCCGCACGTCCTGCGCAGGCTGAACGGCGGCAACACCAGGGTCGCCGAGCGCTACCGGGACGGGCGGGTGTTCCTGGTCGGCGACGCCGCGCACGTGTTCGCCGCCGGCGGCACCGGCCTCAACCTCGGCATGCAGGACGCCATCGACCTGGGCTGGAAGCTGGCCGCCGCGATCAAGCACGACACCCCGGACCTGCTCGACACCTACGAGACCGAGCGCCGCCCCGCCGCCGACCGGACCATCACCTACTCGCAGGCCCAGGCCGCGCTGCTCGCGCCCGGTGACGACGTCACCGGCCTGCGCCACCTGTTCGGCGAACTGCTCACCCAACCCGGCGTCGTGCGCGTCCTGGCCGACCTGGTCGCCGGTGCGGACGTCCGCTACCCGGTCGCCGCCGACGCCCACCCGCTGGCCGGCCACCCGGCCCCCGACCTCGACCTGCACACCCCGGACGGCACGGTCCGCCTCGCCGAGCTGGTCCGCGCCGCGCGCCCCCTGCTGATCGACCTCACCGACCGCGGCGACCTGCACCTCGACGGCATCGACACCGTCACCGCCAAAACCACCGCCGCCCCCACCACCGACCACACCGCCACCCCCACCGCACTCCTCCTCCGCCCCGACTCCTACGTCGCGTGGGCGTCCAGCGACCCCCACCCCGACCGGCGACGCCTTCGGGAGGCCGCAGCCGAGTGGTTCCCCCACACGAGCCTGCCCCGCGACCGGTGAACGGCCACGGGGCAGGCCCCGGCCCCGGACTCAGGCCCCGGACTCAGGCCAGCAGCTCGTCCAGCTGCTCGTACCCCTCGACCACCCCGGTCTCCATGCCGCTGGCCATCGCCGCGTCCCGGACCTCGGTCGTCTCGAACACGCTGAGCACGTCGAGCCGGGTCCGCCCACCCCCGAGGTCGCTGAACGTCACCGTCTCCAGGGACACGCCGTCCGGGAACCCCTCGAACGTGAACGTCTGCACGATCCGCTCGTTCGGCCGCACCTCGTGGAACGACCCGTAGAACCGGTACTGCTCGTCACCCCGCACGTGCGTGTACCGGTAACCGCCGCCGGTCGTCGCGTCCCACCGGTCCACCAGCATGGTCAACGAGCGCGGGCCCAGCCACTTCGCCACCAGCTCGGGGTCGACGTGCGCCCGGAACACCGCGTCGACCGGCGCGTCGAACTCGCGCGTGATGTGGATCGTGGGCAGGGCCGGGTCGGCGCTGATCGTGGTCTCGGGGTGCGTGGTCGTGCTCATGATGCTTCTCCTTCGGCTCGTGTCTGCTCGGACGTCTGCGCCATCTCGGCGAGCACGGCGTCCAGGCGCTGGTAGCGCTGCTCGGCCTCCTGCCGGTAGCGCTCGATCCACTTCGTCATCAGGTCGAACACCTCCGCCTCGAGGTGGACGGGTCGTCGTTGCGCCTGCTTGCGGCGGCTGACGAGCCCGGCGTCCTCGAGCACCTTGAGGTGCTTCGACACGGCCTGCACGGTCACGGAGTACGGCTCGGCCAACTCGTTGACGGTCGCGTCGGCCACCGCCAGCCGCGCCACCATGTCGCGCCGGATCGGGTCGGCCAGGGCCGAGAACACCCGCGACAACTGGTCGTCCACCGCCATCTCCTTACTCAACCTCTCGGTTGAACACACAGTACGAAGCCCCGGCCGCCATGTCAACCGGACAGTTGAACACACAGGTCAAAGGCACACCATCGACGACGTTTCAGCCTGCTGAACACCTCACACCGCACCCACCCCCGCCGTGCGCACAACTACTCCGAGTCGAAGCACCACTGGACGTGTGACGGGCCTAACCTCAAGTGATGCTCAAGCACCCCTAACACCGACCGATCACCTGACCGATTCTGTGAGGGAACACTCGGTGCGCTGCCCCTCCTGTGTGTGAACTGCACCAGACGGGGGACTAGCCTGACCATGAGTGAGTCATTACCAAGAGCGAGATGGATAGAGGCGAGCGCCAGCCGTGTCCAGCAGCAGTCCTGCTTCTCAGTTCGGCCCCAATGAGTGGCTGGTCGAGGAGATGTACGAGCAGTTCCTCGCCGATCCGTCGTCCGTAGACCCGGCCTGGCACGACTTCTTCGCCGACTACAAGTCGACGCAGCGGTCGGGCAACGGGGCGACGACGGCCGCCGAGAACGGCACCACGACCGCCACCAAGACCGCTCCGGCCCAGTCCGCGCCGACCGCCGCGCCGGCGCCCAAGCAGGCCGCGCCGGCGCCGCAGACGCAGCAGACGCCGACGCAGCAGCCGAAGAGCCAGGCAGCCGCGACCGGCCAGCCGGCCCAGAAGCCCGCGGCCAAGCCCGCACCCGCCCAGGCCGCCAAGGCCGCGCCGGTGCAGCCGGCCCAGGGCGAGGAGCAGAAGCAGCTGCGCGGCGCCGCCGCCGCGATCGCGAAGAACATGGAGCTCTCGCTCACCGTTCCGACCGCGACGAGCGTGCGCGCCGTGCCCGCCAAGCTGCTGGCCGACAACCGCATCGTGATCAACAACCACCTCAAGCGCACCCGCGGTGGGAAGGTCTCCTTCACCCACCTCATCGGGTACGCGGTGGTGCGGGCGCTCAAGGCGTACCCGAACATGAACCGGCACTTCGCCGAGGTCGACGGCAAGCCGTTCGTGGTCACGCCCGAGCACGTGAACTTCGGCCTGGCGATCGACCTGCCCGGCAAGGACGGCTCCCGCTCGCTGGTCGTGGCTTCGATCAAGGGCTGCGAGAACATGACGTTCACGCAGTTCTGGCAGGCTTACGAGGACCTGATCCGCAAGGCGCGGACCGGCTCGCTGACCGCCGAGGACTTCTCCGGCACCACCATCTCGCTGACCAACCCGGGCACGATCGGCACCAACCACTCGGTGCCGCGCCTGACCGCGGGCCAGGGCGCGATCATCGGCGTCGGCGCGATGGAGTACCCGGCGCACTTCCAGGGCACCAGCGAGCAGGCCCTGACCGACATGGGCGTCAGCAAGATCATCACGCTGACCTCCACCTACGACCACCGCATCATCCAGGGCGCGGAGTCGGGCGAGTTCCTCAAGCGCATCCACCAGCTCCTGCTGGGCGAGGACGGCTTCTACGACGACGTGTTCACGTCGCTGCGGCTGCCGTACGAGCCGATCCGCTGGGTGGCCGACATCCCCGAGGGCGCGGTCGACAAGACCGCCCGGGTGATCGAGCTGATCGACGCGTTCCGCACCCGCGGCCACCTGATGGCCGACACGGACCCGCTGAACTACCGCCAGCGCAGCCACCAGGACCTCGACGTCCTGTCGCACGGCCTGACCCTGTGGGACCTGGACCGGGAGTTCCCGGTCGGCGGGTTCGCGGGCCAGGAGCGGATGAAGCTGCGCGACATCCTCGGCGTGCTGCGCAACTCGTACTGCCGCACGGTCGGCGTCGAGTACATGCACATCCTCGACCCGGAGGAGCGCCTCTGGATCCAGGAGCGCGTCGAGGTGCCGCACGAGAAGCCGCCGGCCACCGTGCAGAAGTACATCCTCTCGAAGCTCAACGCCGCCGAGGCGTTCGAGACCTTCCTCCAGACCAAGTACGTCGGCCAGAAGCGGTTCTCGCTCGAAGGCGGCGAGACGGTCATCCCGCTGCTGGACGCGGTGCTGGACAAGGCCGCCGAGCACGAGATCGACGAGGTCGTCATCGGCATGCCGCACCGCGGCCGGCTGAACGTGCTGGCGAACATCGTCGGCAAGCCGATCTCGCAGATCTTCCGCGAGTTCGAGGGCAACCTCGACCCCGGCCAGGCGCACGGCTCCGGTGACGTGAAGTACCACCTGGGCGCGGAGGGCAAGTACTTCCGGATGTTCGGCGACGGCGAGACGAAGGTGTCGCTGACCGCGAACCCGTCGCACCTGGAAGCCGTCGACCCGGTGCTCGAGGGCATCGTCCGGGCCAAGCAGGACATGCTGGACAAGGGCGGCGAGGGCTTCACCGTGCTGCCGGTCGCGCTGCACGGCGACGCCGCGTTCGCGGGCCAGGGCGTGGTCGCCGAGACGCTGAACCTGGCGCTGGTGCGCGGCTACCGCACCGGCGGCACGGTGCACGTCGTGGTGAACAACCAGGTCGGCTTCACCACCGCGCCCGAGCACTCGCGCTCGTCGAAGTACTCGACCGACGTGGCGAAGATGATCGGCGCGCCGGTGTTCCACGTCAACGGCGACGACCCGGAGGCGTGCTACTGGGTCGCCAAGCTGGCGGTGGACTACCGGCAGGCGTTCAACAAGGACGTCGTGATCGACATGGTCTGCTACCGCCGCCGCGGCCACAACGAGGGCGACGACCCCTCGATGACGCAGCCGGCGATGTACGACGTGATCGACACCAAGCGCTCGGTGCGCAAGACCTACACCGAGTCCCTGATCGGCCGCGGCGACATCTCCGTCGAAGAGGCCGAGAAGGCGTTGCAGGACTTCTCCTCGCAGCTGGAGCACGTGTTCAACGAGGTCCGGGAGCTGGAGAAGCACCCGATCAAGACCTCGCCGTCGATCGAGGAGGAGCAGCAGGTCCCGACCAAGCTGCCCACCGGGGTCGACCGGTCGGTGATCGAGCGGATCGCCGACGCGCACGTGAACCTGCCCGAGGGCTTCACCCCGCACCCGCGCGTGAAGCCGGTGCTGGAGCGGCGCGCCAAGATGGCCCGCGAGGGCGGCATCGACTGGGCGTTCGCCGAGCTGCTGGCGTTCGGGTCGCTGGTGCTGGAGGGCCGCACGGTCCGCCTGGCGGGCCAGGACTCGCGGCGCGGCACGTTCGTGCAGCGGCACGCCACGCTGGTGGACCGCAAGCGGTCCGAGGAGTACACCCCGCTGCAGAACCTGGCCGAGAACCAGGGCAAGTTCATGGTGTACGACTCGGTGCTGTCGGAGTTCGCGGCGCTGGGCTTCGAGTACGGCTACTCCGTGGCCAACCCGGACGCGCTGGTGCTGTGGGAGGCGCAGTTCGGCGACTTCGTCAACGGCGCGCAGCCGATCATCGACGAGTTCATCTCGTCCGGTGAGGCGAAGTGGGGCCAGGTGTCCGACGTCGTGCTGCTGCTGCCGCACGGCCACGAGGGCCAGGGCCCGGACCACACGTCCGGCCGGATCGAGCGGTTCCTCCAGCTGTGCGCCGAGGGCTCGATGACGATCGCGGTGCCGTCGACCCCGGCGAACTACTTCCACCTGCTGCGGCGGCACGCGCTGGACGGCGTGAACCGGCCGCTGGTGGTGTTCACCCCGAAGTCGATGCTGCGCCTGAAGGCCGCGACCAGCCCGGTCGAGGCGTTCGTGGAGGACAAGTTCCAGTCGGTGATCGACGACCCGAGCGGTGTCGAGCCGAGCGCGGTGCGCAAGGTCCTGCTGTGCAGCGGCAAGATCTACTACGAGCTGCTGGCCGAGCAGGAGAAGCGCGGCGTCAAGGACGTCGCCGTCGTGCGGGTCGAGCAGCTGTACCCGGTGCCGGCGCGCAAGCTGACCGAGGCGCTGGACCGCTACCCGAACGCCACCGAGGTCCGCTGGGTCCAGGAGGAGCCGGCGAACCAGGGCGCGTGGCCGTTCTTCGGGTTGGCGCTGCCGGAGCTGCTGCCGGAGCGGTTCGCGGTGAAGCGCGTGTCGCGCCGCCCGATGGCCGCGCCGTCGGCGGGCTCGTCCAAGGTGCACGAGGTCGAGCAGCGCGAGCTGATCGCGAAGGCGTTCGAGTAACAACCGGTGGTTCGCGCCGAGCCGTCGAGACCCCCGGGTTTCGACGGCTCGGCCGTTTCGTGGAGGAAGACCCGTGTACTTCACCGATCGCGGCATCGAGGAGCTGGAGACCCGGCGGGGTGAGGAGGAGGTGACGTTCGCGTGGCTGGCGGACAAGCTGCGCGCGTTCGTGGACCTGAACCCGGACTTCGAGACGGCCGTCGAGCGCCTGGCCACCTACCTGGCGCGTGACGACGAGGACTTCGAGGACTGAGGCGCGCCCCGCCGAGTGCTGCCGGGACTGCGAGGCGACTGCGGCACGGCGACGTTGCACTGGAACGGGGTGACGACGCCACCGTCCGGACATGCGTGAGGCCAGGGTCCCGGTCTGCCCCGGGTGCACCTGGCCTTGCGACTCGCCTGTGCACCCGCGGTGCCAGGCTCCAGTCCGGATGTTACTCGTCAACGGAGGAGTTGGCCAACCGGCTGACGCCGGTCGGCCAACGTCTCCGCTGGTCAAGCTGCCGACGCAACGCCTCCGAGGTCGTCACCACCCGATCGGTGGCACGTCACCAGGCATAGGCTTCAGGCGCGGGGTTGGGGCCGTTCGGGCCGGGGGCCGGGAAGAGGTCGTCCAGCTTGGCCAGGACTTCGACGTCCAGCGCGATCTCGGTGGAGCGCAGGGAGCCGTCGAGCTGCTCGACGGTGCGGGGCCCGATGATCGGGGCCGTCACGCCCTCCTGGTGCAGCAGCCACGCCACGCCGACGTGCGCCGGGTCCTCGCCGAGGTCCGCCGACAGCTTCTCGTACGCCTCGATCGCGTCCCGGTGCTTCTCCAGGGCCTGGAGGCTGCGGCCGGAGGTGCCGCGGGAGCCGCCGCCCTCCCGCTGCTTGCGCAGCACGCCGCCCAGCACGCCGCCGCCCAGCGGCGACCACGGGATCACGCCCAGGCCGTAGTGCCGGGCCGCGGGCAGGACCTCCAGCTCCACGAACCGGTTGACCAGGTTGTAGATCGACTGCTCGCTGACCAGGCCGAGGAAGTGGCGCTCGCGGGCCGCCTCCTGCGCCTGCGCGATGTGCCACCCGGCGAAGTTGGACGACCCGAAGTAGATCACCTTCCCCTGCTGCCGCAGCACGGAGAAAGCCTCCCAGATCTCGTCCCACGGGGTGTCGCGGTCCACGTGGTGCATCTGGAGCAGGTCGATGTGGTCGGTCTGCAACCGCCGCAGCGACGCGTCCGCGGCCCGCCGGATGTGCAGGGCGGACAGCCGCTTCTCGTTCGGCCAGTCCCCCATGTCGCCGTACAGCTTGGTGGCGATCACGGTCCGCTCCCGCCGACCACCGCCCTGCGCGAACCAGCGGCCGATGATGTTCTCGGTGATGCCCTCGCCGCGCTGCCACCCGTAGACGTCGGCGGTGTCGAAGAAGTTGATGCCGTGCTCGTGCGCCCGGTCCATGATCGTGTGGCTGTCGGCCTCGGACGTCTCCGGGCCGAAGTTCATCGTGCCGAGGCACAGGCGGGAGACGGACAGGCCGGAACGGCCGAGCTGGGTGTACTCCATGCGGCCAGCCTGCCTCAACTCGACCGCGACGACCACCCGGTCACCGCGCGCCGGGAACGGCCGGACCCGGCTCGTGGGCTGCGATCACGGCCTGCCGGTGCGGCGTCGGACTCGCGACCGTCGTGCCGCAGGTCCTGCGCGGTGGAACTCGCCCGCGCGAGCGGTCTTCCGCCTCACTCCAGGGAGGGAGGCGCGAGGTAGGCGTCGGTCGCGGATCTCAGGGCGGCGACGCACGCGGCGGTGGCGGGGTGGGCGCCGGCGCCCCGGCGGTAGGCGATGCGGGTGCGGCGGTGGACGTCGAGCGGGACCAGGCGGACGCCCGCGGGTGGGTGGGTGGCGCCGAGCTCCGGCACGAGCGCCACCCCGAGCCCGGCGGCGACCAGCGCCAGCACGGCGGTGAAGTCGTCGGCGTGGTGGCGCACCCTGGCGGTGTAGCCGGCGGCCTGGCAGACCCGCATCGCCACGGTGTGGCAGAGCGTGCCGGGGGTGCCGACGACCCACGCCGACTCGCGGGCGTGCCCGACCGGATCGCCGTTGTCGGCCCAGCCCTCGGCGGGCACGGCCAGGAACACCGTCTCGTCCAGCAGCGGCACGGAGTCGACGCCGGGGTCCGGTTCGACGGGGGCGATGTCGTAGTCGTGCCAGAGCGCCACGTCCAGCCGCCCGTCCCGCAGCGCGTCCGGCATGTCGACCGGGTCCAGCTCGGTGACCATGAGGTCGAGGGCGGGGTGGTCACGGCCGAGGGCGACCAGGGCGGCGGGCAGCAGGATCGGCACGGCGCTCGGGAACGCGCCGATCCGCACGGTGCCGGACAGGCCGGTGCGGGCGGCGGCGAGGGTGGCGGACGCGGCTTCCAGGCCGGCCAGGATCGTCTCGACGTGGCCGACGAGCGCGGTGGCGGCGGGGGTCAGGGTGACGCTGCGGCCGGTGTGCTCCAGCAGCGGCACGCCCGCTTCCCGTTGCAGGGCGGCGAGCTGCTGGGACACGGCCGACGGCGTGTAGGCGTGCGCGCGGGCGACGGCCGCGATCGTGCCCAGGTGGGCCAGGTCGCGCAGGAGGCGCAGGCGGCGGACGTCGAGCATCAGTTCAGCTTACGGTTGGGTTGAGGAACGCGCGCTGGTGCTTCACGGTTCGGCCGGGCACCGTGGTGCCCATGACGCTCACCGGCCTGTACGTCCCGTTGATCACGCCGTTCGACCGGTCCGGGGCCGTGGCCCTCGACGCGCTGGAGGCACTGGCCCAGCAGGCGTTGGACGACGGCGCGCGCGGCCTGGTGGCGCTGGGCACGACCGGGGAGCCGTCGTCGTTGACGCCGGCCGAGCAGCAGGCCGTGCTGGGTGTCGTCACGCGGGTGTGCCGCGAGCGGCACGCGCCGCTGATCGTCGGCGCGAACACGCCGCAGGCCCTGGCGGCGCTCGCCGACCACCCGGAGGTGGTGGCGTCGCTGACCGTGGTGCCGTCGTTCGTCCGACCCGGTGAGGCGGGTGCGCTGGCCTACCTGACCCGGTTGGCCGCGGACAGCCCGGTGCCGCTGGTCGTCTACGACATCCCGTACCGCACCGGCCAGTACCTGTCGGCGGGCGCGTTGCGGCGGCTGGCGGACGTGCCCGGGGTGGTGGGCGTGAAGTACGCGGCGGGCGGGATCAACGCCGACACCGTCGAGCTGCTCGCCGACCTGCCGAACCTGCCGGGGCTGGCGGTCCTGGGCGGGGACGACACGTTCATCTCGCCGCTGCTGGCACTGGGGGCGCACGGCGGCATCCTGGCGTCGGCGCACGTGGCGACCGGGGAGTTCGTCCGGTTGATCGACGCCTGGCACGCCGGTGACGTGGCCGCGGCGCGCGCCCTGGGCGGGCGGCTGGGTCGGCTGTCGGCGGCGCTGTTCGCCGAGCCGAACCCGACGGTGATCAAGGCCGTGCTGCACGCGCAGGGGCGCATCCCGACGCCGGACGTCCGCCTCCCGCTGCTGGCCGCCCAGCCGGACAGCGCGTCGGCCGCCCTCACCGCTGCCGAAGACCTGCTCGCCACACCGCGTGCGTGAGGGGGACGCCCGGCCGGTAGGCCAAGTGCGTGGTGGAGGGGGCGTCGAGGACGTGGACGTCGGCGCGGGCACCGGGTGAGAGGTGCCCGACGTCGGTGCGCCCGAGCGCCTTCGCGCCGTTGAGGGTGGCGGCGGTGACGGCTTCCTCGACGGTCATGTGCATTTGGAGCACTGCCGTCGTTATGCAATATGCCATCGAGGTCGTGTAGGAGCTGCCGGGGTTGCAGTTGCTGGCGAGGGCGACCGTCGCGCCCGCGTCCAGCAGCGTCCGGGCGGGTGGCAGCGCCTGGCGGGTCGACAGGTCGCACGCCGGGAGCAGGGTGGCGACGGTGGACGAGCCCGCCAGGGCGTCGACGTCGGCGGCGGAGAGGTACGTGCAGTGGTCGACGCTGGCCGCGCCCAGCTCGACGGCCAGTCGGACGCCCGGCCCCTCGCCCAGCTGGTTGCCGTGCACGCGCAGGCCCAGGCCCTTGGCCTTCGCGGCTTCGAGCACGGCTCGCGACTGGTCGGCGTCGAACGCGCCGCGCTCGCAGAACACGTCCGCCCACCGCACGTGCGGCGCGACGGCGTCCAGCATCCCGCCGATCACCAACGCCACGTACTCGTCCGCGTCCGCACCCGGCGGCACGAGGTGTGCGCCCAGGAACGTGACCTCGTCGACCTCCTGCGCCGCGATCCGCGCCGACCGCATTTCGACTGCAATATTCAGACCGTAGCCGGTCTTGGTCTCGATCGTGGTTGTCCCCTGTGCGACGGCCTCGCCCACCAGCCGTCGCACATTGTCTACAAGATCCCGATCGGACGCGGCGCGCGTGGCGTCCACGGTCACCGCAATACCGCCTGCTGTATACGAAATACCGGCCATGCGCGCCTCGAACTCGGCCGTCCGGTCACCCGCGAAGACCAGGTGCGTGTGGCTGTCCACCCACCCGGGCAGCACCGCCCGCCCCTCCACGTCCACGCGCGTGTCGGCGGCCGGCGCGGACGCCGCGGACCCGACCCACTCGACCCGGTCGGTGAAGACCAGCGCGGCGTCGTGCAGCCGGCCGAGCTCGGGGTCGTTGGTCGTCAGCTCACCGATGCCGGTGATGAGCGTGCTCATTCGTCGTCCAACCGTCGGAAGACCTGCGGGAACCCGCCGCCATCGAGCAGACCGCCGATGACGCTCGCCATGCCCGTCACCCCGGCGTCCCGGACGACGAGCCCGTCCGGAACCCGGAAGTACCGGCCGCCCAACGCCTCACCGCCGCACGAACCGCTGCCACGCCGAAGCCGGAAACGCCACCGACCCGCCATCGGGGTTCTTCGAGTCCCGAACCCCCGCCACCGGGCCGAAGAAGGCCACCTCGACGCAGTTGTCGTTGTTGCCGTCGTCGCTGTAACTGCTCTTCCGCCACACCGCACGGGTGAATCTCGCACTGGACACAGGACGCCTCCGTCACCGCCGCAGGAACCGCTGCCAGGAAGAATCGGGGAACGCCAGCGATCCCCCATCGGGGTTCTTCGAGTCCCGGACCCCCGCCACCGGGCCGGAGAAGGCCACCTCGACGCAGTTGCCTTCGTTGCCACCACCGCTGTGACTGCTCTTCCGCCACACCGCACGGGTGATGTCCACAGTGGACAAGAGACCGCCTCTCATTCGTGCTCGGCGATGATCTGCTCGATCAAGGAGGCCGAATCCTCCGGGCTGAGCGCTCGGTCGAGCAGGTGGTCGAACAGCAGCTTAGCTCGACGCACCTCGGTGGGTTCCTCGACTTGGATGGAGCCGGTCGGGTACTCCACGTAGAGGATGGTCCGATCCTCCGGGTCCGGGAAGTCCAGCAGGGTGAAGGAACCGTTCTGCCCACCATGCGCACCGATGCTCCTCGGCAGGACGCGCACGGTGACGGTGTTCAGCTCGGCCATGATCACGAGGTGTTCGAGCTGGTCGCGCATGACCTCGGGGCCGCCGATCGCCTGGTGGAACGCGCCTTCGTCGATGAGGGCGAGCAGGTGCAGGGGGTCCTCCTCCTCGATCAGCCGCCGCTGCCTGATGGTCCGGATCTGAACCTGGGCTTTCAACTCGGCCCTGGTTCGCCGCAAGGCATCCGCTTCGAAGATCGCCCGCATGTAAGGCTCGGTCTGGAGCAAGCCGGGTATGTAGACCAGCGCCAGCTCGCGCGTCTCCCGAGCCTCGGTCTCCAGGTCGACGTAACCCATGGCGCGCATGCCGAACTTCATCCACCACTGCGGCTTCAGGGCGTCGCGGACGTCATCGATGAGGTTCGGGTCGTAGTGGTCGTAGACGTCCATCATCGAGCGGGCGAGGTGGACGTCCACCCGGGTTTCCCCTGCTTCCAAGCGGTAGAGGCTGTTGCGGTGCTTGTCCAGCGCGACTGCGGCGTCCTCGATGGTCATGCCCGCCGCCTCGCGCATCCGGCGCAAGCGGCGGGCCAGCTTCCTGCGGCGAAAGGTCGGGCGCGGTGGCGGCATGAGGCCATGATCCTGACCGGGACCGCGGGGAGTGGGATTCCCGTCACTCGATCAGGCGAGTGCCTCGGTGAGGAGCCGTGCCACGTCGCCCAACTGCTCGTGCACTCCATCGCGGGCTACGACCTTCCCCCCTACTACTACGACGGCGACATCGGAAGCGGTGGCGGCGAGGACCAGTTGTGACGGGTCGACGCCGGCGGTCCGGATCGAGTTCACCCGAACGGCGACCAGGTCGGCCGGTGCACCCACCTCGATCCGGCCCGCCTCGGGCCAGCCGATGGCTCCGTGGTTGGTCAGTGCCGCGACGAGGTCCGCCGGTGCGAAACGGCCGCGTTCACCCGTGCGCAGGCGTTCGTGGTGCTCCAACGCCCGCGCTTCCACCAACGGGTCGATCACGGCGTGCTGGTCGCTGCCCAACGACAGCGGCGACCCGGCGTCGGCCAACTCGCGCGCCGGGCCGATGCCGTCCGCCAGGTCCGCCTCGGTCGTCGGGCAGAAGCACACGCCGGTGCGCGTCGACCCCAGCAATCCGATGTCCTTTGTGGACAAGTGCGTCCCGTGCACGGCCGTCGTGCGCGGCGTCAGCGCGCCCGCCTCGGCCAGCAGCTCGGTCGGCGTCATGCCGTACGCCTCCAGGCACGCCTGGTTCTCCGCCGGTTGCTCCGACAGGTGGACGTGCAGCGGCCGATCGGGGAACGCGCCCGCTACCAGCGACAATGTTTCACGTGGCACGGCGCGGACCGAGTGGATCGCGGCACCGACCCGGGTGTTGTCGTCACCGCGCAGCTCAGCGACCCTGTCCAGCCACCGGTCACCGGTCCCGTCGGAGAACCGCTCCTGCACCCCGCGCACGGGCTGCCCGATCCCGCCCGCGAGATAGCAAGCGTCCAACAGGGTGAGCCTGATCCCGGCGTCGCGCGCCGCCTGCCGCAGCGCCTCCGCCATCTCGTTCCCGCCGTTGTGCAGGTAGTGGAACTCCCCCACCGCCGTCACGCCGGCCACGGCCATCTCCGCGTACACCGCCCTGGCCAGGCGGAGGTACGAGTCGGGCGTCAGCCGCTCCGCCACCGCGTACATCCGGTCCCGCCACGTCCAGAACGTCCCACCGTCGCCGTGCGTCCGCCCGCGCAACGCCCGGTGGAACGCGTGCGAGTGCGCGTTGGCGAAACCCGGGAGCACCAAGCCGTACAGCCGTTCCACGCCGAGCGGAATCGTGTCCACAGCGGACACGGCGACGATCTTCCCCCGGTCCACCCGCACCAGCACCCGCGACGCGATCCCGTCCGGCAACCACGCCCGCTCGCACCAGAAGCTCTTCATCGCGCCAGGTGCTCCAACGTCGTCGCCAGCGCCACCACGCCCGCCGCGCAGTCGTCCGCCTCGGCGAACTCCTCCGGCGCGTGGCTGATCCCGGTCGGGTTGCGCACGAACAGCATGGCGGTCGGCACGTGCGACGCCAGGATGCCCGCGTCGTGGCCCGCGCCGGTCGGCAGCGCGGGCGCGTCACCGCCGAGCGCGTCCCGGACCCGCGCCATCAGGCCCGGGTCGAAGTGCACGGTCCCGCCCCAGCTCTCCTCGGTCACGCGCACCTCGCAGCCCTCGTCCGCCGCCGCCGAGCGGGCCGCGTCGGTGATCCGCGAGACCACCTCGCGCGTGCGCGGCTCGTCGTCCGCCCGCGCGTCCAGCCACACGTCGACCGACGACGCGATCACGTTGGTGCCGCCGGGGTTCGGCACGATCCGCCCCACCGTGGCCCGCGCGCCGGCGGTCGCCTCACGACGAGCGGCCAGCACCAGGGCGGCGGCGGGCAGCATCGGGTCGCGCCGGTCCTCGATCAGCGTCGCGCCGGCGTGGTTGCCCTCGCCGGTGAACGTGTACCGCCAGCGGCCGTGCGCCAGGATCGAACTGGCCAGCCCCACCGGCACGTCCAGCCCGCGCCCCTGCTCGACGTGCAGCTCCACGAACGCGCCGACGGAGGCCAGCGCGCGGTCGTCCCGTCCCATCCGCAACGGGTCGAACCCGGCCGCGTGGGCCGCCTCGCCGAACGTGACGCCGTCCGCGTCCACCAGCTTGCACGCGGCCTCGGGGGTGATCGCGCCCGTCATCAGGCGCGACCCGAGGCACGCGACGCCGAAGCGCCCGCCCTCCTCCTCCACGAACACCACGATCGCCAACGGCTTCGAGGGCGTGAACCCGCGGGCCCGCAGCAGGTCGAACGCCTGCAACGCCGACACGACGCCCAGCGGCCCGTCGAACGCCCCGCCGCCGGGCACCGAGTCGAGGTGGCTGCCGGTGATCACCGCGTTCGGCCCCGGGCTGCCCCACCACGCCCAGAGGTTGCCGTTGCGGTCGGGCCGCACGTCCAGCCCGCGCCGCTCGGCCTGCTCCACGAACCACGCCCGCAGCTCCAGCTCGACGGGGTCGAAGCCGTGCCGCGAGTAACCGCCGCGCCGCGCGTCACGTCCGACGTCGGCGATGTCCGCGAGGTCAGTCATCGGCGCTCATCGGGATCGGCACGTTCTTCTCCGCCGCCACGTCGACCGCGCGCTGGTACCCGGCGTCCACGTGCCGGATCACGCCCATGGCCGGGTCGTTGGTCAGCACCCGCTCGATCTTCTGCGCCGCCAGCGGCGTGCCGTCCGCGACGGTCACCTGACCGGCGTGGATGGACCGGCCGATGCCGACGCCGCCGCCGTGGTGCAGCGACACCCAGGTCGCGCCGGACGCCGTGTTGACCAGGGCGTTGAGCAGCGGCCAGTCGGCGATCGCGTCCGAGCCGTCGGCCATCGCCTCGGTCTCCCGGTAGGGCGACGCGACCGAGCCGCAGTCGAGGTGGTCGCGGCCGATGACGATCGGCGCGGACAGCTCGCCCGAGGCCACCATCTCGTTGAACTTCAGCCCGGCGAGGTGGCGCTCGCCGTAGCCGAGCCAGCAGATCCGCGCGGGCAGGCCCTGGAACTCGACCCGCTCGCCGGCCATCTTGATCCAGCGCGCGAGCTGCTCGTTCTCCGGGAACAGCTCCAGGATCGCCCGGTCGGTCCTGGCGATGTCGGCCGGGTCGCCGGACAGCGCGGCCCAGCGGAACGGGCCCTTGCCCTCGCAGAACAGCGGCCGGATGTAGGCGGGCACGAACCCGGGGAAGTCGAACGCCCGCTCGCAGCCGCCCGCCTTGGCCTCGCCGCGGATCGAGTTGCCGTAGTCGAACACCTCCGCGCCGCGGTCCAGGAAGCCCACCATGGCCTCGACGTGGTCGGCCATCGACTCGCGGGCGCGGTCGGTGAACTCGTCGGGTTTCCTGGCCGCGTAGTCGGGCCAGTCCTCCACCGCCACGCCCTTCGGGCAGTACGCCAGCGGGTCGTGCGCGGAGGTCTGGTCGGTGACGATGTCCACCGGCACGTCCCGGCGCAGCAGCTCGGGAAGCACCTCGGCGGCGTTGCCGATCAGGCCGACCGACAGCGCGCGGCCCTCGGACTTCGCGGCCAGCACGCGGGTGATCGCGTCGTCGATGTCGTCCGCGATCTCGTCGAGGTAGCGGGTCTCCACGCGGCGGCGAGCGCGCTGCGGGTCGACCTCGATGCAGAGCGCCACGCCCTCGTTCATGGTGACCGCAAGCGGTTGCGCGCCGCCCATGCCGCCCAGGCCCGCGGTGACGGTGAGCGTGCCGCGCAACGTGCCGTTGAACCGCTTGTTGGCCACGGCGGCGAACGTCTCGTAGGTGCCCTGGAGGATGCCCTGGGTGCCGATGTAGATCCACGACCCGGCCGTCATCTGGCCGTACATGGTCAGGCCCTCGGCCTCCAGCCGGCGGAACTCGGGCCAGTTCGCCCAGTCCGGCACGAGGTTGGAGTTGGCGATGAGCACGCGCGGGGCCCACTCGTGCGTGCGCATGACGCCGACCGGGCGGCCGGACTGCACGAGCAGCGTCTCGTCGTCCTTGAGGTTCGCCAGCTCGCGGCTGATGGCGTGGAAGCTCGGCCAGTCGCGGGCGGCCTTGCCGGTGCCGCCGTAGACCACCAGGTCCTCGGGGCGCTCGGCCACGTCGGGGTCGAGGTTGTTGTGGAACATCCGCAGGGCGGCCTCGGTCGGCCAGCTGCGGGCGGTCAGCTCGGTTCCTCGGGCAGCGCGCACCATCACTGGACTCCTCGCAATTCTGGGCAACCGTTCCGGATCAGGTCTTCGGCGGCGGCGATCTCGGGCGCGAGGTGGCGGTCCGGCCCGGGGCCCGGGACGTGCTCGCGCAGCTTCGCCACGGCCGCCGCGGTCGCGGGGGCGGGGTTGAGCGGTTTGCGCAGGTCGAGCGCGCGTGCGGCGGTCAGGAACTCGATCGCGAGGACCCGCCGCAGGCCGTCCACGGCCTGGCGCAGCTTGCGCGCGGCGGACCAGCCCATGGAGACGTGGTCCTCCTGCATCGCGCTGCTCGGGATCGAGTCGACCGACGCGGGCACGGCCAGCCGCTTGAGCTCGCTGACGATCGCGGCCTGCGTGTACTGGGCGATCATGTGGCCGGAGTCGACGCCCGGGTCGTGCGCCAGGAACGGCGGCAGGCCGTGCGACCGGTTCACGTCCAGCATCCGGTCGGTGCGGCGCTCGGCGATGCTCGCCACGTCCGCGGTCGGGATGGCCAGGAAGTCCAGCACGTAGGCGATCGGCGCGCCGTGGAAGTTGCCGTTGGACTCGACCCGGCCGTCGGCCAGCACCACCGGGTTGTCGATGGACGACGCCAGCTCGCGGTCGGCGACCGTCGCGGCGTACGAGACGGTGTCCCGGGCCGCGCCGTGGACCTGCGGCGAGCAGCGCAGCGAGTAGGCGTCCTGCACGCGCGTGCAGTCCGGACCGCGGTGGCTGTCCATGATCTCGGAGCCGCGCAGGATCTCCGCCATGCGCCGCGCGGACCGCCCCTGACCGGGGTGCGGGCGCAGGGCGTGCAGGTCGGCGGCGAACACGCGGTCCGTGCCGAGGAGGGCTTCCACGCTCATCGCGGCGGTCAGGTCGGCGACGTCGAGCAGGTACTCCAGGTCCTCGATCGCCAGCACCAGCATGCCGAGCATGCCGTCCGTGCCGTTGATCAGCGCCAGGCCCTCCTTCTCGGCCAGCCGGACGGGCTCGATGCCCGCCGCGGCGAGGGCCGTGGCGGCCGGGAGCAGGGTGCCGTCGGCGTCGCGGACGTCCCCCTCGCCGGTGAGGGCGAGGGCGGCGGCGGACAGCGGCGCGAGGTCGCCGGAGCAGCCCAGCGAGCCGAACTCGTGCACGACCGGGGTGATGCCGGCGTTGAGCATCGCGGCCATCGCCTCGGCGGTCTTCAGCCGGACGCCGGTGTGGCCGCTGGTCAGCGTCTTGAGGCGGAGCAGGACCAGGGCGCGCACGACCTCGCGCTCGACCTCGGGGCCGGAGCCCGCCGCGTGCGAGCGGACCAGGGACTGCTGGAGCGCGGCGCGGCGGTCCGGCGGGATGTGCCGGACCGCCAGCGCGCCGAAGCCGGTGGACACGCCGTAGGTCGGCTGCTCGGCGGTGGCCAGGCGCTCGATGTGCGCGCGGGTGGCCGTGACCGCCTCGCGGGCCGCCTCCGTGATCTCCACGCGCGCGTCGCCCCGGGCCACGGCGTGGACGTCGTCGCGGGTCAGGGGTTTCGGACCCAGCTGCACGGGTTGCTGCATGTGCCCATCTCAACCCGGCGGCGGCATCGGCACGACCCGACATCCGCCGTTCGTGTCTGGGATCCGAGACGGTGCGGGATCGGCATTAATCAGTGCCCGCCCCGTCCCGGCCCGGCGGTAGCGTCACGGAAACCACCAGGGGGGTGACGATGAGTGTTCGCGTGCAGAACCTGACCAGGACTTTCCGCAAGGGCAAGGGCTGGCGGCCCAGGGGCGAGGAGGTGACCGCGCTCGCCGGGCTCACGTTGGACGTGCCGGAGAACGAGGTCCACGGCCTGCTCGGGCCGAACGGTGCGGGCAAGACCACGCTGTGCAAGATCCTGTCCACCGTCCTGCTGCCCACCTCCGGCACCGCCGAGGTGCTCGGCCACGACGTCGTGGCGGGCGCGGCCGAGATCCGGTCCCGCATCGGCATCGTGTTCGGCGGCGAGCGCGGCCTGTACGGCAAGCTCACCGCGCGGCAGACGCTGCGCTACTGGGCCGCGCTCTACAAGATCCCCGACGCGCGGGCCGCGGTCCGCGCCGACGAGCTGCTGACCCGCCTCGGCCTCGCCGACAAGGCCGACGACCTCGTGGAGACGTTCTCGCGGGGCATGAAGCAGCGCGTGCACCTGGCGCGCGGCCTCATCGGCGACCCGAAGCTGATCCTGTTCGACGAGCCCACCACCGGCATGGACCCGGTCGCCGCGCGGGACTTCCGCGAGCTCATCGGCGAGCTGCGCGACGAGGGCCGCACCATCCTCATCACCACCCACGACATGGACGAGGCCGAGGAGGTCTGCGACCGCGTCACGCTGATCGACAAGGGCCGGGTGCTGGCCACCGAGTCGCCGCGCGGCCTGGCCGAGATGTCCGGCCTGCACCGCTGGGTCGAGGCCGAGACGACGCTGGACGTCACCGGCGTCCCCGGCGTCGTCGACACCGAGACCCGCAACGGCGTGCTGCGGGTCAAGACGACCGACGACCGGGCGGCGCGCGCGGTGCTGGACTTCCTGCTGGACCACGGGGTGCGCTCGGTGCACGCCGTGCCGCCCCGGCTGGAGGACGTCTACCTCGACCTCATCGGCCGCCGCGGCATGGAGGTGTAGAGCGTGCGCCTGTTCCTGTCCGGGGTCCGCACGCAGTTCTGGCTGCTCCGCAGGCAGCCCGACGAGCTGCTGACGCTGTGCACGATCCCGTTCACCGTGGTCATGATGCTGTCGATCGTGCTGCACGCGGCCCGGCCCGACCTGGTCGCCAACGCGTTCCTCGCGCCCACGCTGATCGGGCTGTGGGGCTTCGCCACGGGGCTGGCGACGACCGTGCTCGTCGGCGAGCGCTGGACCTCGACGCTGGAGCTGGGCATGGCCGCCCCCGGCGCCGTGCACTCGGTCTACCTCGGCCGGATCTCGGCGGTGATGGTGCTCGGCGTGGTCCCGCTCGGCGAGACGTGGCTGCTGGGCCGGCTGCTGTTCGGCGTGACGCCGGTCGTGCACCACGCGTGGGTGTTCTGGGCGGCCATGGCGGCGTCGGTGTTCGCGATGGTCGGCACGAGCCTGCTGCTGGCGGCGTCCATGCTGCTGTCGAAGAACAGCAACAACTACCTGAACTTCCTCAGCTTCCCGATCTACCTGCTGTCCGGGGTGATGGTGCCGGTGCAGTACCTGCCGGAGCCGCTGCAACCGCTGTCGCACGTGATCTTCCTGTCGTGGTCGGCGGACCTGATGCGCGACGCCCTGGCCGCCGGGCCCGTCGCCGACGTCGGCTGGCGGCTGCCGGCGATCGTCGGGCTGGGCGTCGCCGCGCTGGTCGGCGGGCGCGTGCTGCTGGCGGCGATCCTGCGCCGGGCGCGCGAGCTGGGGGTGGTGACGTATGCGTGACCAGCTGCGGGTGCTCAAGCACGGCCTGATCGCCTCGTGGACCATGTTCTCGGCGTACCAGACGTGGAAGACGTGGACGTTCACGTGGCTGTCCCGGCTGCTGATCCAGGCGTGCTTCTACGCGCTGATCGGCCGGATGCTGGGGTCGCAGCAGCAGGTCGACTACCTGCTCATCGGCAACCTGGTGGCGATCATGGCCATCGACGCGACCGTGGTCATCCTGCTGACCGTCGGCGAGCGGCACTCGGGGACGCTGGCGCTGATGGTGGCCGCGCCGGCCTCGCACCTCACCGTGTACCTGGGGCGGGGGCTGGTGAACCTCGGCTCGGGCGTGGCGGCGTCCACCACGGCGTTCCTGGTGCTGCCGCCGCTGTTCGGGGTGCGGCTGCCGTGGCCGTGGGCGGCCGCGGTGCCGTTGATGATCTTCGTGGTGGGGCTGTCGTGCTACTGCTACGGGACGTGCGTGGCGTCGTTCGTGCTCGGGTTCCCGTCGGCGCGGTGGCTCGCGCTGAACCTCAGCTACCTGGTGCTGATGACGTTCTGCGGGGTGAACGTGCCGACGTCGTTCTGGCCGGACTGGCTGCGCGCGGTCACCTCCGTGCTGCCGATGACGCACGGCCTGGCCGCGATCCGGGCGTTCATCGCGGAAGGGCCGGTGACGACCGTGCTCGCGCAGCTCGGGCTGGAGGTGTGCGTCGGGGCGGTGTGGTTCGCGGTGGCGGCGGTGAGCTTCAACCGCATGGTCCGGCGGGGGCGGCGGGACGGGTCGATCGAGTTCGGCACGTGACGCGGGGGTGGGCGCTCCGGTGGGCGCTCCCGCGCGGGGAGCGCCCACCACGTCGTGTCGGCCCGCTCGCCCGGCCGCGGGCGGTGTGCCGGCCGCCTTACCGCGTGCCGATCCAGGCCACGTCCGGGTTGGTGTCCACCGCCAGCGCCGCCGCCACCCGGGCCAGCGTCTCGACCGGGGCGTGCTTGGTCTCCAGGCCGGGCGGCACGGGCTGGCCCTTGCGGGGGTCGAACTCGTTCGGCTTCACGCGCACCTGGAAGTCCGGTGCGAGCTGGACGGCGAGCAGGCCGAACCCGTCGGCGGTGTAGTGCGCGGGCCTGCCGTCCACCGTGGTGGGGGTGGAGTTGGCCGGGGCCTCCGCGGTCCGCAGCAGTTGCACGTCGTAGCGGACGCCGTCGACGTCGCTCGTGCCGGAGATCGTCCAGTCGGTCGCGCTCGAACCCTTCACCTCGACGTACGGGTACTCGTTCAGCGAGAACGGGATGCGCATCGACGTGGTGTCCGCGGTGACCGAGTCGGCGATCCGCCGCACCTGCGCCCGGACGTCCACGCCGGTCACGTTCTCCAGGCTGACGCTGAGCACGCGGTCGGGGGTGGCGATCCAGTACAGGTTGTCACCGAACCAGGCCGCCTGCGCGCCGCCCACCGTCGTGCGGTCGCCGACCGGCGCGTCCGCGACCTTGGGGCCCACGTACTCGGCGATGGAGGTCAAGACGGCGAAGCGGACCAGCGGCTTGCCCGGGTCCGTGGCACCGGGCGCGTAGATGCGGGCCACGCCCCACGGGGCGATGACGCGTTCCCGTTCGGTGTAGCCGTCGAGCATCGCCTCGGGCCGGTAGTCGAAGGCACGGGTGGGCACGTCGGCGACCAGGACGGGGGCCGGCGCGGACGTGGTGGCGAGCTGCTGGGCGGGGGGCGCCTGGCCGACGGTCGGCCCGTTCACGGTGGCCACCACCAGCGCCGCGGCGGCGGCCGTCGTGCCGGCGGCGGCGAGCACCAGGAGCAGCGGCTTGCGCGCCCGGCGCGGCCGGTTGAGGACGGCGAGCACCGGTCCGGGCGGCGGCGTGCGCTCGGCCCGGTGGTGCAGGGCGTCGGTGATCAGGGCTTCGGTGGTGTCGTTCACAGCGACTGCCTCACGCGTTCGTCGGCGCGCAGCACTGCCAGCGCGCGGGAGATGTGACTGCGGACCGTGACCTGGGCACAGCCCAGGACCACGGCGATCTCGGCGTCGTCGCAGCCCTCGTAGTAGCGCAGGACGACGGCGACCTTCTGCTTGCGCGGGAGCCGGTCGATGCGCTGGAGCATCGCCTCCCGCTCGTCGAGGTGGTCGGTGGGGTCGGGTTGGGGCGGGTCCACACCCGTGAGGGGCAGGTGCGCCTTGAGTCGGCGGCGCCAACCGAGGTACTCGTTGGTCACCATCCGCTTGAGGTACGCGGCCGGCGCGTCGACCGAGCCGATGCGCGCCCAGCGCTGCTGGGCGCGGAGCAGGCTCTCCTGGACGACGTCCTGGGCGAGGTGCGGGTCGCCCGTGAGCACCGTGGCGTAGCGCAGCAGCGGGGTGACCTGCCGGGTGGCGAAGTCCTCGAAGCTGTCGGTCATACCCCTCCAATGCGCCCCGCCGCCGTTTTGTTGAGAATGGGTCGCGTGGGAGGCAGCAGCGACGTGCCGGCGTTGCGCCGGGGGCTCGCGGTGCTGCGGCTGCTGGCGAGCAGACCCGGCCCGCTGTCGGCGGCGGCGGTGGCCCGGGAGCTGTCCCTGCCCAGGTCGACGACCTACCACCTGCTCGCCGAGCTGACCGCGGCCGGGTTCGCCACCCACTTCCCAGAGGAGCGACGGTACGGGCTCGGCGTGGCCGCGTTCGAGCTCGGATCGGCCTACCTGCGGCACGACCCGCTGGAACGGCTCGCGCGGCCCGTGCTGCGGCGGTTGGTGGACGCGGTCGGGCGGACCGCGCACCTCGGCGTGCTGCACGGGGCGGAGGCGCTGTACCTGGTGCGGGAGCAGCCGCGGCAGCCGACCACGATCGTGTCGGACGTGGGCGTGCGGCTGCCCGCGCACCTGACCGCGTCGGGACGGGCGGTGCTGGGGAGGTTGCCCGCGGCGCAGGTCAGGGCGCTGTTCCCGGGGCCGTTCGTGGACCGGACGGGACGCGGGCCGCGGAACCTGCCCGCGTTGCGGCGGTTGTTGGGGGTGGAGCGGCGGCGGGGGTGGGCGGTGGAGGACGGGTACGTGACGGCGGGGTTCGCTTCGGTGGCCGCGCCGGTGTTCGACCACGGCGAGCGGCCGATCGCGGCGATCACGGTCACGTTCCGGCACGTGTGCGAGGTGGAGTGCGGGGAGACGTGGCCGGACCTGGCAGCCGAGGCACTGCGGGCGGCGGAAGAACTGACCACCCGCATCGGCGGCCGCCCCTGACCCCCTTCCGAACGCGCGAGTCGAACGCTCAGGTCCCGAGAGTCGAACGCTCAGGTCCCGTGAGTTCAACGTTCAGGACACGAGAGTCCTACGTTCGGAGTGCGAGAGTCCTACGTTCAGCTTGAGTTTTAACCGGGTTGTTTGGTTCTGACTCGTTTTGGTGTGTCTGGTTTGGGGTGCTTCCTGCCGACGGGGTGGCG
>NZ_JBIVUG010000002.1:860811-966183 GCF_044757065.1 Actinosynnema sp. NPDC091369 | reverse complement strand
GGCGTCGTGTCATCGGCGTGCTCCACGCCGGACATCATCTCGGTCATCAGGTGCGCATCCTTGATCAGGAGTTACACCACTCGTTTTACAGTCCCGGCTGGAGCACTGATGTTCACCGCGATCAGCGGGAGCGCGACTGACGGGGGTGCTCACCGTTTCGGATCCGCGCGAGTTTGTCGGGGTTGGTGACCGAGTAGACCCCGCATACCTGGTGGTTGTCGGGTGACAGGTCCAAAACGAGGACGGCGAAGGGCGATCCCTTTTCGAAGAGCACCACGGAAGGGTCGCCGTTGGCCCGCTGGTGGCGGATGGCGAGGCTGTCGCCGACGTTGGCCGCGACAGCCAGCAGGGTGCCGGCAACGGTGTCCCGGCCGTGGATCGGCTGCAGGCTGGTGGCCGGACCCTTTCCGCCGCCGTCTGTCCACAGTGTCACATCGGGCGCGAGGACCTGGAGGAGTGTTTCCAGGTCACCGCCGAGCGCGGCGGACAGGAATCGCTCGGTGACCTCGCGGCGCAGCCGGGGGTCGGCGTGATAGCGGGGGCGTCGGGCATGTACGTGTTCGCGCGCGCGGTGTGCGAGCTGGCGTACCGCGGCGGGGCTGCGGCCGAGTATTTCGGCGATCTCGGCGTGGGGGTAGCCGAACACCTCATACAGCACGAAGACGGCGCGCTCTGCCGGGGTCAGGGTTTCCAGCACCACGAGCAGCGCCATCGAGGCGGACTCGGCACGGACCGCCGAGTCCGCCGCGTCGCCTTCGCCGCCGGTGTCCGCCGGCGGGGTGATGACCGGTTCGGGTAGCCACTGCCCGACGTAAGTCTCCCTTCGCCGGTCAATCTCCGCACGCTTGGCCAGTGCGTGGTTCACCGCGATGCGCACGAGGTAGGCACGCGGGTTGTCGACCCGCTCGCCGGCGCGCCGGCGGGTCCGGGCCGCCCAGGACAGCCACGCCTCCTGTAGTACGTCCTCCGTGTCCGCGACGCTGCCGAGGATGTTGTAGACGACCGAGAACAGCAGTTCCCGATAATCGACGAACACCCGGGTCGCGTGGTCGGTGGCCGCGTGCACAGGCTGCTCAGTCATGGCGGACGTCCTCCTCTTTACCGGTTCGCTTGATGAGAGGTGCGTCGGTGACTCGAGTGTGACGCGGTTGCGACGATTGTGATCTACGCCTCCAGGACCGGCTGTCCGTGTCACACCCGGAGCCCCGTCCCGCCTCTTGGGTCGCGTGACGCCGAGGCAGCCTGCCTCGGCACTCCACTCCCAGGAGGACCGATGCGTACTTTGATCCGTGATGCACGGGTGTTCGACGGTGAGCGGACCATCCCTCGCGCCGACATCATGATCGATGGAGACCGGATCACCGAACCCGACGGCCTCCCGGCCGACGTCGAAGTCGACGGCTCATCCAAGACCCTGCTTCCCGGTCTGATCGACGCCCACACGCACACCTTCGATGGCAGCCTGGCCCAGGCGTTGACCTTCGGTGTCACCACCGAGTTGGACATGTTCTGCCTGCCCGACAACCTGTCCAGGCAGCGGGAACTGGCCGCGGGCGACGAAGTGGCGGATCTGCGCAGTGCCGGGATGCTCGCCACCGCCCCTGGCGGGCACCCCAGCCAGCTGATGGCGGGGTTCGACGCCTCGACCCTGGAAGCGTTCGGCGATGCCGTCGGCGGGTTCGACACCATCGCGGACCCCGGCCAGGCAAGGCGGTTCGTCGAAGCACGGCTGGCCGAGGGGATCGACTATCTGAAGATCGTCGTCGACGACGGCGCGGTGCACGGCAGCCGGCTCCCCGCGTTGACACCGCAAGTCGTGGCCGCGCTCGTCGAGGCAGCCCACGACTACGGCCTGCTCACCATCGCGCACGCGATCACCGCGCGGGAGGTGACCATCGCCCTGGACGCCGGAGTCGACGGCCTGGCCCATGTGTTCGCCGACGCTGGACCCGACGATCCCGTCGGCTATGACCTGGCCGCCCGGATCGCCACGCAGGGCGTGTTCGTCGTTACCACCCTGGCCTACTTCGAGGCGATCACCGGGCAGCCGGGATCGGCCGACCACGCGCTGCCCGGCTGCGCCGAGAACGCCGTCCACGCCGCCCGGATCCTGCACCAAGCCGGCGTGCCACTGCTGGCGGGCACCGACGCCAACCCGTTCGCCCCCGTGCACGGCGCCGCCGTGCACCGCGAGCTTGCCCTGCTCACCGAAGCCGGGCTCGGCAACGAGGAGGTGCTCGCCGCGGCCACCAGCGTGCCGGCACGGCATTTCCGACTGGCCGATCGCGGCCGCGTCGCACTAGGGCTGCGCGCCGACCTCATTCTCGTCGACGGCGACCCGACCCTGGACATCGCCGCCACCGCCGCGATCGCCGAGGTGTGGCGCCGCGGCGTCCGCCTGCCCCGGTAGCACTGCGGCAACCACCCCTACCAAGGGAAAACGGTGGGTACTAACGATCTGCCTATCACCGGTCTGTCAGCACACTAGCCGGTGACCGTTGAGTTCATCGCCGGCATCCTCGCTCGCCCGGGGCAGCGGGCCGCGCGAACGTCCTGGTACGTCGGGCCGCACCGCGGCACATCGAGACCGCGGAGGAGCAAACGGGGACGGGCGTTCAGTCACGACAGCACCATCGATCCGGACCGGTGCGATCGCGGCCGTAGCGGTGTCACGGGGAGTTGGGCGTGTGGACACTAAGGGGTGCTATCGCGGTGGTGGCCTTGCGGGTGTGCGGGCGCGGTTCGATGCTGGAAGTCGGATGCAGTGCGGCGGGAACCGAGGAGGCGGTCGTGGGCGTGGTCTCTCGGCGATCGGTGCTGATCGGGGGGGTGGGCGGTGTCGGTTCGCTCGTCCACCCTGGTTCGGCGTCGTCGTCGGGGGACGAGCACCGGGACCGGCGCATCGACGTCCACCACCACTGCACACCGCCCGGGTGGCTGCGGTGGGCGGAGGAACAAGGCATCGTCACCCTCTCGCCGCTGCCTTGGTGGGCCGAGTGGGACGACGGCGCGGCGCTGTCCGCAATGGATGGTGTCGGCGTCGGAACCGCGATCCTGTCGGTGGCGATGCCCGCCGCCCGCTACCGTGACGGGGATCAGTACAAGGAAGGTCTCCTGATCGCGTACCGCGAGGTGCGCGAGCTGGCCGACGCATATCCCGGGCGGTTCGCGTTCCTGTCGCGCGCGCGTCTGGACGACGTGGACCTCGACGTGTGGTCGGTGCGGACCGGCGCGGAGATGGGCGCGGTGGGGTGCCAGGCGTTCACACACGGCCGCGACGGCACCTACATCGGCGACCCGGCCTTCGACCCCCTGCTGGCCGAGCTCGACGCGCTGCGCAGCGTCCTGGTGCTGCACCCGACGGACCTGCCCGGAAGCACGCCAGACCAGGCCGTCGTGCCGGGGGTGCCGGGCTACGTGTGCGACTACCCGCTCGACACGACGCGGGCCGCGCTGAACCTGGTGGTACACGGCACGCTCGACCGCTTCCCGAACGTCACTGTCGTCCTGCCGCACGGCGGAGGATTCCTGCCCTACGTCGCCGACCGGGTGAGTCTGAACGCCGACCGCTTCGACCCGCCCCTCCCGCCGGGCAGGCTGGACGACTACCTGCGACGGTTCTATTACGACACGGCAGCGCCGATGTCCTCGCACTCGACGCCGACGCTCCTGACCTCAGTGAGTCCGACTCACCTGCTTTACGGCAGCGACTGGCCTGCGACGTCGACCGCGCAACTGGCCGACACGACCGCGGTCTTCGACGCCGATCCCGCGCTGGACGCGGGACTGCGCGGCTGTGTCAACCGGGACAACGCACTCCGACTCTTCCCCGCGCTGGCGTGCCTCTGAGCGGCCAATGCACGGGCCTCCCAGGTAGCCGGCGCGTTCACCGAACTCGAACCGGCCGCCCGTGCACGCCGTCGACGCGCTGTCAAGAGCGCCGTGCATGGTCCGCAGCCGACATCGTGACCCGCACCGGTCGGACCGGGTCCACCGTCCCGCGCCCCGGCTGTCACGGCCGTCGCCGGAGCGGACTCCTCGTCACGGTCGGGTGACCGATCGGACAACAGGCTTGATGACCGACCGCGGGGTTCAGCGGAACAGCACGCGGTCGACTGCACCGGCGAGGGCCTCGGGGTCGGTCGTCCGGGTGCGCCAGGCGATGAAACCGTCCGGGCGGATGAGCACGGCCCCGCCGTCGGTGATCCCGTAACGGCGGTGGAACGTGCCCGTCGTGTCACGCAGGGAGTCGCCGATCCGGTAGTGGTCGATGCGGACGCCGGATCGGGCGGCGACGTCGGCCGCCGCGCGTTCCCACCCGGTGGAGCCGGTCAGCAGCACGAACCCCTGGCCGATCAGCTCGGTGATCGACGTCATGCCACTGTCGTGCGCCAAGGGGATGTGCGGGGCACGGGCACCCGGCGCGCCGGACGGGTGGTCGGGGTCCTCCACCAGGTGCGGCGTGACGTCGTCGGGCACGAAAGCGCCGGCGGGGTAGGTGTAGCCGAACATCATCATCCGTTGCCGCACGGCGCTTTCCCGCACGTCGCCGGGGCCTCCGTTGACCAGGCAGTACCGTTCCGCGGTCATCCGGGTCGTGTGCCGCGCCACGGGCAGGCGCTCGGCCTCGTAGCTCAGGAGCATTCCGGGTCCGGTCAGGCCGCGGTGGTGCAGGCCGATCTTCCACGCCAGGTTGAACGCGTCCTGCACACCTGTCGCCACACCGAACGTGCCGACCGGCGGCATGGTGTGGGCAGCGTCGCCCGCGATGAAGACGCGGCCGGTGCACATCCGGCGCGTGACGCGGCCGGCGATCTCCCACGGCACGTCGGACACCCTGTCGATGACGATCGGCAGGGTGTCCACGCCTATGGCCGCCCGGACCAGCCGGACGCTCTCGGTCTCGTTGATCGAGGTGTCCTCGTCGGGCTTGAGCGAGATGGCGAACCGCCAACGCTTCATGCCGTCGATCGAGCTGAGGAAGCCGTGCACGGAGGGATTGCGCAGGGTCATCACGATGACCCTGCGCCCGCGCAACGGTTCCCGCAGGTCGGCGTCGAAGTAGACGTTCACCTTGCGGGCGAGCGTCCCCGGGCCGTCGTGCCCGATGCCGAGCATGCGGCGGACAGGGCTGTGCGACCCGTCCGCCGCGACGAGGTAGTCGGCGCGCACGAGTTGTTCGTGCCCGGTGCGGCGGGAGCGCAGCAACGCGACGACTCCATCCGGCCTGTCGTCCACCGCCACGACCTCGGTGGCGTACCGCACATCGATCCCGGCCGACACGGCACGGTCGCGCAGCACCGGCTCGAGCTGGTTCTGGTCGATGGTTGCCCACTTGCACGGGCTGAGTGAGCCGGCGTCGGCATCCAGGTGGTTGGGCAGCCGCAGGAGCTCCGGTCCGGCCAAGGTCTCGGCGTGCGCGACGACGTCGTGGCCGGCGATCGGTGACCGCACCTCCCGGATGGCACCCTCCAGACCCACCGCGCGGTAGAGCTCCATGGTGCGGGGGTGCAGCGCGCGTGCCCTCGGTTCGTCCAGTGGCTTGGTACGGCGTTCCACCAGCAGCGCCGGGACGCCGTACCAAGCCAGGAACACCGCCGCGGACAGCCCGGTCACACCACCGCCGACGATCAGCACCGGGATGCGCCGACCGGTGCTGTCAGACATGCCGCTCCCACCGGTAGAACTCGTGCGCCATGGCGTCCTTCGGCTCGCGCCACGCCTCCGGGTCGTACGCGCTGACGAACGGGCTCAGGTCCTCGCTGATCCGCTTGAACCGGGGGTCGTGGCGGTGTTCGGCCACCGCCTCCGCCAACGGCCGCTCGCCCTCGATCAGGTGCAGGTACAGCCCGCCGAACTGGAACAGGCTGCGTGCTCGCACCCCGATCACTTCGGCCAGACCGGAGTTGTGGTCGGAGTCCGCGAACACCGCCGCGATCTTGTCGGCCGTGTCCGGGACCATGCGAGCGACGATCAGGGTGCGGTGCACGCGAACTCCTCCACCTTCTGCTTGATCAGTGCCATCTGAACGCGGCTGTTGTCGTTGATGCGCCTGGTCATGGCGGTGTCGTCCACGGGCGCGTCGGGCTTCATCGCGAAGTCCTGCGTCCACCGCATCCGCACGCCGCCGTCGACCTGCTCGTAGGTCCAGCGGATGTCCATCCGCTCGAACGGGCCGGTCGTGACGCGTCGCGCGGTGACCGTCCTCGTGGTGGGGTCGGCGACGCGTTCGGACACCCACGTCCACACGTTGCCGTCCGCGTCCGGGTGCATGGTGAGCCGGAAGACGACCCGATTCCCGTCCCGCTCCAGGACTTGTGCCGACGAGTACTCGCTGAACAGGTCCGGCCAGCTCTCGACGTCGTTGGTGCGCTCCCAGACCAAGTCGATCGGAGCGTTGATGACGATCTCGTTCTCGGTGTGCCCGGCCATGTCACGCCCTCCCGGCGAGCAGGGTCAGCAGCTCCCGCGGTGACTGGCTCGGTTCCAGTTCGACGTCGCGGGGCATGCCGTGGTTGCGTTGCAGCTCGGCCACGACACCCATCAGGCCAAGGGAGTCGACGCCGAGGTCGTCGAAGGTGCGGGCGGAGTCGGTGACCTGCTCACCGGTCACGGTGACACCGGTGCACCGGCTGATCAACGCGGCCAGGTCGTCGGGGGAAAGGTTCGTGTCCACGTCAGTCATCTCCTCTGATCGGTTCCGGACGCCGGAGCACCAGCGCCGAGTTCCCGCCGTACAGACCTCGGGACAGGACCAAGGCGGTGCGGATGTCGGCCGGGCGGGATGCTCCGGTGACGAGGTCGAAGTCGAACCGGTAGTCGTGCACGCCCGGCGTGGGAGGCACTTCGCCGTGCTCCATCGCCAGGACGGCGACGGCGACGTCGAGCACCGCCGCGCCCGCGTAGCAGCGCCCGTACCCGGTCTTGGGCGCGGTCATCGGCACCCGGTCGGCGCGTTCGCCGAACAGGAGGCTCAAGGCCCCAGCTTCGGCGTCGTCGGCGCGTGGATCGGCCAACGCGTCGAGGAAGACCACATCCACGTCGCCGGGCTTGAGGCCGGCTTCGTCCAACGCGCCCTCTGCGGCCCGCCGCAACCCTTCGGTGGACAGGTCGAGGTGCTGCGAGCCGGTGTAGGTGGCGCAGTGACCGGCGACTACCGCCCGTGCGTTGGCACCTCGCCCGCGCGCGGCGTCCTCGTCCTCGACCACGACCATCGCGCCGCCCTCGGCCGGGCTGAACCCGGTCGCGTGCGCGGTGAACGGGAGGTACGCGGTAGCCGGGTCCGTACCCGTGCTCAACAGGCCGAGCCCGAGGTTGCAGCACACGGAGAACGGGCAGAACGGGGCTTCCGCGCCACCGACGAGCATCGCCTCGGCACCTCGGCGCAGTTCGCCGGCCGCCGCCGCGAAGGCGTCCAGACCGCCCGCCTCGTCCGCGACGAGCACGCCCGACGGCCCGCGCAGGCCGTTGCCGATGGAGATCTGACCGGTGCACGCGGCGTAGAACCACGCGATCGACTGATAGGGGCCGACGTGCCCGGGCCCGTCCTTCCAGAGCCGTTCGATCTCCCGCTGGCCGAACTCCACACCGCCCGAGAAACTCGCCGTCACCACACCGAACCCGAACGGTGGAACGGTGGCCGGGTCGAGCTCGGCGTCACGCAGCGCCATCCCCGCCGCGGCGAGCGCGAAGTGGGTGAACCGGTCTGTCTGCACGGTGATCCGCGGGTCGATCCAGCCGTCCGGCTCGAACCCGTCGACCTCGCCCGCCACGACCACCGGGTACGGGTTCGGCTCGATCCGTCGCACCGGCCCGAGGGCCACGTGCCCGTCCCGCACGGCCGGCCAGAACTCGTCGACCCCGATACCGCTCGGCGTGACCACGCCGAGACCGGTGACGACGGCGCTCATGACCGGTCCCCCCGGGCCAGCACCACCGCAGACTGGAAACCACCGAAGCCGCTTCCGACCGACAGCACCGCGCGCAGGTCCCGTTCCCGGGCGGTGTGCGGCACGTAGTCCAGGTCGCACTCCGGATCGGGCGTGTCCAGGTTCGCGGTCGGCGGGACGACGCCGCTGGTCAGGGCCAGCACGCAGGCCGCCAGCTCGATGGAGCCGATCGCACCGAGCGAGTGGCCGATCATGGACTTGATCGAACTCACGGGCACCCCGTACGCGCGCGCACCGAACACCCGCCGGAACGCCGCGGTCTCGTGCCGGTCGTTCTGCCGGGTGCCCGAGCCGTGCGCGTTGATGTAGTCGATATCGTCGACCCCGAGTCGGGCCTGGTCCATGGCCCGCCGCACCGCTTCGGCCATCTCGACGCCGTCCGCTTTCAACCCGGTCATGTGATAGGCGTTGCTGCGGGTGGCGAAACCCGCCACCTCGGCGTGCACCACCGCGCCCCGGCGGCGGGCGTGCCCCAACTCCTCCAGCACCAGCACCGCCGCACCCTCGCCGAGCACGAACCCGTCCCGGTCGAGGTCGAACGGACGGGCGGCGTGCGCGGGATCGTCATTGCGAGCGGAAGTCGCGCGGATGGCGTCGAAACAGGCCACCGTGATCGGCGAGATCGGCGACTCGGACGCACCCGTGACCACCACGTCCGCCCGGTCCTCCTCGATGAGCCGCGCGGCGTGGCCCACCGCGTCCAGCCCGGCCGTGCAGCCGGTGGACACCGTGCGCACGGGCCCACGCGCGCCGATCCGGTCGGCGACCTCGGCGGCCAGCGTGGCCGGTGAGAGGACGCGGTGCAGGAACGGCGACGCCAAGCCGGGGTCGACCAGCCACCGGGCACCCGCGTGCGAGGTCGTCACGTAGTCCTGCTCCAGCAGCGTCGTGCCGCCGACCGCCGATCCCATGCACACGCCCAACCGCCAGGGGTCCGCCACGTCCACCTCCGCCTGCCGCCACGCCTCGTCCGCGGCCACAGCGGCGAACTGGACGTACCGGTCCATGCGTGCGACCTCGGTGGGGCCGAGCCCCGCATCGGCCGGGTCGAAGTCGCACTCGGCGGCGATCCTGGACCGGAAACCCGCCGCGTCGAAGAGGCTGATGGGCCGGGTAGCGGTGCGCCCCGAGACCAGCAGCTCCCAGAACGCCTTCCTCCCGACGCCACCCGGTGCCACCACCCCCAGGCCGGTCACGGCCACCCGGCGGCTCATGACGTCCGCTCCGTGTCGACGTGCCCCAGCTCCGGCCGAGGCGCGAGCGGACACAGCTGGAACACCACGCGGGCAAGCCCGGGTCCGGTGTTGCGCACCCGGTGGCGGACCCCGATCGGGATCAGGAGCGCGTGGTCCGCCGGCACGGTGTGCGGCACGTCGTCGAGGTCCACATCGACCCGGCCTTCCACGACGTACAGGAACTCCTCGGAGTAAGGGTGGTAGTGCTCGTTGACCCGCTCACCCGGCTCCAAAAGGGTTACGCCGAGGAATCCCCCCGTCGCGCCGACAGTCGTCGGGCTCAACAGGACCCGGATGTCCCCGCCGCGCTTGCGGTTGGGGGTGGCGTCGGACGTGCTCACCATCCGGTGAAGTTGGCCGGTCATCTCATCACCCCTACTACTCGGTCGGTCAGCAACGTCATCGGGCGCGCCAGCTGCACGTGCGGCGCGAGCAGGCCCGCCAGCGGCACGGCGGGCGTCTCCTCGGCCGACTCCAGCAGGCGCACCACCAAGTCGCGGCGGCGGAACACCGTCAAGCCGCAACCGGAACCCGCGCCGTCGACGCCGAGCAGGCGGGCGACCTCGCGGCCCTGGCCCGGCAACGCCTGGTAGAGCGCGGCGGTGCGGGCCATGTGACCGGTGTGGCCGTTGCGCGAGGACACGACCCGCATCACCGAGGTGGCCAGGAAACGCCGGCGGCTGTCGTCGTCGGACAGGTCGCGGTCCTCGACCAGGTGCGGTCTGAGCCGTTCTTCGACCGCCCGGATCTGCGGTTGCCCGGCCAGGTGCCGGATAGCCACCGAAGGCGGGCAGGTGATGTCCACGACCCTCACCACGACCTGGCCCGCCATGAAGACCGACGTGCGGTCCAGCAGCGGGCGTGCGGCCTCCGGGCGGCCCGCGGGTGGTGCGGCGTAGGTGGACAGGATCTCGGCCACCTCGGCCTCCGACCCCGGCCGCACGGAGAACGTCAGCGCGTAGCGGTTCACGACCTAGCCTCCAACCGTGATTGACTCGGACGCCGCCGCGGTGGTGAGGCGGACGTGGTAGCGCAGCGAATCCCTCGCCGTCACGCACGCCATCAGCGGAGCCGCGATCTCGCGGTGGCCGGGAGTGGCCTCCCACTCGTGGAAGTGCGCCGGGCTCGACCACTCGCTGGTGATCACCCAGTCGGCGGGATCGTCCTCCGACTGGCACAGCTGGTCACCGAGGTAGCCGTCTACTTCGGACACCTGATGGGAAACCTGCCGGTAGGCGGCCAGGAACCGTTCCTCCGCGCCGTCTGCGATGCGCAACCGGAAGATCACACGCAGGCGGCCTGCGTGCCGTTCGTCCACGGCTGTCATGACGATGTGCATTCCGGGTACGCGGCGATCTCCGGCGCCTGGAACACCTCGGGGACCGTCTCGGCGAGCGGCGGCGGCGCGGCGGCGGCGAACGCCGTTCGGGCCACCACGACCGCACGGGCCGTCGGCATGCCGAAGCCGGGTGCCCGACACTTCTCTGCTTGCGACTTCGCCATGTGGGATTCGGTTGACATGAAGTCGTTTCCTGTTCTGTCGTCCCGAACGTGCTGCTGGACCGGCCGGCACGGTCCGCGTCGGGGCTTCCGGACCGGGGATGCCCGCGAGGTGACCGGCTACCCGGTCAAAGCCTCAGAACCGTTCGACCGGGTGCTACATCACCCGGCCGGACCACATGGAGCGTTACCTTCCAGCATTTTTGGCTGGACGCGTCACACCACAGTGGAGTCTCCAGTTTGCAGCGCTGGTACGGCATCACCCGGTGCACGCCCGAACGGCCCGATCATCCGGCGCGGACGATCGTCGGCCGGTGCGGATCGCTCGGCGACCCTGACTCGCAGCGCCGCCCGATCGTCGCCGGACGGTAGAACGGAAGACTCCCGCTGGTCGGGCCATCAATCGATCAACCGGCACGGCACCGGAAGGGCTGGTTGGCGGCGGCAACGTCCATCGGACGTGCACGCTGCGGAGTCTCTGACCTGGCGTTGTGCCGGCCCGAACTGTCGTCCGTGCAGTTCGGGAGCGTGGGGTGTTGGTTGACGATGCCGCCCAGCCGTTGTCGCGGCGGACGTCGAGTCGGGTAGCTGAACCGCCCCGGCTTCGTGGGGTGATGTGCTCTGGGTTCTGTGGAGTCGGGTTACTGGACTGTCATGCTGATGTCCTCGAGAAGAGGTCGGCTGCCCAGGAGTTACCCGCCGGAGTTCCGTCGCAAGGTCCTCGACCTGATCGCGAGCGTTCCGGCCAGGTCGCGCCGTCGGGTTGCGGTCACGGGGAGATGTCGACCACCAGCACCAGGCGGCAGTCGGCGGCACGTGGCAACGGCAGCCGCACCAACGCTTCGTGTAACCGGTCGACCTCGGTACGGCCGTTGTTCACCGCGTAGCAGAGACCACCGTGACCACGCCGGTGCTCCGGCGCCAGCGACAGGCCGACCAGCGTGCGCACCGGCCCACAACACGGCGTCGGCGAGCTCGAACAACCCGTCCGCCCGACGGGTCGGACACCGGTTGAACTTCCGCCGGAACCCGGACAATGCCCCTGGCGACCGGTTGCGGTCGGGAGGGTGCACACTGATCACGCAGCCCTTGGTCGAACATCCTTCTGTCGCAGGAGTGATGATCAACCAAGGGTTGCTTCCATGATCAACCGGGGCGTGCATCACCGCCGGGACTGAAGAAGACGAGCTCACAGTCCCCGCTCAGGTCGCGACGACCGTCTGCCTGAGCGATCCGCGTGCCGCGAGCCATCGGGTCCAGCGGCCGAACGGCCTGGGTGCCTGAACGACCGGCGGGCCCGGTGCGGCACGGGAAGGCTGCGAGATGGGATCGGGAGGATCCGGGGGAATTGGGTCGGGGATGGCGGTGGGGGACGTAGCCTGCCCGTGTGCGTCCTCTGCCGTGGTTGTCGCCCCTGCTCTGCGGGGTGGTGTTGGTGGTCGGTGGGTATGCGGGGTTGGTTGGGTTGGGGGAGGTGTGGTGGTTGGGGTTCGCTGGTGGGTTGGTCGGGCTCGTGGTGGTCGACGTGGTCGGGTGGCGGTTGGGGGCGGGGTTGGGGTTGGGGTTGCGGGCGGGGTTGGTGGTGGTGGTTGCGTTTGCGGATGGGTCGGGGATGGGGCGGGTCCTCTTCTTGCTGTTGCCGTTCGCGGCGTACTTCGCGTTCGGGCGGGTGGTGGCGGTCGCGGTGGGGGTTGGGGTGGCCGGGTTCCTGGTCGGGGCGTTCCAGGTGACGGTGCCCGGGTGGACGCGGTCGGTGGAGCACGTGTCCGACCTGGTGATGTTCGGGATCGGGGTCGTCTTGGCGTTGGCGATGGCGGAGATGTCGGCGGCGGCGGAGCGGAATCGGGTGGCGCGGGAGGTCCACGACGCGATCGGGCACCACCTCACGGCGGTGTCGGTGCTGCTGGAGAAGGCCGTGGCGTTCCGCGACCACGACGCCGCGGTGGCGGATCGGGCGATCGAGGACGCGCGGCAGTCGGCGCGGCAGGCGTTGGAGGACGTGCGCACGTCCGTGAAGGCGCTCCGCGAGCCCTTCCGGTTGGGTGACGCGCTGGTGCGGCTCGCCGACCCGCTCGAGGTGGACGTCACCTGCACGGGTGACGAGTCCCGGTACGCGACCGGCACCTTGCTCGCGCTCTTCCGGGCCGCGCAGGAAGGCATCACGAACGCGGTGCGGCACGGCGGCTCCGGCGTCACCGTCATGGTGCACTGCGGACCGCGCGAAGCGCGGCTCGTGGTCGAGGACGACGGGCCCGGGTTCGCGCCGGAACGCGAGGGGTTCGGCCTGCGCGGGCTCCGCGAACGGATCGCGCAGGTCAGCGGAACGGTCGACGTCACGTGCGCCGCGAGCACCCGGCTGACCGTGGTCGTGCCGAGGGGGACGGCGTGACCGACGACGTGCGCGTGGTCGTCGTGGACGACCAGCAGCTCATCCGCGAGAGCATCGCCGCCCTGCTCGACCTCCAACCCGGCATCACGGTCGTCGGCACGGCCGGTGACGGGCGGGCTGCGGTCGAGGTGGTCGGGGAGCGCGACCCGGACGTCGTGCTGATGGACGTGCGGATGCCCGTGCTGGACGGCATCGACGCGCTCGGCCTCCTGCGCCGCGAACGGGCCAAGGTGGTCATGCTGACCACGTTCGACGACGAGGAGTACGTGGTCCGGGCGCTGAAGGGCGGCGCGAGCGGCTACCTGCTCAAGGACCGCCCGGCGGCCGAGCTCGCCGCCGCGGTCCGGCTCGCGCACTCCGGCGTGGTCCAGTTCGACCCGGCTGCGGCGGCCCGCCTGGCGTCCGCCGTGACGAGCGGACGCCCCGACGGGCTCACCGAACGCGAAGTGGACGTGCTGCGGCTGGTCGCCACCGGCCGCACGAACCGCGAGATCGCCGGACGCCTGCACGTGAGCGAGGGCACGGTGAAGAACCACGTCTCCCGCATCCTCGGCCGGCTCGGCCTGCGCGACCGCACGCAGGCCGCCGTCTACGCCCGCGACCGGGGCCTGCTGTAGCCCTACACCGGGATCATCCCCATGAACAGCAACAGGTTCGGCGACCCCGCGCCCGGGTTGGTGATCACGCCGGGCGTCGCGTTGGCCCGCAACGCCTCCGCCACCGCCATCGCCGAATCACCCGGGAACCGGTGCCGCCACAACGCCGCCACCCCCGCCGCGTGCGCCGACGCCGTCGACCCGCTGATGGTCGAGTACGCGGTGTCCGAAGTCCCCCACGCCGACGTGATGTTCACGCCCGGCGCCCACACGTCGATGCACGACCCGTAGTTGGAGAAGCTCGCCTTCGCGTCGTTGGCGTCCGTCGCGCCCACCGTCGTCGCCAACGGCGTGCTGCCGGGGGAGAACGCGCACGCGTCCGCGTTCGACCCGCCGGACACCACCGAGTAGTGCACGTTCGCGTTGATCGACCGGGTGATGGCGTCGTTGAACGCCTGGTTCGCCGCACCGCCGAGCGTCATCAGCGCGACCGCGGGCCGGCCACTGGCCGCCGCGTCCCGGGTCGCCCAGTCGATCCCGGCGATGATCTGCGAGTACGTGCCGGAGCCCTGGCAGTTCAGCACCCGCACGGACACCAGCGTCACGTCCTTGGCCACGCCGGTGGTCCGGCCGCCGACCGTGCCGGCCATGTGCGTGCCGTGGCCGTTGCAGTCGTTGCCGGGCGGGGTGACGCCGCCGACCGCGTCGAAGCCGGGCACGGCCGCGCCGTCGAACTCCTGGTGCGTGTAGCGGATGCCGGTGCCGAAGATGTACGCGCGCACCGACGACGCCGTGCTCGGGTGGAAGTACTTCCTGTCCAGCGGCAGGGAGCGCTGGTCGATCCGGTCCAGCCCCCACGACGGCGGGTCGGGCTGCGCCACTAAGTCCTGCGCCACCACGTCCTGCGCCACCACGTCGTTCGCCGGCAGCCCGACCCGCACGTCCTGGGCCACGTAGGCGACGCGCGGGTCGGCGGCCAGCCGCCGGGCCTCCGCCGCGCCGGCCCGCATCGCGAACCCGGGAAGCGCCGTCCCGTACGTGAACGTGACGTGCGGCGCGGCGGACCGGGCGGCGGCCAGGTCCGAGTGCCGCTTGAGCACCACGATGTAGCTGCCGGCCACGGCCTGCGGGTGGTCGGCGTACAGCACGGGCGCGGCGTGGGCGGTGGGGGCGACGAGGCCGGCCAACAGCGCGCTCGCCACCACCGCATGTCCGATCTTCACGGCTCCTCCAACAGGGCAGGGTGTCGTCGGGGAACGTGCTCGTCCTTGAACCACAGCACGAGCACACGGGCGGGCAACAGGTCCGATCAGAGTTCAACGATCAGTCGTCCGATGGTCAACTTTCAGCCTTCTCGGTACTGGATACTGCATTCAGTGGTCGAGCTGTACCTCGAATGGGTGAACGGGACGGGTTCGGGCTAACACCGGATCGGGTGACGTCGACAGCAAGGCCACCGGCGCGCACACACAGGGGGTTTGCGCTCATGGTCAAGAAGAAGAACGGTTTGTCCGCCTCGCTGCGGCGGTTCGTGCGCACCAAGGGCGCGGACTACCTGCGCGACCCGAACGTCTCCTCGATCGGGATCGGCTACAAGGTCGCCGACGGCAAGCCGACGGACGAGATCGCCATCCAGTTCACCGTCCGGCAGAAGGCCGAGCCCGAGGCGTTGCGGGCGCTGGGCACCGCGCTGCTGCCGGAGACGATCGAGGTGGACGGCGCCCCCGTGCCCACCGACGTGCTGCAGCGCGACTACCGCGTCGACTTCCACGTGGTGGAGGAGACGGTCAGCGACGTGCGCAAGACCCGCGTCGACCCCGTGGTGCCGGGCGTGAGCGTGGGTCACGTGCGGGTCTCCGCGGGCACGGTCGGCTGCGTCGTGCACGACCGGGTCGACGGCACGCCGTACGTGCTCAGCAACTGGCACGTCCTGCACGGCCCGAACGGCGCCATCGGCGAGGAGGTGGTGCAGCCCGGTGTGCACGACGACAACCGCACCGACCGCAACCGCCTCGGCCGGCTCGTCCGGTCGCACCTGGGCGCGGCGGGGGACTGCGCCGTCGCCACCATCGAGGACCGGCGGTTCGAGTCGGAGATCCTCGACCTGGGCGTGCGGATCGACGAGCTGGGCGAGCCGGAACTGGGCGACAAGGTCGTCAAGAGCGGGCGGACGACCGGCGTCACGCACGGCGTCGTCCGGCGCGTCGACACCCTCGTCAAGATCGACTACGGGCCCGGCGTGGGCCGGCGGCAGATCGGCTGCTTCGAGATCGGGCCGGACCCGGCGCGCCCCGCCGCCGACGGCGAGATCAGCATGGGCGGCGACTCCGGCTCCGCGTGGGTGTTCAAGGCGGCCAACGGCCGGACCGGCCGGACCATGGCGGGCCTGCACTTCGCGGGCGAGGCCGGGGACAGCCCGGACGAGCACGCGCTGGCGTGCCTGCCCGGCTCGGTGTTCGAGAAGCTCGGCATCACGCTCAAGCCGCCGCGCGAACCGCAGGCGCGCGCCGCGCTGGTCGGGTTCGACGAGAACTTCCTCGGCACGCCGGTGGGCGTGCCGGAGCTGGGCGAGGCGACCCGGGCGGACGCGGTCGAGCTGAACGGGTCGGTCGTGATCGACTACACGCACTTCTCGCTGGCGCAGAGCAAGTCGCGGCGCTTCGCGTTCTGGGTGGCGTGGAACATCGACGGCGGTGACCTGAAGTCCATCAACCGCACCGGCATCCCGTTCGTGCTCGACCCGCGGCTGCCGGCCGAGTTCCAGGTCGGCGACGAGCTGTACCGGGGCAACCGGCTCGACCGCGGGCACCTGGCGCGGCGCGCGGACCTGCTGTGGGGGCCGAAGGCGGTGGCCGAGCGGGCGAACGTCGACTCGTTCTTCTTCACCAACATCACGCCCCAGATGGACGACTTCAACCAGAGCATGCGGCAGGGGCTGTGGGGTCGGCTGGAGGACGCCGTGCTGTCCGACGTGGACGTCGACGACCTCAAGGTGAGCGTCTACGGCGGTCCGGTGTTCCAGCCGGACGACCGGGTGTTCCGCGGCGTGGCGCTGCCGCGCGAGTACTGGAAGGTGATCGCGTTCGTCTCGGCGGGCACGCTGACGGCGCGGGCGTTCGTGCTCACGCAGAACCTGAACCAGCTGGAGTCGCTGGACCTGGACGAGTTCCGGGTGTTCCAGGTGCGGCTGGACGAGGTGGAGCGGCGGTGCGGCTTCACGTTCCCGGCGGCGTTGCGGGCCGCGGACACGCTGGTCTTGCCGGAATCGCTGGACGAGCGCGCGCCGCTGGAGGCGTTGACCGACATCCAGTGGTGAGCGCGCCGCCGGTGGTGGGTGTCAGACCACTTCCGCCTCCGCGTCGACCAGGCGCCTGTCGTCCAGGACGAGCCACCCGCCGAACGCGATCAGGAACACGCCCGAAGCAATGAAGATGACAGCCCTCAGCACCGCAGTTCCCCTCGTCGCGGTGCGCGGCCACCTCGGTCGTCAGCCGGCTTTCTGCGTGCGACGGGCGTAGGCGCGGGCGGCTCGGGCGCGGTCGCCGCAGCGCGTGGAGCACCAGTGGCGGCGACCGTGGCGCAGCAGGTAGCGGTTGCACGGTGGCGAGCCGCACTGGGTGAGGCGTTCGGCGTCGGGACCGGTGAGGAGGTCGGCCGCGTTGGCCGCGAGCGTCGCGAGGGCCCGGTCGAGGATCTCGTTGGTGGGGCACGGCGTCGCGCGGTAGGGGCCGGTCTTCTCGTCCCACTGCAACAGGGCGGCCGTGGGCGCTTTGCTCAACGCGTCGTTGACCGCGGACAGGGCCGACGACAGGGCGGGCACCCCGGCGACGCGGGCCGCGAACAACGACCTGACGTTCTCCCGCAACGAGCGGAGCTGGCTCGCGCACATCTCCCGCACCCCGGCGTCGGCCGGCGCGAGGCCGCGGTCGAACAGCCACCGGTTCGTCGCCGCCGGTGTGCCGAGCAGGTCGATGAACTGCCCGCCCGGCAGCGCCACGGCGCTGTTGACGAAGTCGAGGGCGAGGTGGTCCTCCGCGCCCGGCGCGGGCGGCGGCACAGGCTCGTCGGTCACCCTCTCATGGTACGAGTTGTGTTTTTCCGTGAGAAGGGGCTACCGTCCCTCACGGATAACTACTTCATCATCCGTGAGGTTCTGATGACCGACACCCTCGGCGCACGGCTCCCCGTCCGCGTCTTCGGCGGCCCCACCGCCCTGTTCACCTACGGCGGGCTGACCTTCCTGACCGACCCGACGTTCGACGAGCCCGGCGAGTACCCGGTGCCGCGCGGCCTGCTGACCAAGACCGCGCCGCCCGCCGCCGCGCCCGCCGACCTCGGCCGCGTCGACGTGGTGCTGCTCTCGCACGACGAGCACCCCGACAACCTGGACAACGCGGGCCGGGCGCTGCTCGCCGACGTCCCGCTCACCCTCACCACGCCCGGCGGCGGGCAGCGGCTGGGGGAGCGGGCCAGGGGTCTGGCCGACTGGGAGTCCGTCCGGCTCGACCGGCCGGACGGCGGTTCGGTCACGGTCACCGGCGTGCCCGCCGTCCACGGGCCGCGCGACCGCGCGGAGGTCGAACCGATCACCGGCCAGGTCGTCGGCTTCGTGCTGACCGGCGACGGCCTGCCGACGGTCTACGTCAGCGGCGACAACGCCTCGCTGGACGCGGTCGAGCAGATCGCCGCCCGCTTCGGCCCGGTGGACACGGCCATCCTCTTCGCCGGCGCTCCCCGCTTCCCGATCCTCTTCGACGGCCAGGTCATCGTCCTGGACAGCGCCCAGGCCGCCCGGGCGGCCGAGGTCCTCGGCGCGCGCCAGGTCGTGCCGGTCCACTACGACAGCTGGTCGCACTTCACCGAGGGGCAGGACGCCCTGGTCGCCGCGTTCACCGCCGCCGGCCTGCGCGACCGGCTGGACCTGGGCCAACGCGGCTGACCTGCACGTGACCGTGCACCTGCGCGCGGCGTCCGCGCGGAACTGGCAGGCGGCGGCGTCCTGGCACTGGGGGTTGGTGCCGGTGGACGCCGCCGCCGGGCTGGTGGGGTGGCGGTCAGTCGACGGGCTGCTCCGCCGGCCGGTCGACGCGGCGGCGGGAGCGCAGGCTCGTCACGGTGACCGTGGCGAGCACGACGATGATCACCCCGAGGGAGAGCGGCGTCGGGATCTCCGGCACGGCGGGCCAGATGCCGTGCGCCCAGTGCAGCACGAGCTTCGCGCCGATGAACGCGAGGATGATCGCCAACCCGTGGTTGAGGTGGACGAGCTTCGCCAGCGCGGTGTGCAGCACGAAGTACAGGGCGCGCAGGCCGAGCAGGGCGAAGGCGTTGGTGGCGAACACCAGGTACGGGTCGTCGGTGATGCCGTAGACCGCGGGCACGGAGTCGACGGCGAAGACCACGTCGGTGGCGAACACCGCCACGACCACGACGGCCAGGGGCGTGAGCGCGCGTCGGCCGTGCTCGCGGACGGTCAGGCGGGCGCCCCGGTAGTCGTCGGTGACCGGCATCAACCGGCGCAGCAGCCGGACCGAACGCATCTCGTTGATGTCGCGCTCCCCGCCGTGCCCGGCCATCGCCTCGCGCAGGATCTTCACCGCCGAGGCGAACAGCACCAGCCCGAACACCAGGAACGCCCACGTGCCGGCCGACAGCATGGCCGCGCCGGCCGCGATGAACACGCCGCGCAGCACCAGCGCGCCGACGATGCCGTAGAGCAGCACCCGCTGCTGCACCTCGTTCGGCACGGCGAAGGCGGCCAGCAGCAGCATGAAGACGAACAGGTTGTCCACCGACAACGACTTCTCGACCACGAAGCCGGTCATGAACTCCAGCGCCCGGTCGGTGTCGAACGCCTGCCACAGCCAGAACCCGAACACCACCGGCAGCGCGAGGTAGAACACCGACCACCCGGCGGCTTCCCGCAGAGACACCTCGTGCGGGCGGCGGGTGACCACGAAGTCGGCCACCAGCAGCGCCACCAGGACGGCGATGCTGGTGAACCACAGACCCGGCGACCCGATGGACTCGACCGGGCTCGCCGAAGCGGCGACGTGCACAGGCATCAAGGGCTCCTCGAACAGCGAAGTCCGAGGTCTCCTTCACCCTCTCGGGCGGCCTGCCGGGGACATCGACGGGATGTCCGTACTGACCGGCCAGGCACTTGGGAAGTACTCCCCTCGGCGCCCATTATCAGGGACGACCGCCGATTAGTAAAGCAGTGGTAAAGGTGAGCTGGTCGGCACGGACCGTGAGCACCCCTCACTCACACGTATGAGCGGCCACTAGACTGGGCGACGTGTCCCCGGGTCGACGGCTTCTCGCGCTGCTTGCTGCCTCCGCACTCGTGGGCACGGTGACGGCGTGCAGCGACCCGGTCGCCAGCGGCTCGGTGCCGATGACCTCCGCGTCGGAGACCACGTCGTCCGCACCTGCACCGCGCCCGGCGCCGAAGAAGCTCGCGCTCGCCGTCGACCGGCCGCGGGAGAGCGCCGGCGTGGTGATCCAGGGCGTCGGTGACGCGCCGTACAACTACGCGCCCGCCGTGCTGCGGGAAGGCGGTCGGGTCCGGGCGTGGTGGTGCAGCCAGATGAGCATCGCGCAGCCCGGCGGCGACGACATCCTCCACAGCGAGGGACCGTCGCCGGACGGCCCGTTCAGCACGGCCGCGCCCGTCTTCTCCGGCAGCACCACCGGGTTCGACGCGATGCACGTGTGCGACCCGTCGGTGGTCCACGTCGGCGGCGTCTACTACATGTACTACACGGGCGCGGCCCGCGACAACCACGCCAACGGCAGCTCCATCGGCGTCGCGAGCAGCCCCGACGGCATCACCTGGACCCGGGCGAACAACGGCCAACCGATCGTCGTGCCCGCCAACGACGTGATCCGCGAGAACGCCTACGGCGCGGGCCAGCAGTCCGTCGTGTACGTCGACGGCTGGTTCTACCTGATGTTCACCGACACCACCGGCCGCGCGTCGCACCCGAACGGCGCCGGCCAGTACGTGCTGCGCTCCCGCGACCCCCTGTTCGGCAAGGGCGTCGAGGCGTTGGGGGAGAAGGGCATGTCGCCGGTGCCCGCGACGAACCAGCCGCGCACCCGGTCGGTGGTGGAGGCGTTCAGCGCGGACTGGATGTGGATCGACGCCGCGTCGGCGTTCGCGATCGCCCACTCGACCGACGCGGGCACCACGATCACGTTCTGGAACGCCGACTTCACCCGCCAGCCGTACGACCCGGTGCTGATCCCGGGCGCGTGGCGCGAGGGGCCGGGTCTGGTGCGCACCGCCGAGGGGCACGCGCCGGTCGACCCGACCGACCCGTGCGGGCGGGTGTCGCTGGACGTGCTGCGCTCCACCGTGATCGGCGGGGCGAACGCGCCGACGGACATCCGGCACTTCGGCCTCGACGCGGTCGGCCTGGCGGGCTGCGCCACGACGGCCGAGGTGAGCGCGCTCGACCGCTTCGCCGTGCCGTCGCCGGAGAACACGGTCGACCTGGTGGTGGGCGACGAGGTGCTGCGCTTCGAACGCCGGTCGGTGGCCAAGGAGCTCTCCCGCGGCGTGCTGGCGCAACGGCCCGCCGTGGTCGACTCGCTGCCGGTCGCGGCCCGCGTGCCCGCCGGCGCCGAGGCCGTGCGCTCGCCGGACGGCGTGGTCGGGCTGGTGCTGGACGGGAAGCTGTGGGTGGTCGGCTCGATCGACGTGGCCGCGCTGAACTCCTCCCCGATCACGGCCGTGTCCGCGCAGCAGTGGTCGCTCTACGAGCGGGGCGGGGAACTCACCGCACCCTGACCGGAAGACGCCCGCGGGGGTGCGGGTACTTTCCCGCTACCTAGTCCACGGGCGCAGGGGAGGGCCGCCGGATGACGGTGACGACCGAGGACCCGCCGAGAACCGGCGGACGGCGGCTGCGCGCGGTGGCCGACGGCCTGCTGCCGCCGCCGTCCGAACCTCCCGCCCCGCGCGGGCGGACCGCGACCGGGTACGCGCTCGGGTTCCTGGGCGCGGTCGGGTTCCTGCTGCTGATCCCGGCGGGCCGGTCCCGGCTCGACCACCTGTGGGCCGAGGACGGCGCGCGCTTCCTGGTGGACGCGCTGACGCGGCCGGCGTGGTCGAACCTGGTGACGCCCTACGGCGGGTACCTGCACGCGCTGCCCCGGCTGGTGGCCGAGCCGGTCGCGCTGCTCCCGCTGGAGTGGGCCGCCGCGGGCTTCGCCGTCTCGGCGGCGGTGCTGCGCGCCGCGGTCGCCCTGATCACGTTCGCGGCGTCGGGCGCGTACCTGCGGTGGGTGCCCTTGAGGTTCGCGCTCGCGGCGCTCGTGGTGGTGCTGCCGGCCGGCAACTCCGAGCCGGTCAACAACATGACGAACCTGCACTGGTTCCTGCTCTACGGGATGTTCTGGGCGCTGCTGTGGCGCAACGCCCCGCGGGTGCCGGTCGCGCTGTTCGTGCTCCTGGCCGCCCTGTCGAGCCCGCTGGCGCTCCTGCTCGTGCCGATCGCGCTGCTGCGGTCGGCCCTGCCGCGCAAGGAGGTGCCCGTCGCGTTCCTCGCGGGCGCGCTGGCGCAGGGCGTGGTGATGCTGTTCGCCGAGCGGAACCCCTACTCGCACGACGCGGTAGACCCGGTGCAGGTGGTGCTGGCGAGCGTGCTGCGGGTGCCGGTGGTGGCGTTCACCGGGTCGGAGCAGGTCGCCCGGATCTACCCCGAGCAGGGCAACCTGCCGGTCGTGGCCGCGGTGCTGGCGGCGGCCCTGCCGATCGCGGCGGGTTTGTGGTGGGCCGACCGGGCGGGCCGGCTGGTGGCGTCGCTGGGGGTCGCGCTCAGCGCGATCGTGATCGTGGTGTCGCTGACCGCCAACTGGGCCGCGGTCCTGCAGGTGCAGCAGCCGGACGTGGTGCTGGCCGGGCAGCGCTACAGCATCGCCCCGTGCCTGTTCCTGTTCACCGCGATGGCCGTGGGCCTGGCCGCCGTGCCCGCGGGGCAGCGGCGGCGCCTGGCGGTGATGGCGGCCCGGTCGGTGATCGCGTTCGTGGTGCTGGTCAGCGTGAGCCAGCACCTGCGGGAGCCCGAGGTCGTGCTGACCGGGGTCCCGTGGGGTGACAGCGTCGCCCGGGCACGGGCCCAGTGCGGCGAGGGCGCGCCGGCGGGCCGCCTGGACCACGAGCCGGAGACGTGGTACTTCGACCTGCCCTGCCGCTACCTGTGACCGGGCCCCGGCCCGGACGTCGCCGATCGGGTGGGTCAGCGCCCCAGCGGGAGGCGGGGGAGCGGGAACACGTGCTCGTGGTCGTGCGCGTCGACGTCGTCCCACGGCGGCAGCGGGTCGGGGAACCGCCGCCACGCCGCGGGGCCGGCGGCCAGCTCGGCGTCGGTGAGCAGCGCCGGGTCGAGCCTGCGCCGGGGCTCGTCGCGGTCCAGGCGGACGCCGATGAACACCAGCTCCTGCCGGGCCGCGTGGCCGGCGAGCAGCTCGCCCGGCTCGATGGTCAGGTTCGGGCCCGCCTGCGACCACACCGCGAGCGTGTGCGGCCGGCTGGCGACGTGGCAGAAACCCTTGCTGCGCAGCACCCCTTCCCAATCGGCCAGCGCGGCGGCCAGGCGTTGCGGGTGGAACGGCCGGTCGGCGCGGTAGGTGACCGAGCGGATGCCGTACTCCTCGGTCTCCGGGGTGTGCGACCCGGCCAGCTCCGCGGCCCAACCCGGTGCCGTGGCGGCCGTGACCGGGTCGTAGCGACCCGTGTCGAGCACGTCCGCCAGGTCCACCACCCCGCGCCGCGAGCGGATCAGCCGGGCGTTCGGGTTGAGCTCGCGCAGCAGGCCCTCGGTGGTGGCGAGCAGGTCGGGCGTGGCCAGGTCGGTCTTGTTCAGCACCAGCACGTCGGCGAACTCGACCTGGTCCACCAGCAGGTCGGAGATCCCGCGCTCGTCGTCCTCGGCCGCGGCGAGGTCGCGCTCGGCCAGCCGGTCGCCGCGCTCCAGCTCGGCCAGGAACCCGACCGCGTCCACCACGGTGACCATGGTGTCCAGGCGGGCGTGGTCGGACAGGCTGGTGCCGTCCTCGAAGGTCCACTCGAACGTGGCCGCGACCGGCATCGGCTCGGAGATGCCGGTGGACTCGATGAGGATCGTGTCGAAGCGGCCTTCGCGGGCCAGCGCGCCGACGCTCTCGAGCAGGTCCTCGCGCAGGGTGCAGCAGATGCAGCCGTTGGTCAGCTCGACCAGCCGCTCACCGCCGCGGCCGGCGACGAGGGAGGCGTCGATGTTGACCTCGCTCATGTCGTTCACCACCACGGCCACCCGGCGTCCTTCCCGGTTGGCGAGCACGTGGTTGAGCAGGGTGGTCTTGCCCGCGCCGAGGAAGCCGGACAGCACGGTGACCGGGACGCGCGTATCGGGAGTCATGTCAACCTGTCGGGGGAGTGCGGTGCGCCCCGCCGTGACGACGGGGCGCACCGGGATCGGTCAGCGACCCTTGCTGGGGTAGGGGAGCAACGCCATCTCGCGGGCGTTCTTGATGGCGGTGGCGACCTGGTGCTGCTGCTGCGGCGTCAGACCGGTGACCCGGCGGGACCGGATCTTGCCGCGGTCGGAGATGAACTTGCGCAGCAGCGCCACGTCCTTCCAGTCCACTGTGGTCACGCCCTCCTTGTGCAGGGCGTTCACGCGGCGCTTGGCGGGGCGCTCGGGGCGGGGCACGGTCCTCCTCCTACCAGCTCGACTTGGTCACGCCGGGCAGCTCGCCCCGGTGGGCCATCTCGCGCAGCCTGATCCGGGAGAGCCCGAACGCGCGGAACACCGCGCGGGGACGGCCGTCCACGGTGTCGCGGTTGCGCAGCCGGGTGGGCGACGCGTCGCGCGGCAGCTTCTGCAACGCCCGCTGGGCCGCGTCACGCCGTTCGGGGTCGGTGCGGATGACCTCCTTCAGCTCCGCGCGCCGCTCGGCGTGCCGGGCGACGGTCTCGCGCCGCTGCCGGTCCTTGGCGATCTTGGACTTCTTGGCCATCAGCGCTCCTCCTTGAAGTCGACGTGGCGGCGCACGACCGGGTCGAACTTGCGCAGCACCAGCCGGTCCGGGTCGTTGCGGCGGTTCTTGCGGGTCACGTAGGTGTAGCCGGTGCCCGCGGTGGAGCGGAGCTTGATGATCGGCCGCACGTCGGTGCTCTTGGCCATCAGACCTTCACCCCCTGGCGGCGAAGCTCGGCCACCACGGCCTCGATGCCGCGCTTGTCGACGGTCTTGATGCCCTTGGTCGAGAGGGTCAGCACGACGTGCCGGTTCTCCGAGGGCAGCCAGAACCGGCGCCGCTGCGTGTTGGGCAGCCACCGGCGCGAGGTGCGCCGGTGGGAGTGCGAGACCTGTTTGCCGAAGCCGGGCTTGCGCCCGGTGACCTGGCAGTGCCGTGACGACACGCTACCTCCAGTTTGAAACGACAATCGTTTCCGTTAGGCTAACCCACATGGGAACCGAGGTCCTACTGGTGTCCGGCCTGGCGCAGCACGACGTGGCCGAAGAGGTCTGGCGCGCGACGCCGGGATCGGTGCTGGTCCGGCACGACCTGCGCGACCTGGCCCAGGGCGTGGTGCGCCGCTGGGTGGACGGCGAGCTGACCGTGCTCGAACTCGCGCACGGCTGCGTCTCGTGCACCCTGCGCCTGGACCTGCTGCCGCTGCTGGAGCGCCTGGGCGGTCGCGTGGTCGTGCACCTGGACCCGGCGCTGGAGCCCGAGGCGGTCTGCTTCGCCCTGCGCGAGGTCGACGTGCGGGTCCGGGCCGTGATCGCGGTGGTCGACCGCGCCACCTGGCTCGCCGACGCGACCGGCGACGACACGCTGGCCGAGCGCGGCCTGGGCGCGGTCGAGGGCGACGAGCGGACCGTGGCGCAGGTGGTCGTGGGCCAGGCCGAGTTCGCCGACGCGATCGTGCTGACCGGTGCCGGCGGCGACCCCGTCCTGGGCGCCGTGCTGGACCGGCTGTCACCCCTCGCGCCGCGCCGCGACCGCGACCGGCTGGACGTGTCGGAGCTGCTGGCGGCGATCCCCGAGGGCGCGCGGCGGGGTCGGTTCGACGACGGGTTCGGCCCCCTGCTGCACGGGCAGCCGCCGCTGCGGCCGGCCCACGGCGTGGCCGTCGTCCACTTCACCGAGCGCCGCCCGTTCCACCCCATGCGGTTGCACAAGGCCATCGACGTGCTGCTCGACGGTGTCGTGCGCACGCGCGGGCGGGTGTGGCTGGCCGGTCAGCCGGACGTCGCGCTGTGGCTGGAATCCGCGGGCGGCGGCCTGAACGTCGGCAACCTCGGCCCCTGGCTCGCCGCCGTGGACGACTGGTCGGAGTACCCCGCCGAGCGCCGGGCGGTCGCGTCGGCGGTGTGGGACCCCCGCTTCGGCGACCGGTCGCAGGAGCTGGTGGTCATCACCACCTCCGCGGTGCCGGACGAGGTCACGGCGGCGCTGCGCGAGGCGCTGGTGACCGACGAGGAGCTGGCGCTGGCCGACGAGCTGGAGTTCGTCGACCCGTTCACCGGGTGGCACGACGAGATGGAAGACCTCTGAGGGACCGTCAGGGGCATCGACCGCACCGCCCGGCCATCTCGACCTCCACCTGGACGTCCGCGAACCCGTGCGCCGTCGCCGTCTCGACGGCCCACCGCGTGACCGCGGCGGTGTCCACGCCCGCCGTGCGCCCGCACCGCACGCACGTGAGGTAGTGGTCGTGGGTGTCGGTCCGGAGGTGGAACAGGTGGCGGCCCGCCCGGTCGCGCGTGAGGGCGGCGGCACCCGCGTCCACCAGTGAGGTCAGGTGCCGGTAGACGGTGGTCAGGCCGATCCGCTCGCCCTCGGACCGCAGCAGGTGGTGGATCGCGTTCGCGGTGGTCGGGCCGGGCAGGCCGGTCAGCACGCGCAGCACCGCCTGGCGCTGGGGCGTCATCCGGGGGCCGCCGCGCAGCGGGACGAGCGGTGACGCGGACATGAGCCCCCCAGGTCGTCGTTCGACAACGATAATCAACACCAATATAGCCACGGCGGCGTGGCGGGGTGATCAGGTGTCGGTCAGCCCGCGTCGGGGCGGTCGGCCAGGCCGAGCCGGAGGTGCTCGCTGTGGTAGACGGCCTCGTCCAGCAGTTGGGCGACGTGGTTGTCGTGCAGGCTGTAGACGATGCTGCGGCCGGTGCGGGTGCCGATGACCAGGCCGAGGTTGCGCAGCAGGCGCAACTGGTGCGACACCGCCGACTGCTCCATGCCGATCGCCTCGGCCAGCTCGGTGACCGGGCGGGGTCCCTGGCGCAGTTCGCTCAGGATCAGCAGCCGGCTGGCGGTCGCCAGGGCCTGCAACGTGGTGGCCACGTGCGCGGCGGCCTCGGCGTCCAGCCGCCCGGCCGGTCGGCCGTGACCCTCCGCCCCGTGTCCCATGGTCGCGCAGTCTAACTTCCGGGTGATGCATGAAGACATCTTCATGTGTTCTGTTATGGTCGGGCGGCCGATCGTCGTTCCCGGAGGTGCCCCCGTGGCTTCCACCACCGCCACACCGACCCCGCTCGCCCCGGTCCGGCGGTCCGCCGCGCCGCCGCGCCGGACCCGGCTGCTCGCGCTGCCGGAGGCCCGGTGGGCCGCCGCGGCGCTCGCGCTTTTCCTCGCGGGGCTGGCCGCGCACCTGCTCGGCGGACCGTCCTGGCTGTGGTGGGCGCTGTACCTGGGCTGCTGCGCCGCCGGCGGGTGGGAGCCGGGGCTGGCGGGGCTGAGGGCGCTGCGGGACCGAACGCTCGACGTCGACCTGCTGATGGTCGTCGCCGCGATCGGGGCCGCCGCGATCGGGCAGGTGGTGGAGGGCGCCCTGCTGATCGTCATCTTCGCCACCTCGGGCGCGCTGGAGGCGCTGGCCACCGCCCGCACCGAGGACTCCGTGCGCGGCCTGCTGGACCTCGCCCCCGACGTGGCCACCCGCCTGGACCCCGATGGCGGCGAGCACGTCGTGCGGGCGGCCGACCTGGCGGTCGGCGACGTGGTCCTCGTGCGGCCGGGCGAGCGGATCGCCGCCGACGGCACGGTGGTCGCGGGCGGGAGCGAGGTGGACCAGGCCACCGTCACCGGGGAACCGCTGCCCGTGGACAAGACCTCGGGGGACGGGGTGTTCGCCGGGACGCTGAACGGCACCGGCTCCCTGCGGGTGCGGGTGGACCGCCGCGCCGAGGACTTCGTGGTGGCGCGCATCGCCACCCTGGTGGAGGAGGCGAGCCGGACCAGGGCGAAGACCCAGTTGTTCGTCGAGAAGGTCGAGCAGCGCTACTCGGTCGGCATGGTCGCCGCCACGCTGGCCGTGTTCGCCGTCCCCCTGCTGTGGGGCGAGGCGTTGCGGGAGTCGTTGCTGAGGGCGATGACGTTCATGATCGTCGCGTCGCCGTGCGCCGTCGTGCTCGCCACGATGCCGCCGCTGCTGGCCGCGATCGCCAACGCCGGGCGGCACGGCGTGCTCGTGAAGTCCGCCGTGGTGATGGAACGACTCGGCGCGACGACCAGGGTGGCGTTCGACAAGACCGGCACGCTGACCCGTGGAACGCCCGAACTCTCGGAGATCCGCGCGCTCGACGGCGCACAGTCCACAGAGGACCGATTGCTGCGCCTCGCTGCCGCCGCCGAACACCCCAGCGAACACCCGCTGTCCGCCGCCGTCGTCCGCGCGGCCCGCGACCGCGGCCTGGACCTGCCCGTCGCCGTGGAGTTCTCCGCCGAACCCGGTCGCGGCGTCTCCGCCCGGGTCGAGGGCCACCTCGTGCAGGTCGGATCACCGGCGGCGCTGCTGCCGGCGGGCGCACCGCCGGCCGCCGTCGAGGAGCTGCGACGGCGCGGGCACACCGCCGTGGTCGTGCTCCGCGACGGGGACCTGGTCGGGGTGCTGGGCCTCACCGACCAGCCCCGGGCCGAGGCCGCCGCCACCGTCGCGGCGGTCACCGGGCTCACCGGCGCCACGCCCGTCCTGCTCACCGGCGACAACCGCGCCACCGCGGACCGGCTCGCCGGCCGGGTCGGCATCACCGACGTGCGCGCCGGGTTGCTGCCGGAGGACAAGGTCGCCGCCGTGCGCGGACTGGAGGCCGACGGGCACCGGGTGGCCGTGGTGGGTGACGGCATCAACGACGCGCCCGCGCTGGCCGCCGCGCACACCGGCATCGCGATGGGTGGCGCGGGCGCCGACCTCGCGCTGGAAACCGCCGACGCCGTCGTGGTCCGCGACGACCTCACCACGATCCCCGCCGTGATCGCGCTGTCCCGACGGGCCCGCCGCGTCGTGGTCGCCAACCTGGTCATCGCCGGCGCGTTCATGGCCGGCCTGGTGGTGTGGGACCTCGTCGGCACCCTCCCGCTGCCGCTCGGCGTCGCCGGGCACGAGGGGTCCACGATCATCGTCGCGCTGAACGGCCTGCGCCTGCTGCGCGCCGCCGCTTGGCGTCGGGCCGTTCGGGAGACGTCCTGAGATCCGTCGTCCGGGGTGGACGGCACCGCGCGGGCCGCCGGCCGCGCCGTGGTGGTGCGGCCGGCGGCACGTCAGCACGCGGTCAGGACGCGGTGCAGGTGAGGGAAGGGGTGCCGAGCGCGCCGGAGGCGACGAAGCCGAACGTGGTGCTCGCCCCGGCGCCGAGCGCGCCGTTGTAGTTGACGTTGCGCGCGGTGACCGAGGTGCCGGTCGTCGTCGCGGCGGCGCTCCAGATCGAGTTGATCCGCTCGCCGTTGGCGAAGGTCCAGGTCACCGCCCAACCGGTGATGGGCGCGGACCCGGCGGTCACGCGCACCTCGGCCTGGAAGCCGCCGTTCCACTGGGACGTCGTGCGCAGCACCGCCGAGCAGCCCCGGGCCGGGACGTCCGTGGTCGTGGTCGTCGTGCTGGTCGTGGTCGTAGTGGTGGTGCTGGTGGTCGTGGTGGTCGTGGTCTGGCCACCGCCGGTGAAGTTGACGTCGCTGCAGAAGTAGTAGGACTGGTCGAGGTGGCTGGCCTGCCACACCGTGTAGAGGACGTGGTGGCCGGTGCGGCCGGGCGCGTTGACCTCGACCGGCGTGGTGGAGCCGGTGGGGATCTTGCCGGTCTGGCCGACCAGCTCCAGGTCGCTCCAGCGCAGCTTCTGGGTCTTGGGGTCGAAGCCCTGCCGCGTGGCGTAGACGCGCATGTAGTCGGCGCCGTGCGACGACTGGTCGTGCAGGTTCAGGGTGAACCGGCTCGGGCGGTCGACGGTCTTCCAGTTGCCGGGCTCGTCGAACGCGGCGTAGCGCCCGTTGTGCGCCAAGCCGGCGCTGCACAGCTGACCGTCGGGGATGGCCGCCTCGTGGTTGCCGGCGACGCCCTCGCGGAACAGGCCGTTCCAGTTGTACATCGCCGACGAGTCGGCCTGCCACGCCTTGTAGCACATGGGGTCTTCGGTGGCCATCTGCTGCGTCGGGCCGTTGGGCCACCGGTGGTAGCAGGCGTACTGGCGCGCGGGCGGGTCGCTGACGGCGCCGTGCGCGGAGGCCGTGCCCGCGCCGAACGTCGCCAGCAGGGTCGTCAGCAGCGCGAGGCAGGCGCCGAGCACCGCCGACACCCGCCACAGGGAAGCGGGGCGGGACGGGACCCGCACGGTGAGGACTCCCGGAGTGGGAGCGCTCCCAGAAGGGTGAAGCATGTCTACCGCCAAATCTTCGTTGATCGACGACGGGGACTTCAGCGGTTCCAGGCGTGGTGCGGGGGAACCGGGTAGCTGCCGGGCGTTGTCACATGCGCTCTCTGGGAGCGCTCCCAGCGTGGTCAGTGTTGGCACGGCACCCCCGATTGGCATCGGCCATTCGGGTGATGTTGCGCAAAGCCGCCGAGTGGCCGGGGTCGGCGTGGTGAGAACGGGTGGCACGGTCGCGGCCGTTCGGGGCCTTGTGCGCTTCACCTCCCGACTTACTGCCATATAGTTGCAACAATGACGACCGACTCCGCACCGACCGACACCTCCCTCACCGACCTGGTCCGCCGCTGGGAGCGCGGCTGGAGCGCGTGCCGGGGATGGGCCACCCCGCAGGAGGCGGGCGGTGCCCTGCACCTGCTCCAGCACCGTCCGGGCCGCTACCGTGAAATGCTGGCCCTGCACGCCGACCGGACCGCGGTGCGCGCCTTGGCCGACGAGGCGGCGGCCGACGGGAAGGCCACCTGGTTGACCGTGCCCACGACCGACCCCGACGACGTCGAACGCGTCCTGCGCGCCGCCGGCCTCCACCTCAGGGCCACCCGGGAGTGGCTGATGACCCGTCCCCTGGTCGACCACCCCGGACGCGCGGTCCCGGAGGGCTACCGGGTCACCGCCGGCGGGACCGGAGTGGTCAAGGTGGAGGTGCGGCACTCGTCCGACGAACCCGCCGCGAGCGGTCAGGCCGCGATCACCGGCGGGGACGCCGTCTTCGACCGGATCGAGACCGCCCCACCCCACCGCCGCCGGGGCCTGGGCAGCGCGGTGGTGGCGACCCTGGCGGCGGAAGCCGTGAGCCGCGGCGCGCGCCACGGCATCCTCCTCGCGAGCCCGGAAGGACGGGCGCTCTACGCCACCCTGGGTTGGACCACCGCGGCGGCCGTCGTGATCGCCACCAACCAGCCGGGCGCGTGACGCGTCACGGGCGCGGGCCGCGGGTGGCTGCTGACGGGTCGACCCGCCCCGCGGCGTCCCGGACGGGTCGGTCCCCGCTCAACGCCACTCGGTGACGGTGACCTCGTCGCCCACCGCGATGTCGCCGGGGACCAGCACGGACGCCTTCAGGCCGAAGCTGACGCCGTCGGGCTCGCGGCGGTAGTCGGCCAGCGTGCGCAGCGGTTCGGGGCCGACGCGCACCCCGGTCGGCTGGTCGACCAGCGTGACCGCGCAGCGGATGGCCAGCTCGCCGAAACCGACCTCGACGCCGCCGACCGCCATCCGGCCCACGCGGTCCTCGGTGTGCGGCTCGGGCCAGCCGCTGATCACCACGTTGGGCCGGAACCGGTCCATGGGCACCGGTCGTGCACCGCGCCGCGCGATCCGCTCGTTCAGGTCGTCCAAAGTGGACAGTGACAGGACGTGCAGCGCGGTGGGGTCGACCCCGTCGCGGGCCCGGTCTTCCCGGGACGGCTCGCGCACCAGGCGGACCGGCGTGCCGATCGCCTCGGACAACCACTCCGCCGCCTCGTCACCCTGGTCGACCCCGGTGCCCGGCCACTTCTCCACCTCGACCGGCCGGACCTCGCCGTCCGTCACCACGTCCACCAGCAGCTCGCCCGCCCCGGGTGCGCTCAACGCCAGCTTCGCGCCGTCGTGCAGCACCCGCACCCGGACCGCCGCCAGCCGGGGCGCCTCGCCCTGCCAGACGATCGACCCCTTGGGACCGACGGGGGCGAAGAGCCGGTCGTGGGCCAACCCGGTCGGGGTGACCCGGGCCCGGTCCACGACGACCCCCGCACACCCCTTGATCGGGTACAACGTCAGCGCGTGAACGGTGGCCATGCGGTCAAAGTACCTGGTGGCGCACCCGTGAGAGCGCTCTTTTCGGGACCGGCCCGGATTCCGCAAGGTTCTCCTGCTCTGCGGCGCTAGCGGAACAGGGTTGCGCCCAGAGGGCTTTCGGGGGTGAAGCCCGGGAGGATCAGGAACGACGCGCTGGCCGTGGTGGTGGTGAAGGGGAGGAGGGCGTCGTTGTCGTCCATGCGGGCCAGGGTGGTGGTGAACGTGCGGAGGTCGTTCTGGAAGCTGATGAACAGCAGACCCGGTCCCGGGGTGTCGATGCTGTAGGAACGGCGGAGCATGAGGCCCACGCCGGCGACGCCGGAGTGGGCGCGGCGGAGGTGGGCGTCCGCCGGGATGAGGTAGCGGCCGTCCGGGGTCTTGGCGTTGAGGTTCGGGGGAGCGGCGACGGTGCCGCCGGACAGGGGGACGCCGGTGTCGCGGCGCCGGCCGAAGACCGCCTCCTGCGCTTCGGCCGGTAACGCGGCGAACCGGGGCAGGTCGACCTCCATGCGGCGCAGCACGGCGAGGGTGCCGCCGGCGACCGGAGCCGGGCCGGCCAGCCAGAGGTGCCGCTGCTGTTGATCGGTCGTGTGCGGCCCCACGATGCCGTCCACGAAGCCGAAGACGTTGCGCGGCGCCGTGACGCCCTGCTCCACCGGCGTGGTCGCGCCGCGACGGCCGGACTGCCGCCAGCGCTCCCGCACCCGGTCACCCGCCCGACCCAGCAGCGCGGCGGCGACGACCGGCGGCACGACCGCGTCACCGGCGCAGAGCTGCACCAGCAGGTCGCCGCCCCGGGCGAGCGGGTCGACCTCCTCGCGGGAGAACGACGGGAGGTCCGCCGCCCCCGGCAACGACGGGTCGACCAGGCGGACCAGCCGGGGACCGATCCCGATCGTCACGGTCAGGTCGCCCGGCGCGAGACCCAGCAGCCGCGCGTCGGTCCCCGCGGTCACCTCGCGGACCGCCTCGCCCAGCTCGGCCAGCAGCGGGCCGACGGCCACGCCCTCGGCGACGTCGGCCACGACCACCAGCAGGTTCGGCTGCGCCTCGCCGGGCCGCGTGACGCCCGCCTGGTGCGGCCCCGTCGGCGACACGGCGGTGGAGGCGACCGGCTGGGTCGGGCCCGGCTCGCACCCGGCGAGACCGGTGGCCAGCGCGGTGGCGGTGGCGCCGAGGAAAGCACGGCGGGACGGGTGCTCTTCGGCTCGGCGCACGGGGTGGAGGGTGCCACATTCGGGCTACCGCAGGCGACTTCGCCCGTCGTGCCAGACTGGACCCCATGCTGCGCTTCGGCCTTGCCGCGATCGTGACGGTGCCGGCGTTGGTGCTGGCCGGCTGCGGAGCCGACGAAGAACCACCCGGCGCGGGCACCCGGCCGGACGGCGCGAACGTGACGATCCGCGTGCCGGCCGACGCACCGACGATCTCCGCCGCCGTGTCACTCGCCCGATCCGGTGATCTGGTCCTGGTCGCACCCGGCGTCTACCACGAGTCGGTCCGGGTCGACACGGCCCGGATCACCCTGCGCGGCGAGTCCCGCGACGACGTCGTCATCGACGGGCGGCTGCGACAGCCGAACGGCATCGTCGTCACCGCGCCCGGCGTGGCCGTGCAGAACCTGACCGTGCGCAACAACACGCAGAACGGCGTCCTGGTCACCGGCTCGCGCGCGGCGGCGTCCGGCACGCCGGGCGACGGCGGCTACGACACCGGCGACGAGCCGGTCACGTTCCTCAAGTCGTTCCTGGTCTCCCACGTCACCGCCACCCGCAACGGCCTGTACGGCATCTACGCGTTCTCCGCCCAGGACGGGGTCATCGAGCACTCGTACGCGTCGGGCTCGGCCGACTCCGGCATCTACGTCGGACAGTGCAAGCCCTGCCGCGTCGTGGTGCGGGACAACGTCGCCGAGCTCAACGCCGTCGGCTACGAGGGCACCAACGCGAGCGGGGACGTGTACGTGGTCGGCAACCGCTTCACCGGCAATCGGGTCGGGCTCACCAGCAGCTCCGACCACCAGGAGAAGCTGCTGCCGCAGGAGGACGCCGTGGTCGCGGGCAACCTGGTCGCGGTCAACCAGCAGGCCGCGACGCCCGAGCAGGCCGACGGCGGGTGGGGCGTCGGCATCGGCATCGACGGCGGCAGCGGCAACCGGGTCGTGCGCAACCGGGTCGAGGGCAACGCCACCGCGGGCCTGGTGATCACCGCGACCTCCGACATCCCGCCGAACGGCAACCAGGTCCTGGAGAACACCTTCACCGGCAACGGCGTCGACGTCGGCTGGGCGTTCCCGACCGCCACCCGCGGCCGGGGCAACTGCCTGCGCGGCAACGACCTCGGGACGACCGCGCCGGACGGGCTCGCGACGGCCGCGGCGTGCCCCGCCGCCGACCCGTCGCCCTCCGGCACCTGGGCGAGGCCCCAACCCCCGCGCGGCATCCCGTTCACCGACGTGGCCGCACCCCCGGCACAGCCCGGGTTCCCGGACGCCACGACCGCCGGTCCCACCGCCGTCCCGGCCGTGCCCGCGCTGCCGGACCTCGCGGGGATCACCCTCCCGGCGGCGACCCTGCTCGCCGAGTCCGCAGTGGTGCGGACACCGTGACGGGACGGGCTACCCCGCCGGGGTGATCCCGGGTACCGGTTGCACCGCAACGTAGTCCTGGGTGTCGAAGTCCACGAGCACCGGCTCCGGTTCGGACGCCACGTCGGCCTCGACCCGGTGCAGGGTGCCGTCCGGGTCGACCCAGTACCGCACGTTCCCGGCGGTGCCGGGCTTGCCGCGCGCGGCCGGCCCGGACATCACGTCCACCCGGTGGCCGCGCACCTCGTCCTGTCCGACCCACGAAGCGCCGTTCTGCGGCAGCAGCTGCGCGTTGTCCGGGCGGTCGCTGCCGAGGCTGAGCGCGATGAGCAACGCGCTGTCCAACGCGCTGCCGGTCGTCTGCAAGGGACGGTCGTGCCACCCCCATCCCGGCGGTGACGCGGGCACCGTGCCAGGCGCATTCTCGGTCGGGTGGAAGAAAACGGCGGTGCCGTTCCACTGGATCAACCCGTCGCCGGAAGCGTCGCGCCCGGTGCCGCGCACCACGCCGTAACCGAGTCCCGCTCGGTAATCGACGGAACCGGTGATCACGAGGCCGCCCGCGGTGGTCGGCACGGTGATCGTGACGGCGCGACCGCCGACCTCATAATTGCGGAAACGCGCGATGGCCAGCCGATCCGCCTCGTCCGCGGTCAGCGCGCGCGGAACCGTTGGCTGCGCGGGGGAATCGACCAACAGGAACGTGACCAGCGCGATCGCCGCCGCGGTGACGCCGACGAGGACCACCGCCCACCACCGTCGGGACGGCCGACTCGGAAGGGTTTTCCCGGCTCGAATCCTAGGCACGCGGCGAAATGCTAACAGGTTCGATGATTCACCCGTCCAATTCACCCGAACGTATGGCACACGCGTTGTCCCCGTTCTGGTTGTCTGTGACGGCCACAACGACTTCCACAGGGGGACAGTGATGATCCGGAGATCCCGGACGCGCAGGAGCAGGCCGCTCCGGGCGGGCTTGGCCGGTCTGGTGCTGGTGAGCAGCGCGATCACCGGGACGACGGCCGGGAACGCCGCCGCGTCGACCGCGGACGGCACGCTGACCGTCCAGGTGCTGCGCGACTTCTTCGGCACCGGCGTGATCAACACGGCGATGGACGTGCCGCAGCAGGGCATGGCCGTCGACGTGTCCGACCGCGCGGGCAACCACGTCACCGGCGTCACGGACGCCACCGGCAAGGTCGTGGTGCCGCCGTCCACCGCGCTGACCGGCGGCCACTACCGCGTGGACGTCACGGTTCCCGAGTCGCACCGGGCCTACTTGCGGGCGGCGCCCGCCTCGACGGCGCCGAACCACTTCGACAGCTTCACCACCTTCGTCGACGTCTCGGACGGCAAGAACGACTCCGTGATCACCGGCGTCTGGAACCCCGCCCACTACGCCCTCCCGGACGCCCGGTACTTCGTGCCGGTGCAGAACGGCGGCAACGCGACGGACACCCGGGCACTGGTCGCGTTCGGGGTGAACACCCGCGGCACGTGCCCCACCGACGTCGCGTGCCCGACCACGCTGGCCACCCAGGCCCAGGTCGGCACGACGTTCGGGTTGGCCTACGACAAGCAGCGGCGGCGGCTGTTCCAGAGCGCGTTCGCCCGGCGGCACGCCCTGTACGGGCCGCAGGGCGGTGACGCGATCTACACCGTGCCGGTCGACGGCGGCGGCGCGCCGACCCTGTTCGCGAAGGTGCCGGGCGCGGCCGTGACGCCGCACGACACGGCCAACCTGATCAAGGACGGCGGGTTCACCGACGCGCCGGGCAAGGAGAGCATCGGCGGCCTGGCCCTGTCGGAGGACGGCGCCACGCTGTACGCGGTGAACCTGCTGACCCGCACGCTGGTCAGCTTCGACGCCACGGGGACGGCGGCCTCGGCGCCCGCGGCCACGGTGCCGATCCCGGACCCGGGCTGCGCGGCGGCCACCGACTGGCGGCCGTTCTCCGTGACCGCGCACGACGCCAAGCTGTACGTGGGCGGCGTGTGCAGCGCGGAGAGCACGCAGGACCGGGCGGACCTCAAGGCCGTGGTCTCCACCTACGACGGCACCCGGTTCACGCCGGTGCTGACGCGGCAGCTCGGCTTCGAGCGCGGTGAGGTCCTCGCCGGCCGCAGCGTGCCGGGGCAGACCAACGGCTGGAACCCGTGGGACACCCGCCTGGCGACCTGGGGCGACCACGACGTGGCGAACGGCGCGCTGATCGACCCGCAGCCGCACCTGGCGAGCCTGGCGTTCACCCGGGACGGGTCGATGATCCTCGGCTTCCGCGACCGGTTCATGGACGCGGCGGGCTGGGGCTCGGTGGACCCGCGGCCGGGCGAGAACGGCAACCAGAACGGCTTCTCCGGCGGCGACATCGTCATGGCGTGCGCCGACCCCGGCGGCGGTTACTCCTGGGAGGGCACCGGGACCTGCGCCGACCACGCCGACGATCTCGACGACGGCCAGCAGGCCGGCAGGGTGGTCGAGTACTTCCCCGGTGACTACTTCTCGCAGGGCGGACCGGCGGGCCGGGCGGCGCACCAGGAAGCCGCGCAGGGCGCGGTGGCGTACATCCCGCAGCTGGACTGGGCCGTCAGCACGCAGATGGACCCGACCGTGAACGTCGCCGCCGGCGGCACCGGCTACTACAACGTCAGGACCGGCGCGGGGCCCGGCCACGACCCGGCCGCCAACGCCTACGAGTTCGTCGGTCCGAACCAGAACGGGTTCGGCAAGGCGGGCGGGCTCGGCGCCGTGGCGTACCAGGCGGCGAACGCGCCGATCCAGATCGGCAACCTGGTGTGGTTCGACGGCGACCGCAACGGCGTCCAGGACCCGGCGGACGTGCGGCTGCCCGGCGCGACCATCACCCTGCTGGACGCCACCGGGAAGCCGGTCGCCACCACGAAGACCGACGCGGCGGGCGAGTACTACTTCGGCGGCGTCGGCGCGGCCTACGAGCTCGTGCCCGGCGCGGAGTACACGGTGCAGTTCGACGTCTGCACCGCGGACACCGCCACGGTGCCGGACCAACCGCCCGCCACCGACCTGCGGTTCACGCTCCCGGTTGTGGGTGACGACCGGGTGCACGACTCCAACGTGGACCCGCCCGCGACCGGGCGGCTGTGCAACGGGTTCGCGCCCGTCACCGCCCCGGACAGCCCCGGCGAGGTCGACCACACCATCGACGCGGGCGTGCACATCCCGGGACCGGAGCCGACCACGACGACGTCCGCGCCGCCGACGACCACGGCCCCGACCACGACGGCCCCGACCGGCAAGCAGACGGGTTCGCTGGCCTCCACCGGCGTCTCCGGGCTGCCGTGGGTGGTGCTGCTCGGTGTCCTGGTGCTCGGCGCGGGCGCGGCACTGGCGTTCCTGAGCCGGAAGCGTCGCGCCAGGCGGGACTGAGCGGTCCCGGCCGCCGCGATCAGCGCTGTCCCAGCGCGGTCGCGGCGGCCAGGACGTCGACGTAGTCGCGCAGCCGGTGGACCTGCCCGCCGCGCGCGGTGAGCACCACGACGTTGGGCAGCGTGAACCCACCCGTGACCGTGCCGGTCCCCAGCGCTTCCTGTTCCACGACGATCGTGTCCGGGTCGCGGGTGTCGTGCACGGCGAGGGTGCGGTAGCGCTCGTACTTCAGGGCAGCGGACCGCCACCCGGCGGCGATCCAGTCCACGATGGCGTCGCGGCCCTCCAGCCGGGACGGCGCACCGGGGAACGCGAACGGGAACTCGTGCACGGCGTCGACCGCGTACAGCCGCCGCATGTCGTCGACGGACTGGTCGACGGCGGCTCGGCGGTACTGCTCCAGCACGTCTCGTGGCGACATCGGGCGACCCTCCCTGCGCTAAGATGAGGCACGGTCCGGTTAATCGGGCACGGTAACGGACCGTATCCCCGGACAGCAACGACGAGGTGCCGGTGCCGACGGGTGACGAGCCGGAGGTCCGTGCCGCGCGGCCGATGCGCGCCGACGCGCGGCGCAACTACGAGCGGTTGGTCGAGCAGGCGCGGATCGCGTTCGCCGAAGCCGGCGTGGACGCGTCGCTGGACGACATCGCGCGGCGGGCGGGCGTGGCGAGCGGCACGCTGTACCGGCACTTCCCGACCCGGCTGGACCTGGTCGAGGCGGTGCTCGCCGGGCAGGTGGCCGCGTTGATCGACCTCGGCCGGCGGCTGCTGACGGCCGAGGACGAGGTCGACGCGCTGTCCACCTGGTTGCGCGCCGCGCTCCACCACGGCCTCACCTACCGGGGCCTGTCGGCCGCCGTGATGACCTCGGCCCTCGATCGCCGGGCGGACGTGGTGTCGACCTGGCACGACAGGGTGTTCGAGGTGGGGGCCGCGTTGCTGGCGCGGGCGCGGGACGCGGGCGGCGTCGTCGCCGACGCGGATGCCGAGGACGTGCTGAAGGTCGTCGGCGCGCTCGCCTGGGCCGTCCAGGACAGCCCGGACCGCGCCGCGCGCGCCGATCGCCTGCTGGGGCTGCTGCTCGACGGCCTGCGCCGGGGCTAGCTTCGAGTACCACTTCGAGGTGGTGGGCGCGCTCGGCCGATCCCGGCGGGGGCGAGAGGGATCATCGGCCTCGACGGGGTGTTTTCGGTACACCAGCGACTGGAGGACAGGGAAGGACGCTGGGCTTCATCGACTCCTACACGCTGTGACGGCAACTGCCGTTCCCCCCGAGCGGGTCGAACCGGGAGCTGATCGGGACGCACGGCGACTTGGCGGTCGCGGACGAGTACGTGACGACGGTGATCCGGTACGTGGAGCGCGGCATCTTCACGCCGGCGCCGGTCGACGTGCTCGCCGAACTGGAGGACATCGCGCAGCGGATCGACCGGGTCGAGGCCGCGTCGGGCCGTGACCGGGAGGTCGGTCGGGCGCAACACGCGTACGCGGCGCTGCTGGCGCTCGTCTACCGGCAGTTCTTGGCGGAAGGCGGCCGGGCGGCGCGTCCCGAGAGCGGTGGGGCGACATGAGTGACGGGGGAACGCCTCGGGAAACCAGGGCGCACCCGACCTCGGCCCGGGTAACTCGGACGGGCCGTCGGCGACGGGAGCCGGGCCGTCAGCGCCGTGTCAGGGCGGTGGCTGCCCCGTGTCAGGGCGGCACGTGATCGTGGCTCCAGCGCGGGACGACCGGTCCCGCCACGTGAGAGGGAGCACGACATGGCGGTCACGGTGGGCTCGGTGGTCGAGGACGGTTGGGGCAAGGTCGCCGACGTGTTCCGGGCGAACTTCGACCACCCCGGCGAGGTGGGGGCGGCGTGCTGCGTCTACGTGGACGGCAAGCCCGTCGTGGACCTGTGGGACGGGCTGGCCGACCGCGCGACCAACCGGCCCTGGACCTCGGACACGATCGTCCAGGTCGCGTCCACGACGAAGGGCGCCGCCGCGATCTGCGCGCACCTGCTGGTCCAGCGCGGTCTGCTGGACCTGGACGCCCCGGTCACCCGGTACTGGCCCGAGTTCGGCGCGGCGGGCAAGGAGCGCATCCCGGTGCGCTGGCTGCTGTCGCACCAGGCGGGCCTGCCGGTGGTGGACGGGCCGCTGACGTTCGAGCAGGCGTGCGCCTGGGACCCGGTCATCCGCGCGCTCGAAGCGCAGCCCCCGCTGTGGGAGCCGGGCACCCGGCACGTCTACCACGCCGTCACCTACGGGTACCTGGTCGGCGAGGTCGTGCGCCGGATCACCGGCCGCACGCTGGGCGCGTTCTTCGCCGAGGAGGTGGCCGGCCCGCTCGGGCTCAGCGCCTGGATCGGCCTGCCCGAGGACCAGGAGCCGAGGGTGGCCCGGTTCGAGGACGCCGCGCCGTTCACGGTGGAGGAGCTGCTGGCCGGGATGATCGCGACGACCGGCCTCGACGCGGACACGGTCACCGCGTGGGTGCAGTCGATGTGGACGCCGGACGCGGTCCAGATGCACGCGGGTTCGCTCGGCGGGGCGCTGGACCCGAACTCCGGGTACTTCCGGACGCGGGAGTGGCGCGCGGCGGAGTTCCCGGCCGCGAACATGGTCTCGGACGCGCGGTCGCTGGCCCGGATGTACGCGGCGACGGTGAGCGAGGTCGACGGCGTGCGGTTGCTCGACCCGGCGACGGTCGAGGCGATGACCGTCGTGCAGACCGACAAGACCCGGATGTACGGGGTGCCGGACGGGCTGGACCTCCCGGCCGACCGCACGTTCGCCATGTCGTTGGGCTTCTGGCGGTCGTGCGCGCCGCTGCCGATGGTCGGCCCGGCGTCGTTCGGCCACCCGGGCTCGGGCGGGTCGATCGCGTTCGGCGACCCCGACGCCCGCGTCGGCTTCGGCTACGTCACCACCCTGTGGAACTACCGCCCGGACGACCCGAGGGCTGCCGACCTGGCCGCGGCTGTCCGGTCGTGCCTGGGCTGACCGGTTCGGCGACCGCCCCGGAGGCGCGGTCGTGGTCCCGGGGAGCGGGCGACCTGCTGAGACGCCGGCCGTTCCGGGTCTTGCCGGCTCGAATCGTTTCGCCCAATACTTCGTAACGTTTCGGGCTCGCTGTCGACGCGGAGGACGCGATGAAGCTGAAGAACGCGTTGGTCGGGGTGGTCGCGGCCGTCACCGGTCTGGTCGGTGCGACCCTGGTGGCGGTGGCGTCGTCGCCGGCCGCCTCCGCGGCGAGCCTGACCCAGGTGACGAACTTCGGCGCCAACCCGACCAACCTCCAGATGCACCTGTACGTGCCGGACCGGGTGGCGGCGAAGCCCGCGATCCTGCTGGCGATCCACTACTGCGGCGGCTCGGGGCCGGGTTTCCACGCGCAGACCCAGTACGCGTCGCTGGCCGACCGGTACGGGTTCGTCGTGATCTACCCGACCGTGACGCGCAGCAGCAAGTGCTGGGACGTGTCCTCGCCCGCGGCGTTGCGGCGGGGCGGCGGCAGCGACCCGGTGGGCCTGGTGGCGATGGTCGACTACGTCAAGCAGCGCCACAACGGCGACCCGGCCCGGGTCTTCGCCACCGGCACGTCGTCGGGGGCGATGATGACCAACGTCCTGCTCGGCGACTACCCCGACGTGTTCGCCGCGGGCGCGTCGTTCGCCGGCGTCCCGTTCGCCTGCTTCGCCACCACCAACGGCTCGGAGTGGAACAGCCAGTGCTCCGGCGGCCAGCTCATCAAGACCGCGCAGCAGTGGGGTGACCTCGTGCGCGGCGCCTACCCGGGCTACACCGGACCGCGTCCCCGGATGCAGATCTGGCACGGCACCAACGACGAGACCCTGCGCTACCCCAACTTCGGCGAGCAGGTCAAGCAGTGGACCAACGTCCACGGCCTGAGCCAGACGCCCACGTACACCGACACGCCGCAGTCCGGCTACACCCGCACCCGCTACGGCAGCAGCGGCGGCCGAGCCCCGGTCGAGGCCATCAGCATGCAGGGCGTCACGCACAACATCCCCGTCGACGCCGCCCAGGTGATCCGCTTCTTCGGCCTCGACGGCACCCCGCCGACGAGCACCACCACGACCACGAGCACCACTACGACTTCTACTACCACCACCACTACCACCACGACGACGACCACACCGCCCGGTGGAACCGGCTGCCGCGTCGAGTACGCGGTGAGCGCCTGGAACACCGGCCTGACGGCCGCCATCACCATCACCAACACCGCCTCCACGCCGGTCGACGGCTGGAGCCTCGCCTTCACGCTCCCGGGCGGGCAGCGGATCACCAGCGGCTGGAACGCCACCTACAGCCCGACCAGCGGCGCGGTGACGGCCCGCAACGCGTCGTACAACGCCGCCATCGCCCCCGACGCCTCGGTGGGCATCGGCTTCCAGGCCGACCACACCGGCGGCACCGGCGAGCCCACCGCGTTCACCCTCAACGGCACGGCCTGCACCGTCGTCTGAGCCGGGGGACCGCGCCGCTCAGATCGCGCCGTCGACGGCGGCCCTGATCGACAGGGCCGCCGCCGACCGCGCCCACGGTGATCAGCACCATGGAGTCCACGCCCGCGCCGAACCGGTGCTCGGCCAGGGGCAGCGCCTGCACGTCGTTGCGGGACAGGCGCAGGCGCTTGGCGATCTCGGCGCGCGGCATCGTCCCGTGGACGAGCAGCTCCATCAGCACCTCGCGGGCTCCGAGGATGGCGCGCCCGCCCGCGTGGGCGGCTGCTTCAGGTCGGGCAGCGCTGGTGCACTGCCAGAGCGGCTGGGGGCGCGTCACGAGCGCGCCCGTGACGCCGGACGACCCGACGCCGACTCCGGCCAGGAGCACCGTGTCGCGCGATGGAGTTAATGGCTTCGAGCCTCACCCGGGCCGTTGCTAGCCTCCCGGCATGACGCGGCACGAACGGGGCGTGTCCTCGCAGTCCGAGGACTTCTCCGCGTGGTACAACGAGGTGGTCGTCAAGGCCGAGCTCGTGGACCGCGGGCCGGCCAAGGGCACGATGGTGGTCCGACCGTACGGTTACCGCCTCTGGGAGCTCCTGCGCGGAGAACTCGACCGGCGGATCGCGGACACCGGCCACCAGAACGCGTACTTCCCGTTGTTGATCCCGCAGGGCCACCTCCGGCGGGAGGCCGACCACGTCGAGGGGTTCTCGCCCGAGCTCGCCGTCGTCACGCACGCGGGCGGCAAGGAGCTGGAGGAACCGCTCGTCGTGCGACCCACGTCCGAGACCGTCATCGGCGAGATGATGGCCAAGTGGATCTCGTCGCACCGCGACCTGCCCCTGCTGCTCAACCAGTGGGCGAACGTGGTGCGCTGGGAGCTGCGGCCCCGGATGTTCCTGCGCACCACCGAGTTCCTGTGGCAGGAGGGCCACACGGCGCACGTGGACGAGGCCGACGCCATGCGGGAGACGATGCTCGCGCTGGACCTCTACACCGAGGTCGCGCGCGACCTCGCCGCCATGCCCGTGGTGCCCGGTGAGAAGACACCCGGCGAGCGGTTCGCGGGCGCGCGGCGGACGTTCACGATCGAGGGGATGATGCGCGACGGGCGCGCCCTCCAGGCGGGCACGTCGCACTACCTCGGCGACAACTTCGCGCGGGCGTTCGACATCAGGTACAACACCGACGCCGGGGACCTCGCGTACGCGCACACCACGTCGTGGGGCATGAGCACGCGCATGATCGGCGGCGTCGTCATGACCCACGGCGACGACAAGGGCCTCGTGCTGCCGCCGCGACTGGCTCCCTTCCAAGCGGTCGTCGTGCCCATCGGCCGCGCGGAGCAGGCCGACCAGGTGCACGCGGCGGCCCGCGACCTGGCCGCCTCGCTCCGCCGCGCCGGGGTGCGCGTCCACCTGGACGACCGGCCGCACGTGTCGCCGGGGTTCAAGTTCCACCAGTGGGAGCTGCAAGGGGTGCCGGTCCGGGTCGAGCTCGGCCCGCGCGACCTGGAGGCCGGGCACGCGACCGTCGCCGTCCGGCTGGGCGAGGGCAAGCGGCAGGTGCCACTGGCGTCGGTCGCCGACGTCCTGCCCGGAGTCCTGGCGGACTTCCAGGCGTTCCTGCTGGACCGCGCCACCAGGTTCCGCGACGACCACACCGCCGACACCGACACCTGGGACGACTTCACCGCCGCGGTCGCCGTCGGGTGGGCACGGGCGGCGCACTGCGGTGAACGCCGGTGCGAGGAGGAGATCAAGGCGGTCACCGCCGCCACGCCGCGGTGCGTGCCACTCGACGCGCCCGCGGCGGGCGGCCGCTGCGTCCGGTGCGGCGAGCCGGAGACCTACGGCAAGCGCGTGGTCTTCGGCCGCGCGTACTGACGTCAGCCGAAGGCGCGCAGCTCGTAGACGCGGGTGGCGATGTCGGCGTTCCCGGTGGGGACGCCGACGTCGAGCCGGACGTAGCGGCCCGCGACGCCGGTGACCGGGTGGACCGTGGTGGCCGCGCTGTTGCCGGTCACGTCCACCACCCGCCGCCACGTCGTGCCGTCGTTGGACACCGAGAGGCCGAACGCCCGGGTGTTGAAGCCCGCGTCCTCACCGCCCGCCTGCGCGTGGGCGACCTCGAACCGCGAGATCGACCGGGTCGAGCCGAGGTCCACCGCCAGCCACGCGCCGGGCGCGGCCGAGCAGAACTTGTCGGTGTTGCCCCCGGTCACGGTCCCGTTGACCGCCTTCTCCGGCCCTTCGCCCGCCGCGCACGGCGTCGACCCGGTGGCCGGACGACCCAGGGCGAGGTTGACCTCACCGCCCACGGCCGGTCCCACCGCGACGTTGTCGAACGCCGCCGCCGCGTTGAACACCCGCACCCCGTTGCCCCCGGAGGCGAACGTCGCGTCGGTGACGCCGATCCTCGGCGTGGCCATGTCGCCGACGTACACCTTGATCGACGAGCCGACCGCGGTGACGCGCAGCCGGTAGGTCGTGCCGACGTCCACCTTCAGCGGCGCGGAGGCCAGCGGGGTCCAGGAGTTGTCGGCCCGGCCCAGCACGACGCGCCCGGCCGGCGTGATGCCCGCGTAGTAGCCGGAGTAGCTGTCGACGCCCACCGCCGCCCTGCTCGCCCGGAACACCAGCCCCGCGTCACCGCCGCCGGACGTGATCGTCACGTCGGTGTCCTGGGTGAAGTCGCCGAAGTTCGTGTCCAGCAACGCCTTGCCCCCGGCGGACGCGCCCGCCTGCAACCGTCCACCCGGGACGGTCCAGGTGCCGCCGTGGGTCTTCCAGCCGTGGGCGTTGTCGTCGGCGAAGTTGTCCTGGACCTTCATCGCGACCCGCCGGATCGTGCCGTCGGCGTTGAAGTGCAGGCGGTCGTAGGCGAGCTGCCGGTGGTTGCCGTCGGTCTCGCTCAACGGCCGGCGGTGGTAGACGATGTACCAGATGTCGGTGCCCGGCACGTTCGCCACCGAGTTGTGGCCCGAGCCGCGCGCGACCGCCGGGTCCTGCGCCAGGACCTTGTCCAGCCGGGTGAACGGTCCGGTCGGCGAGTCGGCCATCGCGTACGACACGGAGTAGTCCGGACCGGTCCACCCGCCCTCGGACCACATCAGGTAGTACTTGCCGCCCCGCTTGAACATCTGCGGGCCCTCGACGTACCCCGCCGGGGTGATCTCCCGGAACGTGCTGCCGTCGGGGAACGTGCCGAGGCTGACCATGTCCGGGTTGAGCTTCACGACGTTCGCGTGGCCCCAACCGCCGTAGTACATGTACGCCTGGCCGTCGTCGTCGATGAACACGTCCTGGTCGATGGGCTGCGCCCCGTTGTGGAACTGCCCGATCAACGGCCGGCCGATCGCGTCGCGGTAGGGGCCCGCGGGGTGGTCGGCGACGGCCACGCCGATGCCGCCCAGCGCCGAGTCGCTCTGGATGTCGTTGGCGGCGAAGTACAGGTAGTACCGGCCGTTGCGGGCGATCGGGGCGGGTGCCCACAGCGCGTACTTCGCCCAAGAGACGGCGGCCGTCGTCAGCACGTTGCTGTGCTTCGTCCAGTGCACGAGGTCCTGCGAGGAGAACGCGTCGAGGTAGGTCTGCTCGGCGTAGGTCTTGGACGTCGTCGGGTACACCCAGTAGGTGTCGCCGTGGACGATGGTGTCGGGGTCGGCGTACCAGCCGTCGACGAACGGGTTGCCCGCCACGGCGGTCGGCAGGTCCGGTGCGGCGGCGGCCACCGCCCGGGGCGCGGCGGTGGCGACACCGGCCGCGAGCAGCGCGGTCAGGGCGGTGGTGGCGAGCTTCATCGGCAGGGTGGCCATCTCGGCGGCTCCGCTTCGCAGGGATCGCAGGGGGACGAGCAGGGGGAGGGGGCGGCAGGTGTGGCGGGCAGGGGCGGGCCGGGGAGGCCGGAAGGGGGCTACTCGGCCGCGCCCATCACGAGACCTTCGATGGTGTGCCTCTGCACCAGCGGTTCGAGCCGGTCCACGACGCGGCACCCGAGGTGGGCGCGGACGTCCTCGGGCAGCCGTTCGTGGTAGGCGCGGCTGACGACCAGGTCGTTGCGGTCGTTCACGACCCCGGCGGCGACCACGCCGAGGACCAGCACGGGCCGCGACGACTCCGACCGGTTCGGCGTGCCGCGGTGGATCGTCAACGCCGACCGCGCGGAGATGTCGCCGCGCCGAGGCATCTTCTGCTGCGCCAGCGCCTCGTAGCGCGGGTAGTGCGACTTCGGCGGGAACATGCCGTGCTCGAACTCCGCGCCGTCGTCCCACTGCGTGCCGGGCGCGATCTCGAACGGCCCCATCTCGGGCGTCGTGTCGACCGTCGTCACGTTGAACGCGAGCGAGGTGAGCCGGCGGTCCCGCACGGTCTCCTCGGGCGCGGGGAAGTCGCGGTGCCACGGCTGGGCGACCGCGCCGGGCAGCGGCACGTCGAACCCGAGCTCCACGACCTGGTAGTCCGGCCCGAGCACGGCCCGCGCCACCTCGACCACCCAGGGGTGGGTCACCAGGTCGAGGAAGCCCCGGACCCGCTCGGGGTGGATCTCGACGTAGAAGCGGTTCGGGCCGCGGCCGATCGCGCCGTCCGGGCGTTCGAGCGCTTCCCGGAACAGCACCTCGACGTCCTCGCGGAGCCGGTCGGCCCAGTCGGGCGGGAACGCGCCGCGCCGCGCGGTGATGCCGTCCGAGTACAGGTCCCGAACCGGGTCCCGGGGTTCGTCAGCGCTGGTCATGACCACCTCTGCCCTTCGTCGCGAGAGCGGACCGCCACCGAACGTAGCAGAATTTCCAACGTTGTAAACGCTGGTGGACGCCTCGGGCCCGCACGATCGCGAGCCCGAGGACGACGGTCAGAGCCGGGCCGCTCCCCGCACCGACGCGGACGCGCCGGCCCGGGCGCGACGCTCGCGTGCCCGCTCCTCGGCGGTGCCGCGCACGCCCTCGGTGGCGGCGGCGGAGAGGGAAGGCGCCGAGTGGTCGCCGACGATCCCGCCGCGGATGCTGTTGTTCGCCGCCACCTCGGCCACCGGGTTGTTCGCGGTCAGCCGGAGCACCCCGTTGACGATGTTGTCGTCCAGGGTCGTGCGGCCGCCGGTGGTGTTCGAGATGCCGACGTCCCGGGCGAAGTAGCCGCCCGAGGCGCAGCTGTCGAGGCCGCCGTTCGGGCCGAGCTGCACGCCGCCGAGGTTGCCGGCGAACGTGGCCCGGCCGCCGACCGCGGTGCCGCACACGACGCTGCCGGTCGGGTTGTTCAGCACCGACAGCGTGCCGTCCACGAAGCTGTCGTGCAGGTCGGTGAAGTAGGTGGCGGTGGTGCTGACGTCGCCGGTGACCTCGCTGCCGGTCACGCTGACCTCGCCGACACCCGCGGTGAGGTCGCCGTCGACCGTCGAGCCCCGCTCGACGAACAGGAAGCCCTCGATCGCGGCCGAGCCCTTCGGCTCGACGACCACGCCGCCGACGTCGGTGTCGCTCAGGTAGAGCCCGAAGCCGCCGGACGCCAGCGTGACGCTGCCGTCCACCCTGGTGCCGGTCGAGTCGAGGTAGCCGTCGGCGGCGACCCGGACCTCCCCGTTCACCGTGCCGCCGGTGATCACGAGGTTCGCGCCGGCGGCGACGCGCACGTTGCCGGTGACGGTGGTGCCGGTCAGCGCGCACGACTCGCCCGGCGGCACGTACAGGTCGCTGGGCACCGTGACGGCACCGCCGCTGCCGACGCAGTACATCACCAGGTCGGCGTGCGCGTTCTGGGCGGTGCACAGCACCGACGCGGTGACGACGGCGCTCAAGGTCGCGAGCGCGGGTGCGGTCCGTCTGGCCATTGCGGTTCTCCCTGCTGCTGTGAAGGAACTACTCGCCGATGTCGGATCGCGAGGCCGCGCGCACGAGGACGGCCTGCTCCCGCGGGGTCAGCACGCCCCTGGCCACCAGGTCGGTGGTGACGAGGTCGACGTGCCGGACGAACGCGCCGTGGTCGGGGTGCTCGCCGTGCTGGTCGATGAGGTCGCTGACGGTGCAGCCGTCGCCGGTGTCGACGTTGGCGACCCGGGTGTCCTCGGCCCCGATGACGACCGTCGGGCGCGTGTCGGAATCGGGGCAGGCGTCCGCGCCGGGCTTGACCACGGTGAAGGACACCGACTTCGCCTCGGCCGCGTTGCCGGCCTTGTCGGTGGCCCGGTACCGCACCGTGTGGCTGCCCGCCGTGCCGACCACGACCGCCGCCGAGTACGCGGTCCAGGCGCCGCTGTCGAGCGCGTACTCGACCCGGTCGACGCCCGACTGCGCGTCCGTCGCGGTGATCGTCACGGTCGCGTTGTCCAGGTAGGCGCCATCGGGGTTCTTGGCCCCGGACACCGCGGCGGAGGTGGTGGGCGGCTCGGTGTCGACCGGGGTGGCGACGACGGTGAAGGCGACCATGCCCTCCGGCGAGGTGTTGCCCGCGTTGTCCGTGGCGCGGAAGTGGACCATGTGCGATCCGGGCGCGGTGACCTCGACCGGTGCGGTGTAGGCGGTCCACGGCCCGGAGTGCAGCTGGTACTCCCGGCTGCGGACGCCGGAGCCCGCGTCGGTCGCGGTGATGGTGACGGTCGCCTTGTCCACGTAGTTGCCCTGGGCGTCCTTGGTGCCGGCGACGTCGGCGGCCACCTCGGGCGGTGTCGTGTCGGACGGCGGCTCGACCACCCGGAACGACACCGAGCCGACCTCGGAGGCGTTGCCCGCCCGGTCGGTCGCCCGGAACCGGACGGTGTGGTCGCCGACCGCCGTGACGCGGACCGGTTCGGTGTAGGGGGCGAACGCGGCGTCGTCCAGCCGGTACTCGACCGACGCCACCCCGGAGCCCGCGTCCGAGGCGGTCACGGTCACCGTGGCGCTGCCGAGGTAGTCGCCGGCGGTGTTCTTGGCGCCGGTGACCTCGCCCGCCGCGGTGGGCGGCGTGGTGTCCTCGCCGCCCTCGGTCACGGTGAGCTCGCCGGACATCGTGCCGTGGCCGGGGATCGTGCAGAAGTAGCGGTACTTGCCCGGGGTGAGCGTCACCGCGGCCTCGTGCCTGCCGTTCTGCGCGTCGAACGGGTTGGCCAGGACGTTCAGGTCCACGTCGTGGTTGTAGCCGGGCGTGGAGGTGTCGAAGGTGAGCGTGTGCGGCATGCCGGTCGTGTTGCCGGTGGCCTCGCTGTTCTCGAAGACGATCTTCGTCGGGCCGGGCGCCGCGGTGGTCGGCGCGGACTTGTAGCGGGTGATGTCGTTGTCCGCGGTCCAGGTCAGCACCTGCTCCTGGGCCTGGACGGGAGCGGTGGGCGCCGCGGTGGCCGGGATGGCCGCGGTCGCGGCCGCCCACAGCAAGGCGGCGGCCACCGCGGCGGTCGAACGTCGGAACATGGTGCACCTTCCCTGAGCGCGGGCCGACCGGACGCGGCTAGAGCGACCGCACTCGGATGTTGCGGAAATCGATCACGTCGGACGCGCCGTGGTTCTGGAGGCCGAGGAAGCCCTCGGCGAACTGGCGCAGGTCGGTCGGCGGGTCACCCGCCCGGGACGACTGCTTGCCCGGGGCGTTGTCGAACTGGTTGATCACCACGCCGTCGCGCAGGATCGTGTAGCGCTGCCCCACGACCCGGACCTCGTAGTCGTGCCAGCCGTCCTTGGCGGGCGCGCCGGACGGCGGCAGGCCGACCGGGTCGAAGTTGTAGACCGATCCGGTCTTCTGCGGCTCGCCCGTCTCGCCGTCGTAGATCTGGATCTCGTGCCCGCAGTAGATGGCCACCCACGCCGCCGACGTCCTGGCCGAGCCGACCGTCCCGCAGCTGCCCGGCGGGCGCTGGTCCACGGGTGTGCGCGGATCGGGGAACCGGGTGAACACGCCGCTGTTGGCGCGCACGCCGTCCGGTGACGCGTCGCGGAACTGGAGCTTCACCGAGAAGTCGGCGAACTGCTCGCGCGCGTACCACAGCATGCCCAGGCCACCCGACGAGCGCAGCGCGCCGTCCGGCTGGACCGAGAACGACCCGGACGGGGCCTGGACCCAGCCCCGCAGCGATTCCGCGGTGCCGTCGAAGATCGGCTCGTACCCGGTGTTGCCCGCCGTGCCGATGTCGGAGCCCGCCGCCGCTCGCGCCAGCGCGGTGCTCTCGCGGGCGGTGAGCACGCCGTCGCGCTGCAACCGGTCGGCGACCTCGGTGACGTGCCGGACGAACGTGCCGTGGTCGACCCACGGGCTCTCGTCGTCGACCAGGTCGTTGACCGTGCAGCCGCCGCCGACCTGCTCGTTGGGCACGCCCGAGTCGGTGTCGCCGAGCCACACCGTCTCCCGGTCGTCGGGAACGGCGCAGCCGACGTCCACGGTGAGCGGCACGACCTGCGTCTCGCCGTCGGCGTAGGTGACGGTGAGCTCGGCCCGGTACCGGCCGACGCGGTCGTAGGTGTGGCGCGGGTCGGCCTCGGTGGACGACGTCCCGTCGCCGAACTCCCAGCGGTGCGACGCGCCACCGGACTTCGAGCCGGTGAACGCGACGGTCAGCGGCTTGCCCTGCACCGCGACCGACGTGGCGGCCGGCTTCGGCGTCTTCGCGCCGCCCTGGTAGGTGATCCGGATGAGCTTCTGGTTGGCGTGCAGGCTGAAGAACCCGCCGCCGTAGTCGAGCAGGTACAGCGCGCCGTCCCGGCCGAACTTCGCGTCCATCCAGCTCTGCACCCGGTCGTTGCCCAGGCCGCCGGGGATGATCGCGCGCAGGCTCTCGGCGAACGCCGGGGGAGCGGCCGTCGGCACGCCGGCCGGGTCGACGGTCACCGCGACCCGGTTGGCCGAGTTGGACTGGTCGCCGATGAACCACTTGTCGTCCCAGTACTCCGGCCACGCGACGCCACTGGCGGTGTCGACCAGCTCCCGGTGGTAGGTCGGGCCCGTCATGACCGCCTGGCCGCCGCCGCGCAGGTACGGCTGCGTGTAGGTGGCATCGGCCGGCTTGTAGGTGGGGATGCCGCTGCCGTCCGGGCGGGCCGGGAAGACCGGGCCGCCACCGCCCGGCGCGTACCAGATCATGTTGTTCTTCACCGGCGGCAGGTCGACCAGCCCGGTGTTGCGCGGCGAGTGGTTCTTCGGCGCGTCGCAGTCGTACCAGCCGGTCAGCACGGTCGCGTCGGTGCTGCTGCGGTCGCGGTAGGGCTGCTTGTTGCCCATGCAGTAGGGCCAGCCGTGGTTGCCCGCCTCGGTGATGATCGTCGCCGTTTCGTACTTGGCCGGGCCGAGCTCCGGGCTCGGCTGGGTCGCGTCCGGGCCGACCCACGCGGCGGTCAGCCACTGCGTGACGGGGTCGACCTGGAGGCGCGAGATGTTGCGCACGCCCATCACGTAGATCTCCGGGCGGGTCTTCTCGGTGCCCGGCGGGAACAGGTTGCCCGGCGGGATGGTGTAGGTCCCGTCCGGCTCCGGGTGGATGCGGATGATCTTGCCGTTGAGGTCGTTGGTGTTGCCCGCGGTGCGGCGGGCGTCCTGGAAGGACAGTCCTTCCCAGTCGGCGGTCCAGTTGTTGCCGGAGTAGCCCTGCGAGCCGAGTGAGGAGTTGCTGTCGCCGGAGCCGATGTAGAGGTTGCCCTTGGCGTCGAACGCCATGCCGCCGCCCGCGTGGCAGCAGCTGTGCTGCTGCACCTCCCACTGGAGGAGGTCCTTGCGGGTGCCCAGGTCGATCGTCCGGGTGGCCTTGTCGTAGGTCAGCCGCGACACGGTCCGCTTGCCGGTCCGCTTCTCCCGGTCGACGGTGTCGTGCGGCATCCAGTAGACGTAGAGCCGGCCGTTGTCGGCGAACGCCGGGTCGGGCACGATGCCGAGCAGGCCCTCCTCGTTCTTGACCAGCTCGGTGCCGCTGCCGCGGTTGCCCATGACCGGCAGCGTCGCCAGCAGCTTCACCTGCTTGGTGGCCGGGTCGAACTGGTGGATGGTGCCGCAGCCCAGGCCGACGTTCGGGTTGGTCCACTCGACCACCGGGCCGGTCGGGCAGGCCGCCTTGCCGACGTAGAACACCGTGCCGTCCGGGGCGACGGTCAGGCCGTGCGGCTCGCCGATCTGGTCGAGCTGACCGGTCTGGTTGGCCGCGGTGAGCCGTTCGACCTTGTAGTTCGCCGCGATGGTGGCCTGGCAGTCGGCGCGCACCAGGCCGGTCGTCCACCGGAGGGCGCCGGTCAGGTGGCTGCGCAGGGCCGGTTCGCCGTAGCCGTCCTCGGTGTGGCCCATGCCGGTGTAGAAGGACCGGCCGCCTTCGTAGTCACGGCACCAGGACACCGGGTGGAACGGTCCGTTCGCGCCCGGTCCCGGGTCGTAGTGCCGCTCCTCCACCTGCGCGACCGCGTGCACGGTGCCGACCGGGTTGGGTTCCCAGTTGTACCAGCGGTCCGTGCGGGTGAGGTTGAGCGGCAGGCCCGCGTTCGCCGGGTGCTGCCGGTCCAGCACGTTCACCACCGACCGGTGCGGTTGCGGGTCCGGGATCGGCGTGGGGTCGCTCGCGTACAGCCGCAGGTCGGCCAGCTGGATCAGCGGTTCGCCCGAGTTGGCCGTGACGGAGAGGCGGTAGTGCTGGAACGACCGCGGCTCGGCGATGGTGAACGTGCGGCTCTGGAAGCGCTCCGCGAACGCCTGGCCGGTTCGGCGGTCCAGGTCGGTCCACGTCGTGCCGTCCGCGGAGCCCTGCAACGTCCAGTCCTTGGGGTCGCGGCCGGGCGCGTCGTTGGCCGAGGTGAGCGCGTAGCGGTTCACCGCGGCGGCGGCGGGCAGCTTGAAGGCCGCCCACGCGGTCGTGCTGCGGACCAGCCACTTGGTCTCGGGCTTGCCGTCGGCCAGCATCTCCTTGGTCTCGTTCGGCGGGTTCTCCGCGCTCGCCGTCACCGCGCTCACCGTCTCGGGGGTGGCGGTGGTGCCGACCGGGCGGGTGCCGATGAGTCCGGTGAACCAGGAGGACTCGGGCTGCGCCTTCGCCGCGTCGGCCACGCCGAGGAACCCGCCGCCTCCCTTGACGTAGTCGCGCAGCGCCGCTTCCTGGTCCCGGCTCAGCGGCGCGCCCGCCGCGGACAGGAACACGACGCCGCGGTACTTCGCCAGGTTGTCCGCGGTGAACGAGGCCGGGTCGGACGAGGAGTCGACGCCGATGCCGTTGGCCGCGCCGATCTCGCGGAACGCCTGCGCGGCGCGGGCGACCGGGTCCTGCTGCTCGGCGGCCGGGCCGTGGAAGACCAGCACCGACACCGGCGCGGCGGCGGTGGTTCCGGCGGGCGCGCGGACCGGCGTCGCCGGGGCGGCGGTGGCGGCGGTGAGCGAGCCGCCGAGCACGACCAGCGCGGCGACCAGCGCGGTCGACGCCTTCCGGGCCGTTCTGGAGCGGATCCCGCCGGGAGACATCCTTGACCCCATCCCTGACTCCTTCGTCGTCGCCGGTCGCGAGGTCATCGCGTCGGCGGGTGCTGGTGCGGCGCGTGGGCCTCGGCCTGGGCCGCCGCGCCGTGGTCGTGCCCGCGGAACCGGTCGATCGCCTCCTGCGCACCGGGCGGCATGCTCCCGTCGGCGTTGCGCACCAGGAAGATCCCGGACATCCCGGTCTCCGAGTGGCTCTGCACGTGGCAGTGGTACATCCACGCGCCCGGACCGACGCCGTCGCCCGCCAGCACCTGGAAGCCGAACGAGCTGCCGGGGTTGAGGTCCTTGTTGTCGACCACCCGGCTCGGGTCGGTCAGCCCTTCGAGCATCCCGGTGCGGTTGTCGGCCCACCGGTGCGCGTGCAGGTGGAAGGTGTGGAGCTGGTTGCCGTGCCCGATCGCGATCCACTCGACCCGCTGGCCGAGGTTCGCCTCGAACATCGGCGTGTTCGGCGCGACCCGGTTGTTGACGCTCATCTCGTTGAACACCACGGTGAACTGCTTGTCCGGCAGGATGTCGCCGCGCCGGCGCACGACCAGCGCGCCGTAGAGCCCGCGCGCGATGCCCAGCGAGCCGTGGTCGGTGCCCATGGCGTGGTCGTGGTAGTGCCAGTAGCCGGCGTTGCCGGGCATCAGCCGCCTGCCCTCGGTGGCGACCGCCTCCCGCGAGCGCCAGGTGTACGTGCGCGTCTCGCCCGGGTTGTTGAAGGAGGCGTTGAGGGGGCTGCCGTCGGAGTCGACGCTGTAGTCCACCCCGTGCGGGTGGATCGACATCCGCCGGTCGGTGTTGTTGACGAGCGTGATCTCCAGCGTGTCGCCCTCGTAGATCTCCAGCGTCGGGCCGGGGATCGTGGCCCGGCCGGGTGCCAGGCCGTAGCCGTACTCGTTGCCGGGCAGGGCTTCCGCGTACAGGGTGATCTTCTTGACCACGCCCGACTGCGCGGCGGCGGTGCGCTGCGGTGCCACCGGACCGAGCGCGAGCGCGGCCGGCACGGCCAAGCCCGCCGTGCCGGTGGCCAGCACGGTGCGGCGGGACACGAGCCGGGTGAACCAGCCGGGTCGGGCGTGCTCGTCCATCGTTCTCCATCCGGGGTCGGCGGCGGCTGTCCGGCACGGGCGCGCCGGTGCCACTGGGGCGTGGAAAAGGGCGCGTGCGTATTCGGGAATGGCCGGACGCCATTTCCCCGCGTTTGATGGACCGTCGGTCGCGCAAGTGCGCGGACGGTGTCGGAGGTCGTTGTCGGCAGGTCGGCGGATCAGCGAAGTTCGGCAGTCTTTCGCATCATCCATCTGCAACTTATGCATGGTTTCGACAAAAGTGAAGGGCCGATCGGCCTAACGGACCGGACAGTCCTTGTCAGGTTCCGACGGCGATCCCGGCGCTCCTGGAACGGTTCCGTCGCGGGCGTGCGCGCGTACCGGACTCGTGCGCCCCGGGCAACCGCACGGGCTCGGATCGGGTGCCGTTTCCGCTCGGATGCTGCTCGGCGCGTTGCTTCTACCTGCGGAAATGTTCCGGGTTGCGCGGAGGTCGAAATTTCGGGGCCGACGGCAGCGGGTCACCGCATTGCCCGGGAGGTGGGTGATCGGGTGGTATCCGGATCGGGAGGCCGTGCGCCGGCGGGCTTCCCGACCGTGGTGAATGCGGGTTCCCCCGATGGTCGCCGACCGCATTCGGCTATCCGCACGACCGTGCGGGCCGCGGCACCCCTCGTCCCCCGTCGACAAGGAGTCGGACCGTGAATTCATCGAGGAGAAGGAATAGTCGGGCGAATGTCCTGCTGGCCGCCGCGTTGGCGGTGGCGGGGGTGATCGTCGCGCCGACCGCCGTGCCCGCCCGCGCGGAGGTCGTGCCGCCGGCCACCGCCGGGTGGGACCGGGCGCAGGCGCAGCGGCCACTGGTCGAGGCGGCCGAGACCGTCCGGGCCGAAGTGGAGCGGGGCGCGAACGCCGGGTACGCCGGCATCGTCCTGGGCGAGCACGACGTGACCGTGTGGTGGAAGGGGGACGTGCCCGCCGCGATCACGGCGGCCGTGGGCCGGGCGTCCCGGAAGGCCGCGGTGCGCGTCGAGCGGGCCGCGCACTCGGAGGCGGAGCTGTCGGCCGCCGCGGCGGAGGTCCGGCAGTGGCTGGACACCCACCCGGACAGCGGGTTCCACGGGGTCAAGAGCCCCGGCGACGGCAGCGGTCTGGTGCTGGCCGCCCACCCGGGGGTCGGCGCTGCGACCGCCACGGGGCTCGCGATGCTGGGCGAGCGGGTCGACGTGCCGCTCGCGGTCCGCCACGAGGAGCCGCTGCGCGAGGTCTCCCGCCAGAACGACTCACCGCCGTGGTGGGGCGGCGCGCGGACGTGGAACCAGACGGCGAGTTCCCTGTGCACGTCCGGTTTCGGCGTGCGGGACGGCTCGAACCGGCGGTACCTGCTCACCGCCGAGCACTGCGGGCAACCCGGCCACCGCATCGCCGACCGCACCGGCGAGTACATCGGCACGGTGAGCCAGGGGCACGACGACCACGACATCGCGCTCATCCCGACGTCCAGCGAGGACTACGTGTACGTCGGCGGTGGCGACAGCAACAGCGGCGTCAAGGTGGTCGGCTGGGGTCACGTGTTCGTCGGCCAGCACCTGTGCCAGTCCGGCGTCACCAGCGCGGAGCAGACCGGGGGACCGGTGTGCGACCTCAAGGTCATCTTCTTCTGGCAGGACCGCGAGGACCTCGTGGAGGCCGAGCAGGTGCAGGGGCTGACCTCCGCGCGGCCCGGCGACAGCGGCGGGTCGGTGTACTCCGCGGGGTCGGGCGGTGTGGTCGCCAACGGCACCGTGACCAGGGCCGGCGGGGCGCGGATCGGGTTCCAGGACTTCGCCACCGCGAACCGCGACTTCGGCGTCACCATCCCGTGAGCGCGGGACGCCGGCCGGTGGTCCCGCGACCACCGGCCGACGTCCCTTGTCCACAGTGGATGGAACGGTTGCCTGCCGGGCTACGATTCCCTCGGACGGGGGACGGTCGGTGCGGGTGGTGGTATGACGCGATCCGGGGACGAGGGAGCGGGCCGGTACGTCGACGCCCGGCTGTGCACCGAGCCGTTCCACGTGGCGCTCCGCACGGCGATCCGGCAGCGGGGGCTGACGCTGGAACGGCTGCGCTTCCACCTCGCCCGCCGCGGCGTCCGGGTCGGCCTGTCCAGCCTGAGCAACTGGCAGAACGGCCACAGCAGGCCGGAGACGGCCGGTTCGCTGCGCGCGGTGCGGGCGCTGGAGGACGTCCTCGACCTGCCGCCGCGCTCGCTGGTGCGGCTCCTGGCGCACGGCGGCCGGCCGGTGCACACCCACCGCGCGCCGATCCACGACCTCACCCCCGTCGCGGAACTGCTCGACACCGTGCCGGGCGCGCACGACCACGACGTGGAGCTGGTCAGCGTGCAGCACAAGGTCGTCATCGACGGGGCCCGGCGCACGGAGTCGCTGTGGACCCGCTGCGCGGTGCGCGCCCTGCGCGACGGGGTGGATCGGTACGTCGCCCGGTACTACGGCAACCCGTCGTGCGTGCCGGCCGCGGTGCGCCCGCGCCCGTTGGGCAACTGCCGGTTGGGCCGGTTCGTCCCGCACGCCGGCGCGCCGGTGCTGGTGTACGAGCTGCTGTTCGACCACGTCCTGCGGGCCGGCGAGACGTGGGTGTTCGAGACCGAGCTGGTCGACCCGGCGGCGGGGGTGTCCACGGAGTTCGCGTGCGGCTTCCGTTACCCGGCTGAGCAGTACGTGCTGGAGGTGCGGTTCCACCCGGGCGCGCGGCCGAGGTCGTGCCACTCCTTCGCGCAGCTCGACCTGGCCGACGAGCGCCACCCCACCGGGGAGTTGATGATCAGCGCGCACGGCACCGTGCACCTGGTCGCCTCGGCGGTCAGCTCGGGCGTGCTCGGCATCCGGTGGGAGTGGCCCTAGCCCGCGGTCAGTGGTCGCGGTGGACGATCGCGTGGGCCAGGGCGGTCAGCTCGGCGGCGGCCCGCGGCACGGGATCGACCGAGCGCAGGTGGCGCAGGGACGCGGCCAGGAGCAGCTCGGCCTGCCGCTCGCTCCACGCCCGGCCACCGGCCCGCTCCACGAGCTCGGCCGCGCGCGCCGCATCGGAGTCCGGGTCCCGCCGGTGCTGCCCGGCCGCGGGGGAGGAGGCGGAGGCGAGCCGGTTCGGCCGCGCCAGGTCGGTCGCGCGGGTGGGATCGGGGATGGCCGGGTCGTTCCGGCGCGGCTGGGCGGGGTCAGCGGCGTCGGCGGCGCGGGTGGCGTCGGCGGGAACCGGTTCCCGGTACAGCTCGGCCAGTTCGCGCCCGGCCGGGGTGTCGGAGGTCAGCGCGGCCACCACGGGCAGCGACTTCTTGCGGGCGCGCAGGTCCGCGTGCACCGGCTTGCCGGTCCGACCGGGCTCGCCCCAGATCCCCAGCAGGTCGTCGACGTGCTGGAACGCGACGCCCAGCCGGAGGCCGAAGTCCCGCAACCCCGCCACCGCCACGGCTTCCGCGCCGCCGAACAACGCGCCCAGCGCGCACGCGCCCGCCAACAGGCCGCCCGTCTTGCGCTCCACCATCGCCACGCACTCGGCCACACCGACGTCCTGCCGGCTCTCGAACGCGAGGTCGGCCTGCTCGCCCTCCACGAGGTCCCGCACCGCCGCGTTCAGCACCCGCACACCGACCAGCGCGGCCGGGTGCCCGCTCGCGGCCAGCACGTCGAACGCCGCCGCCAGCAGGGCGTCACCCGCCAGGACCGCCGCGTCCAGGCCGAAGACGTGCCACGCCGACGCGCGGTGCCGCCGGGTCCGGTCGCCGTCCAGGACGTCGTCGTGCAGCAGGGTGAAGTCGTGCACCAGTTCCACCGCCGCCGCGGCCGGGACGGCGGCGCTCGCCGTGCCCCCGACCGCCTCGGCGGCCAGGAGGGTGAGCGCCGGGCGGATCGCCTTGCCGCCCGCCGCGTCGGTCCGCCGGCCGTGCTCGTCCCACCACCCCCGGTGGTACCCGGCGACGAGCCGCAGGGGAGCGGGCAGCGCGTCGACCGCCTCGCGCAGCGCGGGTTCGACCAGGTCGCGGCTCCACGCCACCACGTCGCGCACCGGTCGGGCGCGGTCGACCGCGTCGGGTGACACCATGCCTCGGCACCTCCAGCTCGGTGGGTCGTGCGCGGGCGGGGACCGCCGGAGGTCAGGCCAGGTCCCGGTCCACCACGGCCGGGGACAGGACGTGCTCGACCACCATCGCCGCCGCGCCGAGGACGCCGGCGTCGTCGCCCGCCTGGGACGGCACGATGCGCAGCTTCCCGGTCGCCAGCGGCAGGGAACGCCGGTAGATCGCCTCCCGCACACCGGCGAGCAGCATCTCGCCGGCGAGCGCGACCGTGCCGCCCACGACGATCAGCGACGGGTTGAACATGCTCACGCACGTGGCGAGCACCTCGCCGATGGTGCGGCCCGCCTCCCGCACCGCCTTGCCCGCCTCGGGGTTGCCCGCCCGGACCAGCGCGACGACGTCCGCGCTCGTGTGCGCCTCGATCCCGCCGGCGCGCAGGGTCGCCGCGATGGCCGGCCCGCCGGCGACCGCCTCCAGGCAGCCGGTGTTGCCGCAGCGGCACGGCACGTCGCCCGCGTTCGGGGCCAGGATGTGGCCGAGGTCGCCGGCCGCGCCCACCGCGCCGCGGTGCAGCATCCCGTTGCTGATGAAGCCCGAACCGATGCCGGTGGCGACCTTGACCACGATGAGGTGCTCGGCGTCGGGGAAGCACGTCCGGTGCTCGCCGAGCGCCATCAGGTTGACCTCGTTGTCGACCAGGACCGGCACGCCGAACTCCGCGCCGACGCGCGCGGGCACGTCGTAGCCGTCCCAGCCGGGCATGATCGGCGGGTTGTTGGGCCGCCCGGTCGAGTGCTCGACCGGGCCCGGCAGGCCGATGCCGACGCCCGCGGGCCGCACCGAGTCGAGTTCGGCTTCGGTGAGCAACGACCGCCAGGTGGTGACCAGCCCGGCCAGCACGGCGTCCGGGCCGTCGGCGATGTCCTGCTCCAGCCGGCGCACGGCCAGCGGCGCGCCCGTCAGGTCGGTCACGGCGACCGTGGCGTGGGTGGCGCCGACCTCGGCGGCCAGCACGACCCTGGCGCGGGCGTTGAACACGAACCTCCCGGCCGGCCGTCCGCCGGTCGACGCCTCGTTGCCGCCGTCGCTGACCAGGCCCGCGTCCAGCAGGGTGTCCAGCCTCGCCCGCACCGTCGAGCGGGCCAGGCCCGTCACCGCGGTGAGCTCGTTGCGCGTGCGGGGCACGCCGTCGCGCAGCAACCGCAGGAGGTCCCCGGCCGAAGCCGAGCCCAGGAGCGGGACGTCAGCGTTCACCGGTCAATTGAACCAGAGGATGCCCGACATCTGGCTGTCGTCCGCCGAAACCCTGCGGACTTTTGATTGACACCCGCCATTAGCCCCCTTAGCGTTCGCCACATGGCTGTGACGCGCCTAACACCCTCGGTGACGAGGTGTTCCCGTGCCGCGGCCACCCGAGGTGATCGAGCCGGCCACGGCCGTTCCGCGCCCGCGGCCACCACCGACTGAGCGGGTTGAGGAGGGCGGCCAATGGCGGACGGACCCACCGGGCTGTGGCTGATCGGCGCACGCGGATCGGTCGCGACGACGGCCATCACCGGGTTGCTCGCGCTGCAACGGGGCTTGGCGCCACCGACCGGGTGCGTCACCGAACTGCCGGAGCTGGCCGGCGTGCCGCTGCCCGGCTGGGACGACCTGGTCGTCGGCGGGCACGACGTGGTCGGCACGGCGCTGCCCGAGCGCGCCGAGCGGTTGGCCGACAGCGGCGTGCTGCCGCACCGCCTGGTCGAGGCCGTCGCGGTCGGGCTGCGCGCGGCCGACCGCGAGGTCCGCGCGGGCTACCACCCCGTCACGCACCGGGGCAGCCAGGCGGACGCGGCCCGGCGGCTGGCCGCCGACATCGCCGGGTTCCGCGAGCGGCACGGCCTGGCGCGGGTCGTCGTGGTCAACGTGTCCTCGACCGAACCCCCGGTGCCGGACGCGCCCGAGCACGACGACCTCGCGGCGCTGGAGGCGGCGCTGGCCGACCCGACGCGCGCGGTGCTGCCGCCCAGCTCGGTGGCCGCGTACGCGGCGCTGCGCGCGGGCTGCCCGTTCGTCGACTTCACCCCGTCCACCGGCATCGCGCTGCCCGCGCTGGACGAGCTCGCGCGCCGGGAACGGCTGCCCTACGCGGGCCGGGACGGCAAGACCGGGGAGACCCTGCTGCGGACCGTGCTCGCGCCGATGTTCGGCGCGCGGGCGCTGCGGGTGCGGTCGTGGTCGGGGACCAACCTGCTCGGCGGTGGCGACGGCGCGACGCTGGAGGACCCGGCGCACGCGGAGAGCAAGATCGCGTCGAAGGCGCGCGGCCTGGCCGCGCTGCTGGGCAAGGACGTCACCGCCCCGCTGCACATCGACAACGTGCCGGACCTGGGTGAGCGCAAGACGGCCTGGGACCACGTGTCCTTCGAGGGCTTCCTGGGCGTGCCGATGTCGTTGCAGCTCACCTGGACGGGCATCGACTCCGCGCTCGCCGCGCCGCTGGTGCTCGACCTGACCCGGCTCGTCGCCGCCGCCCACGCGGCCGGCCGGACCGGACCGCTCGGAGCGCTGGCGTTCTTCTTCAAGGACCCGCTGGGCAGCGACGAGCACCGGTTCGCCGAGCAGACCCGGGAGCTGTACCGCTGGGCCCAGGAGCTGGCGTGAGGGCGTACGCGGAGCTGGTCCGCGCGCCGGCGGCGCTGACCGTGCTCGGTGACACCCTCGTCGGCGCCGCCGCGGCCGGCGCACCCCTGCGGGGCAAGCGCTTGCTGCTGCCGCTGGCATCGGTCGCCCTGTACTGGTCGGGCATGGCGCTCAACGACTGGGCCGACCGCGCGCTGGACGCGGTGGAACGCCCCGAGCGCCCGATACCGTCCGGCCGGATCAGCCCCCGTGCCGCGCTGACCACCGCCGCCGCCCTCAGCGCGACCGGCCTCGGCCTCGCCGCGGCCGCCGGCGGGCGTGACGCGCTCGCCGTCGCCGCGCCCCTGGCCGTCGCGGTGTGGTCCTACGACACCGTCCTGAAGGACACCCCGGCCGGACCGCTCGCGATGGCGGTGTGCCGCGCGCTCGACGTGCTCATGGGCGCGGGACGGGAACGGGCCCGCACCGCCCTGCCCGCCGCCGCCGCGATGGCCGCGCACACCGCCGGTGTCACGGTGCTGTCGCGCGGCGAGGTGCACGGCGCGTCACCCGGCACCGCCAAGGCCGTGCTCGGCGGCACGGTGGCGACCACCGCGGCCACGATCGCCCGCCCGGTCCCGACCTGGCGGCACCGGCTGGGCGCGCTCGCCGGGGCCGCCGCGTACGCCGGCACGGTGGGACGCGCGCAGCTCGCCGCCGTGCGCGATCCCGGCGCGGGCGCGGTGCGCTCGGCCACCAAGGCCGGCATCCACGGCATGGTGCCGTTGCAGTCCGCGCTGCTGGCCCGGAGCGGTGCCCTGCCCGCCGCGGTCGCCGTCGCGCTCGTCCTGCCCCTCGCCCGCGCGCTGAGCCGGAAAGTGGGTCCGACATGACGTTCCGCCTCGGGTACGGCACCAACGGCTTCGCCAACCACCGGCTCGACGACGCGCTCGCCGCCATCGCCGACCTCGGCTACACGGGGGTGGCGCTCACGCTCGACCACCACCACCTGGACCCGTTCGCCCCCGACGTCGGGCGGCAGGTCGACCGGGTCGCCGCGCGGCTGGCCGACCTCGGGTTGAGCGCCGTGGTCGAGACGGGGGCGCGGTACCTGCTCGACTCCCGCCACAAGCACCACCCGACGCTGGTCAGCGACGACCAGCCGGTCCGGGTCGACTTCCTGGTGCGGGCGCTGGAGATCGCGGCCGGCCTCGGTGCCGACTGCGTCTCGTTCTGGTCCGGCATCGTGCCGCCCGGGGTCGGCGACGACGAGGCGTGGCAGCGGATGCGGTCCGGCGTCACGGCGGTCCTGGACGGCGCGGACCGGCACGGCGTGCCGGTCGCGCTGGAACCCGAGCCCGGCATGCTCGTGGAGCGGCTCGACCAGGCGCTGCGGCTGCGCGACGAGCTCGGGTCGCCCGCCCTCCTCGGCGTCACGCTGGACGTGGGCCACTGCGTCGCGGTGGAGCCGGTGGACGCGGCGTCGTGCATCCGCCGCGCGGGCGACCTGCTGCTGAACGTGCAGCTGGACGACATGTTGCCCGGCGTGCACGAGCACCTGGAGTTCGGCGAGGGCGACCTCGACCTGCCCGCCACGCTCGCCGCGCTGGACGAGATCGGCTACACCGGTCTCGCCGCCGTGGAGCTGCCCCGGCACAGCCACGCCGCACCCGATGTGGCGCGCCGGGCGATGAGCGCGCTGCGCGCGGCCTCACCCCACCCGTGGCTGGCCGGGGCCGTGCGGTCCGTGCGGTCCGATCCGGCGGCCATCCGCACCCTGTTCCCCGCGGTCGGCCGTTCCGTCGGCCGCACGCCGGTGCGCGCCGAGGCCGACCCGCTCGGCGTGGTGCACGGCACCGTGGACGACCGGGCCCGCGCCCGGCTGCTGGCGGCGTTCGCCGCGGTCGTCGAGCCGGGGGCGTTGGCCGAGGAGCTGACCGCGCTCTACCGCCACGGCGACGACGCCGAGCGGCGCGGCGTCCTGCGCGCCCTCGCCGAGGTCGGGGCCGCGGTGCCCGAGACCGGCGTCGACCTGGTCAAGGACGCGTTGCGCAGCAACGACACCAGGCTCGTCGCGGCGGCGCTGGGACCGTTCGCCGCGGACCACCTCGACGCGCACGCCTGGCGGCACGGTGTGCTCAAGTGCCTGTTCCTGGGGATCCCCCTCGACGCCGTGGCCGGGCTCGACCGGCGCGCGGACGCGGAACTGCTGCGCATGGTCCGCGCGTACGCCGACGAACGGCGGGCCGCCGGACGCGCCGTGCCCGACGACGCGCTCGAACTGCTGAGGAGCGAGAGCTGATGCGCATCTTCGACCCGCACATCCACATGACCTCCCGCACCACGGACGACTACGAGGCGATGCACGCCGCCGGTGTGCGCGCGGTGGTCGAGCCCGCGTTCTGGCTGGGCCAGCCGCGCACGAACGTCGGGTCGTTCACCGACTACTTCGACGCCCTGATCGGCTGGGAGAGGTTCCGGGCGGCGCAGTTCGGCATCCGCCACCACTGCACGGTCGCGCTGAACCCCAAGGAGGCCAACGACCCCCGCTGCACGCCCGTCCTGGACGTGCTGCCGCGCTACCTGGCCAAGGACGGCGTGGTGGCGGTGGGCGAGATCGGGTTCGACTCGATGACGCCGGAGGAGGACGAGGCGTTCGCCCGGCAGTTGGAGCTGGCCGTGGAGCACGAGCTGCCCGCCCTGGTGCACACACCGCACCGGGACAAGGCCGCCGGCACGGCCCGCACGCTCGACCTCGTCCGCGAGTCCGGGCTGGCACCGGAACGCGTGCTCGTGGACCACCTGAACGAGACGACCGTCCGCGCCGTGGCCGATTCCGGGTGCTGGATGGGCTTCTCCATTTACCCGGACACGAAGATGGACGAGACCCGGATGGTGGCCCTGCTGCGCGAGTACGGCCTGGACCGGGTGCTGGTCAACTCCGCCGCCGACTGGGGCCGCTCCGACCCGCTCAAGACCCACAAGACCGGGCTGGCCATGCTGGCGGCCGGGTTCGACGAGGCCGACGTGGACCGCGTGCTGTGGCACAACCCGGTCGAGTTCTACGGGCAGAGCGGCCGGCTGATGCTGGACGACACCGCGCCCGCGGACACGTTCGCCGGCAACTCCGTGCTGCGGGGCGAGCGCGCATGACGCCGATCGCCTACTGCACCAACGTGCACCCGGCCGAAGACCTCGCGGGCGTCGTCGCCCAGCTCGACCGCTACGCCGTGCCGGTCCGCGAGCGGCTGGGCGCGGACGAGCTCGCCCTCGGGCTGTGGCTGGCCGAACCGGTCGCCTGCGGCCTCGCCGAGGACCCGGCCGCCCGCCGCGGCCTGGCGGGGGAGCTGCGGGCCAGGGGACTGACCGTGAGCACGCTCAACGCCTTCCCGTACGGCGGTTTCCACGACGAGGTGGTCAAGCACTCGGTCTACCTGCCGACGTGGACCGACCCGCGACGCCTCGCGTACACGATGGAGTGCGCCGCCGTGCTGGCCGACCTGCTGCCCGACTCGGCGTCGTACGGCAGCATCTCGACGTTGCCGCTGGCCTGGCGCGAGCCGTGGACCGAGGACGACGACGCGCGGGCCCAGGCCGCGCTGGGCGAGCTGACCGGCTTCCTGCGCGCCGAGGCGGTCCGGCACGGCCGACCGGTGAAGCTGGCCGTCGAGCCCGAGCCGGGGTGCGTGCTGGACACCGTGGCGGACGCGGTCGCGTGGCTGGCCGACCGGGTCGACCACGACCACGTCGGGCTCTGCCTGGACACGTGCCACCTCGCGGTGTCCTTCGCCGACCCGGTCGAGGCGGTGAAGTCGATCCACGCCACCGGGCTGTCGGTGGTCAAGGTGCAGGCGTCCGCGGCGCTGGAGGTCGCCGAACCCGGCACGGCGGAGGGCCGGGACGCCATCGCCGCGTTCGCCGAACCCCGCTACCTGCACCAGGTCCGGGAGCACACCCCGGACGGCGTGCTCGCGGCCGACGACCTGCCCGAGGCGCTGGCGTCGCTGCCGGCCGAACACCCGTGGCGGGTGCACTTCCACGTGCCGCTGCACGCGCGACCGGCCGCACCGCTCACCTCCACCACCGACGTGCTGACGGCCGCGATGGACGCGGTGCGCGCCACCGCGGACACCGCGCCGCACGTCGAGGTCGAGACCTACACGTGGACCGTCCTGCCCGACGCGGACGCCGTCGACCTGGCGGACGGCATCGCCGCCGAACTGCGGTGGGCGGCGGACCACCTCGGCGAAGGGAACCGCGGATGAAACCCCTGGTGGTCATCGACGTCGTCGGCATGACGCCCGCGTTGCTGCCGCACATGCCCAACCTGCGCGCGCTCGGCCGGCGGGGGTGGCAGGCCGACCTGGGCACCGTGCTGCCCGCGGTGACGTGCAGCGCCCAGTCCACGCTGCTGACCGGGCTCACCCCGGCGCAGCACGGCATCGTCGGCAACGGCTGGTACTTCCGCGACCTCGGCGAGGTGCACCTGTGGCGGCAGCACAACCGCCTGGTGCAGGGGGAGAAGCTGTGGGAGACCGCGCGCCGCCACCGCCCCGGCTACACCGCCGCCAACATCTGCTGGTGGTACGCCATGGGCGCGTCCACCGACGTCACCGTCACCCCGCGGCCGATCTACCACGCCGACGGCCGCAAGTCGCCGGACGCGTACGTGCGCCCGCCCGCGCTGCACGACGAGCTGGTGGGCGAGCTGGGCGAGTTCCCGCTGTTCCAGTACTGGGGTCCGACCGCGGCCCTGAAGTCCAGCGAGTGGATCGTGGGCGCGGCCCGGCGCGTGCTGAAGGCCCAACGACCCGACCTGCTGCTGGTCTACGTCCCGCACCTGGACTACGACTTGCAGCGGTACGGACCGGACGCACCCGAGTCGGTGCGCGCTGCGGTGGACGTCGACGCCGCGCTGGCACCCCTGATCGCGGACGCGGACGCGGCCGGTGCGACGGTCGTGGCGTTGTCGGAGTACGGCATCACGCCCGCGCGCCGGCCTGTGGACGTCAACCGCGCGTTGCGCGCCGCCGGGCTGCTGGAGGTCTACGCGCAGGCCGGGATGGAGCTGCTGGACCCGTGGACGTCCCGCGCGTTCGCGGTGGCCGACCACCAGGTCGCGCACGTCTACGTCGCCGACCCGGCCGACGTGCCGCGCGCCAGGGCCGTGCTGGCGGAACTGCCCGGCGTGGACGTGGTGCTCGACCGGGAGGCGCAGGCGGCGGTCCACCTCGACCACGAGCGCTCGGGCGAGCTGGTCGCCGTGGCCGAGCCCGACGCGTGGTTCACCTACTACTACTGGACCGACGACGACCGCGCCCCCGACTTCGCCCGCGGCGTGGAGATCCACCGCAAGCCCGGCTACGACCCCGCCGAGCTGTTCTTCGACCCCGCGGACCGGCTGGCCAAGGCGAAGGCCGGGCTCAACCTGGCGCGCAAGAAGCTGGGCCTGCGCTACGCGATGAACGTCGTGCCGCTCGACCCGTCGTGCGTGCGCGGCACGCACGGCAGGCTGCCCGACCGCGCCGCCGACGGCCCGGTGCTGCTGTGCTCGGACCCGCACGTGCCGGACGGGGTGGACCGCACCGGCCGGATCGACGCCACCGACGTGCGCGACCTCCTGCTGGCGCTGCAAGGGATCCCGGCGTCGGACAAGGAGGCCGCCCGGTGAGGTAGCGGCCACCGGGTGGCCCGACGGGCCGGCACCGCACGGGTGTCGGCCCGTCGGCGTGCGCGCGTTCTCTGGTCCACTGTGGACTGTCGATGCCGCCGTTCGTCGTACTTTTGTCTTTCTTGAACACTCTTTCGTTGACTCCGTACAAAAGTGGTCTTACGGTCGGCTCGCCGGTGTGACCTGCGCTACAGACACCGGTCCCCGGAGCGTCCTGTGCTCCACCGAACCCCTTGCCGAGTCGAGTCCCCTGCTCACCGGCTTAGCTCAAGGGAGAACCCCGCCATGCCGTCCCCTGCCCGGCGTTCGCGGTGGCCTCGGGCCACCGTGCCGCTCGCCTCGGTCGCGCTGCTCGCGACCGCCTTGCTGTCCACCACCTCGTCCGCGCACGCGGCACCGCCGCCCCAAGAGCCGGGGGTCACGCTCCGGGTCTACGACATGCAGACCAGCCTGACCCAGCTGTGCACGCTCAAGCCCGGCCAGACGCCCAACGTCGACAAGCTGATGCCGACGGTCAACTGGACCGCCACCGGCGACTTCGGCCTCACCGACCACTTCGTCTCCGAGGTCACCGGCAACGTCAACATCACCGCGGCGGGCACCTACGCGTTCCGCCTCACCAGCGACGACGGCTCGCGCCTGCGCATCGACAACACCGTGGTGGTCGCGAACGACGGCCTGCACGGCCCGGTGGCCAAGGACGGCTCGATCGCGCTGACCTCGGGCTACCACGCGCTGCGGATCGAGCACTTCGACGACGGCGGCGGCCAGCAGCTGACCCTGGAGTGGCAGCCGCCCGGCGCGTCCGGCTTCACCGTCGTGCCCAACTCCGCGCTGAGCACCGACGCGGGCGTGGTCCGGGTGACCGCGCCCGGCCGCAAGGAGTGCGAGACCGGTGCCGACTCCCCGGGCGACGGCCTGCCGCTGACCGGCGTGCACCCGAACTACACGCTGACGAACCTGCGCCCGACCGGCTTCCAACCGCAGGTGTCGGGCATGGACTGGCTGCCCGACGGCCGGCTCGCCATCACCACGTGGGGCGGCAGCGACACCTCGGTCGGCGAGGTCCACCTGCTCAGCGGCGTCACCGGCGCCACCGACCCGTCGAAGGTCCGCACCCAGCGGATCGCCACCGGGTTGCGGGAGCCGATGGGCATCAAGTACGTCGACGGCAAGCTCTACGTGTCGGAGAAGCACCGGCTCACCGAGCTCAACGACACCAACGGCGACGGCGTGACCGACAACTACCGCGCGGTGGCGACCTGGCCGTTCGGCGGGAACTTCCACGAGTTCGCGTTCGGCATGCTCTACCGCGACGGCGCGTTCTACCTGAACCTGTCCGTGGCGATCAACCTCGGCGGCGCGACGACCGACCCGCAGCCCGCGCCCAACCGCGGCACCACGATCAAGGTGGACAAGGCCACCGGCGCGGTGTCCTACATCGCGGGCGGCCTGCGCACGCCCCACGGCATCGGCTGGGGCCCCGAGGGCGGCATCTTCGTCACCGACAACCAGGGCGGCTGGCTGCCGTCGTCCAAGCTCCTGCACATCAAGCAGGACCGGTTCTTCAACCACTACACCAACCCGGCCGGCCCGTTCGACAGCCGGGCCGTCACCGCGCCCGTGCTGTGGCTGCCGCAGAACGAGATCGCCAACTCGCCCAGCAACCCCGTCCAGCTCACCACCGGGCCGTTCGCCGGGCAGCTGCTGTTCGGCGACGTCACCTACGGCGGCCTGCAACGGGCGTACCTGGAGAAGGTCAACGGCGAGTACCAGGGCGCGGTGTTCCGCCACACCCAGGGCCTCGAAGCGGGCGTGAGCCGGATCAGCATCGGTCCGGACGGCGCGATCTACACCGGCGGCATCGGCGCGGGCGGCAACTGGGGGCAGGCGGGGAAGCTCTCGCACGGCTTGCAGAAGCTGACCCCGAACGGCGCCAACGCCTTCGACGTCCTGGCCATGCGCACCGTGGAGGGCGGCTTCGAGCTGGAGTACACCCAGCCGCTGTCCGCCACGACCGCGCAGAACCTCGCCGCGAAGTACCAGGCGACGCAGTGGCGCTACCACGCGACCTCGGCCTACGGCGGCCCGAAGATCGACCAGAAGACGCTGCCGGTGACCTCCGCGACGCTCTCCGCCGACCGGAAGAAGGTCGTGGTCAAGCTGTCCGGGTTGCAGACCGGGCGGGTGGTGCACCTGCGCTCGCCCAAGCCGTTCACCGCCGAATCCGGGCAGTCGCTGTGGAGCACCGAAGCCTGGTACACCCTCAACTCCGGGATCAACCTGCCGCGCACCGGCGAGATCCGCGGCATCGCCTCGAAGTGCGTCGACGTCGACAACGCGGGCACGGCGGACGGCACGAAGATCCAGCTGTGGACGTGCAACGGCACCAACGCCCAGCAGTGGACCGTGCCCGGTGACGGCACGCTCCGCGCGTACGGCAAGTGCCTGGACGTGCAGGGCGGCAACACGCCGAACGGCACCGTGACGCAGCTGTGGACGTGCAACGGCACCGCCGCCCAGCAGTGGACCGCCCAGGCCGACGGCACGCTGCGCAACCCGATGTCCGGCCGCTGCCTGGACGCCGCCGGCGTCAGCAGCGCCGACGGCACCGTGCTGCACATCTGGGACTGCCTCGCCGCCGTCAACCAGAAGTGGACCCTGCCCTGAGGTGACGGCGCCGAAGGGGGTCCGCCGGTCACACCCCCGACCGGCGGACCCCCGTTCGGCCACCCCCGCGCTCCCCGTTCGGACAGCGAAGTCTGGAAGGACCCGTCATGATCGGAAAACTCCGCGCGCCCACGTGCTTAGGCGCCGCCGCCTTGCTCCTGGTCGCCGCCGCCACGGCCACCACGCCGACCGCCGCGGCCCAGACCACCCCGCCCCGGGCCGCGGCCCCGGCGTTCCAACAGGTGACCCTCGCCAAGGGCGCGGCGGAGGTGGGCGAGCCCATGTCCATGACCGTGCTGCCCGACCGGTCGGTCCTGCACACCTCCCGCGACGGCACGGTCCGCCACACCGACGCCTCCGGCAACACCAAGGTCGCCGGCAAGCTCGCCGTCTACGCGCACGACGAAGAGGGCTTGCAGGGCATCGCGGCCGACCCGAACTTCACCGCCAACCGGCACGTCTACCTGTACTACGCGCCGCCACTGTCCACGCCGGCCGGTGACGCGCCCTCCGACGGCACCGACTTCACCGCCTGGAACGGGGTCAACCGGCTGTCCCGGTTCACCCTCAACGCCGACGGCACGCTCAACCAGGGCAGCGAGAAGGCCGTCCTGGACGTGCCGACCAGCCGGGGCATGTGCTGCCACGTCGGCGGTGACATCGACTTCGACGCCGCCGGGAACCTGTACCTGAGCACCGGCGACGACAGCAACCCGTTCGCCTCCGACGGCTACAGCCCGCTGGACGAGCGCGCCAACCGCAACCCGGCCTTCGACGCGCAGCGCACCAGCGCCAACAGCAACGACCTGCGCGGCAAGCTGCTGCGGATCAAGGTCAACGCGGACGGCGGCTACACCGTGCCTGCGGGCAACATGTTCGCGCCCGGCACCGCGGGCACCCGGCCCGAGATCTACGCCATGGGCTTCCGCAACCCGTTCCGGTTCACCGTGGACAAGGCGACCGGCGTGGTCTACCTCGGCGACTACGGCCCGGACGCGGGCACCACGAGCACCACCCGCGGCCCGGCCGGGCAGGTGGAGTTCAACCGCGTCACCGGTCCCGGCTTCTACGGCTGGCCCTACTGCACCGGGTCGAACACCACCGCCGAGACCTACAACGACCACGACTTCGCCACCGGCGTGTCCGGGGCCAAGTACACCTGCGCGGGCGGCGCGGTGAACGACTCGCCGCGCAACACCGGCCAGCGCACCCTCCAGGGCGCCAAACCTGCGTGGCTCAAGTACGACAACTGCTCGCTGGCCGCGTTCGGCTGCGGCAGCGAGTCGCCCATGGGCGGACCGGTCTACCGCTACAACCCGAACCTCAACTCGTCGGTGAAGTTCCCGCAGTCCTACGACGGGCACTTCTTCGCCACCGAGTTCGGCCGGCGCTGGATCAAGGACGTCGCGGTCAACGCCGACGGCAGCCCCGGCGCGATCACCGACTTCCCGTGGACCGGCACGCAGGTGATGGACTCGGCGTTCGGCCCGGACGGCGCGCTGTACGTGCTGGACTACGGCACGGGCTGGTTCGCGGGCGACGCGAACTCGGCGCTGTACCGGATCGAGCACGTGTCGGGCGGCTTCGCGCCCGTCGCCAAGGCCGCGGCCGACCGCTCCACCGGGCAGGCGCCGCTGACCGTGGCCTTCTCCTCGGCCGGCTCGTCGGACCCGGACGGCGACCCGATCACGTTCGCCTGGCGGTTCGGCGACGGCGGCACGTCCACGGCGGCCAACCCGCAGCACACCTACACCGCCAACGGCAGCTACACGGCCACGCTCACCGTCACCGACAGCACCGGGCGCACGGCCACCGCGAGCGTGCCGATCACGGTCGGCAACACGGCGCCGACCGTCACGCTCCACCTGCCGCAGCACGGGCAGCTGTTCTCGTTCGGCGACGCGGTGCCGTTCCGGATCACCGTCACCGACCCCGAGGACGGCGCGGTCGACTGCTCCCGGGTGAAGATCAGCTACATCCTCGGGCACGACTCGCACGGCCACAAGCTGACCGAGGCGACCGGGTGCTCCGGCACCGTGCAGACACCGCAGGACGGCGAGCACGACCCGAACGCCAACATCTTCGGCGTCTGGGACGCCGAGTACACCGACAACGGCGGCGCGACCACGCACACCCAGCACGTGACGCAGCCGAAGACCCGGCAGGCCGAGCACCACGGCACCTCCAGCGGCACGCAGGTCGTGGACCACGGCCCGGCGCACGGCGGCAAGACCGTCGGCCACATCGACAACGGCGACTGGATCGCGTTCCAGCCCTACGCGCTGTCCGACGCCACGTCGTTCACCGCGCGGGTGTCGTCGGCGGGTGCGGGCGGCACGATCGAGGTGCGCGCCGGGTCGGCGACCGGCACGCTGCTCGGCACCGCGACCGTGCCGGTGACCGGCGGCTGGGAGACGTTCACCGACGTCACCACCGCGTTGGCCAACCGGCCCGCCGGGACCACCACGCTGTACCTGGTGTTCAAGGGAGGGACGGGTTCCCTGTTCGACGTCGACGAGTTCACCTTCGCCACCGGCGCGCGCACGGGCCGGATCACCGGCATCGGCGGCAAGTGCGTGGACGTCAGCGGGGGCAGCACCGCCGACGGGGCCAAGGTCCAGCTGTGGACGTGCAACGGCACCGCGGCGCAGCAGTGGACCGCGTCGGCCGACTCGACGCTGCGCGCCCTGGGCAAGTGCCTGGACGTGAAGTCCGGCGGCACGGTCAACGGCACCGTCACGCAGCTGTGGACGTGCAACGGCAGCGGCGCCCAGCAGTGGGTGGCGCACCCGGACGGCACGCTGCGCAACCCCCAGTCCGGCCGCTGCCTCGACGCCGCGGGGGTGAGCAGCGCCGACGGCACGGTGCTGCACATCTGGGACTGCACCGCCGCCGCCAACCAGCAGTGGTCCGCGCTCTGACCGCCACCCACCCGACAAGGAGCAACCGATGACCCGACTGCGAACCGCGTTGGGGGCGATCACCGCAGCGGCGGTGATGGTCCTGGCCGCGGCGCCCGTCCCGGCGCCCGCGGCCGATCCCTCCTACGAGGTGCTGGTCTTCTCCAAGACCGCGGGGTTCCGGCACTCGTCCATCCCGAACGGCGTCCAGGCGATCCGCGACCTCGGAGCGGCCAACAACTTCACCGTCACCGCGACCGAGGACGCCGCGGCGTTCACCGGCGCGAACCTGGCCCAGTTCCGGGCGGTGGTGTTCCTGTCGACCACCGGTGACGTGCTCAACGACACCCAGCAGGCCGCGTTCGAGTCCTACGTGCGCGCGGGCGGCGGTTTCGTCGGCGTGCACGCCGCGTCGGACACCGAGTACGCGTGGCCGTTCTACGGCGCCCTCGTCGGCGGCTACTTCCACTCCCACCCGGCGATCCAGCAGGCCACGGTCCGGGTGGAGGACCGGGCGCACGCCTCGACCTCCCACCTCGGCGCGGACTGGGCGCGCACCGACGAGTGGTACAACTTCCAGGCCAACCCGCGGCCGAACGTCCACGTGCTGGCCCGCCTGGACGAGGGCACCTACTCGGGCGGGAACATGGGCGACCACCCGATCGCGTGGTGCCAGACCTACCAGGGCGGCCGTTCCTGGTACACCGCCGGCGGGCACACCGAGCAGGCGTTCGCCGAACCGGGCTTCCGCGCCCACCTGCTCGGCGGCATCCGCTACGCGGCCGGCATGACCGACGCCGACTGCCGGGCGGAGACCGGCTACTCGCCGCTGTTCAACGGCACGAGCACCAGCGGGTGGAGCCAGGCCGGTCCGGGCGGCTTCACCGTCGCCGACGGCACGCTCACCTCGCAGGGCGGCATGGGCCTGCTGTGGTACTCGGCCAAGGAGTTCCGGTCGTACTCGCTCAAGCTGGACTGGAAGCTCGCCGGCGACGACAACTCCGGCGTGTTCATCGGGTTCCCGCCCAGCAGCGACCCGTGGACGGCGGTGAACAACGGCTACGAGATCCAGATCGACGCCACCGACACGCCGGACCGGACCACCGGCGCGGTCTACGGCTACCGGTCGGCCGACATCGCGGCTCGCGACGCGGCGCTCAACCCGCCCGGCGAGTGGAACACGTTCGAACTGCTCGTGCAGGGCGAGCGGCTCCAGGTCTTCCTCAACGGGGCCAAGGTGAACGACTTCACCAACACCGACCCGAACCGCAGCCTGGTGCAGGGCCACATCGGCCTGCAGAACCACGGCACGGGTGACGACGCGTCGTTCCGCAACATCCGGGTGAAGGAGCTGACCACCGGCGCCCGGACCGGCCGGATCACCGGGATCGACGGCAAGTGCGTGGACGTGTCGAACGCGGGCACGGCGGACGGCACCAAGATCCAGCTGTGGACGTGCAACGGCACGACCGCCCAGCAGTGGACCGTGCCGGGTGACGGCACGCTCCGCGCCCTCGGCAAGTGCCTGGACGTGCAGGGCGGTGGCACGGCCAACGGCACGGTGACGCAGCTGTGGACGTGCAACGGCACGGGCGCGCAGCAGTGGGTCGCCCAGGCGGACGGCACGCTGCGCAACCCGCAGTCGGGTCGCTGCCTGGACGCGGCGGGCGTCAGCAGCGCGGACGGCACGGTGCTGCACATCTGGGACTGCCTCGCCGCCGTCAACCAGAAGTGGGTCCTGCCCTAGGCGGCGCTCGACGGGTGGGGTGACCGGCCGCGCGTCGGTCACCCCACCTCGTGCCCGTTGCGGCGGCACGGGGACCTCGTCGAGCCGGAAGGGGCGCAGGGTCGTTCCGCCGTCCCGGTGCGGGACACCGCCGGCGCGTGCCAGGATGCCCCGGTGCCACCTCGCGCGCGTGCCGTCGATCCCGGCCTGCTGGCCGAGTGGTGCGCGGAGCGACTGGGCAGCCCGCCGGCGGCCGAGCTGTTCAGGTCCGGGTTCCTGTCCGCCGTCATCGGGCTGCGGCTGGCCGACGGCCGTGAGGTCGTGGTCAAGGTTCGCCCGGACTCGCCGCGCGTGGCGGCGTGCGTGGAGGTGCAGCGCCGCCTGTTCGAGGCCGGTTACCCGTGTCCGCGGCCGCTCACCGGCGCCGCGCCGCTGGGCGGCGACGTCGCCACCGCGGAGGCCCACGTGCCCGGCGGTGCGGAGCTCCCGGGCGCGGAGCACGCGGCCGCGGCCTTCGCCGAGGCGTTCGCGTGGTTGATCCGGCTGGCTCCGCGGCCGGACGAGGTGCCCGCGCTCGACCCCGCGCCGTCGTGGGCCGACTGGGACCACGGCGGGGACGGGCCGTGGCCGGAGCCGGAGGGCGCCGACGTCGACCTCGACGGGGTGTCCGGCGCGGAGTGGATCGACGAGGCCGGGCGCCGCGCCCGTGACCGGCTGCGCGTCGGCGGGGCCGACCCCGTGATCGGTCACTGCGACTGGCTCGCCGGCAACCTGCGCTGGAGCGGCGACGAGCTGCTGGTGGTGCACGACTGGGACAGCGTGATCGCGGAGAGCGAAGCCGTCCTGGTCGGTTTCGCCGCCGCGCTGCACTCGACCGTCAGCGCGGACCGGTTGGCCACCGTCGAGGACACGCAGCGGTTCCTCGACGCCTACCACCGTGCGCGCGGTCGGGAGCTCCCCGCCGACGAGCTCGAGCGGTCGTGGGCGGCGGGCGTCTGGACCCGGGCCTGTGACGCCAAGTACCAGCACGCGGCCGGGCAGCCGATCACCTCGCTGTCGGAGGACGAGGCCCGCGAACGCCTCCGCCGGGCCGGCACGCGGCTGCCGTAGCCGACCACCGCGGAGCCTGCGGGACGGGGTCCGGACCATCGGTGCCGCGCACGCCCTGCTTCCACCTCGGCCCGCTCCAGAACGCGAGCTCGGTGAACTTCGTGCACGTCCTGGACGAGCAGGCGATGCACATCGGCGAGGTCGTCGCCGAGGCGGTCAAGCGCGGCGCGTGCCACGTCGAACCGAGCGTCGAAGCCGAGGACGCCTGGGTGGCCTCGATCCGCGCGAAAGCGCCCGACCAATACCGGATCCAGGCCGAGTGCGCCCCCGGCCACTACAACGGTCGACGGCGTCGGCGCCGTGGTGCGGCTGTCGTGACCTCTTCAGGGGCGTGTGGTCGGGGCCTGCCAGAGGGCCGTGATCACGTCGACCAGGCCGTTCGCCGCCTCGTCCCACGTCGTGCGCACGGTGGCGACCCGGTCGGCGAGGGCGCGTTCCCGCTCGGCGCACACGTGCATCATGAGGTTGCGGACCATGTCGCCGCGCTCGGCCCGGACGTCGGCGGGCAGGTCGGGCAGGCAGCGGCCGATCCCGTCCAGCACCTGGCGCAGCGACGGCGTGGCCAGCGCCTCCTCGGCCATCACGGCGCGGAAGGCGGGGTCGGTCAGCGCCTGCGCGGCGAACCGGGCGAACCACGTGGGGTCGCCGAGCGAGGCGAGGTGCGCGGTGACGGGGCGCACCAGGCAGTCGACCCAGTCCCGCACGTCCGCCGACCCGTCGACGGCGGCCACCATCCGGCGGCGCAACGCCTCGACGTGGTCGACGTGCCTGCGCACGATCGCGCGCACCAGGTCGTGCTTGGTGCCGAAGTGGTACCCGACGGCGGCGTTGTTGCCCTGCCCGGCGGCGGCGCTGATCCGGCGGTTGGACACCGCGTACAGCCCCCGTTCGGCGAACAGCCGTTCGGCCGTGGCGAGGATGTGCAGGCGGGTCGCGTCGACGGCCTTGGCCCTGCGGTCCACCGCGGTCGTTGCCGCGCCGCTCGGCTCCTGCTCCACGCGGCACCTCGATTCCCGTCGGTCCGGCGTCGGCCCACAGTGAAGCCACCGGCCCCCGCTAAGTCAAGTGATTGATTGAACTGTCATCCACCACCTCCGTCGACGAAGGCGCAACCATGACCAGCGCACTCACCAGTCCAGAGGCGCCGGAGGCACCCAAGGCGAACACCGTCATCGCCGTGCTCGCCTCCGGCGGGTTCACCGACGGCCGGGGCCTGGTCGCCGCGCTCGCGCTGGGCGCGGAGGGCGTGTCGATGGGGACGCGGTTCCTGTGCACGGTGGAGTCGCCGGTGCACCGGCGGGTCAAGGAGCAGATCGTGGCCAACGGCGAGCTGGACACCGAGCTGATCTTCCGCCCGCTGCGCAACACCGCGCGGGTGGCCGGCAACTCGGTGAGCCGCAAGGTGGTGGAAATCCTGGCCGACGGCGGCGAGTTCCCGGACGTGCGGGACCTGGTCGCGGGCTCCCGCGGTCGCCGCGTGTTCGAGGAGGGGGACCTGGAGGCGGGCATCTGGAGCGTCGGCCTGGCGCAGGGCCTGATCGACGACATCCCGACGGTCCGCGAAGTCGTGGAGCGCACCGTGGCCGAAGCGGAGGCCCTGATCACCGGACGCCTCACCACCCTGACGGCCTGACCCGACCGCTCCCCGCGCATCGCAGACGATCGGGGGGTTCAAGCGGGTGTCCGCTGCTCCTACCGTCGAAGGCACACGGAAACCCTGTCCCCGGCCGCTGCGGCGATCCGGGCCTTCATGGCCGACCACCTGCCCGCCGAACGGCACGCCGTGGTCGGCGCCGCGGCCGGTGTGCCGTGCGTGAACGGCAAGGCCGACATCTACCCCTGCAAGAACGTGGACCTGCTCAGCGTGCTGCCCCTGGCGTCCATGGGCGGCGGCAACGGCAACGACATCTGGGGCTGGACCGACCCGTCCTCCGGCAAGGAGTACGCCATCGTCGGCCGCACCAACGGCACCGCGTTCGTCGACGTCAGCACGCCCACCTCGCCCCGGTACCTGGGCAACCTGCCGTCCAACGGCGGCAGCAGCAGCTGGCGCGACATGAAGGTGTACCGGGACCACGCGTTCATCGTGGCCGACGCGATCAGCGGCCACGGCATGCAGGTGTTCGACCTGACCCGGCTGCGCGCGGTCACCTCGCCGCAGACGTTCACGGCCGACGCGCTCTACAAGGAGTTCGGCCCGGCGCACAACATCGCCATCAACGAGGAGACCGGTTTCGCCTACGCGATCGGGTCCAACACGTGCAGCGGCGGACCGCACGTCGTCGACATCCGGACCCCGAAGTCGCCGACCCGGGCCGGCTGCGTGTCCCAGGACGGCTACACCCACGACACGCAGTGCGTGGTCTACCGGGGCCCGGACGCGGCCTACCGCGGCAGGGAGATCTGCTTCAACGCCAACGAGGACACGTTGACGATCGTCGACGTGACCACGAAGAGCGCACCGGTGCAGATCTCGCGCTCGGCCTACTCCGGCGCGCAGTACTCGCACCAGGGCTGGCTGACCGGGACCAGCGGTACTTCCTGCTGGACGACGAGCTGGACGAGTCGCGCGGCACCGACCAGCGCACCAAGACCTACATCTGGGACCTGGCCGACCTGCGCGCCCCCGTGCACACCGGTATCCACCACTCGCCGGCCACCGCCATCGACCACAACCAGTACGTCAAGGGCGATCACACCTACCAGGCCAACTACCAGGCGGGGCTGCGCATCCTCGACGTCCGCGACGTCGCCTCGGCGCGGCTGACCGAGGTCGGGTACTTCGACATCTACCCGGCGGGTGACGCGGCCAAGTTCAACGGGGCCTGGAGCAACTACCCGTACTTCGCCAGCGGCATCGTGCTCGTCAACGGCATCGAGCAGGGCCTGGTGGTGGTCAAGCCCACGCTCGGCGACGTCGGACCGCCGCCGGACGGCAGGTTCGAGAACACCGCCGACGTGGCGATCCCGGACAACGGCGCGGCGGTGACGTCCGACGTGACCGTGACCGGTGTCGCGGGCAACGCCCCGGTGGCGTTGCGGGTGGGCGTCGACATCAAGCACACCTACCGGGGTGACCTCGTTCTCGACCTCGTCGCACCGGACGGGACCGCGTACCGGCTCAAGGGATCGAGCTCGGACTCGGCAGACAACGTGCTCACCACCTACGCGGTGAACGCGTCGGCGGAGGTGGCCAACGGCGTCTGGAAGCTGCGGGCGCAGGACGTCTACAGCGCAGACACCGGCTACATCGACGCCTGGAGCCTGCAGTTCTGAGCCGACCGCGCGTGGTGGGCGACGCCGCCCACCGCGCGCCGGGCGGTCTTCCCGCCGGACGTGAGGAGTGGCGATGCGCGGACTGCGCCCCACCGACTGGGTGTTCATCGTGGTGGCGGTCGCGATCGTGGTGGCGGGCGGCCTGACGTTGTTCCGCGGCACGCCCGCGCCCGCGCACCCCGCGCACCAGGGCGGCACGCCGGCCGGCGTGCCGCCCTGGTGCGCACAGCGACGGCCTGTCCGACACCGAGAGCGGCTACCGGTTCGACCCGGTCACCGTGCCGTCCGCGCGCGGACCGGCCGTGCCGGTGGCGTTCCGCGTCCTCGGGCCGGACGGGCGGCCGCGGACCCGTTTCCTGGACGACCGGGCCAAGCAGGTGCACTTCTTCGTCGTCCGCGACGACATGCACGTCTTCCAGCACGTGCACCCGGAGCTGGTCGGCGACACCTGGCACACCACGATCGCGCTGGACGACGGCGGCGCGTACCGGATGTTCGCCGAGTTCGTCCCGCCCGACACCGCCGACCCCCGCCACCCGGTGGTGCTCGGCGTCCCGTTCAGCGTGCCCGGCGACACCGCGCTCGTGCCGGTGCCCGCGCCCGCGGCCGACGCGGTGACCCCCACCGGGTACGCGGTGACGCGCCTGGACGAGCCGGCCCGACCCGCGCCGCTGCGACCGCGGACGCTGCGCTTCGCCATCCGCGCCCCGGACGGCTCCCCGGTCACGGCGCTCGAACCGCACCTGGGCGCGCACGGGCACATGACCGGTTTCCACACCATGCTGCTGTCGGCCACGCACCTGCACCCCGTGCAACCGCTGGGCGTGCCGCTGGTCGACGGCGAGCTGACGTTCCGGGCCGCGTTCGCCGACCGCGGCGAGTACCGGCTGTTCCTGGAGTTCGCGCACGGCGGTGTCGTGCACACCGCCGCCCTCACCGTCGCCGTGGCGTGACCGGGGCCGTCAGGCGTCGATCCGCAACCGGTCGAGCCGGTGGTGCGCGAGGTGGTACAGCATCTCGGTGAGCGAGTCCCGGGCCACCTGCCCTTCGAGGTCGCGGCGGGCCGCGAGCACGGTGCCGGACAGCACCTCCCGGGGCAGCACGCCGTCGAACTCGGCGGTCAGCGCGGAGAGCGCGTCCCGGCAGTGCCGGTCGGGCTGGTCGAGTCGAGTGGTCAAGGCAGGCTCCCACGTCCGCGGTTCCCCTCCAGGATGCGACGACCGCCCACCGGTCCACCTGACGACTGGCTGACGATGTGACGCACCCGACGGTCGACCGGACACCGGGCGGGTGCCCGGAAAATCCGTCGCCCGGCCCGCGCGTCCCGTCCTACAGTCGCCGGAATGGATCCGAGCACTTTCGCCGTTCCCCACACCCTCGCCAACCTGGAGTCGTTGCTGCCGCCACCCCCGGCCCGCGTCCTGGAGGCCGGGTGCGGCCGCGGCGCGCTGGCCGCCGCCCTGGCCGAGCTGGGCTACGACGTCACCGGGGTGGACCGTGACGCCGACCAGGCCGCCGCGGCCCGGGAACGCGGCGTGACCGTCATCGAGGCTGACGTCCGCGACGTGTCCGGCGAGTACGACGTGGTGCTGTTCACCCGTTCCCTGCACCACGCCGACGACCTGGACGGCATCCTGGCCCACGCCCGCACGCTGCTCGCCCCGGGCGGGCAGCTCGTCGTCGAGGAGTTCGCCTGGGACCTCGTGGACCAGGCGGCGGCCGACTTCCTCTACGACAGCGGCGCGCTGCTGGTCGCCGCCGGCCTGCTCGACGCCGAGATCCCGTCCGGCGACCTGCTCGACTCCTGGGTCGCCGGCCACGACTTCCTGCACCGGGGCTCCGCCATGCTCACCGCCCTCGACCGCGTGGGCTCGGACCTGACCGTGGTCGAGACGTCCATGCTGTGGCGCCTGGTCAGCGGACGCGGCGGCACCTGGACCGAGCCCTCCTCCAGGGTGGCCGACGTCCTCGACGCCGTCCGCCGCGCCGAGGAGCGCCGCATCGCCGCCGGCACGCTCCCGGCCGTCGGCGTCCTCGCCTCCGTCCGCCGGTGACGCGGGGAGCCCGTCAACCCGGGTTCCGCTCGCGAGCGGAGGAGAACGCGATCGACGCCCGGCACACGTGGCTGGTGCCGTTGTCCTCGCAGTAGGACTCGCAGGCGGAGCAGCCCGCGCTCATCCCTCCCGGCGTGGGAAGGTCGACCGGCGTGATGACCCGGAGGACCTGGTCGCGCCGGAACGCAGGGTCGCGCGGTGTGCCCGCAACAATGCGGAACTCGGCTTTGTCGGCCATTCTCGCTCGGCGAGGTGCCCGGGTCCGAAATCGACTCGGAACCTCCTCGCGGAACGCGTCGCCGCCATCCCGCTCCCGGCCCTGCTTGCGATGGCGGAGGAGCGCACCGCGCCGGCGGGCCGCGGCGACGCCCCGGACGCCTCAGGGCCGTCCCGCCCCGCCGGTCGTCACCGCCGCGACCGGCGGGGCGGTCAGGCGTTGGCGGACGACCTCGAACGGTTCCACCGCCGGGTGGCCGCTCAGCCAGCCGAACCACGCGTCCTTGAGCGCCAGGTGGTCCTGTTGCAGGTAGGGGCGGTCGGCTTGGCTGCGGTGCATCGCGATGGCGCGCTGCCGCACGCGGGCCAGGTGCTCGGTGATCGGGTGGAACGCCGTCGGCGTGAACGACTGACCGCTGCTCGGCGTGCGGTACCAGCACAGGCTGACCCCCGACCGGCGCAGCGCGGCGCGCACGATGGCGCTCGTGGCGCGGTGGTCCTGGTGGCTGTCGTCGGGGTGCGGTGCGAGGACGACGTCCGCCGCGTCGACGTGCTCCTCCAGCCAGCGCACGCGGGCTCGCGTGACGTCCAGGCAGCCGTCGTGGCCGGACGGGTCGGCGACGAGGTCGCCGCCCAGCGCCACCGCCGCCGCCTTGGCCTCGGCGGACCGGACCTCGTCCACGCCGGTCATCAGGGCGATGGTCACCCGGTGGCCGGCGGCGGCGTAGGCGGCGAGCAGGCAACCGGCGCCGTACTCGGCGTCATCCGCGTGCGGCGACACCCCGACGACGTTCAGCGGTCCGAACGAGGGCGGCTCGGGCAGTGCGGCCGCTCTCGGGTGAGAACGTTCTGACATTCGGAATTTCGCTCGCTTTCCGGTCGGGGTGGCCACCGACATCGGGAGGTACCGTACTCCTCGTCCCCCGTGTGACTGACTCACCGAATCGGGCGATATGTCCGATGAAAAAGCGCGCGCGAATGGTGAACCGTGCCGTTCCCATTCCCGATCGGGTACTCGTCCGGGTGAGTCGCACGCGGGCTCTGAGCGTTCGACGCGGAGGTCTGGTCGGCCGGGTGGTCCGAACCTTTGTGCGAGGTTGAGCGGTCCAGGTATGAGAGCGCTCCCAAGCGTGGAGCTTCTTGTTGTGTTTTGCGGAAGTCTGTGGATAGATGAACGGCGTTGTGATGGGCCTCATAGTCGAGCCCGAGGAGAGTTCCATGCCCCCTGCCGCCAGACGGCTCCCCGCCCTGCTCTTGGCACTCCTGCTCACCCCCGTCCTCGCCCTGCCCGCCTCCGCCGCCGCGCCACCCGCGCACGGCCTCAAGGGCGAGTACTTCCGCATGTCCGCACCCGGCGCGCGCGACTTCGCCCAGCTCGGCGGCGCCACGCTGGACCCGAACGTCGACTTCGCCGACCTGACCGGGACGTTCAGCCAGCTCACCGGTCGCACCGAGCACACCACGGCCCGGTGGACCGGCAGCCTCACCGCGCCCACCACCGGCGACTACACCTTCCACGCCATCGGCGACAACGGCTTCCGCCTGTTCCTGGACGGCGCGCCGGTCATCGACCACTGGGTCGGCGACTGGGACGTCGAGCAGCACAGCGCGCCGGTCCACCTGGTCGCGGGCGAGCGGCACGACTTCCGGATGGAGCTGTTCCAGGACGTGGGCGGCGCGAACCTGCGCCTGCGCTGGTCCACCCCGACGCTGGCCAGGCAGCCGGTGCCGGAGACCGCGTTCCTCCCGCCCGCCGACTTCCCGGTCTACCCGGTCGGCCTGACCGTGTCACCGGACGGGCGCGCCCTGGAAGCCGCCTTCGACCAGCCGGTGACCGCGCTCGGTGACCTGAAGTCGCACCTCAAGGTCGAGGTCGACACCGTGCCGTTCCCGATCGGGTCCGCCGCCGTCGACCGCCGCGACCGCACCAAGGTGGTCGTCGAGCTCGGCGCGACGGTCCAGAAGCCGCAACGCGTCCGCGTCACCTACGACGGCAACGGCGGCCTCGTCGTGGGCGCGGAGACCGTGCCGCAGGTCATCCGCACCGCGACCAACACCTCCACCCGGCGGCTGAAGACCGAGTGGGGCGAGGCCCTGGACCGGAACAACCCGCTGCCCGAGTACCCGCGCCCGCAGCAGGAACGCGACCGGTGGCTGAACCTCAACGGCCAGTGGGAGTTCTCGGCCGCCACCGAGGGGCAGCAGCCCGCGTTCGGCCGCGCCCTGCCCGAGCGGATCACCGTGCCGTTCCCGGTGGAGTCCCAGCTGTCCGGCCTGGAGCGCCACGAGGACCACATGTTCTACCGCCGCCACTTCGAGGTGCCGCGCGACTGGCGCGTCGGCCGGGGTCAGCGGCTCAAGCTCAACTTCGGCGCGGTCGACCACCACGCCCGGGTGTGGGTGGACGGCACGCTCGTCGCCGAGCACACCGGCGGCTACACCGCCTTCACCGCCGACGTCACCGACGCGCTGCGCGGCGGCGGTCGCCACGAGCTGATCGTCGCCGTCACCGACACCACCGGCGACAACCAGCCGATCGGCAAGCAGTCCCGCAACCCCGGCGGCATCGTCTACACGCCGTCCTCGGGCATCTGGCAGACCGTGTGGCTGGAACCCGTGCCGGACAAGGCGATCGACGACGTGAAGACCACGCCGGACATCACCGGCGGCACGCTCGCCGTGCGCGTGTCGTCCTCGACGGCGTCGCCGAACGCCGAGGTCACCGCCACCGCCCGGGACCACCGGGGCAAGAAGGTCGGCACGGTCACCGGCAAGCCCAACGCCGACCTCACCCTGCCGGTGCCGAACCCGCACCTGTGGAGCCCGGACGACCCGTACCTGTACGACCTGGAAGTGTCCCTCGTGGACGGTCGCAGCCGGGACGAGGTGGAGAGCTACTTCGGCATGCGCTCGATCGGCGTGGAGACCGTCGCGGGCTTCCCGAAGCTCGTCCTCAACGGCGAGCCGGTGTTCTCGCTGGCCATGCTGGACCAGGGCTTCTGGCCCGACGGCCTGAACACCGCGCCCAGCGACGAGGCGCTGGCGTGGGACATCGAGGCGCAGAAGGACCTCGGCTTCAACGCGCTGCGCAAGCACATCAAGGTCGAGCCCGCCCGCTGGTACTACCACGCCGACAAGCTCGGCATGCTGGTGTGGCAGGACTTCGTGAACGTCAACGTCACGAACGAGACCGGGCAGCAGGCGTTCCTGACCGAGGGCCGCCGCGCCATGGAGCAGCTGCACGACTCGCCCGCCGTCATCGGCTGGATCGTGTTCAACGAGGGCTGGGGCGAGTGGAACCGGGAGGAGACCGGCCGGATCACCGAGTCGGTCAAGGCCGCGGACCCGTCCCGGGTCGTCAACGCGCACAGCGGCGTCAACTGCTGCGCGTCGAAGGGCGACTCGGGCAAGGGTGACGTGATCGACCACCACGACTACAACAACACCGACCCGGCGTGGCCGGACGCCACCCGCGTCGCGATGGACGGCGAGCACGGCGGGTTCACCCTGCGCACGCCCGGCCACCAGTGGCCCGGCGCGCCGGCCGTGATCTACAGCGGCGTGGCCGACAAGGCGGCGCTGACCGCGAAGTACGTGTCGAACACGGAGACCTTCTACCTCGACGCGGCCGGCGCGGAGCTGTCCGGCTCGGTCTACACGCAGATCACCGACGTGGAGACCGAGCTGAACGGCCTGTGGACCTACGACCGGCGGGAGATCAAGGTCGACCCCGGTCCGGTGCGCGAGATCAACCGGAGGGTGATCGCGGCCGGCGCGGCGGCGGCCGAGCGCACCTACGACGGCCAGGGGTCGTGGTCGCTGGACGGCAACGGCGACGACACGAGCGGCGCGGCGAACCCGGTGTCGCTCAAGGGCGACGCGGCGTGGGCGACCGGCGTGCGCGGGCAGGCGTTAAGGTTCGACGGCGACGGCGACCACGCCGAGACCGCCGGACCGGTGCTCGACACCACCGGCTCCTACTCGGTGTCGGCGTGGGTGGCGATGGACTCGCTGCCCGGCAACTACGCCACCGCGGTGAGCCAGGACGGCCGGCGCGTGGAGAACCCGTTCTACCTCCAGTACGGGCAGGGCAGGTGGGCGTTCAGCGTGCCGGGCGGCAGGCGGGCCGCGGTGGCCGCCACCCCCGAGCTCGGCCGCTGGTACCACCTGGTCGGCGTGCGCGACGAGGCGGCGGGCGAGACGCGCCTGTACGTCGACGGCGTGCGGGTGGCCGCGATCCCGATCGGGCCGGACGAGGTGAGCACCGGGCCGTTGGCCATCGGCCGCGCCAAGTACGCCGGTGTGCGCGGCGACTTCTGGCACGGCTCGGTCGACGAGGTCCGCGCCGTCGACCGCGCCCTGTCCGACGCGGAGGTGGCCCAGCAGTACGCCGCCCGCTAGACCGGGTGCACGCGGGGCCGCGGGACGACCGTCCCGCGGCCCCGCGCGCGTTCTGCCCGGGGGACGTCCGAGCTGCGGTGCGGATTCCTCATCCGAACGAGTGATCCCAGGGCGAAGTCCGGAGCGGTGCGGCCCGGTTTCGGCATGCTCCGGGCGTGGCCCTGTCCGAGCGTGGCGCCGCCGGGCGCAAGGCGTACGACGCGTTCATCTCCTACAGCCACGCGCGCGACCGCGCCATCGCGGTCGCGGTGCAGCGGGGGCTGCACCGGCTGGCGCGGCCGTGGTACCGGCCCCGGGCCCTGCGGGTGTTCCGGGACGAGACCAGCCTGTCCGCGTCACCGCACCTGTGGACGTCGATCGAGCAGGCGTTGGCGGGCTCCCGGTTCTTCCTGCTGATGGCCTCGCCGGAGGCCGCCGCGTCACCCTGGGTGCGGCGGGAGGTCCGCTACTGGCAGGAGCACCGCGACCAGACGACGTTCCTGGTCGTGGTCACCTCGGGCGAGGTGGCGTGGTCGGGCGACGACTTCGACTGGGAGCGCACCACCGCGCTGCCCCCTCAGCTCAGCGGCTGGTTCCGGGAGGAACCGCTGTGGATCACGCTCGACCAGGACCGGTCCGCCGACGACACCCGGCTCTCCCTGCGCAACGCGGGGTTCCGCGCGGCGGTGTGCCGGCTCGCCGCCCCCGTGCACGGCCGCCCGCCCGACGAGCTGGACGGCGAGGACGTGCGCCGGTTCCGGGTGGCGAGCCGGTTGCGGCGGGCGGCGGTGGCGGCGTTGAGCCTGCTGCTGGTGGCGGCCGTCGTGCTGGGCCTGGTGGCGGTGCGGCAGCGTGCCGTCGCCATCGGGGAGCGCGACCGCGCCGAGCGCCAGCTGCGGATCGCGTCGGCGCGGGCGCTCGCCGCCGAGGCGGACGGGCTGGCGGCGCGGGACCCGGTCCTCGCCGCGCGCCTGGCCGTGACCGCCTACCGGCTCGACGCCTCGCCCCAGGTGCTCGCCTCGCTGATGCGCGCCGTCGACCGGCACCGCCACGAGGTGCGGTTCCTCGAACGGGAACCGGCCACCACGGGCAGCGCCGGCCGCGCCTTCCCGGACGGGCGCGCGGGCGACGTCGAGATCAGCCCCGACGGCCGGCTCGTCGCCGTCGGCAGCCACTCGACCGGCGAGGTGCGGCTGTGGGACGTCGCGACGGGCGACCTCGCGGCGACGCTGCGCACGGACCTGCGCACCGGCAGCCGGCAGTCGGTGCGGTCGACGTTCAGCCCGGACGGCGAGCGGGTGGTCGTCACGGCGGGCGAGGGCTTCGAGGTCTGGCACGTGGCCGAGCGGCGGCGGCTGCTGGCGCGCCGGTCCCCGGACGGCCACCAGGCGACGCTGACCCGCGCGGACGGCGGCGCGGTCGGCTTCCTCGAACTGGCGCTGACCGGCGTGGTCGTCAGCGCCCACGTCACCGCCACCGACCGCGCCGACGCGCCGTTCGAGAAGATCGCGGACGGACCGGCCGCCGAGCGGGCGCTCCTGGAGGTCGTCGGGGGACCGGAGGCGGTCGCGGCCGACGCGGTCATGCCGGACGCGGTGGAGACCGGTGTCGCGGCGGGCGCGCACCGCGTCACCGTGCTGTCGGCCGAGTCGCGCGTGGAGACCTGGGACGTGGCCGGTCGCCGGGAGGTCGCCTCGCGGCAGCTCTCCGGCACCACGGGCCGGTGGTCGGCGTTGGACACGTCCGACGACGGCACCACGGTCGTGGTCGGTGACGACCGGGGGCAGCTCGTGGTGCTGGACGGCGACCTGACCCGCGAGTGGCCGCTGGGCCGGCTGCCGAACACGAGCAGCTACGTCGACGTCAGCCGCGACGGGGCGCTGGCCGCGGTCTCCGACATCGCGGGCAACGTCCTGCTGCTCCGGCCGCACGAGGACCGCCGGTTCGACGTGCTGCCCGGCACGGGTGGCCGCACCGGACCGGAGGGGCGCGCCGAGGACCAGTGGCTGGTGCCGAGCCCGGACGGGCGGTGGTTGCTCGTCCACCGGACCCGCGCCACCGAGCTGTGGCGGCTCGACGACCGCCGGCTCGTCGCCGAGTACCCCGCCGACGACGACCGCAGCCCGCTCGGCGCGCCGATGCCCTTCACCGCGGACAGCCGCACGTTCGCCGTGGCGAGCGGGGGACGGGTGGTGGCCCGCGACGTCGACACCCTGCGGGAGGTCGCCTCGGAGCCCGGTTCGCCGGACCCCGTGGAGCAGGCCGCGGCGTTCGCCCGCGTGCTGGGGGAGGAGCGCGTGGTCGTGCGCACCCTCGCGGACCGGGGCAACGAAGTCGTCGTCGTCGGTCCGCGCGGTGAGCGCTCGCTGGTCACCGCCGCCGCCGTCACGCAGGGACCGCGCGGCCACGTCACGGTCGTCGCGGACCACGACGGCGACCAGCGCGTGCGCGTGTGGGACCTCCGGGACGGCTCCGCCCGCGAGCGGGCCGGCTTCGACTACCGCGCCGAACCCGCGGTCGTCGCCGCGAGCCCGGCCGCCGACCGCGTGGTGATCAGCGGCTCCGGGCCGGAAGCGGAGGTGGTCGACCTCGCGACCGCCGCTCGGACCCGGCTCGGCGGCGGCAGCGGTCCGGCCGCCTGGCTGCTGACCGAGTACGGCTTCCTCGGCGGCACCGACCTGCTGGTCCAGCACACGACGCCGCACCGCGACGCCAACGACTTCCGCAACCGGCTGCTGGTGTGGCACACCGGCACGGGCACCCTGCTCGGCGAGTGGCCCGAGCCGATCCGGCTGCGCGTGCCGGGGCAGCAGCCCTACCACGTGGCGGTCGCGGGCGACCACACCGCGCTGACCGTGCGACCGGACGGCTCGATCGCCGCCTGGCACGTCCACCCGGACGCGTGGGCCCGGAGCCTGTGCGGCACGTTCGGCGACCTCGACGAGGACCAGCGCCGGCTCCACCAACCGGAAGGCGGTCGCGGACCGGTGTGCTGAGAAATTCGCGCCCGGAATTCCGAGGCGTTTCCGCTCGTGGCGTGAAAAAGAGCGGAACTCCTGGTGGAGCGGTGGTCGGGGGCCTGCTCCACCAGGAGTTCCCATCCTCCGGCTCGGATTCAACGTCCGGTGGACGGGACGGCTCTCGAGCGGAGGGGATGGCGGGTGCGGGTCAGTCCCGGGCGGCCGGCCGGTGGCCGCCGCCGTGGGCGCGGCCCTTCTGGTCCGGCCACACGCGGGTGAGCGTGAAGAGCTGGTTCAGGTACGGGCCTTCGTTGAGGACGTGCAGGACGTTGCCGACCACGCCGAGCGGCTGGCCCGCCTCGGGGGAGATCGCGAGCGTCTGGTCACCGGCCGGACGGATGATGAACGCGTCCTCGATCCCGGTCCGGTGCAGGACCCACCTCGTCTCCCACTTGTACCCGGCGGGCAGGGTGGTGTCGTCGGGCGACAGGACCACGGGGGTCCGGAAGAGCTCGTAGGTCGGGACGGACTTCGCGGCGAGGAGCCGGCCCGTCTTGTCGTTCTTGATCTGGACCGTCCCGTCGCTCTGCTGCTCGATGATCCAGACCTCACCCGGCCAGTTGTTGTCGTCGTGGTCGTCGAAGAGGAAGCACACTCCCGGAGCCCCGGCGAAGCCCTGGGTGTTCAGGTGCTGGCCGGTGTAGGCGTGGTCGATGTGGACGGGGGTTCCGCGCAACGCCTCCTGGGGGCTGATGCGCTGCGGCGCGATCTCGGCGGTGGTCGCCATTGTTCGACCCTTTCGTCGTCGGGGTGGATCGGACATTTGCAGCATTGTCCGGACATCCGGTCGTCGAAAAGGCGTACGGGGCTTTACCGCCCTTTCGGGAGCCGTCGTTCACCCGCCCGTTTTTATCGCCTTCGGTTTCCTCGATTGTTGGTGACAAATTTCGCTGGTGGTGCCATCCTGAATAGCGTGATCAGGATCGACGCGCACCACCACCTCTGGCGGCCGCAGCCGGGACCGCCCGTCACGTCCGGCCCGACGCGTCGCCCGCACGGCTGGCTGGACGGCCCCGGGCTCACGGCCATCCGGCGGGACTTCACCCTCGACGACCTGGCCGCCGCGGCCGCGAGCGCCGACGTCGGGCGCACGGTCCTGGTCCAGGTGCTGCCGGACGTCGAGGAGACCGCGGAGTTCCTGGCGCTGGCCGGGACCGACCCGCACGGCCTGGTCGCCGGTGTCGTCGGGTGGGTGGACCTCACCGACGAGCGGGTGGGCGACACGCTGGCCGCCCTGCGCGCCGGCCCCGGTGGCGAGCTGCTCGTCGGCGTGCGCCACCTCGTGCAGGGCGAGGCGGACGACGCCTGGCTCACCCGGCCCGACGTGCGCCGGGGGCTGCGCGCGGTCGCGTCGGCCGGGCTGGTCTACGACCTGCTCACGGTGCCGCGCCAGTTGCCCGCCGCGATCGACACCGTCCGGGCCCTGCCGGAGCTGGCGTTCGTGCTGGACCACCTGTCCAAGCCGCCGATCGCCTCGGGTGCGCGCGAACCCTGGGCGTCGCTGGTCCGCGGGCTGGCCGCCGAGCCGAACGTCGTGTGCAAGCTCTCCGGCATGGTCACCGAAGCCGACCACCGCTCCTGGACCGTCGCCGACCTGCGGCCGTACACCGACGTGGTGCTCGACGCCTTCGGCCCGCGACGGCTGATGTTCGGCTCGGACTGGCCGGTGTGCCTGCTCGCCGCCCCCTACGACCGGGTCGTGGCGGCAGCCGAGGAGCTGACCGCCGGTCTGACCGCCGACGACCGCGCCCACGTTTTCGGCGGCACCGCCACCCGCACCTACCGCCTCGGCGACACCCGCTGAACCGGAACGCGACCGCCACGCGCGCGGGCGCGGCACACTGGCGGTATGGATGCCGGTCTGTGGGTGGCCGCGATCGCCACCGCCCTGGTTCTGCTGACGCTCGTCGTCCTCGCCGTCCGGGACCGCTTCTCGCCCGGTCACCCCGACGACGAGCCCGGACCCGAGAGCTCGGGCGGTGGTGGCGGCGGCTGATCCGGCCCGCCGCCGGCGAGCCGTTCGGGCGGGTGCGTGGGGTGAACAGCGGGCGCGAGCGGTGGCGTGGCCCCGGTCGGTGCAGGTAGGCACAGCACGGGAGGGCGTGGTCGTCCCGTGCCGTGACCGCCTCCGTGAGGACGAGCCGATGTCTGCGCCGACGCTGAACCACCGCGCCACCGGGTACGACGCCCGCCAGGCTTACCGCATGGCCAAGGCGGCCGAGCCGGCCTACCAGGACCGCGAGCGGATCGAGGCGATCGCCGCCGAGTGGGGCTTCGACCGGGTGCGCCACCACCACTCGACGGTCAGCCCGCCGTTCGCGCTCAGCGACACCCAGGCGTACACCATGGGCAGCCCGACCATGGTGGTCACCGCGTTCCGCGGCACCGAGCCGGTCCAGCTGCGCGACTGGCTGTCGGACACGACCACCCGCCGTGGCCGGGCCCGGCGCGCACCGGCCTGGTCCACTACGGCTTCGCCGAGGCCCTGCGCGCGGTGTTCCCGTCCGTGCTCTCGGCCATCGAGGAACTGCACGACGGGGAGCAGACGATCTGGTTCACCGGGCACAGCCTCGGTGGCGCGCCGGCGATGCCGGCCGCCGCCTGGCTGCACTTCGAGGACCCCGAGCTCTCCGCGCAGGGCGTCTACACCTTCGGCCAACCCCGCACGTGCGACGACGCCCTCGCCAGGGCCTACGACGAAGCCTTGCGGGGCCGCACGTTCCGGGTCGTCAACAACAACGACGTCGTCGCCCAAGTGCCGCCCGAGCCGGTGTTCCGCCACGTCAAGTCGTTGCGCTACATCGACTCCGGCGGCAAGGTCCACGAGTCCGTGCCCGCGGTCTCCGAGCTGCTCGACCGCGGCAAGGGCCTGACCGCCGACCCGTTCGCCCCCGCCGGTGACGGCATCCGCGACCACTCCATGAAAGCCTACGTCGCCGCCCCGGAGAAGAACCTGCCCTGACCCGCGCGCCCGCGCCTCGGGAGCGGCACTCCGGATAGCGCTTTCCGCTTCCGTCCCCGAACGACCGAAAAGGGCGATACGTCGCCATCGTCGAACGTGTTCGACGGACCGGCCCATACGAGATGCGGCCATTGACCACGAAGGGGAGACGGCGCAAGTCTTTCGCCGATGACGTCCTCTCGTCCGGCGGCCCGGCCGCCGTGCCGACTCAGGCGAAAGGCACGAACATGACACTGTCGTCATGCGGTGCGGTCATGCGCTCGGCGCTCGTGGTGGCCGTGGGCGCGGTCGTCGCGCTCGCACCGGTCGCACCGCCCGCCCAGGCGGCCGCGGTCGACACCTCGGCGAGCTACGCGGTCGTGGCCCGGCACAGCGGCAAGGCCATGCAGGTCCAGTCCACGGCCGACGGCGCCGCCGTCGTGCAGGCGACCAGGACGGACTCGGCCGCGCAGCAGTTCCAGTTCGTCGACTCCGGCGGCGGGTTCTACCGGCTCAAGTCCCGCTACAGCGGCAAGGTCGTGGACATCTCCGGCTCGTCCACGGCCAACGGCGCGAACGTGGTGCAGTGGACCGACACCAACGCCGCCAACCAGCAGTTCGGCCTGGTCGACACGGACGCCGGGCACGTGCGGATCGTCAACCGCAACAGCGGCAAGGCTTTGGACGTGTGGGAGCGCTCGACCGCCGACGGCGCGCGGGTGTCCCAGTACGACGTCAACGGCGGCACCAACCAGCAGTGGCTGCTCGTCCGGCTCGGCGGCGGCACGCCCGGCGGCAACGGCTCGCCGACCGACCCGAACGTGAAGTACTTCGGCCGGTGGAACACCGCCGACCCGACCGCGTACGTCTCGGAGTGGGCGGGCGCCTACGTGCTGGTCGGGTTCACCGGCCGCACGGTGAAGCTGAAGCAGCGCAACGCGATCGACTTCTTCGTCAGCATCGACGGCGGGCCCGACGTCTCGTACGTCAACCGCAGCGGCACGGTGGACCTCACCCCGACGCCGCTGGCGAGCGGCAACCACACCCTGCGGGTGTCCTACCGGCCGATCGCCGGGTCCTACCGGGGTGACGCGGTGTTCCGCGGCGTCGAGCTGGAGGCGGGCGCGACGACGTTCGCGCCGGGCGTGCCGTCGAAGATCGTCGAGTTCGTCGGCGACTCGATCACGGTGGGCCAGCAGTCGTCCAAGCAGGCCCTGACCGCCTACGGCTGGCTGGTCGGCGAGCGCCTGGGCGCGGGCCACACCCAGATCGCGGTCGGCGGTGCGTGCCTGGTCTCGGCGGCGGACGGCTGCATCGGCATGAGCGACCGGTTCCTGCGCACCGGTTTGCAGGCCGACGCCGCGAACTGGGACTTCTCCCGCTACCGCGCCGACGCCGTGGTGATCAACCTCGGCACCAACGACGTCGGCCACAGCGTCACCGGGGCGCAGTTCCAGTCCGCCTACGTCACCCTCATCCAGCGGGCCCGGCAGAAGTACCCGAACGCCACCATCCTGGCGATGCAGACCTTCCGCAAGCGCTACATCCCGGAGACGCAGGCGGCCGTGCGGGCCGTCAACGACCCGAAGGTGCGGTTCGTCGACACCACGGGCTGGATCGTCGAGTCCACCGACACGACCGACAACGTGCACCCGAACGACCAGGGGCACCGCAAGATCGCCGACCGGCTCGCGCCGATCCTGTCCGCGGCGCTCACCACCGGCTGAGCCGCCGCCCCGCTCCACGTCCGGGGCTCGCCTCCTGTCCCGGACGTGGAGCGGTCTGCGCGCACCCCTCCTCCCACGCGGGCGAACCGCAGCAAGGAGCACACCCATGTCCTCCCGGACCATCGTCCTGCGCCCGGCGCTGGCCGTGGCGCTCACGGCCGGCGCGCTCACCGCCCTCGGCACCACGCCCTCGCACGCCGCACCGGCCGCGTGCACCGGGACCGCGCCGATCATCTGCCACTACGACGTGGCGCCCGGCCACTACGACGTGACCGTGCGGCTGGGCAGCCCGTCCCGCACCGCCACCACCGGCATCACGGCCGAGGCCCGCCGCCGCGTGCTCACCGCCGTCGACACCGCCGCGGGCCAACTGCTCGACCGGGTCGTCACGGTCAACGTGCGGCAGCCGGAAGGGCAGCCGACGGGCCAGGGCGGCACCGGCACGCCCGGGTTGACCCTGGTGTTCGACGGGCGTTCCCCGGCGGTCGAGGCGATCACCGTCCGCCCGGTCCGGCCGCCCGCGTTGTTCCTGGTCGGCGACTCGACGGTGTGCGACCAGCCCACCGCCCCCTACACCGGCTGGGGCCAGCTGCTGCCCGCGCGGCTGCGCGAGGGCCTGTCGGTGGCCAACTACGCCGACTCCGGCGAGAGCTCCGGCTCGGTGCTGGCCAACGCCGCGCTGTTCCCGGCCGTCCGGTCGCAGACCCGCGCGGGCGACACCGTGGTGATCCAGGTCGGCCACAACGACAAGCGCACCACCGCCACCGCGTTCCGCGACAACCTCACCCGCATGGTCCGCGAGGTGCGCGCGGCGGGCGGCGCGCCGGTGCTGGTGACGCCGCCGGTCCGCCGGTTGTTCGACTCGGCCGGACGGCTCACCGGCACCGCCTGGCACGTCAACGAGCTGGGCGTGAACCTGCCCGCCGAGATGAAGGCCGTCGCCCGCGCCCAGGGCGCACCGCTGGTCGACCTGACCACGTCGTCCGCGAACCTCGTCCAGCAGCTCGGCGTCACCGGGTCGGAGCGGTTGTTCCTGACGCGGGAGAAGGGCGACAACACCCACTTCTCCGAGTACGGCGCGGCCGCGATGTCGGGCCTGGTGCTCGACGAGGCCGTGCGGCTCGGCGTCATCAGCCCGACCCGGGTCCGCTGACCCGCCGGTACGACATGGAGGATCGATGAGGACTTCTTCGCTCACCAGGAACCTGGCGGTCGCGGCGGTGGTGTGCGCCGCCGCGGCGGTCGTGACCGCGCCGGCGCAGGCCGCGCCCGCACCCGCGCCCTGCGCCGCCACCGACCGGACCGGTCCCGGGGTCGCCGCCACGCCGTTCAAGGTGTGGCTGGCCGGTGACTCGACCGTGGCCAACCCCAACTCGGGCGTGAGCTGCCCGGCGGGCTGGGGCAGCCAGTTCGACCGGCTGTTCAACGACGACGTCACGGTGGTCAACAACGCCGTGGGCGGGCGCAGCATCCAGACCTGGCTCTACGAGTCCAACGTCAAGAGCACCATGGACTCCACCGGCGAGTGCGTGGTCAGCCCCCGCACCTACGCCTCGCGCTGGGCGACCATGCTGTCCACCAACGGCATGAAGGCGGGGGACTGGCTCATCATCCAGTTCGGCATCAACGACGGCGACCGCAACTGCCCCCGCCACGTGGGCACCACGCGCTACCGCCAACTGCTGTCCACCATGGCGCGCGAAGCGAAGGCGCGCGGCGTGAAGCCGGTGTTCGTGACGCCGGTCGCGGCGATCCGCTGCTCCGGCTCCACCGCCGTGGGCAACCGCGGGTTCGTGTCGGAGACCATCGCGCAGGCGCAGGCCGACCAGGTGCCGGTCATCGACCTGCACCAGCGCAGCGTCGCCCTCTACAACTCGCTGGGCCTGTGCCCGAACAACGGCGACTACACGCAGGGCGCGGTCGGCGCGTTCTTCTGCAACGACCACACCCACTTCGAAGCGGCCGGCGCGGCCCGCATCGCCGAGGTGGTCGCGCGGGCGTTGCGCGAGCAGGGCATCGGCCTCGCCTCGTCCCTGCGCTGACACCCGTTCCCCCGACGACCGGCCCGGCGCGCACGTGCCGGGCCGGTCACGGGTGGGTGAACCTCCCGGTGAGGCGTCGGACGAACCAGATCGCCACCCCGACCCCCAACACCGCCACGCCCGCCGGCACGGACGGTGTCGGCAGGGTGGCGGCCAGCACCAGGCACCCCACCAGACCGACGACCGGCACCGCGCGCGGCGGGCGGCCCTCGTCCGGGCGCAGGGTCCAGGCGGAGGCGTTGGCGACGGCGTAGTAGACGAGCACCGCGAACGAGGAGAAGCCGATCGCCCCGCGCAGGTCGACCACGCAGACCAGCACAGCGACGGCGAGGCCGACGGCGACCTCGGCGTGGTGGGGCACCCGGTGGCGGGGGTGGACCGCGGCCAGCGCGCGCGGCAGGTGGCCGTCCCGGGCCATGGCCAGCGTCGTCCGGGAGACCCCGAGCACCAGCGCCAGCAGCGAGCCCAGCGCCGCGAGGGCCGCGCCGACCCGCACCACCGGCGTCAGCCACGACCAGGAACCGGCGGCGACCGCGGCGGCCACCGGGTCGCTCGCCGCCGCCAGCCGATCGGGCCCCAACGCGGCGAGCACGGCCACCGCCACCAGCGCGTACACGGCCAAGGCGAGGCCCAGGGCGATCGGGACGGCCCTGGGGATCGTCCGCTGCGGGTCCCGGACCTCCTCGCCGAGCGTGGCGATCCGGGCGTAACCGGCGAAGGCGAAGAACAGCAGCCCGGCCGACTGGAGGATGCCGCCCACGCCGCCACCGGGGAACGGCTGGAAGTTCGCACCGGCGGCCGTCCCCCCGGCGAAGGCCGCCACCACCGCCGAACCGAGCACGAGCAGCACGACCGCCACGATGACCCGCGTGACCCACGCCGACTTCTGCACACCCCGGTAGTTCAAGGCGGTCAACGCGAGCACCGCCACGACCGCCACCGCGCTCCGAGCCGCCCGTCCGGCGTCCGGCAGGGCGTAGGCGGCGACCGTGAGGGCCATCGCCGCGCAGGAGGCCGTCTTCCCGACCACGAACCCCCAGCCGGCCAGGTACCCCCAGAACGGCCCCAACCGCTCCCGCCCGTACACGTACGTCCCACCGGACGCCGGGTACCGCGCCGCCAACCGGGCGGAGGACGTCGCGTTGCAGTAAGCCACCACCGCCGCGATGGCCAACCCGACCAGCAGCCCCGCCCCGGCCGCCCGCGCCGCCGGCCCGAACGCCGCGAACACCCCCGCGCCGATCATCGAACCGAGCCCGATCACCACAGCGCTGCCGGTGCCCAACCGCCGGGCCAGCCGCGGCGCGTTCGGGCGGTCGGGATCAGGGGACATCGGTGGTCCTTCCACGAGGTCGAAGCGCCGAGAAGCCTACGGCGACACCGTCGTCACCGTTCGCGGACGGCCAGGTAGACGGCGCGCACCGCCAGCGTGCGCTCGATCCGCTCGACCACGGGCGCGAAGAACTGCCTGCGCTGCTCGGCGTCGCTCATCGACACCACCGCGAAGTACATGCTGCCGAACGCGGCGAACAGCGTGGCGTTGCGCAGCATCGCCGCCGGCACGCCCGGCAGCCACTTCGCGGGCTCGGGCGGCCCCCCGATCCACTGCTCGGCGACCGCGGGCGTGACCACGATCAGGCCGAGGGCCACGAAGAACGCGAACAGCGCGAGCCCCACCACCGCCGCCTGCACGAGCTGGCGGGTCGCGAGCATGACCAGGAGGTTCCGCGACTGCCGCCCGGTCAGCTTGCGCGGGCGCAGCGGCTCGTCGAACTCCTCGTCGCCCAGGGGTGTGCCCCGGCACGCTTCGGCGAGCACTTCCGGGCGCAGGTCCTGCTCGACCCGGCCGATCTCGTCCTTGAGGCGCGCGGCCGCGGCGAGCACGGTGATCGCCGCGAACAGGGCCACGACCAGGCTCACCCGCTGCCAGGGGAGCTGGTTCATCGCCTGCCACAGCTCACCGGTGAAGAACAGGAACAGCGTCACGAACAACAGCGGCGGCAGTGCCCGCCCGAGCAGGTGCACGCTGTTGCGCAGGTCGTGCACGGTGTGCCGGATCGCGCCCTTGAGCAGCGCCACCAACCCGTAGGTGACCGCCAGCCAGGAGGCGACGAAGATCGCCGCGAAGAACACGACCAGCTGCACGGGGTCGCTGTCCGGCGTGTCGTCGATGGTGTCCTGGAGGACGGGCACGACCACGGGCACCGCCGCGTAGCCGACGAGGATCGCGATCGTGCGGTTGCGGGTGATGTGCGGCAGCCGGCGCACGAACGACGACAGCAGCACCCAGGCCGTGAGCGCGCTGGCGAGGATCAACGCCAACAGCACCCACCGCCCGTACCCGGCCGCGCCCAGCGGCACGAGCCAGACGAGGCCGGCGATCGCGATGGTGGCGAGTGCGGGCAGCATCCGCGGCAGCACGTGCGTGAAGAACCCGTAGCCCTCGATCATCGTCGGGGCTCCCTGCTGGACGAACCACCGTTCGGTGCGGCGCGCCAGCAGCCGTGCGGCTGTCATGGGGCAGATCATGCCCCAGCCGCACGCCCACCGGCCGTTCACGTCACCGCGCGACGCGGCCGGCGGCGCGGCTTCGGGCGGGCCGAAGCGTTCTGCCGATCGGTGGTGCTGTGGTTTCCGGTTGCGGTGCCATCCTCGACGCAGTCCCGCACCGCGCTCTCGGAAACCAGGAGGTTTACCGTGATCCGTCGTCTGCTGGTCGTCGTCGCGGCGGCACTCGGTGTCGTCGCCCTAGTGCCGGCCTCGGCCCAGGCCATCCCCGTGTGCAAGAGCGGCTACGCGTGCCTGTACCAGTGGTACGCCGACCCCGAGCACACGGTGTTCAACGGCTACCTGTCCATCGACTGCGACGGCAGCGCCGACAGCTCCGGCGTGCACCGCGGCTACCTGGTGTTCGGCCAGGCGCGCTGCAACACCCTCGGCTGAGCCCGTTCGGACCCCGCCCTGGCGTGGTGATCGGAACCGACGTGTCGAGGTGGCGACCGGGTGCGCCGAGGTGGCCGTCGCCGCTGTCGCCGCGCAGGTCCGACAGCCGAACGCGGGGGCGGGGCCGGTCTTCGCCGCGCAGTGCGCCCCGCCGTGCGGCGACGGGTGATGTGGAGATCACATTCGGTTGTGACCGCCACCGTGGTGTGACCTAATGCCCCCAAATGGTTGTTACCAGTAATTGGCAACAACGGTGAGGGGGAGTGCGGGTGCCCGGGTCTGCTTGGTTGCGCGCGACGGCTGTGGCCGCGGTCGGGGTCGTCCTGGCGTCGTGTTCGGGCGAAGGGCGTCGCGCGTCCGGCGGCACGCCCACCGAGCTGCGTTTGGCGATCGGGGGCGAGTCCGAGGAGGGCTACGACCCGACGTTGGGCTGGGGCCGGTACGGGTCGCCGTTGTTCCAGTCGACGCTGCTGGCCCGGGACGCGGACCTCGACGTCGTCAACGACCTGGCCACCCGGCACGAGGTGAGCGCGGACGGTCTGGTGTGGACGGTCGACATCCGCACCGACGCGAGGTTCAGCGACGGCGAGCCGGTGACCGCGCGGGACGTGGCGTACACGTTCACCGCGGCGGCCAAGAGCGGCGGGGCGACCGACGTGACCGTGCTGCGGGAGGCGGTCGCGGTCGACGAGGACACCGTGGAGCTGCGCCTGACCGAGCCGCAGAGCACGTTCGTGAATCGGTTGGTGTCGCTCGGGATCGTGCCGGAGCACGCGCACGGGCCGGACTACGCGCGCAAGCCGGTGGGCTCCGGTCCGTTCGTCCTGGAGCAGTGGGACGAGGGCCAGCAGCTCATCGTGCGGCGCAACGACGCCTACTACGGCGCGAAGCCCGCGTTCGAGCGGGTGGTGTTCGTCTTCACGGGCGAGGACGCCAGCCTGGCCGCCGCGCGGTCGGGGCAGGTCGACGTGGCGGCGCTGCCGCCGTCGCCGGCCACCGGCGAGATCCCCGGCATGAGGTTGGCCAGGGTGAAGTCCGTGGACAACCGGGGGATCGCGTTCCCCTTCCTGCCCGACGAGGGGCGCACGACCGCCGAGGGACGGCCGATCGGGGACGACGTGACGTCGGACCAGGCCGTGCGGCGGGCGGTCAACGTGGCGCTGGACCGGCAGGCGCTGGTCGACGGCGTGCTCAACGGCTTCGGCCGCCCGGCCACCGGCCCGGTCGACGAGCTGCCCTGGCACGAGCCGGCCGCGGCGGTCCCGGACAACGACCCCGAAGGGGCGAAGCGGGCGCTGGAAGCGGCCGGCTGGGTCGACTCCGACGGTGACGGCGTCCGCGAGCGCGGCGGCACCAAGGCGGAGTTCCCGTTGCTGTACCCCGCCGGGGACTCCCTGCGGCAGGGCTTGGCGCTGGCCGTGGCGGACATGCTGGAGCCGGTGGGCATAGCGGTGACCCCGAAGGGCGAGAGCTGGGACGTCATCCGCACCCGCATGCACTCCGACCCGGTGCTGTTCGGCTGGGGCAGCCACGACGCGACGGAGATGGCGAACCTGTACTCGTCGGCGCGGGCGGGCGTTGAGCTGTGGAACCCCGGGCTGTACCGGAACCCCGCGGTGGACGGCGAACTGGACGCGGCCATGGCGGCGACGGACCCGCACCAGGCCACCGCGCACTGGAAGGCGGCGCAGAGGCAGTTCGGGCCGGGGGCCGACGCCGCGTGGGCGTGGTTGGTCAACCTCGACCACACCTACTACGCCGACGCGTGCCTGGACCTCGGGCAGCCGCAGGTCGAGCCGCACGGGCACGGCTGGCCGATCACGCAGGGCATCGCCACGTGGCGGTGGACGTGCTGACCTCCGGGTCACGGGCACGTCCGGCGCTGACCGCGGTCGCGGCACGCGCCTCGCGCCTGGTGCTGCTGCTGACGGCCGTCGCGGTCGCTTCGTTCGCCCTGATGGTGAATTCGCCGGTGGACCCGGTGGCGGCCTACGTGGGCGCGGACGTCGCCTCGCTGGGCCCGGAGCAACGGGCCCTGATCGCCGCGCGGTGGGGGCTGGACGACCCGGCGCACGAGCGGTTCCTGAGCTGGGCGGGCAACCTGCTCGGCGGGGACTTCGGCTTCTCGCTGACGTTCAACCGGCCGGTGCTGGAGGTGATCGGCGACAAGTTCCTGGCCAGCCTGGCGCTGATGGCGCTGGCCTGGCTGCTGTCCGGGCTGCTCGGCTTCGCGCTGGGGCTCGTCGCCGGTGCGCGTCGGGGTAGGGCCGCCGACCGGGCGATCACCTGGTTCTCGTACGCCTTGGCGTCCGCGCCGACGTTCTGGGTCGGCCTGCTGCTGCTCTACGTGTTCGCGGTGTCGTTGAACTGGGCGCCGGTGTGCTGCGCGGTGCCGATCGGCGTGCCGGCGGACGAGGTGGGCCTGGGCGACCGGCTGGCGCACCTCGCGCTGCCCGCGATCACGTTGAGCGTCGTCGGGATCGCGCCCGTGGTGCTGCACACGCGGCAGGCCGTGGTGGACGCGCTGGGCTCGGACCACGTGGCGTTCGCGCGGGCGCAGGGCGAGCGCGGCCTCGGGCTCGTGCTGCACCGGGTGGTGCGCAATGCCGCCGCGCCCGCGCTGCTGCTCCAGTTCGGCTCGATCGGGGAGCTGTTCGGCGGCTCCGTGCTGGCCGAGCAGGTGTTCTCCTACCCCGGCCTCGGCGCGGCGACCACGACGGCGGCCCTGGGGCAGGACGTGCCGCTGCTGCTGGGCATCGCGCTGTTCACCACGGTGCTGGTGTTCGCGGGCAACCTCGTCGGCGACCGCGTGCACGCCGTCCTCGACCCGAGGTCGAGGCTGACCGACCTGCGGGGGAAGCGATGACGACGGTCGTGCCCACCGCGGTGGGACGGGTGGACCGCCGCACGCGCACCCTGATCCTGCTGGGCGTGTCTGCGGTGGCCGTGCTCGGTGTGCTCGTGGCCGGTTCGGTGGCTCAGGACGCCGCGCAGACCACTTCGCTGGGGGAGCGCAACCGCGCACCGTCGGCCGGGCACTGGTTCGGCACCGACTGGCTGGGCCGCGACGTGCTCGCCCGCGTGCTGTCCGGCCTGCGCATGAGCCTGGTCGTCGGCACGACCGCCGCCGCGATCTCCGCCGCGGTCGCGCTCGTGCTGGCCTGCGCCGCCACGGTCGGCGGGCCGAGGGTCGACGCGGTGGTGGGCTGGCTGGTGGACCTGTTCATGGCGTTGCCGCACCTGGTGCTGCTGCTCATGCTGGCGTTCGCGCTGGGCGGCGGCACGGACGCGGTGATCATCGCGGTGGCGGTGACGCACTGGCCGCACCTCACCCGGGTGCTGCGGGGACAGGCCAAGCAGGTGGTCAACTCGGACTACGCGACCGTCGCGGTCCAGCTGGGGCGCGGCCGGTGGTGGGTCGCCCGCCGGCACGTCGCCGGGCACCTGGCCGGGCACTTCCTGGTCGGCCTGGTCCTGCTGTTCCCGCACGCCATCCTGCACGAGGCCGCGCTGTCGTTCCTCGGGCTGGGCGTCGACCCCGCCGAGCCGTCGACCGGCATCCTGCTGGCCGAGTCCATGCGGTTCCTGTCGGCGGGCGCGTGGTGGTTGGCCGTGCTGCCCGGCCTGTGCCTGCTGCTGCTGGTCAAGGCCGTGGACGGCATCGGCGAGAACCTGCGGTCGCTGATCGACCCGAGGAGCCACCACCTGTGACCACCGCACCGGAGCGCCCGCTGCTGGACATCCGCTCCCTGACCGTCTCGTTCACCCAGTACGACCGCGGCCTGCGCCGCCGCACCGTCACCGCGCTGACGGGCATGGACCTCACGGCCGACCGGGGCGAGCTCGTCGCCCTGGTCGGCGCCAGCGGCGCGGGCAAGAGCCTGCTCGCCCACGCCGTGCTCGGCATGCTGCCGCCCAACGCGACCGAGAGCGGGACGGTGCGGTTCGACGGCGTGCCCCTCGACCCGGCGGCGCGCCGCGACCGGGCGGGCCGCGACATCGCGCTGCTGCCGCAGTCGGTGACCTTCCTCGACCCGGTCACGCCCGTCCTCCGCCAGGTCCGCCGCTCCGCCGAGCTGGCCGGGCGGTCGTCACCGGACGTCGTCGCCCGCACGGCGCTCGACGCCCGCGGGCTGGGACCGGAGGTCCACCGGCGGTACCCGCACCAGTTGTCCGGCGGTCAGGTCCGGCGCGTCCTGACGGCCATGGCGCTGATGGGCGACCCCGCGCTGGTCGTCGCCGACGAGCCGACCCCCGGCCTGCCCGCCGAGGCGGTTCGCGCCGCTCTCGCGGACCTGCGGCGCATCGCCGACCAGGACCGCGCCGTCGTCCTCATCACCCACGACCTGGCCGCCGCGCTGGAGGTCGCCGACCGGGTCGTCATCTGCCGCCACGGCCGCACCGTCGACGAGGCGCGCCCCGCCGACTTCCACGCCGACGACCTGACCCACCCGTACACCCGGGCGCTGTGGCACGCCCTGCCCGCCAACGGGTTCCGCAGCCAGGAGGACGCATGACCCTGCGGGCCGATGACGTGTGGTTCCGCTACTCCCGCAAGTCGCCCTGGGTGGTGGAGGGGGTGTCGCTCTCGGTCGAACCGGGCGAGGTGGTCGGCCTGCACGGTCCCAGCGGCGCCGGCAAGAGCACCCTCGGCCGGCTGCTGTCCGGCTCGCTGCGCCCGCACCGCGGCGAGGTGTCCGTCGACGGGCGGCCACCGCGTCCCGGTCGGGGGACGGCCAATCCCGTGCAACTGGTCTCCCAGCACGCCCTGCCGGCGTTCGACCCGCTCTGGAAGATCCGGAGGAGCCTGGCCGAGACGGGTGCGGCGGACAGCGTCCTCGACGGGATGGACCCGGCGCTGGCCCCGCCGGAGCTCCTGGACCGCTTCCCCCACGAGATCAGCGGCGGCGAGGCGCAGCGCGTCAACCTCGGGCGAGCGCTCCTGGCGGACCCGCGCTTCCTCGTGGCCGACGAGATCACCGCGAGCCTCGACCCGATCAGCCAGGCGGAGGTCTGGCGGCTGCTGGGCGCCGCCGTCGACGCCCGGGGCATCGGCGTGCTGGCCGTCTCGCACGACCGCCCGCTCCTGGACGTGGTGGCGGACCGGGTCCTCGACTTCGGGGAGCTGGTCCCGACCGGGCCCGGGCACGCCCGGCGCACGCCCGGCTGACGCGTTCGGGCGCGGTGTCGCGACCGGCGAAAGCCGTGAGCGGCCGTCTGACCCAGGGCGCGATCCTGGGTCACGCATGCCAACTCCGCCCTGCAACTCCCGCGCCACCCATCCTTCGCGGTGCAGGTTGTCGAGCACGGCCATCACGGTGGTGCAGGCGAGCGACCCGGCGAGGACGTCACGCACCCTGAGCGGTTCCGTGGCGCGCGGGTTCCGTCCCTTGTGGTCGACCGCACAGGCGGGTGGACATCCCGCAGGGCCGTGCTAACCTCTGGTTGCTTACCCCCTGGGGGTATAAGCCACGACGGGGAGTCGATCATGCAGCACGAGCACGACGAGCACGAGCACCACGGCCACCACGACCATGAGGGGCACGACCACCACGCGGGCCGCGGGACGGTCAGCTGGGGCATGGCGGCGTCCGCGACCCTGCACTGCCTGACCGGCTGCGCCATCGGCGAGGTGCTGGGCATGGTGATCGGCACGGCGCTCGGCTGGGGCACGGTGGCGACGATCGTGCTGGCCGTGGCGCTGGCGTTCGTCTTCGGCTACGCGTTGACGATGCGCGGTGTGCTCAAGGCGGGTGTCGGGTTCCGGCAGGCGGTGAAGGTGGCGCTGGCGGCGGACACCGTGTCGATCATCGTCATGGAGATCGTGGACAACGGCGTGATGCTCGTGGTGCCGGGCGCCATGGAGGCGGGGCTGTCGAGCGGGTTGTTCTGGGGCGCGCTGGCGTTCGCCTTCGCGGTCGCGTTCGTGGTCACCGTGCCGGTGAACAGGTGGCTCATCGGCCGCGGTCGCGGGCACGCCGTGGTGCACGCCTACCACCACTGAGCCCTGAAGGCCCGGAGGCCGGGACCGCCTCGCGGTGGTCCCGGCCTCCGATCACCCGCTGAGCACCGCGGCGGCGGATGATGTCGCCACTCCGCGCGCCGATCTCCGCGGTCGCGCCGTCGCCCGCGCTCGTCAACCGGGTCGAACCGACCTTGTGTAACGTGTCGCGAGGCTGCCGGCTGCCGTTCGCGATCCACGCGTCAGTTGGCCTTCTGCCAGGTCATCGGGCACGGGAACAGGGGCGGGGCGGACATGGGTGAAACGGCGGCCGGGGCTTCGCACGCCACGGACACCGCGTCGTCGGCGGTGGCCACGGCGGACAGACCGGAGCTGCGGCAGTTGCTGGCGGGCCTCACGGCGGTCCGCGACGGCGACTTCGGCACGCGGCTGCCCGACGACGCCGACGGCCTGCTGGGTGAGATCGCGACGGTCTTCAACGGCATGGTCGACCAGTTGTCGCTGTTCACCTCCGAGGTGACCCGGGTCGCGCGCGAGGTCGGCACCGAGGGCCGGCTGGGCGGCCAGGCCCAGGTCCCCGGCGTGTCGGGCACGTGGGCGGACCTCACCGACTCGGTGAACGCCATGGCCGGCAACCTGACCAGCCAGGTCCGCGACATCGCCCAGGTGGCGACCGCGGTGGCGCGCGGCGACCTGTCGCAGAAGATCGACGTGGACGCGCGCGGCGAGATCCTGGAGCTGAAGGAGACCGTCAACACGATGGTCGACCAGCTGTCCTCGTTCGCCGACGAGGTGACGCGGGTGGCCCGCGAGGTGGGCAGCGAGGGCCGGCTGGGCGGCCAGGCCGAGGTGCCCGGGGTCGGCGGCGTGTGGCGCGACCTCACCGATTCGGTGAACTTCATGGCGGGCAACCTCACCGATCAGGTGCGCAACATCGCGCAGGTCACCACGGCGGTCGCCCAGGGCGACCTGAGCCAGAAGATCACGGTCACCGCGCGCGGTGAGATCCT